>NZ_CP139781.1:1907142-2542857 GCF_019679435.2 Actomonas aquatica
GAAAAACGGATGCATGCGCCAGCGTGCGATGCCCAGCACCACAAACGCCACGCCCACGCCGAGCGCGATCATCGGTCCGGCCACCGGAGCCGCCGCGCCCGCGCCCGTCGCCGCGGCGATCACCGCTACGGCGATCATACCGCCACCTCCGCGCCATGCCCCACCATCGCGGCGTGGATAAAGTTCAACGAGCGCGACGCCACGACAGGCGCCGCCGATTCAAAACGGGGCAAAAGCATCATAGGGGCTGGGGAGGGGTAAGCAGCCCCCAAGCCCTAGGGGCTCTCGCCGACCGGGGCCAAGCCGTTTACGCGTGGCCGCGATCGAGTCTGCGGAACGTTGATCGACCGCGGTGTCCGCTACCAACCCGCGGCCAGCTCGAACAGCGGCAGCTCGTCGTGCAACGAGGCACGCACTTCATAGTGGTTAATCGAAGCCGAAAACGCGTTGGCCAACAGGTCCTGCAAAGTCGACTGCGCCTCCGGCAGCACCAAAAACGCCACGTAGCGCCCCGGCTCCGCCACCGATTCGGCGCGTAGCACATGGTGTTCATCGGCCTGCAGCCGCCGCGAAAGTTTGGTCGCAAACTGCAGCACCGCATCGACCTCGCGACGCTCAAGCCGCTGGGCCGCCCGACTCGACGACATGACCTCGAAAACCACTTCGGTGTGGTCGCCGTAGATCCCTTCGAGGGCGACGCGGAAGACGGGCGCGAAGGTGCGCTGCAGCTCAGTCACCTCCTCGGATTTGGCGCCTCGCTCCACCCACGCCACGCGAATGGCGCTGGTCGCGGTCACAGTTACAGGTTCGCTCGCCCAACCCGGGGTGCAGGTGACGAGCACGAGAAGCAGGAGTTTTGCAGTGAATCTCATGATTATCAGGGGGTTGCTTTCAACAACGTCCCCGCCGCGGCTTAACTTTAGCTCCGGCGGGTCGATTCCCTCCTTCCGACGCGGCCCACCCGGCTTCGCGACGGATCTTTCCTGCCGCTTGCCAAATCCGCCCTCTCTTCCCACCGTTTGTCTTCCATGCACTTTTCGAATCTTCAGCCCGGCCTCAAAGAACCCACTCCCCGCCTCGACGACGACGATGATGAGGACGAGGACCAAGAGGTGCCCTCCAAGGGTCCGGCTCCCGTCACCGCCCTCATCCAAAAGAAGTTCCTCGATCAGCGGAAAATCTTTCTCTGGGGCCCCGTCACTGACGCCTCCGCCAAGGATCTCACCGAGAAGCTCCTGTATCTCGAGGCCATGAAACCCGGCAAAGAGATCATCTTCTATCTCAACAGCCCGGGTGGTTCCGTGACCGCCGGCATGGCTGTCTACGACACCATGAAGCTCATCACCTCGCCCATCACCGTCGTGGTGACCGGCATGGCCGCTTCCATGGGCTCCATCCTGCTCTCCGGCGCCCCCAAGGGTCGTCGCCTCCTCTACCCGCACAGCCGCGTGCTCATTCACCAGCCGCTCATTTCTGGTCGTTTCACCGGCCCCGCCACCGATATTCATATCCAGGCTCAGGAAATGGAAAAGCTGCGCGAAGAACTGAACCAGATCCTCGCCGAAGCGTCCGGTCAGCCCATCGAGCGCATCAATCAGGACACCGATCGCGACTTCTACCTCAACGCCAAGGAAGCGATCGAATACGGTCTCGCCGACGAGATCGTGGAAAAGGTCTGAGGTCGCCGCGCCGACACCGACTCCCTTTCAGCCCCGCGCCACTCAAGGTGCGGGGCTTTTTTGTGGCCGCGGGCCGTGATCAGCCGCCCACGCCTTTCCTAATTCTTCACGTCCGTCGTGAGCAGCGTGATCTCCTGCTCCCAATCGGCCGCTTGGCTGAACTCGCCCGCCGCCCGCGCCACCGTCACCGCTTCCCGCAGCCACGCCACGCGCTGCTCCTTGGGGAGCTCCTGATTCAAAAGATTGCCCCACGCCTTCAAGGCAGTCGCCGGGTCCTCCCATTCCACCAGTTGCCGGCTGATGGTGATCACCAAGCCCCGTTCATCCGCCCGCACCCGCCGCATGTAGGCCACGAGCCCCAGCGCCCGCAACGCCCCGGCCCGGTCGCCCGCCGCTTCTTTCAATTGCGCCTGCGCGAGCGCCATCGCCAGCGAGGGGTGTTTCGCCATTACGCCATTGGCCAACGCCAGGCGTTCCTCCATCGGAGCCTCGGACATCGCCATCATGCCGAGTTGCCGCAAACCGAGGTAGGAGGCGAACCGCCCGGGAAGTTCGTCGCGCGCCGCCCATTGCGCCTCGAAACTCACCGCGGATGGTCGATACAACGGGTCGCCGATCACCACACTCTGCCACGACAAAACCGGGATGGAAAAATACGCCGCCTCCCCCAAGGTCGCCCCCGCCAGCAACGCCCGCACGATGTGCTGCGGCCGATGCGTGAACTCCAGATACGGTTCATACACATTGCCAAAGGTCGCCGCCACGCCCCGCCCGACCAGTGGCCCGACCCAGCCGCCATTGTTGAGCGACCGCAGTGACGACGCCGAAAAACTGTGCAGGTGCAACGCGATCGCCCCCGGCGCAAACTCGTAGTCCGGCGGCAAAAATGGTCCGTTCACCCGACTCGTATACCACCCCATATACCACGCCACGCCATCCGCTCGCGCCTCCGCCGGAAAGGTGCTCTTCTCCCGGTCCACCTGCGGCGCCCAGCCCGCCGCCGTAAGCGCCTTTTCCGTATCGCCAAACCACGTATCGCCCAGTTTGTGCGGGCCGCCGATATCCACTATCGCGCGCCCGATCAGGCCCCGTCGCTCAGCGATCAAGGCCGACTCCACCAGGTTGCGCGCGGCCGGATAGGACGGTCCGTCGAGTCGTGCCACCCGCACCACGCTCCCGCGTTCCCACAGATCCGGCCGGTTCTTCTGAAAAAGCCGATTCGGCAAATAACCGTGCCGCCGCGATTCGTTGACCGCCAGGACCGCCAACTCGGAATCCACCGCCGCCCGATTGGTGCGCACCGCCTGCCGATCCGACTCCGGGCCATCAGAGGGAATTTCATCCGACTGGCGGATCTTCAGCGGCACTCCCCGCACCGTCACCAAATAACTGATACGGTGGCTCGATATCGACATACGCGTGCGTCCGGCGTCATCCACCAGATTCATCGGCACGGCCTGCAGCCAATCGTGCTCGATCAACCAACTCCGCAGCGGCTCCAGAAGCTGCGTCACGTAAATCGGCCAACTGATCTCCTCCCCGGCCGGCAAATCCAACGCCACGATGTTGGCCCGCGGGATGGCCCGCTCGTCGGCGTAAAACCGCGCCAACTGCACCGAGTCGGGATCGTTGGCGTTGGCCACGATCACGACCCGCTCCGCCTCGTCGGGCACAGGGGCAAAGGTCAACGGCGTCGCCGCGATCAGGCCCGCGGTCCCTCCGAGCCCGAGCACCCACCCAACCAGCCTCAGCCAACCTCTCATGCGGCGCCCGTCCACAAACGGCCGAGTCGCCAGCCCAACCACGTCATGACCACGCAGACCAAGACCGACACCGCCACATGCAGCAGCGCTGTCCCGATCTGCCCTTGCCGCACCTGCTCCAGCGTCTGCCAGCTGAAACTCGAGAAGGTGGTGAACCCACCGCAAAAACCGATCGCGGCAAAGGCGTGCCAATGCGGCTGATCCGTCGCTCCGGTCTCCCCCAACCGACCGAGCACAAACCCGATCACGAGCGAGCCCAGCAGATTGGCCAGCATGGTGCCCCAGGGCAACTTGCCCGCCGGCACCCACCAGGCCACCCCCATCCGCAGCATCGATCCCAGGGCGCCTCCGAGGCCGGCAATGAGGAGGTGGGAAATCGACATGGTCAGGAGGATTGGGTGGACAGCACGAGGTTCGCATAAGCGACCACCCCGTTGGCGATCGCGCGGGCAATCTCGGCGCGAAACTCCGGTGAGGCAATCCTCCGGGCTTCGGCGTCATTGGTCAGGTAGGCCGATTCCACCAGCACCGCCGGACACTTCGCCAGCCGCAGCACGGCAAACCGCGCCCGCTTGAGACCGCGGTCCACCGATCCGATCTGGCCCTGCAGGCTACGATGCATCTGGTAACCCAACACTGCATTCCACGGGTCGCTGCCATTGCCGAGCTCATGGGTATGGTCGCTCGGATCGTCCTTGTCGCTCGACGTCGAACGCTGGTGCTGCGGCGTGCAGATGTAGGTCTCGGTGCCGCGCACACTCTCCCGTCCCGCCGCATTGAAATGCACGCTCACAAACAGATCGGCCTTCGCCTGCTGGCCGATGAGGGCCCGCTCCGCCAAACCGATGTAGGTGTCGTCCTCCCGCGTCATCACCACCTCAAACCCCTGCGCGGTGAGCAGCGCTTTGAGCCGTTTGGCCACATCGAGGGCGAAGGTCTTCTCCTGCAGTTTAAACGTTTTGTGCGCCGTCCCGCCGTCCTTACCGCCGTGCCCCGCATCGATCACGATGCGCTTCACCGGCCGCAGGCTATCGGCGTAGGTCGCCGGCCGCAGCAAGGGTGCCAGCAGCTTCTCGGCATCGATGCGATCGATCCAGATCCGCCCCTCGCGCACCACCGTGCCCAGTCCCATGAAGAGGCGCAGGCCGTTGAACTCGATCTCGCGCGAATCGACCTCCAACACGATCGTCGTCCACGCGCTGGCGAAGCGTTGCCGTTTGCCCGGCTCGATCCACTCCCCGCTTAAATTGTAGCGGGCCAGGAACGCGGCGACGTCGAGGTAGTGCGACTCGCCCACCGGCACCGTCGGCAGGTGGTCGGTGGCCCGAAACGTCTCCGCGGGCGTCGCCGCCGATGCTGCGTTTGTCGCCCCCACCGATCCCAGCAGAATGCAAAGCGCCACGAGCAGACCGTGAGCAGAAAACAGCACATCCCGCCGGGGGAGACCGGCGGGATGTTTGCAGAACAGCCATGGACGTCGCATGGCCGGGAAAACTCAGGACTCGTCGGACGCTTCGTCGTCAGCCGGAGCGTCACCGCTCGACTTATGCTCGTCGGGCGCGGGCCCCTTGGCCTTCGGCGTGTAATATTTCAGCTTCCGCTTGTTGGCCGGATGCGGCGTCATCATGACGTTGATCTGGCGGCCGTTGAGCTTCGGCTCGCTGTCGGCATGACCCATGCCCACGAGTTCCTCGATGGCGCGCGTCATGACCTGGAAACCGATCTCGGTGTGGGCCATTTCACGGCCGCGGAACTTAAGCCGCAGCTTCACCTTGGCGCCCTCATTAAGGAACTCCTCGGCGTGACGCAGCTTGGTCACGAGGTCGTGATCGTCGATGCGCGGGGACAGCTCCACCTCCTTGATTTTCGAAGCGGTCGACTTGGAGTGCGAAGACTTCTTCGACTCCTCGTAGACATACTTGCCGAAATCCATGATGCGGCACACCGGCGGGCGGGCCTGCGGGGCGACCTCGACCAGGTCCAGATTGAACTGCTGCGCGAGGGTCAACGCCTTCTCGGTCGGCAGCACTCCGAGCTGCTTGCCCTCAGGCGAGATTACCCGGATTTCGGGGACCCGAATCCGCTGGTTACGGCGGATATGGGCGTAGGGGTCATTGTTTCGGCGGAAGTTTCGACCGCCGCGACGTTTACCGCCGCCAAATGAAAAGGATGTAGCCATCAAATAAGGTTCAACTCGAGTAGATCGGGACGCTTTTCTCCCGCTCCCAGCGCGATTTCAACAACGAAGTCGCGGGGAAAGTGCGTCCCGGAGAGGAAGTAACGACAGGACGTCGTCATACACTGAAGCTTTCGCCACAGGAGCAACTGGCCTTGGCATTGGGGTTGGAGAACTTGAAACCGCCGGCGATGAGTTTCGCCGAATAGTCCAGTTCCGTGCCCTTCAGGTAGAGGGCGGTCTTGGGGTCGACCAGCACCTGCGCCCCGGCGGAGCGCACCAGAATGTCGCCTCGCCGCGGCTCGCGCACGAAGCGCAGCTTGTAGCTGAGGCCATTGCAACCGCCGCCCGTGATCGCCACCCGCAGGTAGTTGCCCTGCTGCTCGCGCTCGATGAGCGCAGCCACCTTGAGCCCGGCGGCCTCGGTGAGGCGCACCAGATTCTCATTGCCCTCGCGCACCCCTTCGGGAGTCGCGGTGGCCGGTGGCGGTGTGACGGTTTCGGACGACATAGTCACTCGGAGACTATCGGTGTGCCGCCGCACAAATCAAGCGGCCTTCCGAGTCTGCCCCACTGGATACTCACCATTTTCTCCGAAAACGTGTAAGGAAACCCCGGCGACTTGCGCCTGATAGAGCAAACCCATGAGTCCGCCGGATCAACACGACACCTTCCAGGACTGGATCACCGCTCACGCGGGTATCCTGCACAAGGTCGCCCGATCCTACTGCGAGCGGCCGGCCGACCGGGAAGATCTGTTGCAGGAAATCCAGCTCGCTATCTGGCACGCCATTCCGGCCTTTCAAGGCGGCAGCCGGGTATCGTCCTACCTCTACCGCATCGCCCTGAACCGCGCCATTTCTTGGGTGCGTCGTGAAAGCAGTCAGCGCCGGCGCCACGAAAAACTCGCGGCGGAACCCGTCCACGTCGCGCCTGAGCCGGAAGACCCGCGCCTCGCCCTGATTTATGCCGAGATCCGCCGCCTCAACAAGATCGAGCGCGCGCTCATCCTCCTGCAGCTCGACGGTTTCAGCTACGACGAGATCGCCACCGCCCTCGGCCTCACCGCCACCAACGTCGGCGCCCGCCTCACCCGCATTCGCCAAAAATTAGCCACCAACCTGAAGGACCAATAAGCCATGAGCCTCGACGAAATGGAATCCACCTGGCACCAGCAGCCCCCCCCGCCCCCCTCATCCGCCCCGCACGACTGGATCGAGCAGACGCGCCGTTCGTTCCGTTGGCACGCCTTGCTCGTGCTGTTTGGTGCGCTCGCCAATGGCATCGGGCTCATCCTGCAGCTTCACCGGCTTCTCACCGACCCGGGCCGCACCTTCAGCAACAGTTTCTGGGAACTCCTGATCCCCGGACTCACTTTTCTGATCTGTCTCGTCGGCGCTGTGCTGCTGCGTCGCGCGCTGCAACGCTACCACTCGCTCCAACACGATACCCGCCGCTGTCTCGAACACATCCTCCACGAAAAACGCCAGGAGATCACTGCGCTCACCGTTTGGCTACCGCTCACTTATCTGGGCTTCATGGGACTCGTCATCCTGGGCAAATTTCAGTCCATCGCCGCCGAGTTCGAATCCCCGGCCAATGCGTGGTCGGGCGCGTGGATGGCCGCCGTGCTTTTCATCGTCGCCGGAGCCTTCCTCTTCCATCGCGCCAACGCCTTTCTCAAGCCCGAGGTGCGTGAGCTCGAAGCCACCCTCCACGCCTTGGATGTCGACTTGGCGCCGCGTCAGTAACGCAGCCGCCGCACCTGATACTCCCCGCCGAGCACCAGAAACTCCGCCTCGCCCGCCAACAGCTGCGGCGGCAACAGGCCGCTGAAACACACGATCTTGCTCAGCGGCACCCGCGCCTCCCAGACCGACGAGCCAAACTCCCACGCCACTTCACGATCCGCCGTGAAGGAGCTCAGGTTGTTCAGCCGCACCAGCGTGCCGTCCGCATCGCCACCATCCTGCACCGCATATTCCTCCGGATCGTGGGTGCCGCGATAAAGCGTCAGCCAACGTTCGCCCGGATACCGCCGCGCCAGCTCGTCCTGGCAAAAGGTATAAAGCAGATCCAATTGCATCGCGACGCCTATGGTGCGCGCCGCCCCGCGCATGCGGTCGTTCCAATAATGCTCCCGCGCCGCCGCATCCTCGACCAGCCGTCCGCGATGGTAGGTCGCCGGCAACCCGAACCGACTTTCGATCCAGGCTTTTAGCACCGCGCCGGAGTGCCCGTTGCTATCGGCTCCCCAACCGTGGAGCAGTTGCACGTAACTGTGCCGCAGACTCGACCGCGCCGCATTCGCGTGCTCCTGCCACTCGTGCAGGCGAAACTTCACCGACACGTAATCATGGAACACCCGCCCGCGCTCCATCGGATCATCGATCGTCGCCAGTCGCTCGAACAAACGTCGGTCCGTCGCCCGCACACCCTCCAGCTCCAGCGGCTGCGGATCCGCCTGAAACTCCACCGCCCCGATCGTCCAGGGCGATAGGTTACAACGGTTGAAAGTGACGCGTTCGTCAGAAGCGGGAGCCGGCATGGCGGAAGGAGCCACGAGGATGCGCGCGTGCCCGCTCAAGTCGAGCGCGCAGCCGTGACCTGCGGGGCCAATTCCAACAACGCGATCGCCTGCGCGCGAATCTCGCGCTGCACCTCGCGATCGAGTTTGCGCAACCAGCGCGCCGGAATCGCCTCCACGCCGTGATGCGCCCCGGCGAGTTGTCCGGCGAGCGCCCCCGCTGTATCCGCGTCACCACCACGGTTCACCGCCCGCACCACACAACTCTCGAAGTCGCTCGTGTGGAAAAACGCGTCACACACCGTCTGCATCGTATCGACCACATACCCGCTCGTATTGCCCGGCCACGGCTCAAACCGAAACACGCGATGCGCCGCGACCAACGCATCCGCAATCCGCCGCGCCCCGGCCATCCCCTCGCCGCGCAACAAGGCCTGCGTCATCCGCCCCAACGCCACCGTCGCGGCATCGGAATAACGATGGTTGTGCGTCACGTGAGCCTGTGCCACCGCCCGCTCGCACCACAGGTCATCGTCGCCCAGCGTGGCGATCGCCAGCGGCAGATGCCGCATCGCTGCGCCGTTGCCGCCATCCTCCTCCGCCGGCGGCGACATCAGGGTGCCGTCCATCGTGTAACGACGCAGGCCGCGCCGACAGGTGTTGCCGATATCGATCGGCTTCGACCGCATCCAGTCCACCCACGCCTCGGCCACGTGATGCAGGTCCCACGGTCCTTTCAACAAGGCCCGCCCCAGCGCGATCGCCATCTCCGTGTCATCGGTCACCCGCCCCGGCCGCAGCCGCAGCCAACCGCCCCCTACCATCTGCCGATGCACCCCATAGGTCCCGGCGATCTCATGCGCCGTCATAAACTCCACCGTCGCCCCCAGCGCGTCACCTACCGCCAGTCCAAGGTAGGCGCCCAGTGACCGACTCGAAAGCGGGGTATCCGGCGACGTCATGCGCGTCGCCGTGGAGCATGCCGCATTCCAATCACCGCGCGTCACCGCGCCAGCCGATCACGCACTCAAACGCCGCGCCAACTCCACCGCCCGCGTAAAACTCGTCGCGCTCGCCACGCCCCGCCCGGCGATGCCAAACGCCGTGCCGTGGTCCGGACTCGTGCGCACAAACGGCAGCCCCAACGTCACATTCACCGCGTTGTCGAAATCGATCGTTTTGAGCGGCGCCAACCCTTGGTCGTGATACATCGCCACCACCGCATCAAACTCCCCGCGTAGTGCGCGCCCGAATACAGTATCCCCCGGCAACGCCCGCGACAGGCCGGGCAACTCCGCCCGCAGTCCGTCCAAGGTCGGATCGATCACCGCCTGCTCCTCTCCGCCCAACAAACCGTCCTCGCCCGCGTGGGGATTGAGGCCGCACACCGCCACCCGCGGCGTCGCGATGCCATCGGCCGCGCACAAGTGCACCGCCGCGCGCACCGCGCGTTCGATCGCCGCCGGCGTCAGCGCTGCACTCACCGCCGTGAGCGGCACATGCCACGTGGCCAGCACCACCCGCAGTTGATCACTGCGAAACCCCATCACCGGCTCCCCGCCCCACGACTCTGCAAAAAACTCCGTCTGGCCCGGATGCTGATAACCGACCGCCGCCAGTTGCGCTTTGCTCACCGGTCCGGTCACCACCCCCGCAAAACGTCCACTCACACATCCCTCCGCCGCCACGCGCATCGCCTCCCAAGCCGCCCGTGCGCCCGCCGCCTCCGGTTGTCCCGGCACCGCGACATGATCGTCCGCCCCCACCGCGATACGCCCGACTCCCGCCGGCAGACTCTCCAACCACCGCGCCGGCCCCAGCACCGTCACTGCGCCGGTGGCCACGTCATCCGGATGCTCCGCCAGCCAACGCGCAATGATTTCCGGGCCCACGCCCGCCGGGTCTCCGCAAGTGAACGCCAGCGGCTTCAAGCGTCGTCCCCTCCGTCATCCCGCCCGCGCCGCGGCCGCGCGATGGGCCGTTTCCCGCCCGTGGTAAAGAACTCCAAAAACGTGCGGGCCTGTTCCGACGACACATCCGGCAACAACTCCGCCGCGACCGTGCGCATGTTGCCGGTCGGCCGCATCACCGCCCGATAGGCGTCCTTCAGTTCGCGGATCACCTCCCGCGGCCAACCGCGTCGCTTCAACCCCACCACATTTAGCCCCGCCACCACGCTGCGATCGGCCACCATGCAATACGGCGGCACGTCACCCGTGATCGGCGACACGCCGCCGATCATCGCCACCGGGCCGATCCGGCAGAATTGATGCACCGCCGCATTCCCGCCGATGAAACTGAACGCGCCCACCTCCACGTGCCCGGCCAACAACGCGCCGTTCGCCAGGATGACATCATCGGCCACCTGCGCGTCGTGACCCGCATGAGAATTGGCCATAAAAAAACACCGCGCCCCGATCGACGTGACTGCGTCTTCGTGGATCGCCCGATTGAGCGTCACGCCTTCGCGCAACACCGTATCGGCGCCCACCTCCACCCAGGTCGGCGTCTCGCGCTTGAAGCCCAGATACTGCGGATCTCCCCCAATCACCGCCGTAGGATGCACCACCACCCGATCGCCCAGTCGCGCCCAGCGCGTGACCACCGCGCCCGGCATGACTTCAACGTCGACGCCCAACTGCGCCGCCGGATCCACGTGCGCGCCCGGATGTATCAATGTGCCCATGACAACGAGGGTGTGATTCGAAAATCCGCAGTGTCAACGTGGGCGGAAAGGAGGGTTCGCGCAAGGCGACGGCGACGGAGGTGGCCGTTGGAGGCCATGCCGTTGCCGGCAACACAGCGCCAACGCTTCTTGCCGCCCACCATCAGGCCAACAGCGGTGGCACTGCGTGTTTTGGAATTACGCCCTCAATGCTTGGCCCGCCGGTCGCCCGTCAAGAGATCCAGTTGGCCGTCGCGCAACAGGTCGTAGTTTTTCAGGATGCGCAGCACCTGCAGCGTATCGCTTTTGCGGTAGTTGCGGTTCACCTCAACCTTGTCGATCAGGTCGAGCAACATGGCCCGAAAGGAGATGATGCCGTCCACCCCACGCTCCTGCAGTAAGGCCACACTCTGCGAGCGATACGGCTCCTGCGTCGGCAGCCCGGGCAGCACCAAAATCTTCGCAGGCTCATCTTCGCTCTCCTCGGTTTCCTCCGCCGGAAACAACCGGTGCACCTCCTTCACCACCTCCTCCTCGAGGAAACGCAAAATCTCCGGCGACCCACGCAGCGTGCCCGCCGAGAACACACCCGTGTGCCACGGTTTCACCGCCACCACCGCGCGGTGCACGTAGGGCAACTCCGACGAAAACAAAAAGAAGTCCGCCTTCCGCCGACTGCGTCGCCACGCCGGATTGTAGACCAGCAAATCGATCTCCTCCTCCGAATGCTTCTTGCGCGACTGCACCTGGTATTTGCGCACCTGCCGCACGAGGAAGCCGTTCTGCTCAAAATACTCGCGCACAATGCCTTCGTCGATCGCCGACATGCCTGCACTTTAAAAGCACCTGTTCGGCAAACACACGCTCGAAACGTGGCCGAGGCCCCCTGCCCACCAATCCAAAATCGAGAATCAAAAATCGAAAATCTAACCTCACTCGGCGCCCACTTCACGCCAAACCGATCGCACCAGCTCCGTGTCCACGTCATCGCGCGTCACCGCCGTGCCGATCGCTTCCAGCACCACAAAACGCAACCGGCCCGCTCGCACCTTCTTGTCCTGCGCCATCGCTGCCAAGAGCGCGTCGAGCGCGATCGGTTCTCGCAACCGCACCGGCAGCGCATGCGCCGCCACCGTCGCCTCCACACTCGCCACCACCTCGTCGCCCACCAGACCCAGCGCCCGCGACAAGCGCGCCGCCGCCACCAGACCGACCGCGACCGCCTCGCCATGCAGGTAGGCTCCGTAACCCGCGACCTTCTCGATCGCATGGCCAAAGGTGTGGCCGAGGTTCAGCAGCGCCCGCCCGCCCGACTTGGCCGTTTCAAATTCGTCCGCTTCCACCACCCGCGCTTTCGCCGCGCAACAGCGCCGCACCACCGCGGCCAGCGTCTCACTCTCCACCGTCAAAGGCGTCGCCGCCAGATCCGCATACAGCTCCGCGTCGCCCAACAGGCCATACTTGATGACCTCCGCCATGCCCGCCGCAAACTCGCGCGGCGGCAGCGTGCTCAACACGCCCGTCGCCACATACACCGCTTGAGGCTGATGAAACGCACCAACCAGGTTTTTGCCCGCCGCCAGATTGATGCCGGTCTTGCCGCCCACCGAGCTGTCGACCATCGCCAGCAGCGTCGTCGGCACCTGATAAAACGCCACACCGCGCAAATAACTCGCCGCCGCAAAGCCTGCCAGATCGCCCACCACCCCGCCGCCAAACGCGACCACCACGCCGCCGCGATCCAGCCGCTGCGCCGCCAAAAACTCCCACACTTCGGCGATCACTCGGGCCGACTTCGCGCCCTCGCCCGCCTCCACCACAAACTGCGGCGCATCGCCCAACATCGCCGCCAAGACCGCGCTCTGCGCCTGCGCCACGCGCCGATCGGTGATCACCGCCACCTTACGCCCAGCCGCGTGCAAACGCTTCACCTCGGCCGCCACCTCACGCGCCAATTCGGCCCCAAACACGATGGGGTAGCTGCGGTCGCCCAGATTGACGGTGAGTTGTTCAACCATAAGAGCGCGGTTAAAGCCCGCCGCCGCCGCGCGGTCAACCCACGCGTCACCCGCCTCCCCCTACGCCAAACGGACCCGCCGCTTACGTAAGCTCGCACCCGTTTTCGCATTTTTTTGACAGGAATCTGCCAGCAACTGGCAGATCCACTCGCCATGGGGATTTCTACGCATCACGTTCCGGGCTTCCTCCCTAATCATCAGTTCCTGAAATGATCGCGCCAACTTTCTCTACTGCTCATCCGCGTCGCATTGGCGTGACAGCGATTTGGGCCTGCGCGGTAACTGCTCTCTCCGCTCAAACCGACGTCGAACATCTCGGCGACGCGTCCTGGACCAATCCCGCCGGTTGGAGCACGGGCCAACTCCCCGGCAGTAGCGACACCGCCGTGCTCAACGCCGGCACCCTCACCGTCGACGGCGACTTCGCCATCGATGCCCTCAAGATGAACGGCGGCACGCTGGCCGGAGAGTTCGACGCCGCCACCGACTCCATTACCCTGCTAGGCGGTCGCCAAGCCGCTTACTGGCGCAACGGCACCATTTCGAACATCACCCTCAACGTGGGCTCCGGGAGCCTGTTCGAGATCGATCACTCCAGCACCGCCACCAGCAGCGGCAGCATCTTCGTTTTCGATACCGAATCCATCATCGACTGGCTCGACGGTGACATCCTGCTCAACCAGGGCGGGGCCATTTCCAACTACGGCACCTGGTATGACAGTGCTGCCGGTAGTGGCGAAACCCACGCCGTGCGCACTACTTCCGGCGCCTCCGGCAGCGTCTCCAACGAGAGCGGCGCCACCTACGTCGCGCAGGGCGGCGGCACCACGCGCTTCGACGTCTCGTTCGACAACCAAGGTAGCCTCCAGGTCGACAGCGGCAGCACCGTCATCCTCAACGGCGGCGGCACCATGACCACCGACGGCACCATGCTGGTGGCCGCTGGCGGCGAGCTGAAATTCGCCGACGACTATGCCATCACCGACGCCATCAAACTCCAGGGCGCCGGACAATACACCCTTTCCGGCGGCACCCTCAGCATGGCCGGCAACCTCGCCGCTCAGGATTTCCAGATCACCGGCGGCACCCTTAACGGCAGCGTCGCCTTCCTGGCCGGCGCCACCTGGACCGGCGGCACCATCGGCGCCGGGTTCACCACCAACGCCAGCGACTCGTCCTTCGTCATCGCCAATCCATCCGGCAATACCTTCAACGCCACCAGCTTCGTAAACGCCGGCCAGGTTCTCTGGAACGACGGCGACATCCTGCTCTATCAGGATGCCACCCTCACCAACGGCGTCACGGGTTCCTGGCAGGACGACGCCGCCGGCGCTGGCGAGACCCACCAGATCCGCAGTCCTGATGCCTCCACCAACGCCGCCTTCACCAACCGCGGCACCTACTCGAAAAGCAGTGAGGGCACCACCCGCGTGTTGGTGCCGCTCGCCCTCGACTCCTCCGGCGTGGTTCAGGTCTATGCCGGCACCTTCATCATCGACGGCGGCGGTTACGCCAATACCGGCACCAGTTTCGACGTCGCCTCCGGGGCCACCCTGTCGATCCACTCCGACTTCGCCATCGACGACGCCAACGGCCTCCTCGGCGACGGGCAGGTCGCGCTCGATGACGGCAAACTCACCCTCAACGGCTTCGTCAGCGCGCCCGATTTCGCTATCAACGGCGGCATCCTCACCGGCGACCACACCTTCCTCGCCGGAGCCACCTGGGCCGGCGGTGAACTTCGCGACGGCGCCACTTACAACCAGCCGGGCTCGACCTTCAACCTCAACGACCCGACCGGCAATACGCTCAACAACCACTACCTCGATAGCTCCGGCACGATGGTATGGAACGACGGCGACATCCTCCTCAACGGCGACACCACCCTCTCCAATCAGGGCGACTTCAACGACGATGCCACCGCCTCCGGCGAATCGCACTCCATTCGCCGCTCCGATGCGTCCTCGCCCGCCTTCATCAATTACGCCGAGTCGACCTACAACAAAACTAGCGCCGGCACGACGCGCATGCAGGTCTACTTCAACCACAACAGCACCCTCAACATCTACGACGGCGTGTTCCGCCTCGAGGGCACCGGCGTGGCCTTCGAAAACACCACGCTCTTCGTCGACAGCCCCGGCGAACTCGTCTTCGCCAGCGACTTCGAGTTGCAGGACGCGGGCAGCCTCTCCGGCGACGGCCTCGTGACCCTCGAATCCGGCACGCTCAACACCGCCGGCGATATCGGCGTCGCCCGCTTCGACATCGTCGGCGGCACGCTCAGCGGCACCGTTGCCTTGCTGACCGACACCCAGTGGACCGGCGGCACCATCGCCGCCAACCTCACCAATCAAACCACCGGCACGCTCACCATCGCCGATCCCACCGGCAACACTGTCGATGGCGGCACCCTCATCAACGAAGGCCAGGTCGAGTGGGACGACGGCGACATCCTGCTCAACAACACCGCCAGTATCACCAACCAATCCGGGGCCATCTGGACCGACGACGCCGCCGCCGCCGAACAGACCCACACCATCCGTTCCTCCACCGCCACGCCCGCTTCCTTCACCAACGCCGGCACCTACGAAAAGGTGAACCTCGGCACCACCCGCATCGACGTCCCGTTCTACAACGAGGGCACGGTCGACATCTATGACGGCGTCCTCGATCTCGGTGCGGGCGGCAACGCCACCGATATCGCCGCCTTCAACGTCGGCGCCGGCTCGAAGCTCACCTTCTCCGCCGGCTACGATCTCACCGATGCCTCCAGCCTCCAGGGCGCTGGCGAAGTCTTCCTCACCGGCGGCACCCTCTACACCACCGGCAACGTCGATGTCGGCAGCTTCAATCTCAACGGCGGCACCCTCATCGGCACCCTCACTTTCAACGAAGCCCTCTACTGGAACAACGGCACCCTCGGCACCGCCGGCAGCACCCACATCTCCAGCACCGGTGAACTCACCCTCGCCGACCCCACCGGCAACAGCCTCGACAACAATACCCTCATCATCGACGGCGTCGCCTACTGGCAGGACGGCGACATCATCCTCAACAACAGCTCCACCGCCACCACCTCCGTCGGCGCGGTCTGGCACGACCTCGCCACCGCCTCCGGCGAGACGCACACCGTCCGCGTCAGCTCCGGCGACCCGACCTACTTCACCAACCTCGGCGACTACGTGAAGGACAGCGCCGGCGACACCCGCTTCGAAGTCGCCTTCAACAACAGCGGCGCGGTCGACGTCAACGCCGGCCAACTCATCCTCGCTGGCGGCGGCTCCGCCACCAGCGGCGCCAGCTTCGATGTCGCCTCCGACGCCGCCTTGGTCGTGCGCGACGAGGAATATGTGATCAACGAAGCCGACGGTCTCACCGGCAGCGGCGCCCTCCAGCTCGAAAGCGGCGGCCTCTCGCTCAGCGGCACCCTCTCCGCCCTCGATTTCTCGATCACCGGCGGCGTGTTCTCCGGCTACTCCACCCTCGCCACCGACACCACCTGGTCCGGCGGCACCTTCGGCAACTACGGTTTCACCACCATCGCCCCCTCCGGCACCCTCACCCTCGCCAACCCCAGCAGCAACCGCTTCGAAGGCCACTCGGTCGAGAACTACGGCACCGTCCTCTGGAACTCCGGCTCCCTCATCCTCAACGACTACGCCGGACTCACCAACTACGGCACCGTCACCGAACAGACCGGCACCAACAACGCCGTCTATTCCTCCTCCCAGTTTGGCGACGGCTACTTCACCAACAACGAGGGCGGCCTCTTCGAAAAGACCAGCGACACCAACACCGACTTTGAGCTCTACTTCCTCAACTACGGCGACGTGTCCGTGACCGCCGGCGAACTCCGCCTCAAAGCCGGTGGCTACATCGAATCCGGTTCGACCATCGACGTCGCCAGCGGCGCCGCCGTCGTCTACCGCGATTCCGCCAACTTCACCATCGTCGATGCCGCCAGCCTCACCGGCGCCGGCACCCACCAGGTGACCGACACCACCGTCATGTTCGATGGCGAGCTCAGCGCCTTCATGCGGGTGGAAAACAGCACGCTCGGCGGCACCCACATCCTCTCCGACAATTTTCTCTTCCTCGGCGGGTCGTTCGACTCCAGCGGCACCACCACCATCAGCTCCTCCGGCGTGCTCATGCTCCAGGACGCCTCCGGCAATACCTTCGACGGCCGCACCCTCCTGAACGAGGGCCTCATCAATCTCACCTACGGCGACCTCCTGCTCGACAACGGTGCCACCTTGACCAACGACGGCACCCTCCTGCTCGATAGCAGCGCCACCCACGACACCTTCACCGTGCACACGGCTACCGGCTCGTCGGGCCTGATCCAAAACCAACTCGGCGCCCAGATTTCACTCCAGGGCCAAGGCACCACGCATATCGACGTCCCGCTCGAAAACGCCGGCACGCTCGACGCCGGCTCCGGCCACCTTGTCCTCACCGGCGGCGGCTACGGCACCAGCGACGCCGCCTTCAAAACCGACGCCGACGGCACCCTCACCTTCGAGTCCAACTTCCAACTCACCGACATCGCCTCGCTCCAGGGTCCCGGCGGCTTTCGCGTCGGCTCCGACACCCTCACCGCGTCCGGCACCCTCGGCGCCGACCTCGTCATCGACGGCGGTTCGCTCGACGGCGACGTCGACATCGCCGGCACCCTCGAGTTCACCGGCGATGATCTCGTCGCCGGTCACACCCTTTCGGTTCTCGACGAAGGCACCCTCATCCTCGACTCCCCCGCCGGTTTCACCCTCACCGGCAGCGGCCTCAACATCGACTCGACCGGCACCCTGCGCTGGCTCGACGGCAACCTGAACCTCGGCCCGGCCAACGCCCTCACCAACGAGGGCGAGATCGAGTTCTCCGGCCTCTCCGCCGAACTCCGGCCCACCACCGCCGGCGCCACCTTCACCAATCACGGCGTGCTCCGCCTCGTCCCCGGTGTCGGCAACTTCGTCATCGACCTGCCCTTCACCAACACCGGCACCATCGTGCTGCAGGAAGGCCAGCTCTCCCTCACCCAGGACAGCATCCTCGATCCGTCGTCCGACATCCAACTCGCCGACGTCACCGAATTCCGTATCGACGCCGGCACTACAACCGTCACCGACGCCCGCATCTTCAGCGGCGACGGCGCCGTCGTCCAACTCGGCGGCACCCTCAATCTCGACGGCGACCTCAGCGTCGATCTCCACCTCATCGAGGGCACCTTCAACACCAGCACCCTCGTCACCTCCGGCGAGCTCCGGATCGACGACGCCATCATCCCGACCGACGCCGACTTCGGCATCGTCGACGGCGGCGTCGCCAAACTCGACCGCGCCACCTTCGACCTCGGCAACACCACCTTCGAAGTCGACGCCAGCAGCCAACTGCACTGGACCGGCGGCACCCTGCTGACCGACACCGCCGGCGGTTTCGCCATCAACGGCCTCATGCTCATCAAAGGCGACGGCACCTACGGCGCCTCCGTCTCCACGCCCGGCGTCTTCCTCATCAGCTCAACCGGCAACGTGCGCAAAACCGCCGGCACCGGCTCCCTCGTTTTCGACGCCCCCATCAGCTTGGACGGCCGTCTCGAAGTCCACAGCGGCGACATCACCCTCAACGCCGGCGGCTACGCCGATCAGGCCACCATCGACATCTGGAACGGCGCGTCCCTCCTCCTACCCAACGGCTTCGAGATGCGCGACGGCACCTCCGTCATCAACGGCGGCGCCCTGCGTCTGACCGGTGGCACCTTCGACCTCTCCGGCGACATCGGACTTGGCAACGACGCCCTCTTCTCCGGCGGCACCATCACCGGCACCCACACCCTCTCCGGCACCCTCACCTGGACCGGCGGCGACTTCGATGCCAACGGCGCCACCACCATCGCCAACGACAGCATCCTGCAGTTGCTCAATTTCACCGGCACCCACCTCGAGCGCGACCTCACCATCGACGGCCAGATGCTGTGGGGCGTCGGCGACATCACCGGCACCGACGCCACCATCACCAACAACGGCAATATCCTCCTCTCCTCCGACGGCACGATCTCCTCCGCCGACGATTCCCTCGAGCTCCAGAACAACGGCATCTTCGCCAAGGTCGGCGGCAGCGACACCAGCACCATCGACGTGCCCGTCACCAACGCCGGCTACGTGCTAGGCGGCAGCGGCACGCTCCACTTTGCCAATACCTTCACCTTCGCCGGCGGCACCATCGGCGTCCAAAACGGCGGCCTGCTCACCTTCGCCGCGCCGCTCGCGTTGCCCGCCTCCACCACCCTCGCTGGCAACGGCACCGTCACCGCCGACATCAGCACCGGCGGCACCATCTCCCCCGGCGCCAGCGTCGGCAGCCTCACCATCGACGGTGACCTCACGCTCGAATCCGGAGCCCTGTCCTTCTTCGAAATCGACTACGTCGACACCGCCCTGGCCTTCGACCGCCTCACCGTCACCGGCACGCTCACGCTCGCGGGCGATCTGGAAATCGATTTCCTCACCGCCATCGATCCCATCTCGACGGACATGTTCACGCTCTACACCGCGGCCAGCCTGCTCGGCGACTTCGACAACGTGGCCAACGGCGGCCAAGTCTGGGCCGACCTGCCCGATGGCGGACGCGGCATCTTCACCGTCAACTACGGTGTCAGCAGCCTCTTCGATCCCAACAGCGTGATCCTTTCCGACTTCGAGTTCTCCCCCATCCCGGAGCCCTCCACCTGGGCGCTCATGATCACTGGCCTCGGCCTCATCGGAGTGCAGCTCTACCGCCGCCGCCGCCGCGCCTGATCCCACCCTTGTAGCGGGCTGGCTCGCCAGCCCCTCCCCGTAGCCGCGTTGGAGCCCAGCGACAACGTGCCCCCCCTGCCTCCCAGCTCCGGCCCAACCCAATCTTTCTCTTTATTCTTTATCTTTCTCTTTATCCCCACGGGCCGAAGAGCCTGCCCCCCGGCGACGCTGCGCGTCGTCAGAGAAAGAGAACGATAAAGACGAAAGTGAAAGAAGCCCCCCGGCCCCACCCGCTGCAGCGGGCTGGCTTGCCAGCCCCCCGTAGCTGGGTTGGAGCCCAGCGACAACGTGGCCCTCGCCGTATCCCAGCTCCCAGCCCCCCATCACCCAGCAAACCAGCTCCCAGCTACCCAGCCCCCAGCCTAAACCCCGCGCCCATCCGGCCGATGGAAAGAAAGCTCCGCGCTATCCGTCGCACCCGTTCGCCTCTGTGCAATTTTTGACCTCCTTATGCCTCCCATAAGCGCCACCCGCGCCCCCGCCCGGCCGGTCGCGCCCCTCCAACAACCCTTCAACCGCTTAAGCGTCGTCTCCTGCCGTTTCCGCCGCTCCACCCTCCATCGTGTAGCCCCCCACGTCACCGCCATTAGCCACGTCACATTGTGGTGATGCGGCGTTTTTTGGCGTGCCTCCCCCCGGCCCCATCTGCCAAACCAAAATCGTTTATGAACATCCACGAGTATCAGGCCAAAGCCCTGTTTGAGAAATACGGCGTGCCGGTGCCAAAAGGCGCCGCCGCTAAAAACGCCGCGGAATTCGACACCGCCCTGGCGACCCTCCCCGAAGGTCCCACCATGGTGAAGTCTCAGATCCACGCCGGTGGCCGGGGCAAAGGCACCTTTACCGACGGCTACAAGGGCGGCGTGAAGTTCTGCCCCACCAAGGCCGAGGCCAAGGAAGTGGCCGGCAAGATGCTCGATAATACGCTGGTCACCATCCAGACCGGCCCCGCCGGCCGCAAGGTGCAGACCGTCTACTTCACCGTCGCGAGCGACATCAAGAAGGAGTATTACCTCTCCATCCTCCTCGACCGCGGCACCTCCCAGCCGGTCATCATCGCCTCCACCGAAGGTGGCGTCGAAATCGAGAAGGTCGCCGAAGAGACGCCCGAGAAGATCACCAAGGTCTTCGTCGATCCCGCCTACGGCCTGGCCGACTTCCAGGTGCGCGAGATCATCTTCTCCCTCGGCCTCAACAAGACCGAGTCCAAGAACGCCGCCAAGCTCCTGCGCAACCTCTATAACTGCTTCTGGGAAACCGACGCGTCCATGATCGAGGTCAACCCCCTCATCACCACGCCCGACGACGACGTCCTCGCCCTCGACGCCAAGGTCTCCTTCGACTCCAACGCCCTCTACCGTCATCCCGACATCGTCGCCCTCCGCGACCTCAACGAAGAGGACCCCAAGGAGATCGAGGCTTCCAAATACGACCTGGCTTACATCGCCCTCGACGGCAACATCGCCTGCCTCGTCAACGGTGCCGGTCTCGCCATGTCCACCATGGACATCATCAAGCACTTCGGTGGCAACCCCGCCAACTTCCTCGACGTCGGTGGTGGCGCCTCCAAGGAGAAGGTCGTCGCAGCCTTCAAAATCATTCTCGGTGACCCCAACGTGAAGGGCATCCTCGTCAACATCTTCGGCGGCATCATGGACTGCAACGTCATCGCCGAGGGTGTGGTCGAAGCCGTCAAGGAAGTCGGCCTCGAGCTCCCGCTCGTCGTCCGTCTCGAAGGCAACAACGTCGAAGCCGGTAAAAAGACCCTCGACGCCTCCGGCCTCTCGCTGGTCTCCGGCGACTCCATGGCCGACGCCGCCCAGAAGATCGTGAACCTCGTCGCCTGATTACCATGTCCATTCTCATCAATCCCGAAACCAAGATCATGGTCCAAGGCATCACCGGTGCCTTCGGCGGCAAACACGCCGGCCTGTCCATCGACTACGGCACGCAACTCGTGGCCGGCGTCACCCCGGGCAAGGGCGGTCAGTTTTTTGAGCATGGCGACGTCAAAGTCCCCATCTTCAACACCGTGGCCGAAGCCGCCGCCGCCACCGGCGCGACCGTTTCCGCCATCTTCGTGCCGCCGCCCTTCGCGGCCGACGCCATCCTCGAGTGCGTCGATGCCGGCATCGACCTCGCCGTCTGCATCACCGAAGGCATTCCGATCAAGGACATGGTCCGCGTGAAGCGTGCCATGCGCGGCAAGCCCACCCGCCTCATCGGCCCCAACTGCCCGGGTCTCGTCACCCCCGGCACCGGCCCGGACTCCTCCGGCGGCTGCCGCATCGGCATCGCCCCCGGCTACATCCACAAGAAGGGCCACGTCGGCGTCGTTTCCCGCTCCGGCACCCTCACCTACGAGGCCGTGTTCCAGATCACCACCAAGGGCCTCGGCCAGTCCACCTCCGTGGGCATCGGCGGCGACCCGGTCAACGGCACCAACCACCTCGACGTCATCAAGCTCTTCAACGAAGACCCCGACACCAAGGGCATCATCCTCATCGGTGAAATCGGCGGCAACGCCGAGGTCGAGGCCGCCCGCTGGATCAAAGCCAACTGCAAGAAGCCGGTCGCCGGCTTCATCGCCGGAGCCACCGCGCCTCCCGGCCGCCGCATGGGCCACGCCGGCGCCATCGTGGGTGGCAAGGAAGACACCGCCGAAGCCAAGATCGCCGTCTTCAAGGAATGCGGCATCGAAGTCGCGGTAACCCCGTCCGACATGGCCGACGCGCTCCTGCGCAAAGCCGAAGCCCTCGGCGTCAGCCTCAGCTAAAGCCAAGACAAGCTCCACCTCTCTCAGCCGCTCCCTCCCGGGGAGCGGCTTTTTTGCGCGCCAGCTTCCCTCCTTCTGCCTTCTGACTTCACTGTTCCCCATCCCGCCCCTCTCCCACGATGGCCCGCAACGATCACTTCTCCGCCTTCGCCGCCACCTACGCGTCGTATCGCCCCACCTACCCAGCAGCACTCTTCGCCTGGCTGGCCGACCAAGCCCCCGCCACCTATGGCGCCTGGGACTGCGCCACCGGCACCGGTCAGGCCGCGCTCAGCCTCGCCGAGCATTTTGCACACGTCTTCGCGTCCGACGTCGGCATCGGCATGATCGAACACGCCGTGCCGCACCCGCGTATTTCCTACCACCTCGCCCCCGCCGAAGAGCCCCCGCCCAGCATCACTGACCTCGACCTCATCACCGTCGCCCAAGCCCTGCACTGGTTCGATCGCGACACCTTCTTCGCCGCCTGCGAGCAGCGCCTGCGCCCCGGTGGCATCCTTGCTTACTGGGGTTACCTGCTCCCCTCCATCACGCCCGCCGTCGATGCCGTCGTCCGCCACTATCACGACATCGCAGTCGGCCCCCACTGGCCACCCGACCGCGGCCCGTTGCTCGACGGCTACGCGCAAATCGCGCCGCCCAATATGGAGCGCCTGACCGCGCCTCCCTTTGCCATGACCGCCACCTGGACCCTCGATCAACTCATCGGCCAACTCGACTCCTGGTCCGCCACCCACCGCGCCCGCCAGGCCACCGGCAATGACCCCTTGGCCCCGATCGTCCCAGAGCTCCGCGCCGCCTGGGCCGAAGCCCCCCAACGCCCCATCACTTGGCCCCTCCCCTTCCACGCCTTCCGCAAGCCAAGGTAGAGCCGGACCGCCTTTCTTGCGACGGGGTGTCTCGCTAGCCCCAACTCAATCTTTCTCCTTATTCTTTATCTTTCTCTTTATCCCCGCAGCCCAAACACCCCCCCCCGGCGACGCTCCGCGTCGTCAGAGAAAGAGAAAGATAAAGACGAAAGAAGCGCCCAGAGCCCCAGCCCCAGCCCTGCCCCTCCGTGTAGGCCGCGAGCTCGCTCGCGCTACCGTTGCCCCTCAGCCCCAGCCCACCAGCGCACCAGCACCCAGCCTAAAACACCGCCTTATACGCAAACGGCGAACTCGAGTTATTGGCGGTAAACCCCGTGTTTTCGGTATCGCGCACCCGCGCCACCAAACGCGCATTCATCATCGTGGTCCCACGGTCTCGCAGACCGTAACCGACCAGCCACTCCGGCCCCGTGTAACTCACGCCCGAAAGCGTCGGTTCATGGATCACCTCGACCTGCTTGCGCCGCAAAAACGACACCGTGCGCACCCGCGCCGGCTCCCGCGCCAACACCTCCACCGTGGCCTGCGCAAACGTCCGGCCGGTGTCACAAATATTGTCCACCAGCACCACGTCACGCCCGCGCAGATCGACCTCCGGCCAATCGATCTTCACCGCATCCTCCGGCTTGGCGGTCATATCTTTGGCGTAGCTCCAAGCCCGGCAAAACGCCGGTTCGATCGAGTAACCGATCCGCTGCACCAAATCCGAAAAGAAAAACGCCCCGCCCCGCAGCACACACATCATCAGCAGCATCCGCCCATCTCGCTCCTGACATTCCTGCGCCCAGCCCTCGACTTCCACCGCCAGACAATCGAGCACCGCTTCGATATCTTCCGCTGATTGAACCAAATCCAAATGTTGCGGCAGAGCGATCGAAGACGACGAGGGACCCATGGCCGACTGATTTATCGATCCACCAACCGGTTTTCCACCCCAAGAATTACGCATTAAAAATTTTCCTACCTCCCGCCCGAAAAACGAGTCCTTCCCACGAAGCATTTAAACCACGGATGAACACGGATGGCTTCGGCTACCGCCTACGCTCTGCAACGACCTGAATGCATCTGTGCCCTCCGCGGTCAAAAAACCTGTCCGCCATAGCTCGCAGCACGACAAAGGATACCTCTCACTACCCAGCCATCAGCCATAAGCTATCAGCCACCAGCTACCAGGCCCCAGTAGTCTACCAGCCACCAGCACCTAGCACACCACCACCCAGCATCCAGCCCCCCTCTGCCCCTCCGTGTAGGCCGCGAGCTCGCTCGCGCTAGGCTGCCCCACAGCCCAACCTCCAGTCACCAACACCCAGCCACCGTCCACCCTGCCCCCAGTCCCCCAGCCTCCATTCCCCCAGCCCCAGTCCCCCAGCACCCATCCCCCACCCACCAGTCACCAGTCCACCAGCCTCCAGCACCCAGCCTCCAGCCACCAGCCCACCAGTCCCCAGCCCCCAGTCCCCCCAGCAATGAACGTCGCAGGCAAACCCACTCGCACCATCTGGCCGGCCGCCGACGGCGCCAGCGTTGAAATCATCGACCAAACGCGCCTGCCGCACCGCTATGAGATCGCCACCCTGCGCACGCTCGACGACGCCGCCCACGCCATCTCCGCCATGCTCGTGCGCGGCGCGCCCCTCATCGGCGCCACCGCCGCCTACGGCATGTGGCTCGCCCTTCGCGCCGATCCCTCCGACGCCGCCCTGACCCACGCCTACGACACCCTCTACGCCACCCGCCCCACCGCGGTGAACCTCCGCTGGGCCCTCGACCGCGTGCGCACCGCCGTCTCTCCGCTCACCCCGGCCGATCGCGCCGCCGCCACCCGCGACCTCGCCGCCGCCCTCTGCGACGAAGACGTCGCCATCAACCACGCCATCGGCCAGGCCGGCCTCGCCCTCATTCGCGACCTCGCCGCCACCAAACCCGCCGGCCAGCCCGTCAACATCCTCACCCACTGCAACGCCGGGTGGCTCGCCACCGTCGATTGGGGCACCGCCACCTCCCCCATTTACCAAGCCCACGATGCCGGCATCCCCGTGCACGTCTGGGTCGACGAAACCCGCCCGCGCAACCAAGGCTTCCACCTCACCGCCTGGGAACTGCTCAACCACGGCGTGCCCCACACCTGCATCGTCGACAACGCCGGCGGCCACCTCATGCAACACGGCCAGGTCGACCTCGTCATCGTCGGCACCGATCGCACCACCGCCACCGGCGACGTCTGCAACAAAATCGGCACCTACCTCAAAGCCCTCGCCGCCCACGACAACGGCGTCCCCTTCTACGTCGCCCTGCCCTCGCCCACCATCGACTGGACCGTGCGAGACGGCGTGCGCGAAATCCCCATCGAGGAACGCGGCGCACATGAAGTCACCCACGTCAGTGGACTCACCACCGATGGCGAAGTCGCGTCCCTCCAAATCCCGCCCACCGGCAGCCCGGCGGCCAACCCCGCCTTCGACGTCACCCCCGCCCGCCTCGTCACCGGTCTGCTCACCGAACGCGGCCTCTGCCCCGCCACCCACGCAGGCCTCGCCCAGCTCTTCCCGGACCACGCACAAATTTCGTAAACGTGGGTCTGCCAAGGAGGGCCGAAGCGAACCCTACGTCTTTAATCACGTCGCCTTTTCACGGCGGCCACCGCAACCAATCCCACCAGCCCCAGCCAAAGCGCCGTGGTCGCCGGTTCCGGCACGGCCGATGCACCGTAGATCGACACGTTGTCCAGCGACACCCAGCCCCACGCGCCTTGGTCCATATCGACCAGGTCCAAGGTGTAATAATCGCTGGTATTCACCAGCGACTGCAGCTGACCGGAGGTCCACATGACAGTCTGCTCATGCGTCGACGTATCCGTCATCGTGCTGGCGATCAGGTAAGCGCCGGTGGAGGCATTGCGCAGCAACAGCCCAGTGTATCCATCAACGGATGACGGCTGACTCAGAGCGGCATCCGCATCTGTGCTCGGCGCGCCATCCGTCGTGCCACTCCCACTACCCAGTTCAAACGTGATGGAGAACTCCGGCAGACTATTCACCTGAAACTCCGGCGAACGAATCAATAAAGCCGAGCTCTGCGCCCAGTCACGATGAGGACTGTTCCCATCGCTCACGCTGATGCCCGGACTTTCCAGACGAAGAAGATCCGATACCGGTTGATAACCGAAAGCCAACGGACCGGTGGTCGAGGTCAGCACATTGCTCCACCCCTCCAAATCAGTATCAAAAGTGTAGGTGATCGCCCGCGCTCGCAGACCACTCGTCCACGCCAAGCCGGCGAAAAGCGAAACCAGCAACCATGTCGCACTTCTATATACCAACATGAGCGGATTTATTATCCGCTCAATACGCACCGACAAAGCGTCTGTGGCCAAGCGGCCGCGAAATAAGTCCACATCATCCTTCGCATCAGGGCTTTCGGACACCCGCGCCTGATTCCTCCCGCCTCTCAACCGAGGACACTATCTCTTGCTGAGATAAACCTTACGCCAAACCCAACCAAACAAGACCGTCACCAACAGCGTCCCTACGATCGTGCCCAAAAGCTCGGGGGCCTGATTCCCACCGCGGGACAAATCGATGAAGCAGTAGCGAATCGTGAGGATCGTGCGCAAGGTGCCCGAAGCCACGACAAACCCAAGGAAAACGAGGAGGAGGATACGAAGAACAGGATTCATAAAAGATGCGTCACTTGAGTCCGCCCGGGTAATCCAACGCGCCAACGCAGAGCAACGATGCGCGTTGGCGAGGGCAACTGGATGCTCATTTTCTTCACTCTAAATCACCCGAAATAGTGCGGTTCCCAATGATGCGATGACAGCGACGAGGGAAATCAGGACTGCTCGGTTTTTCATTTTCACAGATTCCAGCGAGCGAGGTATCCAATGGTGGCCCATCGCCAAGCATGCTCCCAACGCTAGCAATCCAACACCAATGCAAATGGCCTCAAACCCTCCGTAATCATACATGCGGAATCGGATGCGCTGGGTGATGAAGGCCCTGATCGCGAGCGCGGCCAACGCGAGCGGAAATGCGGTGCCGGTCAGGAATCGACCGAAGGCAGTGTCGAGGAGATCCCGCGTCCAGATGCTCTTGGGTTTATCGTCCATACCTTGAAGATTAGGGCGTGTCTGGGCGGAGACGATTTGACGACCTCGCCGGCACCAGATCGTTCGAACTACTCTGCAAGCGACGCATAGAACTCAGGGGAAATGATACTTGCGCTGAAAAAGACGCAAAGCCCTAGAAGTGATATCCCAAGCGGCTTAGCAGTGTCCTTCAGATTTAAGATGCAGAAGGCAATTAATCCGATGGGAGGAGCAACGATACAGAAGACAAACCACGCTAGTCCCTTTCGAAAAATGGCGATGTAGATCGCGATGCATGCCCAAAACATGATGAGGCCTCCCGCTAACGCCAAAATCGCTGCAAATAGATCCTTCATTTCTAAAATTTGAACTCAGCTGCGGCGGGCCGAGCCCCACGTTGGCATCGGCGGCTGGATAACCTCTTTCATAATTTGGAAACCTCCCAACGACCGGTGTAGGAGGAGAAAGTCTCACCGGTGATGAAAACACCTCTGGTGACGAAGAATCCGTCGGCCAACGGTAGATACCGAACCGAGTCTCCCGCAATCCAAGCGACCACTTGCTCGGAAGTGTCGAAAGGCTGCATAGCCGCTGCCGACTCGGGAAAGATGCCGTCACTTCGACGGAATTCCTCCGCACGAACCACCAACCGCATCGACTCAGCGACCATAGCATACCGCATCAAGTCATCGCGGGCGAACCAGCCTGCGAAAAGAAACGATGAAACCGCTGCCAGGCTTCCGAATATCGGAAGTGCCTCTGACTTCTTCCTTCTCAGAAGGGCAAACAGGGTCGAGAACGCTCCGAAAACTATAGCGAGCAACGCGACCCCGAGGAAAACGATGCTCAGCAGAGGGTGCCAGGCTACTAAACCCACCAGAAAAGCAGTCGAGGCAACTGAGACGGCGATTAGGCAGCGAATTCCCGATGTCTTCATCTGACTAAGTCTCAGCTCAGCCGCGACGCGCATCAGCACCTCGTTCGCCGCGGCGGCTTGCCGTCGTTGGCTGCGACGACTGGGTAGCTTCATTTTCTGTCGGATGGATTTTCGTTCGAGTTCCCGTCTCTTCACCGACGATAAACAACGCCCCGGAATCCACCTCCAACCGGTGCATTTCCGGAATGGGCGGCATCGATCTGCTGGCTAACCGCCACGCACCTTCCTCGGCCGCGAAAACCCAGAAACCGATGTCCGGCACTCCTGATCCGAAAACCCGGAGAACGAGCACCTTCTCATCTCCCAGGTCGAAAACCTGAACCTCGCCTCCCGCGAACAAGGACTTCGCATAATCCTCCGCCTCAGCAGTCGTCCGAAAAAAGCACGGCTCCTCGTCGGCCGCCTCAGCACAAACACCAGCAGCGATCAAACATAGGGCTCTGAGCAACGCATTCATCAGTTCCTGCTATTTGAGGGACACTACACTAGCTCACGCTAGCGTAAACCTATTCGGGCTCGACTTCCTCATCATCTCAAGTCCTTCACACAAGAGTAGCTCGAAACTACACTGACCGGAAACGGTCGCCCCCCCTTTTGTTGATACGTGCTCCCTATTTCCAGTGCCATGAAAATACGTAATTCAAGTCCCGCCCGGTTCGCTCAAATGATGGCGAACCACATCGTGGCTTCAGCACCTCGATGCTGGTTTATATTCATCGTCTGCTGGGGTGGAATGGCTTTCACCCTACGCGTTGGAGCACAGGAATCCGTGGAGTTTTACGCCTCTGATTTTAGTGGCAGCGAGAATACTGCACTCCACGAATTCGATGGCTGGTCGACAAGCGACACCCAATCTACCGGCATTGTCGATTTCGAGGGAGACATCGGCCGCAAGGCCTATGTTGGTTATGTGCTCCCGGCCGGCCAGACTCAGGTTTGGGCAGGTCATACCGTGAACGGGGCCTCACCTGATGCTGGACGTCCGGTGCTGTCTGTCTCGCTGAATCTGGCCATTATTGACTCCTCAAACAGCCAATACGACTACTTCGACTTGGAGCTTTTCAACGGGAATGGGCGCCGACTCGCGTCTCTCAATTTCAGCAATTACGACCTTCACGTTTACGCCTACTCTCAGGCTTCGGGTTCGTTTGTCGACACCGGGGCCACCTTCGAAAACGGGCAATTTTACCAAGTCGAGCTTCTGTTCGATCCCGCCATCGACGTTTGGTCCGCGTTCATCGACGGCGTTCCCATCTGGGTCGATCAACCGCTGGTGGGCACCTCCGAGGTGGTTGCCTCCCCGGAAGCGTTTTACGCGACTTGGTATCCGCGGGACACCGAGTCGCCGGGGGATAATTTCCTCATCTTCGATGAGGTGAGCATGAAGACCCAGGTCAGGCAGACGGTGCCGGTCTTCACGGCTACGTCGCCAACGGTAGAGGTTCCACCGGGCTTTTCTCCACGGCTGGCAGTGGAGGCGACTGGAGGGCTCTTGAGCTACCAGTGGTATCAGGGGGAAAGCGGCGATACGTCTGCGCCGATCGCCGAGGCGACCGCGGCGGTTTTCTACACGCCGGCGATTGTCGAACCGGCTTCATTCTGGGTGCGGGTTTCGAACGCCGCGGGCACCAGCGACAGCGAGACCTTCGCCCTCGCCCCCACGACCGAACCCGGGCTGGTCCTGCTGGGAATCGGACGTAACGACCCGATCAGCTTCGGCGGGGGCGATCAGCAGTCCTATGACCAGCCCGTCGTTATCTCCACCGGACTGGCCAAAGTCGAAGCAGGCATGTCCCACAGTCTATTCCTGGGGACCGATGGCACGCTTTGGGCGGTGGGGGGGAACGATTACGGTCAATTTGGGGATGGCACCACCACCAAAAGGGATATTCCAATTCAGATCGCAAACGACGTGTCGTCCATGGCGGCTGGGAGCAACCACAGCCTGTTTGTGAAAACGGATGGCACACTCTGGGCGATGGGCTACAACGAATTCGGGCAGTTGGGCGATGGCACGCAGCAGGATCGCAATGTCCCAGTCCAAGTCGCCGATGACGTGGTGGCGGTGACCACGAACGTGTATCACAACCTGATTTTGAAATCAGACGGCTCGCTATGGGCTGTGGGCTTCAACAGTCTCGGGCAACTGGGTGACGGGACCTCCACGAATCGGTCCATCCCGGTGCAGATCGCAACGGACGTCGCTTCGATGGCGGCGTGCTACCAACACAGCGTGTTCGTGAAAACGGACGGCACTCTGTGGGGCATGGGCCAAAACGAATACTACCAATTGGGGGACGGCACGACCACGAGCCAAACCACCCCGGTTCAAATCGCGACCGGAGTCGCCATGGCCGACGTTGGAGACCGCCACACCATGTTTCTGAAACACGACGGCACGTTGTGGGGCATGGGCACCAACGAATTCGGCGAGCTGGGGGACGGCACCACCACGCCTCGTCCCACTCCGGTGCAGCTTGCGAGTGAGGTCAGCTTCGTAGATTCCGGGATCTACCACACTCTTTTCGTGAAAACGGACGGCACCCTGTGGGCCACCGGCTACAATGACTACGGTCAGCTGGGGGTCGGCGACAGCCAGGGCCGAAACGCCTTCGTGCCTGTAACCTCAATATCCGGCGTGCAGGCGATCTCGGCGGGCTACGAGCATACCCTGATGTTGCAATACCTCGCCATCACGACCCAGCCGTCAGACCAGTTTGTTGCCATCGGACAGGGGACGACGCTCACCGTTTCGACTGTCGGCACCGAACCGGATGCCCTCCACTATCAGTGGTATCGGGGAGAGAGCGGCGACATCAGCGATCCCGTGATCGGTGCGGTCGGATCGACACTGGACACCGGGCCCTTGGCGTTCACGACCTCGTATTGGGTGCGGGTGACCCACCCACAGGCGGTGGTCGACAGTCCCGCCGCCAACCTGACGACGGTCAGCACCCCGATGATCACGGCGCAACCCGAGGCAACGGAGGTCCTGCCAGGATTCGCGGCAACGCTAGTCGTAAACGCGACCGGCGAAGCATTGTCCTATCAGTGGTATGCTCGAGTGAGCGGTGACGTTTCGGCACCGGTGGAAGGCGCGACGACCGCGCATTTCGCCACGCCCGCAGTCACGAATCCGGTTTCCTACTGGGTCCGGGTATCAAACATAGCCGGAGAAGTCGCGAGCGTTGATGTGCAGGTAACTTCTCAGGCCACTCAAGGGTTCCGGCTGGAAGGCGCCGGGGGAGTCACAGTGGTGCAGCCGGGTGACGATACCTTTACCAATCAACTCTCCCCCGTGCATATCGCCGACGGAATTATCGGCGCGTCACCGGGACGAGGGCACGGACTGATGATCGACGGCGCGAATCGCTTATGGGCCTCCGGTTTCAACGACCACGGCCAACTCGGCGACGGGACCAACACCACCCGCCTTACGCCAGTAAAGGTGGCAGAGGGGGTCGTGAAGGCAGAAGCCAGCGACGGCTTCAGCTACTTTATGACCTTGGATGGCACCCTTTGGGCCATGGGAGAAAACAACAATGGACAATTGGGGGATGGCACTGCTGTCGCACGCAATCTTCCGGTTCCAGTCGCCAGCGATGTTTTATCCATCGCGAGTGGTGCTGATCATGGTTTGTTCATCAAAACGGACGGCACGCTTTGGGGGATGGGCTACAACTACTACGGGCAATTGGGGACAAGCACATCGTGGCGTTTACAATCCCCGATTCAGATTGCCTCCGATGTGGTTTCGGCGGCCGCCGGCGATACCCATACTCTGTTCATCAAGGCCGATGGCACACTTTGGGGAATGGGCGAAAACAATTTCGGCCAGCTGGGAGATGGCACGCAAACCGATCGGCATGAACCTGTCCAAATCGCGACCGATGTGGTTTCAGCAGACGCGGGTCACCACTTCAGTATGTTTATCACTTCGGACGGCCGACTCTGGGGCATGGGGTATAACTACCTTCATCAGCTGGGTGACGGCTCAACGAGCACTCGCATCACTCCGGTGCAGATCGCGACCGAAGTCGCTGCGGTATCCGTTAATGCAGATACGACGGTGTTTCTCAAAACCGATGGCACTTTCTGGGCGATCGGCAGTAACTACTCGGGCCAGTTTGGAAATGGAACGACCGAAGATGCCAGCACGCCTTTATTGGTGGCCACAGGACTATCCCAAGTGGTCACAGGATTTGGTCAAACTTGGCGATTCCGACCGCTTGCCCCAGACATCGCAGCGCAACCCGAGAATGCCTCAACAGTGGTGGGAAACCGCGTAATCCTCTCGGTCGAGGCCACCGGATCGGCGCTGTCCTATCAATGGCACCGCAATGGCGAAATTATCGCAGGCGCAACAGCACCTAGTCTCGTAATTGAGGAGGTGTCGCTAAGTGACGATGCCGATTACACCGTTATGATATCTAATGAGCTCGATACCGTGACCTCCGCGCCGGCTCACCTAACCGTGCAGGCACCGCCGGTGATCGAGACTCAGCCCATCGCACAGACCGTGGTGACGGGCAATAGCGCGACCCTGAGCGTCACGGCAAACGGTGTGCCCGCACCAAGTTACCAGTGGCGCAGAAACGGCGAAGCGATTGTCGGCGCAACGGCGGCAAGCTTGGTGATCGAGTCGGTATCGTTGAACGACGATGCCGACTACGACGTCATGGTCAGCAACGCGGTGAGCACCATCACTTCGGAGACAGTGCACCTGACCGTGCATACGCCCCCGGCGATCGAGACGCAGCCGCTCGGCCAAACGGTGGCGATTGGCGAAAACGTGACGCTGACCGTAGTGGCCAGCGGAGTGCCGGCGCCCGAGTATCAGTGGCGCCACGACGGCGAGCCGATCTCCGGAGCAACCGACTCCAGCTATACCATCGCCTCCGCGATGGCCGAAGATGCCGGGAGCTACGATGTAGTGGTGAGCAACCCGAAGGGAAGCGTGACCTCCGATGCGACCACTCTGGTCGTCATCGAGGCACCGGTCATTACCCAGCACCCTCAATCGCAGGCCGGGTTTGTTGGCCAGAGTTACACGTTCACGGTCACAGCTGAGGGGCCCGCTCCCCTGGCCTACCAATGGTTCAAGGACGATGGCGCAATCGCGGGGGCCACCTCCACGTCCTTCACTGTCAGCAGCACGAGCCTGGCAGATGCGGGGAACTACCGGGTGGAAGTCGCCAACTCGGCCGGATCGGTTTCGTCGGAAGCCGCCACCCTTTCACTCCTTTCCTTGTCCACCTCTCATGAAGTGCGGGGCTATGGCTATAGGGCTGGAGGCACCGTGATGATCGACAATACGATCACCTATGCTGGCCCTTTGTCCGGATTCGCTTGGTCAGTCATTCCACCGTCAAACTTGGACCAGTCCTGGACTTTTGCGGGGGACTCCAACGAGGAGGGAACGGTGGTTTCCCCGCGTCCGGGCGACACCGACTTGTTGGAATGGAGGTGGACCATCGCGCCAGCGAGTCCTTTTACATTTTCCTACTCTCTCCAAGTTCCCGAAGATGCCACCGGGGTGCAGTCCTTGATCGCCCTGGCAACGCTCAGCTTGGCAGATAATGTTTTGGACCAGGTGGCCATACCCGATCCGCTCCTGTTGCCTGAAGCGCCCGCAACTCACTCTGCCGACGTGAACGATGATTTTCTCCTGTCATTGTCCGAGCTCCTTCGCGTAATCGAACTCTACAACTATCGGAGCGGCACCACACGCACTGGCGAGTATCACCCCGATCCATCGACGGAGGATGGTTTCGCCCCAGCACCCCGTGAAAGTGTCCCCGAGCAACTCCACTCGGCTGACACCGACCGCGATGGTGCGCTCAGTCTCTCGGAGCTGCTTCGCGTGATTGAACTCTACAACCACCGCGAAGGCACCCAGCGCACCGGTGCCTATCATCCATCCCCCAGCACGGCGGACGGTTTTGCCGTTGGACCATCATCTTGACCGGTCTCGATCACCAATGCCGAAAACGGCTAGATCGGAACGAACCGAACTTCGGCAAATGCAAGCCCGGTAGCCTAAAGCTGGCTTGCTGAAACAAGGGTCTTCGCGTCGGTTGGGGTCGTGTCCAATTCATTTTTTCGTGAACAAATCATCGACACCTGCCTCGCTCTCGAGGCCCGTGGGCTCAACCAGGGCACCTCCGGCAATGTCTCCGTGCGCGACGAGGCCGGCACCGGTTTTTTCCTGACGCCCTCTTCCCTGCCCTACCACCAGATGACCCCCGACGACATCGTGCACGTCGATCTCGCGTCGGGCACCATCACCGGCACACGCAAGCCGTCCTCCGAATACCCCTTTCACCTCGCCATCCTTCGCGCCCGGCCCGACGCCCAAGCCGTCGTCCACACCCACAGCCAACACGCCACCGCGGTCGCTTGCCTGCGACGTGACCTGCCGGCGGTGCACTACCTCGTCGCCCTGTTCGGCGGCGCCCAGATCCGCTGCGCGCCCTACGCGACCTTCGGCACCGACGAACTCTCCGCCAACGTCGTCGCAGCCCTCAGCGACCGCCGGGCCGCGCTCATGGCCAACCACGGACTCGTCGTGATCGGTCGCAATCTCGACGAAGCCCTCGCGCTCACTGCCGAAGCCGAAACCCTCGCCAAACTCTACCTGCAAACCCTCGCCGCCGGCACGCCGCACATCCTGCCCGACGATGAAATGGCGCGCGTCGTCGACCGTTTCCGCGACTACGGCTACGGGCCAGTCGGAGGAATGAAGAAGGGTGAATAGTGAATGAATGGTGAGTGGTGAAGGTGGGGCGTGACCGCCGGGCGCGCGGATAGGTTCGCCGGGACGGGGAGGCAACGTGGGCTGTCGGGCGTAAAGCCCGACCCACATTTATGGAGAGGCACTTACCGTGTCTGGCGAGACCGAGAGGCAATGGAGCGCGAGCAAGTTAAACCGCAGATGGCGGCGCCAAAGGCGACCAAGGCTCGCCCCCCTACCTTCCCCCGCCCCGCCTTCAGGGTCCTCCGCGAGTTTCGTGTGCCCCTCCCCTACCGCTTTCACCCTTCACCATTCACCACTCACCATTCCCCATTCGTTATGGAATCCGTAGTTCTTGGCCGGGGCGCAGGGCGTTGGCTTCGCTGAGCAACTCGCGGTTGGCCTCATAGATTTCCCGCCAACGCGTGGGCGTGCCGTAGTAGCGCAAACTGATGCGCGACAGTGAGTCGCCCTCCACCACAATGTGCGTGCGCGGCACTGCGGCCGTTGCTGTCGCCGGCGGCGTGGCCGTGGTGGTCACCACCGTCGAGCGCCCTGCTGTCACCGTCGTGGGCCCCGCGTTGGGGTTCAACACCCGGGCCGCGGCGGCGATCTGGTCCAACGTGTTTTGCGCCTGCCGCAAACGCCCCGCGAGCGCTGCGTTCTCGCGCTGTGCCTGCGCGAGGCGGGCTTCCTGCGTCTGCCGTTCGTTGGTCAGCGCTTCCTGCAGCCGCAGGTTGGCCGAACGATGCGTCACCAGTTCCTGCTCCGCTTCGCGCACGCGCGCCGCGAGCTCGGCGACCTGATCGCTGTCGGCCGTCGCTTCGGCCACCGCCCGCTCGAGGCTGGCGATGCGCGAACGCGCGCCGTTGAGCTCGTTACGCACGCTCGCCAATTCTTCCACGCCTTCCTCCGCCCGCGCGGTCAGCGTATCCTCGTTGGCCTGCAAACGAGCAATCACGTCGTTCAAACGCGCTCGCTCGGCGGTCCATTCGGCCACCGCGCTCGACGCCTGTTCCTGCGCCGCCGCCTCAGCCGCCGCGACCTGCTCGGCCAGGGCTGCGTTCTCGCGGCTCAAAGAATCATAGGCCCCCCGCAGCGCCGCCAAATCTGCCCGCACGTCCTCAAGCGCGGTCGCCGACGCGGTGAGTGTGTCAACGCGATCGGCCAAGGTCGCGCGTTCCGCCTGCGCCGCCGTCAAGTCGGACGCCAACGCATCGGCGCGTCGACTTGCCTCGGTCCGCTCGGTGAGGGCGGTGGCGACCTGTTGCTGCAGTTCGGCCTGCGCGGCGAGCAGTTCGTCGTTGTTGCTCGCCAGCGTGTTCACCTGGTCACGGTAAGCCTGCGCCTCCGCCAGCTGCGTATTCAAATTCTCGATGCGAGCCGTGAGCGCCTGCCGGGTCTGTTGCCAATCGGCTGGCGGCTTCGGCGCCGCCTGCGCCTCGCTGAGCGCAGTTTGCAACGCGAGGTTCTCCGCCCGCAACTCGGCATCGGCATTCACCAGTTCGGCGACTTCACGTTCGAGATCGGCCAAACGGCCCTGCGCCGCCTCCTCGTCCATCTCGCGGGTGGCGAGCAGGGCGCGATTGGCGTCGGTGAGCGACTTCGCGGTCTCTCGGGCGCGCTGCAACTGCACGGTGAGCGCCGCAAACTCCCGGGCTGCCGCCGCCCGTTCCTCGGCCATCTGTTCTTCGACTTGCTGCACGCGGCCTTGCAGCGTCGCGACTTCCATTTCGAGCGCCGGGTTCATGCCGGCTTCCTCGACCGCTGCAGCCTGGGCGGCCAGCGCCGCCGCAACCGCCTTTTCAGACGCCTCCAGGTCGCCCTGCAGGCGCAGATTCTCCCCCGTCAGCTCGGCGATGGTCGCGTTGTTTTCGTCCAACTTGGACTGAATACCGGCCAGCTCGTCGGCCAACTGACTGGCCTCGTTCACCGCGTAATCGCGCGCTGTCACCAGTCCGGCGATACGTTCCGACTGTTGATCCGCATCGGTCAACAAACGTTCGGCGGACGCAAGTTGTTCCCGCAGGCGTTCGTTCTGCGTGCGCAGCTGACGCGCCTCGGTCTCCGCCGCCACCTTGGCCGACGCCACGGTGTCCAAATCCCCCACCCGGCTGCGCGCCAACTGCAGCTCATCCTGCAGACTCGCGATCACCCCGCGGGCTTGCGCCAGCGAGTCGCGTGTCGCCGCCAACTCACCGGCCGCATCCGTCGCCGCCGCCAGTTGGATATTGAGCGTCGCCACCTCGGACTGCCACGCCTCCGCCGCTTCATTCGACGCCAACAACTCTGCCTGCAACGCCGCCAACTGGTCGCGCAGCGCCACGTTGGCTTCGCTGGTGTTATCCGCGGCAGCGAGCTCGGTCCGCAGCATGCCCAATTCCTCCTGCAGCGCCTGGACACGTTCCTCGCTTTCGGACAACGCGGTGCGGACCGTCACTACTTCGCCAGCGTCCTCCCGCGCAGCTTCAAGTTGAGTCAACAAGCGGTTCGCTTCCGCCTCCCAGCGTTCGGCATCGCCGGTTACCCCGGTCAATTGCGTCTCCAGCGCGGCCAGCTGATCGCGCATCGCGGCGTTGGTCGACTGCACCTCGGCGGTGTCGGCCAATTGTTCCCGCGCCTGCGTAAGCTCGCGCCGGAAGCTCGCCACGTCCTGCTCCCGCTGGGCCAAGGACGCACGGGCAGTCGCCAACTCCGCGCTCATCGCGTCAGCCGACTCAAGTTGCGCGGTCAACGTTTCCGACTCGCGCTGCCAACGCTGCGCTTCGTCCGTCGCCGACGCCAACAGCGATTCCAACGTCGCGACCTGATCGCGCAGCGCAGCATCGTCGGCCAAGCCACTCTCGGTCGCCGCCAGCCGCGCCCGCACCTGGGCCAACTCGGCGTCGAGCGACTCGGCCCGTTGCTGACTTTGCGCGAGCGACGCGCGCACCGTCGCCAGCTCGGCGACCGTGGCTTCAGCCGACTCCAACTGATTCGACAAACGATTTCGCTCATCGGTCGCCTCCGCTAAGCGCGACTCCAGCGAGGCGATCTGGTCCTGCAGCTCGGCATTGTTCGCCTGCACTTCGCCCGCATCGGCGAGCCGAGCCCGCACTTGGGCCAACTCGGCGTCGAGCGACTCGGCCCGTTGCTGACTTTGCGCGAGCGACGCGCGCACCGTCGCCAGCTCGGCGACCGTGGCTTCAGCCGACTCCAACTGATTCGACAAACGATTTCGCTCATCGGTCGCCTCCGCTAAGCGCGACTCCAGCGAGGCGATCTGGTCCTGCAGCTCGGCATTGTTCGCCTGCACTTCGCCCGCATCGGCGAGCCGCGCCCGAACTTGGGCCAACTCGGCGTCGAGCGACTCGGCCCGCTGCTGGCTTTGCGCGAGCGACGCGCGCACCGTCGCCAGTTCGGCGACCGTGCTTTCGGCCGACTCCAGCTGATTTGCCAGAAGGTTCCGCTCGTCGGCCGCTACCTCCAGGCGGGCCTCCAACGCCGCAACCTGCGCGGTCAAATCGCTGTTCGAGGTTTCAAGCTGCTGCGCCCGAGCGCCAGCTTCGCGCGCCTCCGCGAGCTGTGTCTCCAACCTTTCGATACGGCGAAGGCTTTGCGCGTAAGAGTTTTCCACCCGCCCCAATTCGTCCACTTCCTCTGCCGCCGTCTGCGCTTCCACGCGCCACTGTTCTACCTGCTCACGCGCGGTGGCCAACTGATCCACCAAGTTATCCCGCTCCGCGGCCAACGCGGCCAATTGGGTCGAGGCGGTGTTTTGGCTGCGGGTCACCTCGGCTTCGAGCGTGGCGTAACGTTCCAGCAAATCCTCGTGCTCGGTGGTGAGTCCGGAAAGTGCCTGCCGGGTTTCGGCCAGACTCGTGGCCAAGCTTTCCCGCTCCGCCTGGGTGTCGGCGAGACGAGCTTGGACTTGGTTAAGTTCCTGATTGGCGGTCTCCAGTGCGGCCACCCGTTCGGCGAGCTCGCCCGACAGGCGATTGGCTTCGCGTTGGGTCTCGACGGTTTCGGTGCGCGCTTCGGCCAACTCCACCCGTAGGTTCGCGGCCGTGGCGTCCAGATCGGCGGCCCGCGCCAACGCGGTCTGCAAGCGGGCGATTTCGGTGGCGTCACTCTCGGTCTGCGCGGTCAAATCCGCGACGGCCGCCTCGCGGTCGCGCAGGGCATCTTCCAACGAAGTCACGCGCGCTGCGCTTTCCTGCAAACTTTCCAGTTGGGCAGCGGTGGCGGTTTGGAAATCGGCGCGCTCGGTATTGGCTCTCGACTGCAGCGCGGCCAACTCACCACGCACCTGCTGGAGTTGCACGTCGGCCTTGCTGGCGAGGTCGCGCCACAGGGCGGCGTCGGCGGCGGCGGCCCGAGCCTCGGTCAACGCGGTCTCCAACTCGCCCACCTGCGCCTGCGTCGCCGTGAGGGTCGCGTTGAGTTGTTGCTCACTCGCTTGGAGCGTGGCGAGAGAGTCCTCACGCTCAGCCGTGGTCGCTTGCAAACCGGCCACCGCAGTCCGCGCCGCAGAGAGCTGTTCATCCAAGGTGGCAACGCGCTCCACCGCCACCTTCAGCGCGGCCTCGGTCTCGGTTTGGCGGGCGAGTGCCGTGCGCAGTTCGTCGAGTTCGCGATCCCGACCGGAGAGCGTTTCCTGCAAGTCGCTGACCTGGACCTGCAGAGCGGCCAGCTGCTCGGCCTCCGCCTCCGCAGCGGCCAGGCGGGCCGACAATTGCAAACGATCATCAGCCGCCTCGTCCTGCATCTTTAACGCGAGGGTGATTCGTCTTTCGGCGTTGGAAAGATCGGCCGTCAGCGATGCGTTTTCCTCCCGCATTCCGGCCAAGTCCGCCGCCAGCGCGGTCGCGCGATCCTCGGTTTCCGTCAAAGTCGTGCGCAGGGTTTCGGCTTCGGCGAGTTGGGCCTGCAAGCTTGTGATCTGATCGGCGGCGGTGGCGGCGGTTTGTTCGGCCGCGGCCAAATCGGCGAGGAGTGTGTCCCGCACGTTCTGCATCTCAGCCAAGTCACTGGCCAAGGTCGCGGCACGAGTGTTGGCCTCTTCGAGGTCCGATGCCCAGATGGCTTCGTTGGCGAGCCGGGCGTTTAACTCAGTCAGTTCCGCGTTGCGTTCACGCACAACTTCGGCGCGGCGCTCGGCGATATTCTGCGCCTCCTCGAGCTGCGTGCGCAGACGGTTGAACTCGGCCTGCAACGTTGCGACTTGTTCGGCGTCGCTCTCGCGACGACTCTGCTCGCGGGCGGACTCGGCCCGCGCAGCTTGCAATTCGGCCTGCAGGGCGACGACGCGTTGATTGGCCTCTTCCAAATCAGAGGCCCAGATCGCCTCCTGGGCGACACGGCTTTCCAGCTCGGTGATTTGATCCGCGCTGGCGGCCAGCGCGGCGGCGCGTTCAGTGGCCAAAGTCTCCGCTGAGGTCAGGGCCTGTTGCGCGGCGTCAAGTTGACTTTGCAAGGCGACCACCGCGGCCCGCTGCGTCTCGCTCGTCTGCGCCGCGGCGGTCATCGCGCGCTGCAGTTGCGTTTCGAGTTCGGCCACGCGTTGCGTCGCGGTGGCGAGTTCGGCCGCGGCAGACTCAGCGGCAGTGAGACGGGCGGTGAGCGTCGCCACCTGTTCGCCCTGAGCGGCCAGTTCGTCGCGCAGGGTTTCGTTGCGCTCGGCGGCTTCGGCTTGAGCGGCTTGCGCCGCGTTTAAGTCGGCTTCGAGGGCAGCGACTGCGTTTCGTTGCGCGTCGGTGCTTTGCGCCGCGGCGGTCATCGCGCGCTGCAGTTGCGTTTCGAGTTCGGCCACGCGCTGGGTCGCCGTAGCAAGTTCGGCCGCGGCCGACTCGGCGGCGGCGAGACTTGCGGTGAGGGTCGCCACCTGTTCGCCCTGAGCGGCCAGTTCATCGCGCAGGGTTTCGTTGCGCTGGGCGGCTTCGGCTTGGGCGGTTTGCGCCGCGCTCAAGTCGGCTTCGAGGGCGGCGACTACGTTTTGTTGCGCGTCGGTGCGCTGCGCCGCGGCGATCGTGGCGCGCTGCAGTTGCGTTTCGAGTTCGGCCACGCGCTGGGTCGCCGTAGCAAGTTCGGCCGCGGCTGACTCGGCGGCAGCGAGACGTGCGGTGAGGGTTTCGACCTGCTCACGTTGGGCGGCCAGTTGTGTCCGCAGGGTTTCGCTGGCGGCGGCGTCCTGCTGCAAATTGGCCACCTGAGACTCGAGGGGCTCCAGGCGGGCGATCCGACTGCGTAGCGTGCCCAACTCCGTGGTGAGCGACGCGAGTTCGGCATCGGCCTGCTCCGATCGCGCCCGCGCTTCACGCAGGGCGGCGGCGAGCTCCCGGGCTTGCTCGGCGTTGCTGGTTTCGGCGGCGCGCGCGATGTCGAGCGCCGTAGCCAATTCGGCCGCCTGCTCGCTGGATTGGCGCAACGCGCTCACTTCGTCGCGTAGGGCGGCCAGTTCCGTGCTCGCAGCGGTGAGCTGCGTCGACGTTTCTTCGCCGGCCTGTCGCAGCGCCGCGATTTCGGCGTCGCGGGCGGTCAGTTCGGCCGAGAGTTCGGCGGAATCGGTTGCTCCATTCCGGGCTTCCGCCAAGGCTGTATCGGTTTCCCGAATACGCTGGGTAAGTCGACCGTTCTCCGCTTCGAGTTCAGTGAGCCGGGCGTTGAGACCGTCGATGTTGCCGAGGGCGTTTTCGAGGGTGTCGACCCGTTGACGGGCCTGCACCAAATCGCTCTGCAGGGACACGATTTGATCACGGGCGTTGTCGAGTTCCGCGGCGGCGGCGGAGTCATCACCGACGGATGCACTGGCGCCGCTGTTGGCGCGGCGTTCGGCCTGGCGCAGGCGACGCCCCATGGCACTGAGCTCGAGGGTGGCGCGTTTCACCTCGGCATTCAGCACGCGGTTGTCCTCGGCGGCGGTGCGCAGGAGCGCGGCGGCTTGTTCGAGCACCCGGCGGGTGGCGTCGTCGGACGGCGAGACGTCGAGGAGCTTATCCGCCACGCTGGCGATGTGAGCCGGAGCCGCCGCGTCGTTGTCCACCGGGGCCATGGCCTGCACGACCCGTTGCTCCAGTTCGTATTTCTGGCGGGAAAGGTTTTGGTTGGCCGAGACGAGGCCGGAGTTCTCGCGTTGAAGCCGTTGCACTTCGGCCTCCAGCGCGATGAGACGGGACTCGAGGACGGGGTCGTCGCCACCGGCTGTGGCCGGCGCCGGGGACGACGCCACGGCAGTCGCCGGGCCGAGCCCGAGGCGGTTGCGCAGAGCGCTGAGTTTGACGTCGGCGGCCGCCTTTTGCACGCGATCCAGTCGCCGCAACACCATGTCGCGGGCGCGCGGATCGGCGCCGTTGTCGGCGGCGAGCATCAGCCACGGGTAGGCCTCGACAAGGCTCTGCGGCAGCCCGCCGCGACCTTCCGCATACATGATGCCGAGGTTGTTCTGGGCGGGACCATAATTCTGCTCGGCGGCCTGGCGGTAGAGTTCGACGGCAGCGGCATCGTCGCGCGCCACGCCGCGGCCTTCTTCGTGAAGCAGAGCGAGGTTGTGGGCGGCTTGGACCGAGCCCTTGGCGATCGCCTGGCGATACCACTTGGCGGCTTCGGCGGGATCGGCCTGCACGCCCTCCCCTTTTTCGTAGTGCAAGCCGAGGTGCAGCATCGCCTCGGGCAGACCGTTCTCGGCCGCTTGCCGAAACCACAGCACCGCTTCCAAGGTGTCCTGCCGCACACCGATGCCGCGGGCATACATGTTGCCCACGTTGAACTGGGCTTCGACAAAACCGAGATCGGCCGAGCGGCGGTAGAACTGAAAGGCTTTACTGAGATCGGCCGGCACGCCTCGACCCAGCTCATGCACCAGACCGAGGTTAAACGCGGCCACCGCATCACCGCGAGCGGCGGCTTGTTCGTAGGCGGCCAGACCGGCGGCGAAGTCTTGGTCGACGCCATCGCCGTTCATGTAGGCGTTGCCCAGGAGTGTCAGCGCACTTACGTCGCCCGCCTCAGCGCGCTCGCGCAGGGTCGCAACATCAACCTGTGCGCTCAGCGAACCGGCTGCCCACAGCACCGACGCCACCCACAAACCGCGCGGCAAGATGCGGCGTGTGAGGGTTTTGGAGATACCTGAGTGGTTCCCGACCGGTGAAAGCACACGCCCTCTTGTGGGGAATTTGCCCCAAGGCGCAAGGGCCGGTTATGAGGGGGATCACTCAACCACCCGGCAGGGCAGGAGCGCGGCGTCCTGCATGCCGTGGATGATCTTCTTATCAGGCGGGCAGAACGTCGCCAAGGCGCCGCTCAATTGCACCTTGTCGTCCTGGACAAAATAGTAGGGACAGAGCCGCAGGCGGCCTTGGCGCGAGGTGGCCGTGCCGGCCGTGGCGGGGTCGCCGCCCGCCGGCGGATAGAGAGGGTGGCTGAGACGGCGCGGCTTCCGGTATTCCTGCAGCACGTGGAGGTTGTGCAGGGCATCCTGGATCGCGATGTCGATGCCGGCGCTCCACTCCTCGCGGGAGCAGTCCGCGCCGTAAACGACGCTGCGCGCGCCCCAGGCGGACTCATGGTAACCGGAAATTTTGAGAATGAGGTCGCGCTCTTTTTGGGAGGCTTCGGCCAACTGCCCCCAATGCGCGAGGGCACGGCCCCCGGCGGTCGGCCCGTCGAGCACGGCGCCCGGCGGCAAGGGAGCCGGGTCGACCACCCACGAGCGCGGGAAAAGTTTGTTGAGCTGCTTGAAGGAGCGTTTGGGCAGCGCCTCGCGCCAGTAGTCGCCGAGCAGGTGATGGTGGAAGAGTGCGGCGGCGAGCTTCTCTTCCTGAAAGGGGCGCATGGGCGGCGCGACGACCAACTCGTCGGCTTCCAGCGCTTCGAAAAGGTAGGTGGCGGTGGAGATGTTTTCGAGGTCGTGCAGCTCGAAGAAGCGGTAAACGACGTCGATCTTTTCGGGGTTGCCGTCGATATCGAAGCAGAGCGCGGTGCCGAGGGGGAACAGGTCGTCGGGGTCGAGGCAATACACGCGATGGCCGCGCAATTGCAGTTGCTCGGCCAGCCACTGCATCTCGGGACGGTAGGTGGCGGACTCGTCGCTCACCACGATGGCAATGAGCGGATTTCCCACGGTGGGGGCGAGCGCGGCGAGCGACTGGTAAAAGTGAAGGATCATCGCATCCCCCTGCCCCACGATCTCGCCCTGTTCATCGTAGAGCCGGTTGAGGAAGGCGGTGAGGCCGATGCCGCCCGGCACCGAGTCGAGCTCGGTCATGACAAAGCCGTCGTCGGTGAGCAGCAGGTCGGGCCGCAGGACGGTGGGCAAGGCGCCGCGTTGGCGCGCGTCGCGGGCGTGTTTGACGAGCGAGGCCGGCTTGCCGCGATCGAGGTATTCGGCAACCCACGGTGCTTGCAGCGATTTGTTGCGCAGGAGGTTTTTGCCCGCAGCCGAGCGCAGGTAGAGGTTCTCCAGCGCCTGGTGAAAATGCAGGCAGGCCTCGCCGATGCGCTGCAACTCGTCGACCTCGCCGCGGGTGAGCGGCCAGGCCTCGGGCGACAATTGCCAGGTCTTGGCCTCGAAGAGCGAGGTGTTGGCAAAAGCAGATTCTAAGTCGGCGCGCGGGAGTTCCATGGTGTGCAAAGCTGAGCGACTAAAACGCTGAAAAGCTGAAAGGCAGAATAGCGAATCGGGGACTCACTTATTTCCGCCTTTCAGACGTTCAGTCGGTGGTCATCTCGAGGGATAGGAGCACCCTCGCGACGGTTTATTCGTCGTCGACGTTGATGTCCTTGTTGCGATGACGCGGGCAGCCGGCGCGGAGCCAGCCGCTGATGAAGGGATCGAGCTCGCCGTCGAGCACGCCCTGCGTGTCGGCCGTGGAGACGCCGGTGCGCAGGTCCTTCACCATCTGGTAGGGTTGCAGCACGTAGGAACGAATCTGCGCGCCCCAGCCAATCTCACCCTTTTCGCCATAGAACTTTTCCATCTCGGAACGCTGCTCATCGAGTTTGCGTTCATAGAGGCGGGCCTTGAGCACGCTCATGGCGCTGGCCTTGTTCTTGATCTGGGAACGTTCGTTTTGGCAAGTGACGATGAGGCCGGTCGGCAAGTGCGTGATGCGCACGGCGGAGTCGGTCGTATTAACGCCCTGTCCGCCCTTGCCGGAGGAGCGATAGACATCGACGCGAATGTCGTCGTCGGGGATGTCGATCTTCACCTCGTCGTTGATCTCCGCCACGACGTCGACCGCGGAGAAGGAGGTGTGACGACGTTGGTTGGAGTCGAAAGGACTGATGCGCACGAGGCGGTGCACGCCACGTTCGGCTTTGGCGTAACCGTAGGCGTTTTCGCCCTTGATCAGGATGGTGGCCTTGGAAATGCCCGCCTGATCCCCTTCCTGGACGTCCTGCACCTCGACCTTGAAGCCGCGGCGTTCCGCCCAACGGGAATACATGCGGAAGAGCATGTCGGCCCAGTCGTTGGACTCGGTGCCGCCGGCGCCGGCCTGGATGGAGAAAATGGCGTTGTTGGCGTCGAAGCGACCGGTGAGGAAGGCGCCGATTTCGATCTCGTCGATCTTCTCCAGCAGCTCGCTGACGGTGGTCTCGAGCTCCTCCGTGTATTCGGCCTGTTCCTCGGGGGAGCCGGCTTCGATGAGCTCAAGCATCACGTCGATATCGTCGAGTTTCTTGCGAAAATCGACCACGGGCAGGACGGCTTTTTTGAGGCCGTTGACCTTGGCGATGTGGCGCTGGGCCTTGTCGTTATTGTCCCAAAAATCGGGCGCGCCCATCTGGGCGTCGAGGGCTTCTATTTCGCGGAGTTTTTGTTCTCCGTCAAAGAAACCTCCATAACTGCCCGGCACGTTTTTTGATGAGCTCTATGTGGTCGTAAGTTTCAGGTGCGATCATGGTCGGCAAATGAGTGAAGGGTCATCGCCGCAAAGAGCACGCCCCGGCGCAAGTGCGAAAAAGGGGCGACGACGCACGGCCTGAACGGGGGCGTTCACGTTTCTAATGCGCCGGATTCGAAGCGGCCATTCCCGCCGACGCCTTGTGGGATGGGCTGGCTCGACTGGTCGTATCCCGTTGTAATCGCGGTCTTTTCCCCATGCAGAGCTACTTCAAAAAACACCCGGACGCGCAGGGCTTCTTCAACGGTTTCGGCGGCAGTTTCATCCCGCCGCAACTCCAGACCGAGATGGAGAAGATCACCGACGCGTATTTCTCGATCAGCAAATCCCACGAGTTCATTTCCGAGCTGCGCAGCATCCGGAAACACTTTCAAGGGCGCCCCACCCCGGTTTACTTCTGCCGCTCGCTCAGCGCCAAATACGGCGGCCGCATCTACCTGAAGCGCGAAGACCTCAACCACTCCGGCGCGCACAAACTCAACCACTGCATGGGTGAGGCCCTCCTCGCCAAGCACTTGGGAAAGAAGCGCCTGATCGCCGAAACCGGCGCCGGTCAACACGGTGTCGCCCTCGCCACCGCCGCCGCCTACTTTGGCCTCGAGTGCGAGATCCACATGGGCGAAGTCGACATCGCCAAGGAACACCCGAACGTCGTGCGCATGAAGATCCTCGGTGCCGAGGTGGTGCCAGTTTCGCACGGACTCAAAACGCTGAAGGAGGCGGTCGACTCCGCCTTCGAGTCCTACCTCAAGGATCCGGAAAACACGATCTACTGCATCGGCTCCGTCGTCGGTCCCCACCCCTTCCCGATGATGGTGCGCGACTTCCAACGCGTGGTCGGTATCGAGGCGCGCGAGCAATTCATGGAAATGACGGGCGAGCTGCCCGACAACGTCGTGGCCTGCGTCGGTGGCGGCAGCAACGCCATGGGCATCTTCTCGGCCTTCATCGACGACGAAGACATCGCGCTGCACGGCGTCGAACCGGCCGGTCGCAGCCTCGAACAGGTCGGCGAACATGCCGCCACCATCACGCTGGGCAAACCGGGCGTGATCCACGGCTTCAAGTGTTACGTGCTGCAGGACGACAAGGGTGAACCCGCGCCCGTCTACTCGGTGGCCAGCGGTTTGGATTACCCGGGCGTCGGCCCGGAGCATTCCATGCTGCACGAACTCGGTCGCGTAAATTACGCGTCGGCCACCGACGACGAAACGATCGCGTCGTTCTACGAGTTGAGTCGCCTTGAGGGCATCATCCCGGCTCTCGAAAGCGCCCATGCGGTCGCCCACGGCTGCAAGCTGGCGCAGGCCAACCCGCGCCAGTCGGTGTTGATCAACCTCAGCGGCCGCGGCGACAAGGACATCGACTTCGTGGTCGAGAAATACGGTCTGCCGGACTGAGCCGCGCGGCGGCGATTGTCGCCTTTCACCCCTTCACCAAAAGCAAGGGCGGCCTGCTTTCGCGGGCCGCCCTTTTGGTGTTAGGCAGAATGGTATCGAGTGGCTCGACTTGAGCTCAGCTCACCTCTTCGACGGTGACCTCGTGGGCCTGACCTTCGACGGTGAGACGCAGACGCGTCGTGGCACCGGTGCCAGCAGCAGCGGCGGGCTTGCCAGCCGGAGGCGGCGGCGTGACGGCCTTGGCGGGCTGCGCAGCCGCGGCCGGAGCCGGCGCGTCCTTCTTCTTGTGCAATGCGGCGAACTCGACCGGGAACATGGCGTGCAGCACGCAGGCCTCGTCGTCGGTCGGCAGGCCCTTGGCCTTGAGCTCCTCGCGGAGCTTCGGCATGCGCGGTTCGAGGCCATCGGCCGGACGGCCTTCGACGGGCTTCTGGTTGCTGCGCTGGAGCACGAGCTTCATGAGCTCCGGGTCGATCGGGCCCGGGGTCTTGCCGTATTTGCCCAGAGCGATGTCGATGGCGGGCTGGGAGATGTTCTTCCAGCGGCCAAACTTCACATTGAGCATGGACTGGCTGCCCACGATCTGGGAGGTCGGCGTGACCAGCGGAATGTAACCGAGCGCGGCGCGCACGACCGGGATCTCGGCCACTACGGCGTCGAATTGGTCGGCCATGCCTTGCTCTTTGAGCTGGTTGCGGAAGTTGGAAAGCATGCCACCCGGGACTTGGTAAGCGAGGGTGTCGGCATCGACGCGCTCGTTGGCCGGGTTGGTGAACTTGGAGAGTTCGGCGTAGACGCCTTTGAAGTATTCGCCGAGCTCGCGGAGCTTATCGATGTCGTAGCTCGGGCAACGCTCGTGGCCTTCGAGGAGGGCGAGCATGCGCACAGTGTCGGGCTGGGCGGTGCCGTTGGCGAAGGGGCTGATCGAGGTCTCGATCACGTCCACGCCCGCGTCGATGGCTGCCATGTAGGAGGCGGCGCCGAGACCGGCGGTGTCGTGCGTGTGGATGGTGATAGGCAGGCCGACCTTGGCCTTGAGTTGCTTCACCAGATCGTAGGCGATGCGCGGCTTGATGATGCCGGCCATGTCCTTGATGCCGAGGGAGTGGCAGCCCATCTCCTTGAGCTCGATGCCCATCTTCACGAAGGCGTCGATGGTGTGGACGGGGCTGGTGGTGTAGCAGATCTCACCGCGGGCGTGCTTGCCGCAATCGAGCACCGTCTTGATGGCGGTGCGCAAATTACGCGTGTCATTGAGCGCGTCGAAGATACGGAACACGTCCTGCCCGGCGGCGGCGTTGGCTCGCACGAAGGCCTCCACCACGTCGTCCGGAAAACTGGTGTATTGGACGATGTTTTGACCACGCAGCAGCATGAGCTGAGGCGTCTTGGGCGCGGCCTTCTTCAGGGCCCGCAGGCGGTCGAAGGGGTTCTCGTTCAGAAAGCGCAGACAGGAGTCGATGGTTGCGCCGCCCCACGTTTCGAGACCATGGAAACCAAGTTCATCGAGGATGGGGGCAGCCGGCAACATCTGCGCAGTCGACATGCGAGTAGCAGCGAGCGACTGATGGCCGTCACGAAGGACGGTATTGGTGAATGCGACGGGCTTGGACATAGTGCGAATAGGAGACTGCTTGCAGTCTAGCGCAGGAGGGACGTTCCCGGCTGCGCGCATTTTGCGCTTATGTGATCGCTGGGCCCGAAACCGCAAACGCAAGCCCCCGAAACGGGAAGCGTTTGCGGGCTTCAGATCGACGCAGAATCGCGGTCGAGAGGACCGGGGGTGTGGCGCTTAAAACCAACCTTTGCGCCCCTGCACATAGGTGGCGACAAACTCGTCGTCCGGCTTCACCAAATACACGATGCCCTCGATGAGACCGATGAGGCCCATGATTGGGGCCAACATGCCCAGCGTCAGGATGCTGACGAGCAGCATGATGATACCCTCCTTGGTGTAACCGAGGATGAATTTGTGCACGCCGAGCGAGCCGAGCAGGATGCCACAGATACCGGCGGGAATTTTCTTATCGGCGCCAGCAGATGAAGGAGGAGGAAGGTCACTCATGGTTCGGAGGTGTCGTGGGTTGTTTGGGAGATGCGTCGCAACGCACCGCAAATCCTGTGCCCACGCACCGGTTCAAGTCGAAACCGAAAACAAAAACGCACCGCCGACGCACCTTCCTCCGCAACGGGCTTGGCGAGCCAAGCCCCTACCTCCCGTCAACCGCACCACCTTGTAGCGGGCTGGCCTGCCAGCCCCCCGGGGCGCGGGTCCTCCCGCAGACGCGACCTTTAGACCAACAGACTTTAAGACCTTAAGACCCTTTAGGCCGACGTACGTCGGCCTAAACCCGCAACGTCCCGGCGGCCATTTCGTCCAAGAACGATTGATACGTCTTCGTTACCCCTTCGCGCAGCGCGATGCGGGCGCTCCAGCCGAGGGCGCTCAGCTTGGAAACGTCCATTAGCTTGCGCGGCGTGCCGTCGGGTTTGCTGCTGTCCCAGGTAATCGTGCCCGCATATCCGACTACCTCGGCCACGATTTCAGTGAGTTCTTTGATCGAGACGTCCGTGCCGGTGCCGACGTTGATCAGGTCCGGCGGCTCGGCCATGCCGAGCAGGAAAGCGCAGGCGTCGGCCAGATCGTCGACATGCAAAAACTCTCGCTTCGGTGATCCCGTGCCCCAGGCCACGACCTCCGCTTGTTTGCTTTCCTTCGCTTCATGGAAGCGGCGGATGAGCGCCGGGAGCACGTGGGAGTTCTGCGCGTGGTAGTTGTCGCCCGGACCATAGAGGTTGGTCGGCATGGCGGAGTGGTAACACACGCCGTATTGGCGACGGTAATACTCGGCCAGTTTGAGGCCGGCGATCTTGGCGATGGCGTAAGCTTCGTTGGTCGGCTCGAGCGGGCCGGTGAGCAGACAATCCTCCGGCATGGGCTGCGGGGCCAGCTTCGGGTAGATGCACGAGCTGCCGAGAAAGAGCAGTCGCCCCACCCCATTGCGGTAGGCCGCATGGATGCAGTTGGTGGCGAGGGCGAGGTTGTCGTAGGCGAACTCCGCCGGGTAGGTATTGTTGGCGTGGATACCGCCAACCTTGGCCGCGGCGATGATGGCGACGTCGGGTTTCTCGGAGGCGAAGAACGCGTCGACCGCGGCCTGATTGGTGAGGTCGAGCTCGGCGCGGGTGCGCGTGACGATGTCAGCGTCCGCTTCCTGCGCAAAGCGCCGCACCAGCGCCCCGCCCACCATGCCACGATGTCCAGCGATGAAGAGTTTCATTTTCAGTAGCGAGTAGTCAGTAGCGGGTAGCGAGTAGAAATAGGGTCGGCGACCGGCGTATGCTCGCTACTCGCTACCCACTACTCGCTAGTGCATCACAGCGCGGGCAGCGCCGCGATCTGGGCTTCGCGTTTGGCCAGTTCGAGGTCGGCTTCGGTCATGATCTTGACCAGCTCCTTAAAGCGCACCTGCGGCTCCCAGCCGAGTTGCTTCTTGGCTTTGGCCGGATCGCCGATGAGCAGCTCCACTTCGGCCGGACGTTCGTAACGGGCGTCGTATTTCACATACTTCTCCCAGTCCAAATCGAGCAGTGCAAAGGTCTCCTGGATGAACTCCTTCACCGAGTGGGTTTCGTTGGTCGCGACCACGTAGTCATCGGGATTATCCTGCTGGAGCATCATCCACATCATCTCGACGTATTCCTTGGCGTAACCCCAGTCGCGCTGGGCATCGAGGTTGCCCATGTAAAGGGCGTCCTGCAGGCCGAGTTTGATGCGGGTGGCCGCGCGAGTGATCTTGCGGGTGACGAAGGTTTCGCCGCGGCGCGGGGACTCGTGGTTGAAGAGGATGCCGGAAGATGCGTGCAGGTTGTAGGACTCGCGGTAGTTCACCGTCAGCCAGTGCGCGTAGAGCTTGGCGCAGGCGTAAGGCGAGCGCGGGTAAAACGGCGTGGATTCGGTCTGCGGCACGGCCTGCACCTTGCCGAACATCTCGGAGGAGGAGGCTTGGTAATAACGCACCTTCTTCACCAGACCGGCTTCGTGAATCGCTTCGAGGATGCGTTGGGCGCCGAGGCCCACCACGTCACCGGTGTATTCCGGCACATCGAAGGACACGCGCACATGGGACTGGGCACCGAGGTTGTAGATCTCATCGGGCTGCAGATCGTAGAGCAGCTTCACCATCTGCACGCTGTCGGCCAGGTCACCGTAGTGCAGAAACAGCTTCACCCCGTTCACGTGCGGGTCGCGGTAGAGGTGGTCGATCCGACTGGTGTTGAAGGTGGAGGCCCGGCGGATGATGCCGTGCACCTCATAGCCTTTGTCGAGCAGGAGCTCGGCGAGGTAAGATCCGTCCTGACCCGTGATACCAGTGATGAGGGCTTTCTTCATGAACCGGTCACCTCAACGACTGCGGCTCAGCCCCGCAAGCGCGCAAAGCGAGGTCACTTGCAGCAACCGAGCGAGCGTGCACAGTCAGCCGGATGCGCACTGTTCTCATCGTCGCCCAATCCCTGGACGGCTTCATCACCCGTCACGACGACGCCGGCACCGCCTGGGCATCGTCGGCCGATCAGGCGTGGTTTCGCTCCTGCCTGCCGCGTTTTGATGCGCTGGTGATGGGACGGACCACCTACGAGACGGTGCGTGACGTCATCCTCGCCAAACGCGACGACGGAGTGCATCGCCTGATCATGACCCGCTCACCGGAGGCGTGGAAGGACGACGCGGCCCCGGGGGCGCTCGATTTTACCGCCGCCATCGCCGCCGAGGTGCACGCTAGCGTGGTGGCCGCTGGCCGGAGCAACTTTGCGGTGCTGGGCGGAGCCCACGTGCACGATCTCTTTCTCGCCGCCGGGTTGGTGGACGAAATCTGGGTCACCATTGAACCGCGCATCTTTGGCGCCGGCACCCCGCTGGTGCAGGCACGCCATGACGTAAAGCTCACCCTCCTTGAACAGACGCGGCTCGACGACAGTGACTCGGTTGTGCTGCGCTACGCGGTTTCCCGATGACGCGCTTCAAGATTCCCCGCTGGCCCTTCTATTTCCTGAAATGGATGCTGGGCATCACCCTCGCCGGTGCCGTGCTCGGCGCGATCATCTTTCCCTTGGTCGGGCTCATCTTCGAGACCGGCTACACGCCGTCCCAATTGGTAATGAACGGCGTCAAAACGCTGGGCTTTTTCTTCGGTATCTGGGCGCCGGGCACGGCGCTCGTGCTCACGGTCAAAAAGGTCTACGAGGCCAAAAAAGCCGGCGACCTCCCGGAGGAAGAAACGAGCGAATCGTCAGCCTGAGTTTTCAGCCACGGATCTTACGGATTATCACAGATACCCCCTCTGGGTCGCTTCGCCGGATCTACGTTTCTTCGCGCGCTTCGCGGTGAAAATCCCCATTCCTTCCGGATCTCAGATCTGGAAGTCGGGCTGGCCGCTCAGCTCATGCAGGCCGCACTCGCGCTTGAGGCCGCCGAAGCGCGTATCCTCTTCGTTCATACCGGCGGTCAGCGGCGCGGAGCTGTGCCAGTCGCCGAGTGACACGTAACCCTGCTCCCACAGCGGGTGATACGGCAGGCCGTGCTCGGTGAGGTAGCGGTGCACGGTGCGGTTGTCCCAATCGATGATGGGATGCACCTTGGTGACCTTGTTTTGCTGCTGGGCCACCGGCAGCTGCTCGCGCGTGCTGGCCTGCGAACGACGCAAACCCGCCAGCCACGCCACCGCGCCGAGGTCGCGCACCGCGCGGTCCATCGGCTCGACCTTGTTGATGAGATTGTAGGTCTTGAGCCCCTCGACGCCCTGTTCCCAGCGTTTGCCATACAAGGCCTCTTGACGGGCCGCGGTCAGGCGCGGGGTGTAGACCTGGAGGTTGAGTTTGAGCTTTTTCTCCAACTCATCGGCAAAGCGGTAGGTCTCGGGAAACAGGTAGCCGGTGTCGATGAACACCACCGGAATATCCGGCACCACCTGAGTAACCAGATGCAGCATGACGGCCGACTGCACCCCGAAGCTGGTGGTCAGGATCAGGCCGTCGCCAAAGGCGTCGGCCGCCCAGCGCACGCGCCCGGCCGCATCCAACGCTTCCAGCGCGGCGGCATCGATCTCAGGTGAAGTCAAGGCAACAGAACTCATGGTCGGCGATAACCTGCCCCGAATCGGCGCAGAGTAAAGCCTACTTTATGAGTTTGTTACCTTGTTTACCCTAGTTAGCTGATTTACAGCGCTTTAAGCAGGCGCTCCACTTCTGCGGCCTTGGCTTGGAGGTCAGCCAACTGCTTGCGGGCGCCGTCGATGACGGCCGGCGGGGCCTTGCTCACGAAGGCTTCGTTGGCCAGGCGGCCTTCGGTGCCCTGGATGTGCTTCTGGATCTGGCCGAGCTCCTTGGTCAGGCGCGCGCGCTCGGCCTCGGGGTCAACTTGGACGCCGGTGTCGAGGTAGAGCGTGCCAAAGGGCGACACGATGGCCGGCAGGGACGGTTCTTCGCTGGTGCGGGCGATACCTTCGGCACCGACCATGCGCACGAGCTTGGCGAGGTGCGGCTCGATGGCGTTCCAACCGGCGTCGTCGGCCAGCAGGTGGAAGGTGACGTCGCGCTTCTGCGCCACGGCTTGGTCAGCCTTGAGCTGACGCGCCTGCGAGGTGAACTGCTTGAGCTGTTCGACCAGCTTCGAGGCGGCGGCATCGACGGTCGCACCGTGGGCGGTCAGGGCCTCGGCCAGCTCGTCAGCCGACTCGAGTCGGTTGGACTGCACGAAGCTGTCCTCGGCGCCGTAGCCGAGCTGGTGCCAAAGCTCCTCGGAGATGAAGGGCGCGAAGGGCTCGAAGAGAAGCAGGAACTGGCGGATGACCAAATCCTGCACCGCGAGGGCGTGATCCTTGGCGGCCGGGTCCTGCACCCGGGTCTTGGCGACCTCGACATACCAGTCACAGAAATCATTCCAGAAGAAGGAATAAAGCTTCTGCGTAGCGGTCGCGAATTCGAATTCGACGAAGCTCTTCTCCAGCGTGCGCATGGTGTCGAGCAAGGCCGCGAGGATGGCGTGGTCGTCCTCGTCCATCTGCGTGCTGTCGAGGCGCGCGAGGATGGCACCGAGGGAGCGATTGTCGCTCATCTCGCCGCTCATGGTGCGGAAGCGGCAGGCGTTCCAGAGCTTGTTGCAGAAGTTTTTGCCGCCTTCGATGCGGGTCTCGTCAAACTTCACGTCCTGGCCCAGCGGCGCGATCTGCAGCAGGCCAAAACGGGTGCCGTCGGCGCCGTAGGTCTTGATGAGGTCGAGCGGGTCGGGCGAATTGCCGAGGGTCTTCGACATCTTGCGGCCCTGTTTGTCGCGCACGATGCCGTTGAAGTAGACGTGCTTGAAGGGGATGCGCTCTTCGATCGGCGCGCCCGGGCGGGCAAACTCGAGGCCGGCCATGATCATGCGGGCGACCCAGAAGAAGATGATGTCGGCGCCCGTCGCCAGCGTGGTGGTCGGGTAGAACTGCTCGAACGCGCTTTCCTTTTGCTTCTCGGCGTCAGGCCAACCCAGCGTGCCGATCGGCCAGAGCCAGGACGAGGCCCAGGTGTCGAGCACGTCGCCTTCCTGATCCCAGTTTTCGGGGTCGGACGGACCGTCGAGGGAAACGTGAATCTTGGTCGGATCACGCAGATCCTCCTCGGTGAGGGTCTCGCGATCGACGCCCTTGGCATACCAGACCGGGATGCGATGGCCCCACCAGAGCTGGCGGCTGATGCACCAGTCCTGGATGTTCTCGAGCCAGTTCAGGTAAACCTTTGACCAGCGGGCCGGGTGCATTTGGACGAGACCGTCGCGCACGACCTGCTTGGCCTCTTCGACGCGCGGGTAACGCAGCCACCATTGCTGCATGAGGCGCGGCTCGATCGGCACGCCGGCGCGTTGCGAATATCCGACGTTGTTTTCGTAAGGTTTGGCCTCGATGAGATTGCCGCTTGCCTCGAGCAGTTCGGCGGCGCGTTTGCGGCCCTCAAAACGATCCATGCCCTCGAGCTCCTCGCCCGCGAACGCGTTGAGCGTGCCGTCGGGGTTGAGGCAGTCGATGACCGGCAGGCCGTGGCGCTGGCCGATCTCGAAGTCGACCTTGTCGTGCGCCGGGGTGACCTTGAGCGCGCCGCCGCCAAATTCCATTTCGACGGCCTCATCGGTGATGATCGGAATGGCCACGCGGTCGCCCAGCGGACGCCAGACGGACTTGCCGACAAGGTGCTTGAAACGCTCGTCCGCCGGATGCACCGCGACGGCCACGTCGGCTGCGATCGTTTCTGGGCGAGTGGTTTCGAGGATGAGGTGCGTCACATCGCCAACCGGCTCAACCAGCTCGTAGCGCAGGCGGTAAATGTGGCCCTTGGTCGGACGCATCTCAACCTCCTCATCGGAGAGCGCGGTGAGCGAAGCCGGACACCAATTGACCATGCGTTTGCCGCGATAAATGTGTCCGCCCTGGAAGAGCTTCACGAACGCCGTGAGCACGCCGCGGCTGTAATCCGGATCCATCGTGAAGTGCGTGCGTTCCCAGTCGCAGGAGCAGCCGAGTTCGCGCAGCTGTTGCAGGATCTTGTCGCCCTTTTCCTGACGCCATTCCCAGACGCGCTCGATGAACTTCTCGCGACCGAGGTCGTAGCGGGTCTTGTGCTCGGTCTTCTTGAGATGGCGCTCGACCATCGTCTGGGTGGCGATGCCGGCGTGGTCGGTGCCGGGGATCCAGCAGGCGGCCTTGCCCTCGAGGCGGGCTCGGCGGATGAGCACGTCCTGCAGGGTGTTGTTGAGCACGTGGCCCATATGGAGGATGCCGGTCACATTGGGCGGCGGGATGACGATGGAATACGTCTCCTGACCTTCGGCGGGTTTGCCGGCAAAACAACCGGCCTGCTGCCAGGCAGCATACCATTTGGCTTCAACGTCGCGGGCTTCGTAGCTCTTGGTGATCTCGGGCATAACGGAAATAACGGAACCGGGAAGCGAACCGGCCAGCCCCCCCACTGGCAAGCGCACAGACACCTCGCCGCGTCCGACTCATTTCACGCTTTGCCCCGCTGCGGTTTCCGCCCACGTTGAGCGCCCCTCTGTCATGTCCGGCACCGACTCCACTCCCGAACGTCTCCGCTTCACGACCGCGACCTCCGTGGCCGACCGCACCAAGGCGTGCAAGAGTCACCTGCAACTGGAGACCAGCATGATCAAAATGCGGCACGACGCCGGCGCCACCGGTCTCTCCACCGCCGCGGCGCTGTCGGCGGCCGTCGATACGATGTTGGTCAGTCTGTTTCAGGTCGCGATCGACTCGTGGGAAGCCGCGCAGGGCAAACTTCCCTGCCCCGTCACCTTGGTCGCCCTCGGCGGCTACGGCCGCGCCGAGCTTTGCCCGCACAGCGACATCGACCTGATGTTCCTCTTCCCCTCGAAGGCGCGTTCGTCGCTCATCACGCCGCTGCAGGAGCACCTCACGCAGGAGATCCTCTACCCGCTCTGGGACTGCGGCCTCAAAGTCGGTCACTCCTCCCGCACCGTCGATGAGGTCTTCAACGAAGCCCGTGCCGAGATCCAGTCCAAGACCGCCTTGCTGGAGTCCCGCCGTCTCGCCGGGTCCAAGTCCCTCTACGAAACCTTTTCCGCGGCCTATCGGAAGTTTTACACGCAGGAGTATCCGGCCGTTTACATCGCCACCCGGCTGGAGGACCAGCTGTCGCGCCGCGACAAATACGGCAACTCCGTCTTCCTCCAGGAACCCGACATCAAAAACGGCGTCGGCGGTCTGCGCGATTACCAGAACACCATCTGGATGGCGCGGGTGAAACTCGACATCGACAACATCGAGGAGGTCGTGACGCAGAACTACCTGCGCGCCGCCGAGCTCAAGTCCTTCCAGCACGCCTACGACTTCCTCCTGCGCGTGCGCAACGAGCTGCATTTCCAAAGCCGCCGCCCGACCGACGTGCTCGATCTCGAAGCCCAGCCCCGCATCGCCCTCGGCCTCGGCTACACCACCCCCGACATCTTGCGCCGGGTGGAGCTGTTCATGCGCGATTACTACCGCGCCGCTCAGGAAATCTACCGCACCTCCAAACTGGTGGAAAACCGGCTCGCCCTCACCCTCGAGGCGCCGCCCGACGAGAAGTTCTCCTTCCGCGAGGTCATTCGCTCCCGCCGCTACGAGAAGACCAAACGTCTCGATGGTTTCATCCTGCGCGCCAAGGAACTCTCCGCGGCCTCGCCCGACGTTTTCCAGGAAGACCCCGTGCGCCTCGTGCGCATCTTCCGCCACAGCCAGCGGCTCGGCGCCCAACTCCACTTCGACCTGCAGGCGCTTATCCGCGAGCACGGCCACCTGATCACGGCCGACGTCATCGCCTCGGAAGACGCCAACACCAGCTTCAAAGCCATCCTGCAGGAACCCGGCTCGGTATACCCGGCGTTGAGCCTCATGCATGAGCTGGGCATTCTTGGTCGCTTCATCCCGGAATTCGACGGTCTCACCTGCCTGGTGCAGCATGAATTTTACCACCGCTACACCGCCGATATTCATACTTTGAATACGATTCGGGAGCTTGATCGTATCCTGTCCGAGGACACTCCGATCGTCCTCAAATACCGTAAGGCCCTGCGGGAAACGAGCGAGCCCATGCTGCTGTATCTCATTCTGCTGCTGCATGATATCGGCAAGGCCCGGGGCATCCGCGGCCACGCCGAAAACGGCGTCAAGATCGCCGAACCGCTCCTGCAACGTCTGCACATCGGCAAAGCCAATCGCGAAATCGTCGCATTTATTATCCAACACCACCTTATGATGGCACGGTTTTGGCAGAAGCGGGACGTGGATGATCCCGCCACCGCTGAAGCCTTTTCCCAGCAGATTTCGGAGCCTGATTTGCTCCGTTTCCTCTACGTGCACACCTACTGTGACGCGCAGGGCACTGCCTCTGGTTTGTGGAACAGCTACAAGGACACGCTGCACACCCAACTTTACCGTTCCTCGCTCGAGCACCTCATCCACGGCGACGCTCTGGCGGAGCGCCAAACCCAACGCATCGCGATGATTCGCCAAGAGCTCATTGCCAAGCAGTTGCCCCACGTGCGCGAAGAGGAAATCGAGGCGCACTTCAACCTGCTACCCGACCGCTACTTTCTCAACACCACCCAGCCGGACATCGTCCTCCATCTGGGCATGGTCAATCGCCTCCTGCAGACGATCGCCGAGACCGATTCCATCGGCTCACTGCGCCCGGTCGTGGAGTGGCGTGACGACCTGAACCGCTCCCTCACCGTCGTGCACGTCGTGACCTGGGACCGCGCCGGGCTCTTCTACAAACTCGCCGGTGCCTTCAGCGTCGCCGGCCTCTCCATTCTTTCCTCCAAGGTGGTCTCCCGCAACGACCACATCGCGATCGATACCTTCTTCGTGACCGAACCGGGCGGCGGCGTCGTCGAGAACGCCAAGGCGCAGAAGCTCTTCAACGACGCCCTCGAGAAGTCCCTCATGCACAACAAGGATCTCCTGCCCGAGATCCTCCGCCAGGCCGAGAAACAAGCCGCCGCCAAACGCTACTCCCGCGACCACAGCCGCGCCGAGATGGTGCAGGCCACCTTCCCGCCGCGGGTCGATATTTACCACGAGCTTTCGATGCATCGCACCATCGTGGAGATCCAGGCCCCCGACCAGATCGGCCTACTCTTCCGCGTGGCCAAGACGATCAGCGAACACAAGTTCGACATCACCTTTGCCCGCGTCGGCACGGAGCGACACATCGCCATCGACTCCTTCTACATCGTCGACGTCAGCGACGAAGCCGTGAGCGACGCCAACCGCCTGCACACCCTGCGCGACGCCCTCACCGAGGTCGTTTCCCCGCCCCGCAACGCGACCAAGACAGCGGTCTAAGGTAGCGGCGGTCTTCAGCCGCCGTTCCGCCGGGTTGCTCGTCCACCCGGGGCCACGCTTTCGCCTTCGGCTCAAGCGCAGCTACCCGATCGGACCGAAGATCCGTTGTTTTGTAGCTGCGTTGGAGCGCAGCGACAACGTGGCCCCGTGGGATGGCCTCTCCACCCGGACCACGCTTTCCCCTTCGGCTCAAGCGCAGCTACCCGAGGCAGCGACTCACATCTTAATCGTCGTCGCTGCTGTCTTCGCCCGGATCTTCCGTCTCCCCCGCCTCATCGGCTTCGGCGGCCGCCTTGGCCGCTGCCTTCGCGGGATCTTCGTAATCCTTAAACACCGCTGCCGGCACGCGCCGCACTTCGGTAAATTTGGCGCGGAACAGCTCCTCCAATTGCTCCTTCGTCTCGGGCGGAATCTGCCCAATGATCTCGTCCAGCGCGGGCAGCGGCGGACCATCCAAGGTCTCCCGCGCTTCGCGCACCCGGCGCGAGGTCGGCGCGCGTCCGTCGCCCCCATCACGGTCGGCGGCTTCCGCACTCATCGCCGCCTCGATATCGGGCGGCGGCCAATCCGGCCGATCCTCCTCCTCTTCACGCGAGGAGCCGTTTCCAGGCACCGGGCTCGACGGATCGATGGTGTGTCCCGCCATCGTCGGGCTGATCGGCGAGCTGCTGGCGCGACTCAAGGCGCTGCGCACTTCGATGGGAGCCCCGGCAATCGCCGCCGCCCGGTCGCTGGCCGATTTGGTTTCGAGCTGAAAAACCGCCGCCAGACGGGCGTCCAGCCGGTCAATCAGGGCTTTTTTTTTTCGTCGCCCGCCGCAGCGGCAACTTCCGCTCCGTCCGGAGCGATCTCCGCGAGCGCGGACAACTCTTTGATGAGGCTGTCGATGGCGCGGGCGCGGCTGGCCTCCACCGCCTTGAGCAGCGTGACCTCGAGATTGATTTTCTCCGCCAGACCAAGCTTCACGCCACCCTCACCTTCGCGCAGGGCGTCGAGCAGGCGGGTGACCTGTTCGGTGGTGAGGTCCGGACCGAGTTGTTTGGTTTTGCCGCCTTGGGCGATGGCGTCGAGCAGCGCAGTGCGCACGATCACCTGCAGGTCCGACAAGAGGCGCACGAGATCGCGGCCCGACTCGTCGCACTCGTCCACGATAGCGATGAGTTTGCGGTGATCACCGGCGGCGATGGCGCCGGCCAACTCGGTGAGTTTTTCGGCCGAAATCAGACCATACACATCGAGCACATCGGGCTCGGTGATGTCGTTGCCGCAGAACGAAATCATCTGGTCAAAAATCGACTGCGCATCACGCATACCGCCGTCGGCCATGCGGGCGATACACTCCAGCGCCTCGGCGGTCACTTTCACGCCTTCGTCGTCCCCGATCTTGCGCAAACGCTCCACAATGAGCGGCGCCGGGATCGGCTTGAGGTCGAAGCGCTGGCAGCGCGAAACGATGGTGGCCAAAACCTTCTGCGGATCGGTCGTGGCGAAGACAAATTTCACGTGCTCCGGCGGCTCCTCCAAGGTCTTCAACAAGGCGTTGAAGGCGGCGGCGGAGAGCATGTGCACCTCGTCGATGATGTAGACTTTGAACTTACCCTGCGCCGGAGCGTATTGGACCGTGTCGCGCAGGTCGCGCACCTGGTCGACGCCGTTGTTGGAGGCACCGTCGATCTCGATCACATCGAGGTGGGTGCCCTCGGCGATCGAGACGCAGGAGGGATCAGCCGGATCGAAGTCGGCGTTGGGTCCGTCGGTGCAGTTGAGCGCCTTGGCGAAGATGCGGGCGGTGGAGGTTTTGCCGGTGCCGCGCGGTCCCACAAAGAGGTAGGCGTGGGCGATACGATCGCGGGCGATGGCGTTGCGCAGCGTGCGCACCACATGGTCCTGCCCCACGACGTCTGCGAACGTCTGCGGGCGCCACTTGCGGGCAATGACCTGGTATCCTTTTGCTGCCAAAGTAAGCGCTCAGCTAAGAAGCGATTTCCGAGTTCGAAAACCCAAAACCGAATTTAAAAATAAAAGTGGCCAGGCACTCCACGGCACTGGGAGAACGTCGCTACCGTTGCTACCTTCCGGTCCTGGCGGAGTTCGCGCGCCTGCCCATGCATGGGACCTGGCCGGCGCGGACCATGCGACAGCTGCTCGCCGGGATTCAACGAGAAACTTTACGAAAAGCTTCGAGCTCGGCGACGTAGCGGGCGTCGAGCTTGGCGAGGCGGGCGCCGTGGATGACGGCTTCCAGCTCTGGGACCAGCGGAGCGCCCTCGGGCGCAGTCGGCGCAAAGTAGGTCGTCGCGGGAATCCGCGGACCGGCCGGGCAAATGATCATCATGACATTGCGGCTCAGACCCCGCTCCTTCGCCCAGGCATCGAGTTTCACCATGGCAGTCGCTGGCACCACCCAAAGCACGCCCCAGGCGACGCTGCCGTCCTCGGGTTTGAGGTTGGGGTGACCTCCCGCGGTAAACGTGAGTCGCTGGCCATCGGCGCGGGCGAGTCCCATTTGTTCACATGCCTCGTCCACCGCCGTCATGGTGCGTTCGTCCATGTGGGCGTCGTAGGCAAAAAGTAGGATGCTGGAGGTTTTTTTGCTCATCGGGTTCACGTTTCGCTGGCGAGCAGCGTCAAAATTTCCTGCACGATTCCCTCCACCGGCCATAGCCGCCCCACGCCCTCATAACCGCAGGCCAACATGCCCTCCTCCGGCCCGATGAAGTGCACCCCGCGGCCACGCAAGGTCGCCACGTTGGCCACCGTCGCGGGATGGGTCCACATCTTGCCGTTCATGGCCGGGGCGATCAGCACCGGGCAGCGCGCCACCAGATGCAGCGAGCTCAGGTAATCCGGCGCGAGCCCGTGGGCGAACTGCGCAATCACATCGGCCGTCGCCGGCGCGACCACCAACAGGTCGGCCTTGTCCGCCAGCTCTACGTGTCCCGGTTGCCAGCCGTTACCCTCCGACCACAAATCCGCCGCCACCGGTTGCCGCGCCAGGGTCTGCAGAGTCAGGGGCGTGATGAACTCCGCCCCGCCGCGCGTGAGCACCGGAAACACCTCAGCGTCCAGCTTGCGCAGCTGGCTCACCAAGTCCGCCGCCTTGTAGGCCGCGATGGAACCGGAGACTCCGACGATGATGTTTTTACCCTGCAATGGCGACGCCATGGGCGGAGCAAAAAGCGCCTATCGGGCGGGCACAAGCCAGCAACTGGCAAAAGGATGCAAATCAATTGCCCGGAGGCACATCCGCAGGCGGAGCCGGCGGCGGACCTTCCGGTGGCGGTCCGTCCGGACGGGGTCCGCCGCTCCCCGGGCCGCCTTTGCCGTTCTGGCGGCGCTCGACGAGCCGTTGCCAGCGTTGGCGATGTTTCTCCTGCATCGCGACGTAAGCCTCTTTCTGCGCCGCGTCCAATTGCTCGATGATCCGCGGCTCCATCGCCCGCATCGCATCGACACTGCTGCGACGGTATTCGCGTAACGTAGCCCAAGTCTCCTCCAAGATGGGGCGAATCGCGTCCTCCTGCTCCGGCGTCAGGTTAAGCTCCTCATCCAAACGCTCCAGATGACGCGGAATGAACTCCCCCCCGGCCCGGCCGCGCTCGACCAGCGCATCCGCGACCCGCAGGGAGACAAAACCACCGGTCACCCCGCCGGCGAGAAACACGCCGATCAGGACCAGCCAAGCGACCCATGCGTTGCGTGTCTTCATTCGGAAAAGTCCATCATGGCGGTGACGGGATCGTCGCCCGACAGCACGTCATATTCGATGTGATCCACCACGGCGGGCAGATTGAATGCCACCGCCATCAACGCCACCACCGCCGAGACCACCAAGGCGCGACGGCCTTGAGCCATCAGTAATTGCAACAGCGAAACACTGCCGGCGTCTTCGCGACCCGCCCACGCCAACGCCACCACGCGGGTGGCAAACCCCGGCGGGGCCACGACGTGTTCATCGCCCGAGACCTCCGGACCGGCGGCACGCGCCCGGGCCAACAATCGCTCCAGCTCTGTAGGTTTGCGGTTCATGTTCGTTCCTCAGCTTCGAGTTTCTTCAGTAGGGTTTGCAACTTTCGACGGGCCCGAAAGGCCCGCACTTTGATCAAGGTCGTGTTCCAGCCGGTCTCCTCGCTCACTTCCACCAGCGTCTTCTGCTCGAGATCGAGCAGCTGCAGGACGAGCTGGTCGTCGGGTTTGAGCTGGCTCATCAGCTTGGCCAACAACTCCCGAGCCGCGAGGGCCTCGCCCGCGTCCTCCGCCGACGTATCGGCCGTGACCGCGTCCAACACCTGCGCCTCGCCCTCCGAGAGGTCGGCCCAACGCAGCTCCGGCCGCCGCTGCTGTTTGCGCAGGTGGTCGATGCCGGTCGTGACGGCGATGCGCGATACCCAGTGCGGGAACGGCATGTCGCCACGGTATTGGTCGAGTCGGGTGAACATTTTTAAAAACACTTCCTGCGCGAGGTCTTCCTCCCCCACCCAGCGGGGCAGGCGACGACGCACGATTTTGATGACTTGCGGATACAGCTCCTCCACCAGCTCCCGGGCCGCGGACTGCGAACCGGCGCGCACCTGCTCGAGACACGCTTTGTAGTCAAAGGGCTCGGGTTCCACAGGCATCGTTGGGAGAAGCAAGACACTGCATACACGAAGAGCAAGACGCGCCCGTGACAGCCGGGTTACGCCCCTTGACTACTTTGCCGCCCGTGCCGATAAGTCCCCTGTGATGCGACCTGTCGCCACTGAGCTGCTCTCCCTACGACTTAGCTAGACGCACGATCCGCGAGGGTCCCGTGTGCGGGACTGATTGTGCGTCCGATCCTCCTGTCCGAGCAGCCGCGTCGTCTGACCGAGAAAGCAGATTTGCGGGCTTTTCCCTTTCCCTTCCTCCCGTCACTTTCACTCTCCCTGTTTCCGTTCCCATGTCCGCGTATAAACCTTCGAAATACCGACCGCTGCCCACCGTCGACTTGCCCGACCGCCAGTGGCCCAACCGCACGCATACCTGCGCCCCCATCTGGTGCAGCGTCGATCTGCGCGACGGCAATCAAGCCCTCGCCCAGCCCATGAGCGTCGCCGAGAAGCTCGAGTATTTCGCCATGCTGGTCGACATCGGCTTCAAGCAAATCGAGGTCGGCTTCCCGTCCGCCTCCCAGATCGAGTTCGATTTCTGCCGCCGCCTCATCGAGGAAGACCGCATCCCCGACGACGTCTCGATCCAGATCCTCTGCCAGTGCCGCGAGGACTTGATCACCCGCTCTCTCGAGGCCCTCCAGGGCGCCAAGAACGTCATTTTCCACCTCTACAACTCCACCTCGCCCGCCCAGCGCAACTACGTCTTCGGGGCCGAGCGCGCCGACATCGTGGCCATCGCCACCCGCGCCGTGGAGCTGCTCAAAACGCACAGCGCCTCGCACCTCGCCGCAGGCATGAACCTGCAGTTGGAGTATTCGCCGGAAAGCTTCACCAGCACCGAGTTGGATTTCGCCCTCGAGATCTGCGAAGCCGTTTCCGACGTCTGGCAACCCACCCCGGAGAAGAAGATCATTCTCAACCTCCCCGCCACGGTCGAATACGCCACGCCCAACGTCCACGCCGACCAGATCGAGTGGATGTGCCGCCACCTCACCCGTCGCGACGCCACCATCGTGTCTCTGCACACGCACAATGACCGCGGCACCGGCGTGGCCGCCACCGAGCTCGGCCTGCTGGCCGGCGCCGACCGAGTGGAAGGCACCCTCTTCGGCAACGGCGAACGCACCGGCAACCTCGATATCGTGACCGTTGCGCTGAACCTCTACACCCACGGCATCGATCCGCAGCTCGACTTCTCGAACCTCAACGAGATCCGCGAGATCTACGAGCGCACCACCCGCATGGAGGTGCCCGCCCGCCTGCCCTACGGCGGCGATCTGGTCTTCACCGCCTTCTCCGGCTCCCACCAGGACGCCATCAAAAAGTCCTGGGACAAACAACAACCGGGCCAGCCCTGGGACGTGCTCTACATCCCGATCGATCCCGCCGACATCGGCCGAAACTACAAGGCCATCATCCGTATCAACTCCCAGTCGGGCAAAGGCGGCGTGGCCTACATCCTCGAGACCGAATACGGCTTCACCCTGCCCAAGGCGATGCACCGGGAGTTTGGCCCCATCGTCAACCAGCTCGCCGACTCCCGCGGCACCGAGCTCAGCTCCGCCGACATCCTCGCCGCCTTCCAGGCCGAATACCTCGACCGCCAGACGCCCATCGAGGTGCTCGACTTCCGCACCACCGAGAAGGCGCGCAGCGTCACGGCTGAAGCCGATCTCAAGATCAATGGCGAGACCCGCACCCTCACCGGCACCGGCAACGGTCCCATCGCGGCCTTCGTCACGGCCATCCGCGACGCCGGCATCCTGCAGTTTGAGTTCCTCAACTACACGGAGCACTCCCTCGGCTCCGGTGCCCGCGCGCAGGCCGTCTCCTACATCCAGATCAAACCGGTCAACAGCCCGCCGCTCTACGGCGCCGGCATCGACACCAGCATCGAGCTCGCCTCGATCAAAGCCGTCGCCAGCGCCATCAACCGCGCCCTCGCCGACTGAGCGACTCTAACTGGAGTCAGTTTTACAGAAGGTAAGGAAGAGAACGAAGCCACTCCGCCGCCACACGGTGCTGCCCAGCCTCCCGGCCTTTGCGCTCTTCGCTGCCTTGGTGTAAAAACCAGCACTGCCTCCCGGGCCCTTCCTTCCCTTCGTTTCCTTCTGTGAAAATCACCGTTGGTCGGGCGTTCTCTCCTGTAAAATTGACTTCCGGTCCGGGCTGCGCGGCTTTCGTGTAAGACTCTCGCCATGAACTTAGACGATCGCACCTGGCTCTGGATCGCCGCCGCCTGCTACTTCGCCGGGTTTCTGCTCGGGACCCTGGCGTTGCTGCGCGACCGCAAACAGTCGCGCGCGATCATGTATGTGATCGTTTCGGCCGGCTTCACCCTCCAGACCTTCGGCCTCTACGTGCGCGGCATGGAGGTCAAGGGCTGCCCCCTCGGCAATACCTTCGAACTCTTCCAGTTCACCGCCTGGTCGGCCACCGCCCTCTATCTCGTCGTCGGCGCGACCTTCCGACTGAGCCTGCTGGGTTACTTCACTTCGATGATGGCCGCGGCGCTCACCGCCCTGTCACTGGCCATCCCATCGTGGGACGCCACCCGGCGCACCAACATCTTCGGCGACAATCCCTGGATCGAGTTCCACGCCGCGCTCGCCCTCTTCAGTTACGGCGTCTTTGCCCTGCTCGCGCTCACTTCGGTGATGTATCTGCTGCGCAATTACAGCCTGAAGCACAAACAACTCAGCGGCTTCTTCGCCTTCCTGCCGTCGATCCGCGACCTCGACGCCATCGGTCACCGGCTGCTCTCCTTTGGCACGGCATTGCTCGGCGGCTCGCTCGCCCTCGGCGCGGTGCACTGGTTGCCCAACACCGACACGGTGAACCTCGGCAAACTCTTCACCACCGTCGGCGTCTGGCTCGCCTACGGCATCATCTGGGGCCTGCGTCGCGCCGACCGTCTCTACGGCAAAACCCTCGCCTGGTGGTGCATCGGCCTCTTCGCCGCCGCCCTGCTCTCGCTCGCGCCCGTCAATTCCAGTCGCAACAGCGACTCCGCCACCGCGTCTGAGCCGAGCGCGGTCGCCACCACCCCCGCCCCGTGAGCGCGCCCGGTGCAACCTTGTTCGTCGTGGGGGCCAATCACCACACGACGCCGCTGGAGTGGCGGGAAAAACTGGCCCTCGGCCCGGAGAAGCTGCCTGCCTTCGCCGCCGAACTGCGCGCCCAGCCCGACCTGCCGGAGTTCGCTGTGCTCAATACCTGCAACCGCATCGAGTTCTACGGCGTGGCCGAATCCCCTGCCGCCATCGAAGCGCTCGCCGCCCGCTTCTGCGCCGCCCAAGGTATCGCGCCGTCCGAGTTCGCCACTATTCGCGCGCTTGCCACCGGCCCCGACGCCATCCGTCACCTCGTCAAAGTCTCCTCCGGACTCGATTCCCAACTGCTGGGCGAAAACGAGATCTTCGGGCAGGTGAAGGACGCCTACGCCGCCGCCCAAAGTGCGCAGACCACTGGCCCGGTGCTCAACCGCATGTTCCAAAAAGCCTTCCAGGCGGCCAAATACGTGCGCACCCACACCGCCATCAACGAGGGCCAGGTGAGCACCGCCAATGTCGCCGTCGAACTCGCCCGCACCATCTTTGGTGAACTCGACGACGCCCGCGTGCTCGCCATCGGCGCCGGCGAAATCGGCGAGCAGACCACCAAGGCTTTCCAAAGCCGCGGCGCCCGCCACGTCACTGTCGCCAGCCGCACCCTGGAGCGCGCCATGGAGCTGGCCACCCGCCTCGGCGCCGCCGCCCTGCCCTACGAACAGATCGAGGCCAACCTCGCCGACTTTGACATCGTTTGCTGCGCCACCGCCGCACCCGGCGCCATTCTTACCGCCGCGACCATCCAGGCCGCCATGCGTCGCCGCCGCGCAGAGCCTCTTTTCCTCATCGATCTCGCCCTGCCGCGCGACGTCGATCCGACCGCCGCCGACCTCGAAGGCGTCTACCTCTACAACCTCGACGACCTCGCCAAGATCGCCGAAGAGAACCGCCTCGCCCGCGTAGCCGAGGTCGAACGCGCCGAGTCCATCATCGCCGAAAAAACCGCTCACCTTTGGCAGGCCCTGCGCCCGCAGGTGCCGGGGGGGAGCCCGCCCGTCCCGACCGATTCCTAGACGCGCTCACGCGCCGTGCCGGTTCGCGCCCGCTCCATCACGGCAGCCAGATCGCCCAACTTGAGCGGCTTGCTCACATAGTCGTTCATCCCGGCCGAGAGGCAACGTTCCCGATCGCCCGCCATCGCATTGGCGGTCACCGCGATGACCCAAGGCTGGCGCTCCGCCGGCAATTCCTCTCGCACACGCTGAGTCGCCTCAAAGCCATCCAGCCCCGGCATCTGCACATCCATCAACACCACGTCATGGTGCTTGGCCTGCAGCCGACTGACAACCTCCGCGCCATCGTTCACACACGAGCAAGCGTAGCCCAGGGAAGAGAGCATCAGCGAGACCAGCTCTTGGTTGACCAAGTTATCCTCGGCCACGAGCACGTGAATCTGCCCGGGCGCTTTGGCCGCCGCCGAGTCGCTCGCCGGGGCCTTGACTGCGCTCGACACGGGTTTGGCCGGCTCGACCTTGGTTGTTGGTCGTGCCAGCAACTCCGCCCACGCACGCAACGTCGCTCCCTGACACAGGGGCTTCTTGATGACCAACTGGGCCAGTCGACGATGCGCCGGTTGCAGACGAAAGGTCTTGGGGGCCAGCACGGCGACCGCGGGAGCCTGGTCGCGCCAGATGCGATGTAGTTGCTCGAGCACTTTCGTCCCCTCGCTCCCCGCCAAATCATGGTCCACCATCGCGAGATCGAAGCGCTGGCCGGTCGACATCGCCTCCAAGGCGTCATCCCGCTCCGCGCACAAGGTGACCCGCATGCCCGCACGCTCCGCCAACTCGCCCAGCAGGCGTCGGCTGGAGGCGTTGTCATCCACCACCAGTAGGGAGCGCCCCCGCAAGCTCGACGGCAGCGGTTCCGGCGCACGCCCGGCCCCCGCCTGCATCCGCAGGGAAAACCCAAACAGCGTGCCCTCGCCCGGCGCACTCTCCCACCACATCGAGCCGCCCATCAACTCCACCAAGCGTTTGCAGATCGGCAAACCCAGCCCGGTGCCGCCGTAGCGCCGAGTGGTCGAAGCATCGTCCTGCGTAAAGGCGTCAAAGAGGCGCGGAATCTTGCGCGGCTCGATGCCGATGCCGGTGTCGCTGACTTCAAAACGCACCTCATTGCGCCCGCTCGGCAGGGCCCTCCGCGTGACCTTGAGCATCACCTCGCCTCGTTCGGTAAACTTCACCGCATTGCCGAGCAGGTTGACCAAGACCTGCCGCAGGCGCAGCGCGTCCCCGACCAGTCGCTTCGGCACATCGGGGGCCAGATCGAGCAGCAGTTCCAATTTCTTCTCCGCCGCCCGCAAGGCCAGTAACTCGATCGATTCCTCCACGCAGGTCACCAGATCAAAGGCAGTGCGCTCCACCTCCAGATGCCCCGACTCGATTTTGGAGAAGTCCAGGATGTCGTTGATGATCGAAACGAGGTCGCTGCCGCTGTTGGCGATGGTGCGCACAAACTCCTCCTGCCGCGGCGTCAGGTCGCTCTCCATCAACACCGAAGCCATGCCGATCACACCGTTCATGGGCGTGCGGATCTCGTGACTCATCATGGCGAGGAACTGGCTCTTGGCGCGGTTGGCTTCCTCGGCCAGTTCCTTGGCCGCCTCCAGATCGGCGGTGCGCGACTTCAGCGCCGTGATATCCACCAGCGTGACCACCTCCTGCCACGCCGCCGACTGCGCCTCGACGTATCGACGCCGTGAATACTCCACCCACACGACCTTGCCGTCCGGCTGCAGCAGGCGCCGCTCCAATTCGTAGTGGTTGATCTCGCCCGCGGTGAGCCGCTCGTCGAGGACCTCCACCTCCGCCCGCTCCTCCGGCAGCATCACCTCCAGCAGAGCGCCCGGGCGGCGCGCCCGCTCGGCCCGCAGCCCCGTGATCCGCTGGTAGGCCGGATTGACGATCTGGGCATTCAGGTTGTCGTGACGCACCCACGACATGCCCACCGGCGAGGACTCAAAGACAAACCGCAACTGCGCCTCCTGCTGGGCCAGTTGCAGGGCCGTGCGTTTGCGTTCGGTGATGTCGCTCTCGATCGCCATGTAGCCGGTGAACTGATCCTCCCGGTCAAAGAGCGGCTGCGCTTCGATGAACACCCAGTAAGCGTGGCCGTCCCGGTGGTAGTTGATCATCTCGATCGTGAACGGCTGTCGTTGGCGTTGCGCCTCGTGCATGATCTGAATCGCGCGGGCTTCGCTTTCCGGCCCCTGCAAAAAGGTGCCCGGTCGTCGCCCCATCACCTCTTCAATCCGCCAGCCGGTGAGACGCGTGAAGCCTTCGTTGCACCATTCCAGTTCCCCCTGCGAGTTGGTGATCACGACTGCGTTGTGGATGTTCTTCGCTACGATGGTCAGGCGGCGGGTTTGCTCGGTCGCCAGCGCCAGATCCGCCTGCGCCCGCTGGGCTTCATCCTCCGCCCGCCGCTGCCTGCCGCTCAACTGCGCGCTCAGCCAGACGGCCAGGACGCCGAGCACCAGCCCCCCGCGAGTGAAACCCAAGCCAGCGATTGCGCGGTCAGATCACGCAGAACGGGCTTCGATTCGGTAACCAAAACCCACGGTTGGCCAAACACACTCACGCGCGTGATGCGGCTGAACCGAGGCGGCGGTCCCGCCTCCCCCTCCCCATTGCCGCGCCACAGTAGACGACCACCGGCCAGCGTCTCGCCCTCCAGGATACTGAAATTGATCTCCTCCTTCACCCGCTCCTGCAAGGGGTTGACCAGCGTATCGACGCGCACCGCCGCATAAACCCAACCCTGCAACGCTTCCTCCCGCTGCACCATGGTGGCGACCGCCGCGTCCCGGTGATAAACCGGATAAAACAACAAAAACCCCGGCGTGGTGCCCTCGCCCACCAGCACCTTGATCCGGCGCGACATCGACACGCGGTTCTCGCGCATGGCGATTTCCGCGGCCTCCCGCCGACTCGTGCCGTCGGCGATGTCGATACCAAGAGCCCCGCCGTTGATCTCCCGGGGTTCGATGAAACTCACCAAATAGAGTTGGGGGTGACTGCCGTTGAGCGCGGCCTTGTAATCCGGTTCGCCGCGCGCCCGCACCCAAGCCTCATGTGCCGCCACGTCGGCCCGATTGACCCGCGCCACGTAACCCAGGCCGACCAGACCGTCGTCGGTCCCCAGCGCCACCCGGTCCAGAAAGTTCACCCATGTCTGCCGACTCATCGTTTCCTGCGACGCGGCCGCAACACTGGCCGCGCGCAACGCCTGGGCCGTCGAGGCCAAACGGGTGTTAAAACCGGCCGACACCTGATCGGTCAGCGCCTCAAACCGCGCCTCGTCGGCCCGTTGAGCTCCGTGCAGCAACAGCGCAAACAGGATCGAGACCGCGCCCAGTGCCAACGCCCCCACCGCCGGGGGCAAGGGTCCGTAACGCAGGAGCCCCCGGCCCCGCTCGCCTCCGCGGAAAATCTCCAACTGCTTCATCGGCGACGCGACACGCCCGGATGCGCCCGAGCAAACAGGTCCCGCTCGTCGCCCGGACAGCGCGGTGGGAGGGGAAACCATCGGTTGAAACGGAGGAGAGTAGCCATCGAAGCAAACGGGCCGTTCAGCTCACGGAGATCCCACCCCGAGTGCAACTGCTTTGGTGCCAACGGTGGTGAGTCCATCCAGCGCGTCCGGGGCGCGTCCGGGGGTCAGGCCGCCGCAGCGGAGGCGTTCCCTGGACTGGGCATCGGCACGGGGATGTGCGCGCCCGCCGGAGCCGGCACCAGACCCGAGTTTTCGATCTCGGTGGCCGGCGGGATTTCCTGGAAGGCAATAACCGCCAAACGCGGGAAGCTGGGCTCGAGGAAACGTTGCAGGGCCAGCCGAATCTCCGCGCCCACCACCAGCACGGGCGGCTCGCCCAACTGCGTCGCCGCCGCCACGCGCTCGGCCAGGTGATTGACGATGTGGTGCGCCGTGGTCGGGTCGAGCAGCAGCACCGTCTCGCCGCCACCGCGATGCACTTTGGACGCCAAGATTTGCTCCAGCCGCGGATCCAGCGTGGTCGCCTTCAAGGTGCCCGGCATGGTTTCGTAAGCCGGGACAAAATACAGGCCGAGGGACCGGCGCACGCGCTCGCTCAAATCGTCCGGGTTCTTGGTCAATGGCGCGTAGTCGCCGATGCCTTCGAGGATGAGCGGCAGGTTGGTGATCGAGATGCTTTCGCGCAGCAGGTTCTGCAACACGCGTTGAATGATGCCGAGGTTGACCAGATCCGGCAGCAGCTCGGATACGAGCGCCGGGTGCGAGGTCTTCACGTGGTCGATGAGCTGCTGCACGTCCTGGCGACCGAGGAGGAGGTGGCCGACATTGCGCAGGGTTTCGGAAAGGTGGGTGATCATCACCGCCGAGGGTTCGACGATGGTGAAGTTGCCGAGCTCGGCGTTGCGCTTTTCGGGTTCGTCGACCCACACCGCGTCGATGCCAAAGACCGGCTCCTTGGTCGGCACGCCGCGCAGCGAAACGGAGCTGCCGGAGACATTCATGGCCAGCCAGCGGCCCGGCATCACACTGCCCTTGGCCACGGCGCGGCCACGCAGCAGGAAGCGGTATTCATTGGCCTCGAGCTCGATGTTGTCGCGCACGCTGATCGGCGGCACCAACAGACCGCGCTCACGAGCAATGGTCTTGCGCACGCCGGTGATGCGGCCGAGCAACTCGCCGCCCTTGGCCGTCTCGACCAGCGGCAGGAGCCCGTAGCCGATCTCGATGGCAAACACGTCCTGAGTGAGGCAGCTCTTCAACTCCTCGGCCGGGGTGCGCTCGGTCTTGGCTCCCACATTCGCCGCGCCTGCGCCGCCCTGACCGGCGTCGCCCTCGCCGCCACCCGCCGCTTGGGCCGGTTTGGCGGGGGCATCGTCCTCGTCGTCGGCCACCGGATGCTTCTCCAGCATGGTGCCCACGTAGAACGCCATGCCGCCGAGCAGGGCAAAGGGGATGATCGGCATGCCCGGCATGAGACCGAAGGAACCGAGCATCGCGCCAGCGATCTTCATCGCCCGCGGATACCGCACAAACTGCTGACCGATCTGACTACCGAGGTTGCCCGACTTCGACGACGCCCGCGTCACGAGGATACCGGCCGCCACCGAGATCACCAGGGCCGGGATCTGGGACACAAGGCCGTCACCGATGGACAGCAGGGTAAACTTCTGCGCGCTCTCCGCCAGCGACAGGTCCATCTGCAGCGCACCGATGGCGAAGCCGCCGATGATGTTGACCAGCGTAATGAGAATACCAGCGATGGCGTCACCGCGCACAAACTTGGACGCACCGTCCATCGCACCGTAGAAGTCGGCCTCCTTCTGCACCTTCACACGGCGGCGGGTGGCGGTGGTCTCGTCGATGATGCCGGCGTTGAGTTCGGCATCGATGGCCATCTGCTTACCGGGCAAGGCGTCCAAGGTGAAACGCGCACTCACCTCGGCGATACGACCGGCACCCTTGGTGATCACCATGAAGTTGATCACGATGAGAATGAGGAAGACGACGAAACCGACGATGTAGTTGCCCTGAATGACGAAGTTGCCGAACGAATCGATCACGTTGCCGGCCTCGCCCTTGGTGAGGATGAGGCGCGTCGACAACACATTGAGCGCGAGGCGGAAGAGCGTGAGCGCCAGCAGGATGGTCGGGAAACCGCTGAACTCGGGCGGGTCCTTCACGTAGATCACCACGAGGAGCACCATCATCGCGCTGCCGATGTTCATCGCCAGCAGGGTGTCGAGCATCACCGCCGGCATCGGCAGGATGAGCATCAACACGGTGGCGAACAACACGCCCGCGAAGAGCAAGTCGGCGCGATGCAGCAGGGCTTCGGCAAAGGATCGCTGAGGAGCGGCGGAACTGGCGGCGGTGGATGCGGACATCGGTTAAATCAGGAAAGGAAAAGGTGTAACAGGCTGACGGATACGGTGCTGACGGAGTCGGCGGCAAAAGTGACTTCTGACATCATACTTCCTACATCTTACTTCTTATCTGCTCCGTGCTGCGCCAGCAGCAGGCGGCGCGATTTGAGCTCGTGGAAGTAGTAGCGGTGGGTGCGGTAAACGTGGGCCAGGATGTTGGCCACGGCCTGGAAGAGTTCGGAGGGAATCGGTTGGCCCACCTGCCCGACTTTGAAGAGGAAGCGCGCGACCGGCTTGTTCTCGACCATCGGCACCCCGTTTTCTTTGGCGATGGCCTTGAGACGCTGCGCGAAACGGTTCTCGCCCTTCGCCAGGACGATCGGGGCGGAGTCGACGCCGCGCTCGTATTTGAGCGCGATCGCAAAGTGCGTCGGGTTGGTGATCACCACGTCGGCCGTCGGCACGGCTTCGACCATCTGGCGCTGCATGAGACGACGGGCCATGCGGCGCATCGCCATCTTGGATTCCGGGCTGCCCTCCTGCTGCTTGCTCTCATCTTTGATGTCCTGACGCGACATCTTCATGTCTTCGCCAGTCTTGAACTTCTCGTAAGCGTAGGAGAGCGCGGCGATGATGCTCATCGCGATGATGAGACGTGCGAGGAAGGCCATCGACGAGCGGTGCATGAACTCCGCCAAATACCCGGCCTCGATTGGCGCGTTAAACATCGGGTCGGCCACCAGCGTGCGGGCGGCCATCGCCAAAATCAGCGCAATCGCGATCACCTTGAGAATATCCAACCCACCCTTTACCGCGGCCTGTTTGGAAAAGATCCGGCCGAAGCCCTTGACCGGGTTGAACTTGTTCGGGTCGAACTCGAAGACCTTGGGGGTGAGGTTAAACCCGCTCTGAAATCCACCCACCAGCAACGCGGCCACCACCGCCGTGACCATGATGGGCAGCAACACCGGCATCGCCGTGTTGGAGATCTCCATCAGGTGGGTCGGCGCGGAACGCAGGGTAACCTCGGCCGCGCCCAAATTGCTGAAGGTCCGCACCGCCATGCCCACCACCGTCTGCACCGACTTGGTGAGCGTGAGGCCCAATGCGCCGAGGGCGGCGATCAACAACACCACCGCCTGCAGGTCCTGTGACTTCGCAAACTGGCCCTTCGCGATCGCGTCTTCCAAACGCTTCGCGGTCGGTGCCTCCGTCTTTGAGTCTTTGTCCTGATCTTCGGCCATAGGTGTGCACCTGCGAGATGCAGGTGGCATGCCCGCCGCTCGGACCCTAACGTAGGGCACTAACCATCAGTGACTTGCCAAATTAACAAAGAATAAAACCGCCCCCGGTGGCCCTGCTAGCCCCGACTGAGCCCCCCCGGCAGGCAAGGTTTGCCGAGCCCGGCGGCAGCCCTAGCGAGGCACCGAGCTTCGCGCCCTTTCCGGGTTTAACTCCCCCCCGGGGTAGCAGCGGCCGTCTCGGCCGCTCACGCCTGCTGGATCGGCCCGCCCACCGCGCACGGCCGGGACGGCCGTGGCTACATCCAAACCCGCTCCACCTCCTCAGCGGAAGGTGGCGCGGTCGATGAGTTCGGTCACCGCTTCGCCGATGACCGGATCATCCGCAAACTCCGGGAAGAGGCCCAAAATCTGCGAACGCGTCTGCCAATGCAGTTTGCGGTCGTAGGTTTTAATCAGCTCCAAACGAAACGCGTCGTCGTTGGCCAAGGCTCGCAGGGACTCCGCCGCCTTCATCACCTTGACCGGGTAAAGGCCAGTGACGCGGGTCGAACGGATCAGGCGAATGATGCCTTGTTTCGCCATCGCCACTTCCTCGTCGGTCGAATTGGCGTCGGTCGCGATCGCCAGCCACGCATCCACGCCGCTGATATCGGTCCAGCGTCGCAGCGAGTTCATCGCCTCGGGAGCCAGGGTATCGTCACCGATCACGAGGTCCTGCAGGTAGGCGGCCGCTGCGGGTCCGGAGGCACCATCGAGGATGGCCAGGATGTCGCGCCGACCGTCATCGGTCGCGAGCTGCATGGCGGGGGCATACAGTTCGGTCCACTGATAGTCCGGCACGCCCAGCACGGCGGAGAGTTTTTTCAGGCTGCCCTGCGCGTCGCGCTTCTGCGGGTCGTTGTTGAGGATCGCTGCGAGCAGCAGACGCACGCTGTCGGCGTCGCCCACCACTTCCATGCCGGTAAAGGCCGCTTCGCGCAGCGCCGGCGGATTGGCGGCGTCGGCAAAACCGTTGAGCAACGCGGTCACGCCATCGGTGTTGCGCAGCACCAACAGACGCAGGGCGGCAGCGCGGTCCTCGACCGGGCCGTCACCTTGGGCCGTGGCCAGCAGGGAGGCGTCGACCAAGGGCGCCTGGAGTCGGGCCAGAGCTCCGGCAGCGTCGCGATCCCGTCCGTCCGCTAGATAGAGGTCGAGCAGCGGTTGGAAACTTTCAGCCGAGCCGACCAGACCCAGGGTGCGGATGACCACCGGCTTCAGCTCGGGCGAAGCGGTTGCGAGCAAAGCCAGCACCGACGGCTCATAGGTCGAGAGGCCGAGATCGGCGATGGCGCCCAATACGATGCGTTGTTCGTCCTCACCGAGATCCGGCAACATCGCCACCACCGTTTCGCTCAGCGCAGAATCCATGGCGGCGCGCAGGAAGGTGCCGCGGTCGACGTGCGCCGCATCGGCCAGCACGGCCTTGAGCACGGAGGCGGCGTCGTTGGGTTGCTGCTTGAGCAGCGCGGCAAAGGCAGCGGTGCGAATCGCCTCATTGCCGCCAAAATCGACCATCGCCCGGCTGGTGTAACCGCTGTCGAGCAAGGCCCATTCGACTTCCAGTTTGAAGTTGCCGGTGGCGGATTCGTGCGCCCGCACGAGGGCCTTCTGCGCGGCGCGATTGCCGATCTTGCCGAGCGCCAGAGCGGCGTCGGCCGATTCCTCTTTGAGCAGGGCGGCCAGTTCGCGCACGGCTCGCGCTTCCGCCCGATATGCCAGCGCGTCGGCATAACCGTCGCGCTCAGCGGCCGGGGCTTTGAGGGCGGCCTTTTCGAGGGCAGCGGCGGCGCTGCTGGACGGAATGGCGCTCAGGGCGCGGCGCGCGAGATCGCGGACGCGCGGGTCTTCGTCGTTTAGCAACTTGGCCAGCGGCTTCACCGCGGATTTGGAGCCAACGAGCTCGAGCATGCGCAGCGTCCAGTCGCGCGTGGCCCAGTCATGCTCGGGGCCGGTATTGGCCAGCAGTTCACGTTCGTAGGCGCGCAGGTCGCGAGCCGGGGCGTCGACCAAGGTCTGACGCAACTCGAGCCGGGCGGATTGGCGGGCGGCGTAATCATCGGCGTTGAGGGCGTCGATGAGCGGGGTGATTTCGCTGGCCGTCAGCGAGGCGCAAAGTGCGCAGCAGGTGGCGGCGGCGAGGAGGAAAAAACGGGGGGACATGTGAAAGAGGGAACAGGGTTGCGGTCGGCGGCGGGGATTAGGCGGGCAGTTCGTAGCCGGCGCGGCGCGGCCGGTCTTCCCAGCGGCTGGCTTCGGCATCATCGACGATGCGCTGCTTCACCGGATCCCACCGCACGGGGCGGTTGAGGCGCTCGGCGATGCCGGCGACCTGACAGATCGTGGCGGTGCGATGGCCGATGTGGGCCGAGCAGATCGGCGTCTGGCGCGAACGGATGCATTGCAGCCAGTTCTGCTGGTGGTTGTTCGACTCGTAGAGCCGCACGTCGTCGGGACCCAGCGGGCGTTTGGCCAACTCGGGACGGGAGGTGTCGAGGCGACCCTCGCGGCTCACCCAGATGTCGCCCTCGCTGCCGACGAACCGGATCATGTGGTTGCGCTCAATCGGGTAGTCGCGGATGACCTTAATGCCGTCGTCGTATTGGTGATACTGATACTCCTCGCCCTCGTAACCCTTGGGCACGAAGAGCGACGGCCCGGAGTCGTCGCGGCCGAGCGCCCATTGCGCGATGTCGAAATGGTGCGCGCCCCAGTCGCCATTCTTGCGGGAACCGTATTCCCAATAGCTGCGCCAGCCGCCTCCGTAGTCGCCCAGCACGCGATTGGCGGTAAAGGGCTCAAAGGGCGCCGGGCCGAGCCATTTGTCGTAGTTGAACCCCTCCGGGATTTCCTCGGCCGGGCCGAGGGTCGGCGGCGGAAAACTGCCGAGGCGGGTGTGGATCTCTTTGATTTCGCCGATCCAACCGCTGCGCACCATCTCGGCGGCCTTGCGGAAGGCGTGTTCGGAGCGCTGTTGGGAACCGACCTGCAGGACGGCGCCGTAGCGACGCTCGGCTTCCACCATCGCTTTGCCCTCGGCGATGGTGAGGGTCATGGGCTTCTCCACATACACGTCCTTGCCCGCGCGCATGGCGGCGATGGCGATGGCGGCATGCCAGTGGTCGGGCGTTACGATGAAGACGGCATCGACCGCGGGGTCGTTCATGATGTCCTCGTAGTCCGGCGTCGCCACCACGTCGGGGAAACCGCGTGCGGCCATGTCGGCCTTGGCGGCAGCGAGAGCCTTGGCTTTCACGTCGCACACGTAGAGGGGTTGCACGCCCGGGGTTTCGACGACGGCAACGTGACCGCCCATCTGCTTGCCGTGGCCGATAAAGGCGAGATTGATGCGGTCGTTGGCGCCCGGCACGCTCTTACGGCCAAGCACTTGCGATCGAACAATCTGGGGAGCGGCAATGAGGCAGGCGCCAAGGGCAGCACTGCGCTTGAGAAACGCACGACGCGAATCCGAGCGAGGGGGGCGGGGGTTATTCATGAGTGGTAAGAAAGAGAACGGTCCCGGGCGCACCGGCCAAGCGCGGAGCCACCCGAGATTGAAAGCCGTTAAACTTGCGCGGTTCCGCCCCGCGGTCCGAACGAATTCTGCATCGGAGGCAAAAATTGCGCGTTAAGTAGCCGCGGTTGCCGGCACCTCGGCGTAGCTGCGCTTGAACCGCCGGTGAAAGCGCGGCCCTCCCCTATCGCACGGCCAGCTCGAGCAATAGCTGCGGCAGGCGATCAAACTCCACGTAGAGGTAGCGTCCCAGCAGCATGCCGAAGCCGGCAAACAGCAGCATGCCGCCCATAATCTTGAGCGGAAAGCTGAGGATGAAGACATTCATCTTCGGCACGGCCTTGCTCAGAATCGAGAAGGCCATGGTGACCAAAAAATTGAAGGCAATGAATGGCGCCGACATGCGCAGGCCCAGTTCCACCACGTGTGCGGTGCCCTGCACCATCGTCTCGGGACTCATCGGCCCCAACATACCCGCCCCCGCCGGCATGAGTTGAAAGGTGCGGGCAAAGGCTGCCAGCACCTGGTGGTGCGCGCCGAAGCCAAAAAACAAGAGTCCCGCCAGAAACATGAGCGCGGCCGCCAACGGTTCCTGGTCGGGCCGCGGGGCATCAAAACCGGGCGCGCCGCGCAGACCGATTTCGTTGGTGATCACGCGGCCGGCCATCTCGACGGCCGCGAACACAAACTTACCCACCCACCCCAGCGCGAGACCGAGCACCAGCTCGCCCATGCTCGCCAGAATCAAAGGCCCCCACCCCGCCACGGCCCCGGCATCGATCGGCACCAGGGGCGTCAGCAAAGTCGCCAAGCTGAGGGCAAACGCGACCTTGAGCGTCGGCGGCAAGGGCTTGTTGCCCACTGTCGGGATCATCGCCAGCAGGCCCCCGGCCCGCAGTGCGATCATTACCCAACCCAATGCCGATTCGACCGTCATGACTGCGGTGCCCGGGCAGCGGACAGCTACGAGGTGACGCCACCCATGCGGGTGATCATTTCCGTCGCAAACTCCGTGGTCGTGCGAATCGCCCAGGGCGCCATGGCGATGCTGGCGGCGGCGAAGACCAGCAGCTTGGGCACGAAGGACAGGGTCTGCTCCTGAATACTCGTGACCGACTGCAACACGCTGATGATAAGACCCACCGTGAGCAGGATGATGAGAAACGGCGCACAGAGATACACGGCGAACGTGATCACTTCTTTAAGCAGATCGATGGCGGCTTCGGGAGTCATGGGGGAAGAAGTAAGATGTAGGAAGTTGGAAGTAAGAAGTGGTGGAAGCGGCCAAAGGCGGTCGAGTAGGTGACTGGGTTCTTCTGACTTGTGACTTCTTACTTCATACTTGGAGCGCGGAGCGCTCCTAGGTGGCGAAACTTTGCACGAGGCTCTGGACGACCAGATGCCAGCCGTCGACGAGGACGAAGAGCAGCAGTTTGAAGGGCAGCGAAACGATGGCGGGCGGCATCATCATCATGCCCAGCGACATGAGCACGGACGACACCAGCACGTCGATCACCAGGAACGGCAGGAAGATGAGGAAGCCCATCTGAAAGGCGGTCTGCAGCTCGCTGATGATGAAGGCCGGGATGACCACCCGCATCGGCAGTTCGTCGACGCGGGTCGGCGGGAAACGACCGAGTTGGAGGAAGAACTCGAGATCGCGGGTGCGCGTCTGCTTGAGCATAAACTCCCGCATCGGCACCGAGGCGCGCTCGATGGCTTCACTGGAGGAAATCTCCCGATCGAGGTAGGGTCGCAGGGCTTCATCGTAGGTGCGATCCAGCACCGGGCCCATGATGAAAAAGGTCAGGAAGAGTGAGAGACCGATCACGATCTGATTGGACGGCGCACTCGGCACTCCGATGGCCGTGCGCACAAAACCGAGCACAATGACCAGGCGCGTGAAGCTGGTCATCAGCATGATGAGCGACGGCGCCAGCGTGAGCAGCGTCATCAACAACACCAACTGCACCGTGACGCTCACGTTGCCGGTGCTGCCCTCCCCTTCGAGGCCGATGTTGAGTGAGAGGCCTTGGTTGGAATTGGCCTCCGGCGCGGGCGCTTCCGCCGCGGCGCGTTGGCCGGCGGTGGGCGCATCGAAGCTCACCGTGGGGGCGTCGTCGGTCGCTTCCTGCGCGACCAGTCCGAGCGGCAGGAGAAAGCAGAGAACCCACCACCACCAACGTCGGTTCATCGCTCGGCCTCCGGGGCCGGCGGAATCACCGCGGCACTGGTGGGCAGATCATCCAGATCGGCCAGCGTATTGATGTGGCCGGGGGACACGCCCAGAAGGAAGCGACGGCCGTCGCAGGCGGCGACGACCAGGAACTGACGATTGCCGAGGGACTTGGTCTCCTCGATGTCGATCAACCGGGCGGATCCCGCGCGCCGCGGCAGACGGCCGCGTTGCAACCAGACCCAGACTCCGGCACCGACCAGCACGAGTCCGGCCAGCAGCCAGCCCGTGGATAAATGGTCCGCCGGCGCGACGGCCCCACCCCCTATCCGATTGTCTCCATCAGCCGGATACAATAGGGTGTTACCGCCGCGCTCGGCAGCAGAGGAACTGGCAGGCTCCTCAAACTCAGAAATTGTAGAAGATTCGTTCGACGTCGCGTCCTCCGCCACCGCGGTGGCGGGTTGCGGGTCAGCGGCCAAGGCCGGCTGCACCAGCTCCAATCCAGTGCAGCCGGCTACCACTAGCAGCCAGCGGGTGACGCTGGTAAAGCGACGGGAAACTGGAGAAAGAACGCTCACACTCAGTCCTTGGAGCGGGAGCCCACGAGCTCGGTGATCTTGATGCCAAAGCTCTCCTCCACGACGACCACTTCGCCATAGGCGATGAGCTTGTCATTCACGTAGAGGCCCACCGGATCGGTGGCCTGCTGATTGAGCTGGATCACGGCGCCCGGCGAGAGGTCGAGCACCTCGCGCATCGGCAGCTGGCAGTGGCCGAGCTGGACCGTGACTTTCACTTTCACGTCCAACACGAGGTCGAACGTTTTGTCATCCATTGTTCCGGGCATGGGATCAGGGCTCCTGGGAAGGAAGGTTTTTGGTAAGGGTTACGGCCACGTGGTCTCCTTCGAGGCCCACTTGACCGACAAATTTGGGGGTGCCGTTGAGGGTGATGTGCGTCTCCTCGGTGATCTTGGTCGGCAATTGCAGCAGGTCACCGGGACGCAGGGCCAACAGCTCGCGCAGCGAGGTTTCGAAGGCCGGCCATTCGGCGCGCACCGGCATGGTGATGTGCTCACACAAGGGCGACATCGCCTCGGGAATGTGCACGGTGACCGGTTGGGTGTCCTTGGCGCGGCGCGCGTGGATGGACTTCACCATCGGCTCGATCATGTAGTAAGGCACGCCGATCGTGATCTGCTCGGAGCAATCGCCGAACGCAGCCTCCATGCTCAGCAGCAGCACGATGGCGTCACGCGGCGAGGTCTGCAGGAAGCGACCGTTGGTCTCGTGACCGATGAGGTGCGGATGCATCTCCTTGTCCCACTTCCACTGGTGGCACCACTGGTCGAGGATCTCTTTAATGACATCCTCCAGCAGCGAGATTTCGATCTCGGTGAGGTAGCGCTCGGCTTTCACCGAGTGACCGCGACCACCGAGCAGTCGATCGACGACCGTGAGGGCGAGGCGGGTATTGAAGTCGAGCACGCCGACGCCGGTCAGCGGGTCGACCTTGAAGAGGCAGAGGTGGGTCGGGTTGGGCAGACCCTCACAGAACTTGGTGTAAGTGAGCGTGGTGAGCTTCGCCATCTTGAGCGAAAACTCCATGCGCAGCACCAGCGAGAGTTTGGCCTGCAGGTAGCGGATGAACTCCTCGTGAATGAGACGCAGCCGGCGCAGCTCGACCTCGGTGAGGAAGACCGGATTGCGGAAGTCGTAGTCCTCGACCTTGGGCAGCGTGGCGCCCGTCATCCGGGTGCCATCGGCGCGGAGCATGATCTGCTCCTCCACCACCTCGGAAGAGTTGAGCAGATTATCAATCTCGCTCTGGTCGAGGATGTCGAACGGGTTGACGTCGCCGTCGGCGGAATTGTCGTCGTCTGCCATGGGAGTGGATTCCGAGCTGCGGTGGCGGGAGAGTTCGCGAAGGAACGCGGCTTACTGGATAACGAAGTCCGAGAAATAGACTTGTTCGGCGAGGGCCTTGCCGAGGGCCTGGTTGTAGGAGTTAACCAGTCGCTCGCGCAGGAGGTTCTTGGCCCCGGCTTCCTCGAGTTCGACCAGCGAAAGGGAGGACAGCACGGAGAGGGTGACATCGGTGAGCTGCACCTTGCGGGAATCGAAGGCGGAGCGCAGGCCGCCGTCGCGACCGGTGACCACGAAGGAGCACTTCAGGTAGCGCGTGCCCATGGTGCCGGCGAGGTTCACGACCATGTTTTCGAAGGCGTAGGTTTTGGGATCGCCGGCGGCTTCCCCTCCCTCGCCATGACCACCGCCGCCGTGACCACCACCGCCTTCTTCGGCGTGCTCTTCGACTTCCTCGGCGTGCTCGTCCCCATGCGCGGCATCGGGATTGAGCTCCGCCTTGAGCGCGGGAATGAGGACAAACTTCGCGACGCCGAAGGTGATCGCGGGCGCGAGCACCAACGCAGCCACCAGCGCGATGAGTGGCATCTTGTCGGCCTTGGCCGGCGCGGCGCCGGCGGGAGCGGCTTCGGGTGTATCAGACATGGTATTACAGAAGGGGGGAGGCGGAGATCAGGGATTACCGCTTCAGGTTGACGATGTCCTCGAGCACGGTGTCGGACACGGTGACGAGACGGGAGGATGCCTGGAAGGAGCGCTGCGCCGTGATCATGTTGGCGAACTCCTCGGTGAGATCGACGTTGGAGAGCTCGAGGGTGCCGGACTGGATGGAGCCGAGACCGCCCTCGCCCGGGCCGTTGGTGGTGCCGTCCATCGGGTTGTTGCCGATGATGCCGGCGGCGGCGAAACCGTTGAAGAGGTTGTCGCCCTGCTTCTGCAGCGCGCTCGGATCGTTGTAGTTCTGCAGCAGGATGCGATTGGTGGTGGCGGAGGAACCGTCGGAGTAGAACTCAACCACGTTGCCGAGCTTATCGATCGAGAAGGATTTCAGGGTTTCACCCGCGGGCGGGTTGGACCCGATGATGACGTCACCGAGGGTGGCGGGAGCAACACCCGCGGAACCACCGGTGAGGCCCTGCACGCGGTAACCCTGCGAGCTCACGAGGTAACCCTGGTCATCGGTGCGGAAGTTGCCGGCGCGGGTGGCGAACTGCTCACCGTCGACCGGGTTTTCCACCACGAAGAAACCGGCTCCGGAGATGCCGAGATCGGTCTCGCTGCCGGTGGTGGTCAGCGCGCCCTGGGTGAAGCGGGAGTTGATGCCCGCGACCCGCACACCCGTGCCCACCTGCACGGCGGACGTGTTGGAGGAGGTGCCGGAGGACGGGGCCGAACCGCGAATCGTGTTCGAAAAACTGTCGGCGAAGGAGGCGGAGGACGCCTTGTAGCCGGTCGTGTTCACGTTGGAGATATTGTTACCAATGACCTCGAGGCCTTTGGTGAAGCTGCGCATGGCGGAGACGCCGGAGGTGAGAGTGCCGATAAGAGACATGGTGCGAAGAGGTTGGTGGGTGAAGTTGCGTTAAGGCGGGTGGTTTTGGTTTTAGAAGGTGTCGGGATCCGTGACGGATGGAGGCGCGATGCGGGTGACGGTGGAGAGGTCGTAGCTCTGGCCGTTGATGACCACGGTGACGCCGTCGACGGAGGAGTTGTCCACCGCTTCGACGATGCCGGTGGTGAAGGCTTCACCGTCGTCGACGGTGACTTCACGACCGATGAGGTTGCTGGCCGTCGTCATCTGCTGATCGAGGCGCAGGCGGGCGAAATCGTTGGTGAGCGAGTTCATTTGCTCGAGGGAGCTGAACTGCGCCATCTGCGCGATGAAGGCGGTGTCTTCCATCGGCTTCATCGGATCCTGCTTGGTCATCTGCACGGTGAGCAGCTTGAGAAAGTCTTCCTGCCCGAGGGCCTGCTTCGGCACACGCGTGGTGGCGGCGTTGTCCGCGGGGCCCATGCTGGCGGCGGGCATGTAAGTGGTGGAATTTACAGAAGGCATGGCGTTCGACGAGTTGGGAGTGAAGCGGTGAGGGTTCAGGCGGCGCGGCCGGGGGATTTGCGCTGGGCGGCAAAGAAGGCGGCGAGCGTCGCATCCTCTTCGCGCTGGGCGCGTTCTTCATGCTGGCGACGGCCGGAAGACTGATCGCCCGCCGCACTGCGGTCCTGACCATCGTGCAACTGGCTGAAGGAGGGTTGTTCGACGCGGACGCTGGTGCCTTCGCGATTGAAGAGCTGACCGAGGCCCGGCCACTCCCGCAGGAACAAACGCTGCAGCTCCGGCGAGGCGTTCTGGAACTCGCAGGCCACGCGACCACCGCGGCACGACACGCGCACTTTGAGATCGGGCGCGCCCTGCATCGGCAGGCTCACTTCGAGACGGGCCGGAGCCAGGCGCTCAGCCCGCGCGGTGAGCTGGGCAAGTTTCTCCGCCCACTCCGCCGGGATGCTCGACAACGAACCGTTCGCGGAGGCAACCGCGGCCGTCGAATCGACCTGAGGAACGGAATTGGAGAGCAACGAGGGCATGATGCCGTCGGTTTTTGCATCTTTGATGCCAACCGTTTCAACCTCACCCTTAACCCGTTGCTTGTAAGCGTTTAATAATATTTTTTTCCATCCTTCACCCTGCTGCGGCAGCGCCACGGCCGGACTATCGTCAACCAGCCCGGCAACATCTGCCGTCCGTCCGGCACCTGCCGTGGAAAGGCCTGCCGGGGTCTCGGCGGGAGGCGTGTCGACGGTGCCCGGGGTGAGCGGCAACGCGGTCGGTGTCGGGGCGGCCGTCGTCGGCGCAGTGGTAACGCCCGCCGGAGTCGTCACCGCCGGGGCGACTGCGCTGCGGGGCGTCGAGAGAATGGATTTTTCAGTCGGGCGCAGCTGGGCCGACTCCGTCACCGTCGCGGCGGCAGAGGCGCGCATGGCCTGCTCCAAAGGCGTGGCACTGGGCAGTGAGAGGTCGGCCGGGTTGGCGAGTGCCTCAGGGGCGACTGGGCTCGTCGCCGAGACCGCCGGGGCCGGGTTGGCCAGAATGGGCTGCGCCGTCACGGCCGTCGGTCGGGCAGGCGTGGCCATCGGCTGCGGCTCGGCCTCGCGGGGTTTCGTTTTGGCGGCCACTGCAACGTCGGCAGCGAACACCGGTCGAGTGCTGGCGTGACTCACCGGGGCTGTGGTCGGAGTCGCGGACGCGTCAACCGCCGGCCGCGAGGACTCGGAGGCGACGGGAGGTTGCGATGGGATCAGCCGCGAGTCGGCCGTCTGCACCGAGGGGGTCACGCTCTCCGCCGGGTTGGCTGGCGTGCTCGCAACCGTGGCGGGCACCGGAGTCAGGGCGGATGCAATGACCGGAAGATCGGGGGCGTCCATCGGAGCAGAGTCGTCGGCAGCGGCCTCGTCGGCTTCGTCGGGCAAAGGCGCATCCTCGACGGGCGCAGTCGCCGCGTCTTCGGTGGGCCGGGACGCATGGGCCGGACTCGACGCGTCGGCCGAAATCACCGGGGACGGAGCTTTGGCGCGCGCATCGATCACGCGGACCGGCAGGGCGGCAGGAGCCTCGCCCTCCGCCAAGTCGACACCCAGGACAATCGGTTCACCGGTCTCGGTCGGCGTGGCACTCTCGTTGAGTGTGCCGAGGAGCTGGGCGACAACCGCCTTGGCCTCGGGCGAGACGGGCTGCAAGGGCATGAGACCGTCGAAGGCCTGACCGACGGGCAAGGGCCCGAACTCGGCCAGCATGGCGCTTTCGACGCGGGCGGCGGCCTTACCGGAGAGCGGAGTCGCGGAACCAGAAGTCGGCTGGGGGCCGAACGGCAGCAAAGAGGGAGTGGACGACGGATTCATTCATGGGTGGGCCCTTCTTGGGCAGATCGCGGGTGCCGTCCGTGGCTCCCAGGGGGAAAGTGAAACTAACGAGGAAAAGGGTCGGGGCGGTGCGGGGAGCTAGCCTTTGACGGGGTCGCGCGGCAGCAGGCGCAGGCGTTCGGACCAAATACCGGCGCGTTGCACCATCTCGGGATCGGCGGCGGCGTTTTTGGAAATTTCGTCGAGCAGCGGACGCACGTTGTCCGGTTTCCACACGGCGAGGATTTTGATGATCGTGTCATCGGAGAGTTCACGCAGGAGGGGCAGCGCGGCCTTGGGCTTCATGTCGCCGTAGGTCGCCGCGAGGGTGCGGATGTTTTTCATCTCCGATTCCTTCAGCTCACCTACATGGCGGGTGAGCTGGGCGCGCAGGGCATCGATCTCCGAACGTGCGACGTCGAGTTCCTGCATCGCGGCGGCCATGCGGGCCTCGCGGGCGACGAGATCGGCTTCGCGGTCGGCGAGATCGGTGAGTTTGCCTTCGAGTTCGTCGGAGAGTTTTTCGATCTCAAACGTCCAGAAGTCCCACGGCTTCTTGGGAATGATCACGGCCTCCATGTGTTCGCCCTGGGCCGCGGCGGCTTCGCGGATGTAAGGCGCGGCTCCCTTCACGAACACGAAGAGGCCGACGCTCGGGCCGACGCCGGCACCGATCAAAACCGTAAGTGCGGGGAAAAGTTTTTTCATGTGAGGAGGGAGGGAAACTGGGAGCGGTGCCTAGCTGATGGCTGACCGCTGAGGGCTGATGGCTGTTTCAGGAGTAGAGCCCACCGGTGCGGGCGTGGATGGCGGCGGCGCGCTCATCGAGCAGGGCCTGCTCTTCGCGGGCGGTCTCGAGGCGGTGTTTTTCGCGGGCGCGTTTCTCGAGGGCTTCGACGGCCTTGAGGCCGGCGCGCGCATCGCGCCAGTCGGCACGGGCGGCTTCGAGTTTTTCGTTGGCTTCGGCCACCTGCGTCTCGCCTTCGATGATGGCGTTGGCGGCGACGCTGTAGGCGTGGAGGAAGGCGGCCTGGTCGGCCGGCTTGAAGTGATTCTCACGGGCGCGGCGCACGATGGCCTCGAGTTCCTCGGCTTCCTCATGGAGCGCGGCGAGGTGTTCTTCGGCATCCACGTAGGCTTGAACGGCGGCGGCGAGGGCTTCGCGGGCTTTGGCTTCCTTCCACACGCGCACGGTGGAGACAGCCTGCAGGGAAAAGGTGAAACGTTTCATCAGATGAGCTCCTTGAGTTGGGTGAAGGACGCGTCGCGTTCGGTGTGTTCGTGAATCCCCTGGCGCAGGAACTTCACGATGCCGGGTTGGCGGCGCACAGCCGCGTCGAGTCCGGGGTTGGCGCCCTTTTGGTAGGCGCCCACGGTGATCAGGTCTTCGTTCTTGCGATAAACCGCGAGGTGTTCGCGCGCCTTGGACACAGCGTCACGATCCTCCGGTGCACAGACGTCGCCGACGAGGCGGCTCACGCTTTCCAGCACATCAATGGCGGGGAAATGGTTGGCGTGCGCGAGGGCACGGGAGAGCACCACGTGACCATCGAGGATACCGCGCACGGCATCGGCCACCGGCTCATTCATATCATCGCCTTCCACCAGCACGGTGTAGAGCGCGGTGATGGCGCCACGCTCCCCTGCCCCACTGCGTTCCAGCAGGCGCGGCAACATGGCGAAGACCGAGGGCGTGTAACCGCGGGTGGCGGGCGGCTCGCCGATGGCCAGGCCGATCTCACGCTGAGCCATGGCGAAGCGGGTGACGGAGTCCATCAGCAGGAGCACGTTTTTGCCTTCGTCGCGCAGCTGCTCGGCGATGGCGGTGGCGGTAAAGGCGGCGCGCAGGCGCAACGGCGCCGGCGTATCGGAAGTGGCGACCACGACAACCGAGCGGGCCAGACCGGCCTCGCCCAGGTCCTTCTCGATGAACTCGCGCACTTCACGACCACGTTCACCGACGAGCGCGATCACGACGGCATCGGCCTCGCAGTTGCGGGCAATCATGCCGAGCAGAGTCGACTTACCCACACCGGAACCAGCGAAGATACCCACGCGCTGGCCTTTGCCCATCGGCGTGAACGTATCCAAAGCGCGGACACCGGTGACGAACGGATCTTTGATGCGCTGGCGGCGCAGCGGGTGCGGCACATTGGAGGCCGAAGCGTCACCGCGCATGGTGGGAATGACGCCGAGCCCATCAAAGGGTTTGCCGAGCGCATCCACCACGCGGCCGAGCAGACCCGGGCCGGGCTTGGGCAACGGCGGACGATCGCAGGCGGTCACCTCACAACCGGCGTGCAAGCCGGCGGTCTCGCCCAACGGCATGAGCAGGACGCGCTCGCCGCGGAAACCGACCACCTCGGCGGTGACACTGAAGTCACCGCGATCGGAGGTGAGGCGGCAAAGTTCGCCGAGGCCGACATTGGGACCGTCGGACTCGATCACCAAACCCGTGACTCCCGTCACCCGGCCGACACGGCGGGTCACGGGCGCATGCTTCACTTGGGAGCGCAATGCGTCGACGAACACGCGGAGATCGGCGGAAGGTCTGGTGGCGGCGGTGGTCACGGTTGGAGGAAAGGAAAGTTGGGAAGGGAGGACTCAGCCGTTGGCGCCGAGGAGTTCATGGCCGAGGTTCTGCAGCTTGGCGTCGAGGCGGGCATCGGTGACGCCGAAGCGGCTGTGCACCACGCAGTCGCCGGGGCGCAGGTGGCTGTCGCGGGTGATGCGCATCTCCGGGTAGCGGCGCAGCCAGTCGGGGCTGAGCTTGTCGAGCAGATCGGCGTCGCGGGAACTGAGGCGCAGCTCGAGGTTGTTGGTTTCTGGATACAGCTGTTCGAGCGTGTCCTGGCAGATGCGGCTGACCTGATCCGGGTCGGGTTCGAAGCCTTCCAGCAGGCGGCGGGTGGACTCGAGCACGAGCTCCGGCAGGGCCTCGCGGACCTGTTGCACGAGACTTGGTTCGATCTCACCGAGGGCACGAAAGATGCCGTCCTGCAGGGCCTGCAACTCCGTGCGCACCTCGACCATCTGCTGGTCGGCGAAAGCGCGGGCGGCGTCCTGCCCCTGCTGATACGCCTCGGTGCGCGCCTTCTCCATGTCCTCATGCGAGACCGGCGCGAGCTGCCCGGAAATACGGGCGCCGCGCAGCGGGCGGTCAAAGCGAATGAGAGTGGAGGTGGGCATGAGGAATGGAGAATGGTGGGGGGTGAATGCTGAATTGGCTGAGAGCTGATCGCTGAGTGCTGAGTGCTTTTCTACGCGACCACCGCGGCATCGGCGCCGTCGGTTGCGATGGCGCCTTCTTCTTCGAGGCGGCGGACGATTTGAATGATGCCGTCCTGCGCGGTCTCGACGTCTTTGACGCGCACCGGGCCGAGCATATCGATCTCGTCTTTGAGGGATTCGGCGGCGCGCTTGGAGATGGCGCCGTAGATCTTTTCGCGCAGCGATTCGGGGGCGGACTTCATTGCCACCGCGAGGCTGGAGGACTCGACCTCGCGCAGGACGCGCTGCAGGTCCGACGGCGTGAGGCGGCTGAGATCGTCGAAGCTGAAGAGCTTCCGGCGGATGGCCGAGCCGAGGGTCGGGTTGCGCTCTTCGAGGCGGCCGAGAAGGTTCTTGGAGGTCTCTTTGTCGAGACCGTTGAGGAGGTCGGCCACCGAACGCACGCCACCGCTGTTGTGGTAGCTCGGCTGGGTCTTCTTGTCGAAGTGCTTGCCGATGTTGCGCACGATCTTGGTGACGAGCTCGACGGAGGTGCTCTCGATGATGCCGAGGCGCTCGAGAATCTCCTCGCGCTGCTCCGGGCCGAAGAGGCTGAAGACCTCCGATGACTTGTTGCCGGGCAGGTAGGACAGGATGAAGGAAATCGTCTGTGGCTGCTCGTTCTTGATCAGATTAAAAATCTGCCGGGCATCCATTTCGGACAGGTCGTTGACCATGTCGACGGTGGTGCCGGTGGGAGCGAGGCCCACGCGGCCGAGGATGGCGTTGGCTTTGTAGTCGCCGTGGGAGCGCGTGAGGGCGTCACGAGCGTAGTCGATGCCACCGCGGGTGGAGGCGACGCTCTTGCCGATGACCGGCGTAAACTCTTCGGCCACCTTTTGACGGATATCGTCGGGCACCATGGTGAACTGGTTCATCTCACGGCACAGGGCCTCGATCTCCACCTCATCGAACTCGCGCAGCACCTCGGCGGCGGTTTCCGGACCAATGATGATCAGGAACAGCGCGAGCTTCTGCTGTTTGTTGAGTTTGGTGTAGTCGATATCGGCCATGGGGAAAGGGTGAGTCGGAGGTCAGAAGGCGGCGGACGGATCGCGCTCAGTTATTGGAGGAACCGGCCCAGTCGCGCAGGGCGGTGGAAACGTTCTCGGGCTTTTGGCGGATGAGTTCGGTGAGCAGTTCCGGGGTGAGGGCTCCGCTCTTTTCGGACTTGTTCTTGGCTTCGTCGGCGTAGCGCAGGACCTCGAGCGGCACGGGCTCGGGGCGGGCCTTCTTGAGCTGGCGCCAGAAGGTCATCATGAGGAAGCCGGCGAGCAGGAACCCTCCAATGCGCATGCCCAGATCGATGAGCGGCTGCAGGCGGGTGACCTGTTCCATCTTGGACACTTCCTCAATGATCGGAGAGGAGGCAAAGGGCATCTCGGTGAGCGTGACGAGTTCGTTGAGGTCCTGGCCTTCCTCGGCGCGCAGGCCCAGGGCGTTGACCACGATGCGGCGCAGCTCGTTGAGCTGTTCCTCGGTGCGCACGATCGGTTCACCGGCTTCGTCCGCAGGTAGTGGCGCGACGAATACGGCGGCGGTGAGGCGCTTCACCGTGCCCGGGGTGCGGGTGATGTTGGTGAGCACGCGGTTAATTTCGTAGGCGGTGGTGCGGGTGGTGCGGGCCTGCTCGTTGACCGAGGTGGGACCGCCGCCGGGAGCCTCGTTGCCGCCGGCGCCGGGGGTGTTGGCGGTCACCCCGACGAGGTTGCCACCGGCGCGGGCTTCCTGGGAGTTGGAGGTGTCTTCGGTGACGGTCTGCGAGCGGACAACCTGGGCTTCCGGATCATAGCGCTCTTCGGTGAGGGTGGCGGCTTCGGTGTCGATGTCGGCCGAGACGCGCACGACCACGTTGCCCTCACCCACGACGGGCTTGAGCATGGTTTCGACCTTCTTGGCAAAGTAGTCCTCGACCTGCTGGCGGTAGCGGATCTGGGAGGAAGCGTTGGCGAGCATGGGATCTTCTTCGAGCTCGGCGGAGAGCACGCGGCCCTTCTGGTCGATGACGGCGACCTCGTCAGGGGTGAGGCCCTGCACGGAGTTGGCCACGAGGTGGCGCACGGAGTTCACCGCTTCGCTGTCGAGCCGGTTGCTGGACACTTCCAAGAAGACGGAGGCGCTGGGGCGAATGCCCTGCTCGGTGAGCAGGAGGCGGTTTTCCGGCTGCACGATCATGACGCGGGCGGAGCGCACGCCGTCGAGTTGGGCGATGGTGCGGGCGAGTTCGCCCTGGAGGGCGCGCAGGTAGTTGGTGCGTTGGATGAAATCGGAGAGGCCGAACTGGTTCTTGTCGAAAATCTCAAAGCCGACGCCTTCACCGGAGGGAAGACCGCGGGAGGCGAGATCCATGCGCAGGCGATGCACGTGCTCGGACGGCACATAGACGGCAGAACCACCGTTGGAGACTTCGTAGGGAATGCCCTGTCCTTGCAGACTGGATACGATGGCGGCGGCGTCCTTCTCCGTGAGCCGACCGAAAAGCAACTGCATGTCGGGGCGATTGGACCAGACGGTGAGCGCGGTGAGCCCGCCGATCACGGCGACGGCCGCCACCACGAGGGAAACCCGTTGGTTGGCACCCAGTTCTTTCCAAAGACCGGCAAGGGAGGAGAGGAAGGACTTCATCGATTAATACGATTGAGAAAATCGGCTGCAGATAGAGGGGAGGTCCGGCGCATCAGACCGGCATGCGCATGAGTTCCTGGTAGCCCTCGACGAGTTTGTTGCGGGTCTCGACCATGAGACTGAGCGAGACCGAGGCCTCCTGCATGGCGATGACGCTTTGGTGAATCTGGTCGGAACGACCGAGCATCACATCGCGGGCGGCGGCGGCGGACTCGAGTTGCTTGGACTCGACCGCATCGATCAGCTTGCCGAAGGAAGCGGCGGTATCGGCGCCCGGGAGGCTCGCCGGACCGGAGGGACGCAGGGTCGGAGCCTGCGGCTGGTCGATGCGGGTGAGCGTCGGTTGACGCATACCGATGTTGCCGGCGATGGATCCGAGGGAGCTGATGAGCGACATGGTGAAGAGTGGCTGGGGGGCTTTAGGCGGGAGGCGGTATTTAGCTTATTGCTTAATGCTTAGAGCTTACTGCCATTTCATCGCCCGATCTGCAGGGCCTTCATGGCCATCTGTTTGGCGTTGCGGACGACGGAGAGGTTGGCCTCGTAGGCGCGGGAGGCGGTGATGAGGTCGACCATTTCAAAGGCGAGGTTGACGTTGGGCATGGTGACCATGCCTTCGGCGTTGGCATCGGGATGCTGCGGGTCGTTGACCTGTTGACCGGGAGTCTGGTCCTGGGTGATGCCAGCAATCTTGATCCCGGCGAGCGGCGACCCGTGGGTGCGATGCATGAGCTCAGTCTCAAAGGCGACGATCTGGCGTTGGTAGGCCTTGCCGTCGGGCCCGCGGGTGGTGTGGGCGTTGGCAATGTTTTGCGCGACCACGTCCAGACGGGTGCGCTGCGCGTTGAGGGCGCTGGCGGAAACGTCGACTCCAGAGATTAGGTTCATGGTAGGGAAAGGGGCGGTTTAGGTGAGGACAGCGGTGGAATCAGCCGCGGCCGGTGATGGCGAATTTGAGGGACTTGAAGCTGCTGCTCACGTAGTCGGTGAGGAACTCGTAGGCCACGGTGTTGCGGTTCATCTCGAGGATCTCCTTCTCCACTTCGACGGTGTTGCCGTCCTTGCGCATGGTGCGGGCGTTCTCGTCGGTTTTCAGTTCCAGCCGCAGACCGCGAAGCTCGGCGGGGGTGGAGCCGGAGCCCATGCGCGTCTCCAATTCGCGGGCGAAATCCGGGTTGATATCGACCCGTTTGTAGCCCGGCGTCTCGGCATTCGCGATGTTGGTGGCAATCGCCTCCTGCCGCATGACCGCCGCATCAAGGAGTTTGGCGGCGAGGGCGAAATTGGTGGATTGCGAAACAGGGCTGATCATGACTCCGCCCGAGAATGCAGCCGTGATGCCAACCCAAATTCAGGACACCTCTACCATCTGAACTCCAGTGCTTTAAAAAATTTTACTTTTACGCCGATGCCTCCGCGACCGGCCCCATCCCCCTAAGCGCAAACGGGGGCGGCAAGAATTTCCGCCCCGCTCCTCCCCCCCGCCCCGCATGGCAATTTCACGCTAGGATTCGTTTCCTCTTCAGTCCGCCAAGCCTGCGCCGAAGTAGCCTCAGATCACGCATGCTCGATACGGATTATGAATTCATCCGCGACTTGGTCTATCGCCACAGTCGCATCAACCTCGGCCCCGACAAAAAGGCCCTGGTTTCCGCGCGACTGGGTAAACGCCTCCGCGCCACCAAGATTGCGACGATCACGGACTACTGCCGCTTCCTGCAGGGCCAGTCCAACAACGACGAATTGTCGCACCTGATCGACGTCATTTCGACCAATCACACCTTCTTTTTTCGCGAGCCGGCGCACTTCGATTTCCTGCGCGAGCGGGCCTGGCCAGAACTGCGTGACCGCGCGCGCAAGGCCAACTGGCCCCACCTCTCCATCTGGAGCGCCGCCGCCTCCTCCGGCGAAGAACCCTACTCCCTCGCCATCACTCTGGCCGAACTCGAGGCCCGTGACAAATGGGGCTGGCGCCTGGAAGGCACCGACATTTCCCACCGCATCCTCGCGCGCGCCCGCCAGGGGATCTACGACGCCTCGGTCGTCGATCGCATCGACCGCAGCCTCGTTTCCCGCTACTTCCTCAAGGGCTTTGGCCCGCAGGCCGGCAAATACTGCATAAAGTCCGACCTGCAAAAGCGCATGACCTTCCGGCAGCTCAACCTGCTCGACGCTTCGGTGCCCTACACCCAGCCGTTCCACGTGATCTTCTGCCGCAACGTGATGATCTACTTCGATCGCCCCACTCAGGAGGAACTCGTCAATCGCCTCACCCGCCTGCTCGTGCCCGGGGGTTACCTCATGGTCGGCCACTCGGAGAGCCTCACCGCCATCCAGCACAGCCTGAAGTCCGTCGCCCCGGCGACCTACCGCAAACCCGACTGAGCCCTCCACCGCTCGTCGCCCCACCCTCTCGTTCAACACCACCATGTCCCAACGCCCCATCCGTGTTCTCATCGTCGATGACTCCGCTGTCGTGCGCCGAGTCGTGCAGGACGTGTTGTCCAAGGAACCCGACATCGAAGTCGTTGGCACCGCCATCGACCCGTATTTCGCCCGCGACAAGATCATCGAGACGAACCCCGACGTCCTCACGCTCGATCTCGAAATGCCGCGCATGGACGGCCTCACCTTCCTCAAGATCGTGATGCAACAACGGCCACTACCGGTCGTGATCATGAGCTCGCTCACCCAAAGCGGTTCCCACCACGCCCTCGAAGCCCTGCGCCTCGGCGCCGTGGAAGTCCTCGGCAAACCCAACGGCTCCTACTCCATCGGTGACCTGGGACCGCAACTGGTGCAAAAAATCCGCGCCGCCGCCGCCTCCCGGCCCCGGCCCTCGCGCGAAGACGAACCAGCCACTTCCCCGACGCCGGCCGCCGCACCGGCCGCCCCGATCACGCCCTCCGCCCGTCCGATCGCCTCCGCGCCCCTGCGTGCCGTGCCCGATCCCCGTCGCCACAACCCCAAACGCCTCCTGCTACTCGGCGCTTCCACCGGTGGCACCGAAGCCCTGCGCGAAGTGCTCACCCGCCTCCCGGCCGACATCCCGCCCACGGCCATCGTGCAGCACATTCCCCCCACCTTTTCCCGCGCCTTTGCCGAGCGCCTCAACGCCAACTGTCGTTTCGAAGTGCGCGAAGCCCGCGACGGCGACGTGCTCACGCCCGGCCTCGCCCTCGTCGCCCCCGGCAACTACCACCTCACCCTCCGCTGGAACGGCGCCCGCTACATCGCCCATGTTGTCTCCGGCCCGATGGTCTGGCACCAACGCCCCGCCGTTGACGTCCTCTTCAAATCCATCGCCGACACCGCCGGTCGCCACGCCGTGGGAGGCGTGCTCACCGGCATGGGCAAGGACGGCGCCGAGGGCCTCCACGTCCTGCGCCAACACGGCGCCCGCACCTTTTCGCAGGACGAAGCCTCCTGCGTCGTTTACGGCATGCCTCGCGCCGCCTGGGAAGCGGGCGGTTCCGAAGCGCAGGTCAGCCTCGCCAATATGCCGCGCCATATCATGAACTTGCTGGAACAACCGACCGCGCGTCCCTCCGCGATGACCACGGCCTGATCCCCACCCCGTTTCCCGCACCTGCTTCTTCCCATGTCCGCCTCCGCCACCACCAAGTCTCCCGCCGACCTCAGTCGCTGCGTCCTCGCCGTTGACGACGAGGCCGCTGCGCTCATCGCCCTGCGCGAGACCTTGGAGCGCGAGGGCTACCACGTGGCCACCGCCCAGCACCCCCTGCGCGCGCTCGAGCTCGTGCGCGACCAACAGTTCGGCATCATCATTTCCGACCACCGGATGCCCGACATGACCGGCCTCGAATTCCTCGTGGCCTGCAAGGAGATGCAGCCCAACGCCTCGCGCGTGCTCATCACCGCCGTCCTGTCCCTGCCCACCGTCGTCGCCGCCATCAACCGCGGTGAAATCTTCCGCTTCATCGCCAAACCGTGGCTACGCGAAGAACTCATCGCCACCGTCGACAACGCCCGCCAGCGCTTCGAACTCGTTGAGCAAAACTACCAGCTCCTGCAGGAATCGCAGCGGCTCAACACCGAGCTTTCCGTCGCCAACGAGCGCCTCAACAGCCAGGTCACCGACCTCGATACCGCCAACCGCAACCTCGACGCCGCCAACAAGGACCTCGCCGAACGCTACGAGCACTCGCTCGAGCTCTGCAGCCGCATCCTCGCGACCTACGACCCCTTCCTCGGCAGCCGCACCCGCGCCCTCGTCGACCTCGTGCAACTCATGGTGCAGACCGAGCATTTTGAGGGCGACGAAAAGGACGTGCTGCGCACCAGCGCCTGGCTCTGCGACCTGGGCCTCATCGGTGTATCCCGTGAGGTGATACGCGCCTTCCGTCAGCACCCCGAGCGCCTCTCCGAACGCGAGCGCGACATCATTTCCCACCACCCGGTTTACAGCCAGACCCTCGCGTCCTTTGTCGACGCCCGACCCGCCGTGGGCGAGGTCATCCGCGCCCATCACGAACGTTTCGACGGCCGCGGTTTCCCCGATGGCATCGCCGGCGAACACATCCCGTGGGTCGCCCGCTGCCTCGCCGCCGCGGTCTGGTTCGTTGAGACCGGCCTGCCCAAAGCCAAAGCCGCCGAGGCTATCCTCGCCGAGAGTGGTCGCGCCCTCGACCCCGAGGCCGTGCGCCTCGTGCTCAAGGTCACCGAAAGTTTCCAACTCCCGCGCGTCGTGCGCGAGGTCCTCCTCTCGGAATTGCAACCCGGCATGGTCTTGGCCAGCGGTCTCTACAGCCCCCACGGCATGCTCCTCGTGAGCGAAGGTCAGGCCCTCAACGAGGCCATGATCACCAAGCTGCGCAACCACCACAATGTGAACCCCATCAGCCAGCGCCTGCTGGTTTACAACTGAGTTAATCCATGGCCGGTTCAGCGAGCATCAACGATGTCTTCGGGGCCTTTGCGTCCCCCAAACCCAAAGCCGCTCCATCGCCCGGTGGCAGCTTTGGTTCCCCCACCGGCGCACACAGCAAGTCCTTCGCCCAACGCGTCGTCGTGGGCGTGGGCGACATGGCGGTGTCCAACGTCGAACACGTCACCTTGTCCACCTTCGCCCTCGGCTCCTGCGTGGGCGTGATCGTCTTCGACCCCGTGGCCCGCGCCGGCGGTCTGTTGCACCTGATGCTGCCCGACTCCACCCTTTCCCCGGATCGAGCCGGCAAAAAGCCCGCCATGTTTGCCGACACCGGCATTCCCATGCTCTTCAACGCCCTGCGTGGTATCCGCGCCGAGCGCCAACGCGTGAACATTCTGCTCGCCGGTGGCGCCTGCGTGCTGAACGGCCCCGACCAATTTAAGATCGGCGAACGCAACATCGCCACCACCCGCAAGCTCCTGTCCCTCTACGGACTGCGCGCCTCCTACGAAGAACTCGGCGGGAACGTAAATCGCACCGTCCACCTCAACATCGCAACCGGCGAAGTCTTCCTCAAACTCCCGGGGCGCGAAATCCGTCACCGCCTCGGCTGAGTCTTTTCCCGGCGTGCCCGGACGCAACCGGAGCCGCCCTCGGACCTCCGGATCCTGCCTCCTCGCCCGCTCATGAAATCTCTGTCGCTCGGCCACCGCGTTGCCCTGATCATCGCCGCCTTCTGCGTGCTCATCGCCGTCGGTATCGGCGTCACGCTCCACCGCGTCACCCAGCTCCACGACCTCGGCGACCAGATCGCCACCAATAACCTGCCCGGCGCCGCCTACGCCGGTCGCATCGGGGTCGAAGCCGCCAACCGCCAGATCATGCTCGGCCGCGTCCTGCTCGCCTACGACGACAGCGAGGTAGCGGCCGCGCGCGCTGCGGTCGACGAGGTTGATGCCCGGCTCCAACACTCGCTCGACGCCTACGTGGCCTCCATCCGCACCGACGCAGACCGCGCCCGTTACGAGACCTTCCTCGCCTCCGAGAGAGCCTATCAGGATGCCGCGCAAAACTTCTACGCCAAGGTCGGCATCGATCCAGCCGACGCCGCCGACGCCTTCGATATCGACGTGGCCCAAGCCTATGCCGCATTGCGCGAGGCCGTCACCAGCCTCATCGATCACAACATGGATGCCGGCTTCACCGCCGGTGAAGCCCTGCGAGCCGACGTAAGACTGATGCAGTGGCAAACCGTCATCGTCGGATCCGTCATTTTCGTCGCCATCATCCTCGCCAGCACCCTCTCCGTGCGCGGGCTCAACCGCAGCCTCGGCCGCATCGCCGGCGCGCTCGTCGCCAGTGCCGACCGCACCGCCGCCGCCACCCGCCAGGTCGCGCAATCATCGCAGACCCTGGCCGACGACGCCGGTAGCCAGGCCGCCGCGCTCGAAGAGACCAGCGCCTCGCTGGAGGAGATCAGCACCATGACCCAGCGCAACGCCGACAGCGCCCGCGAAGCCAAGCGCTATGCCTCCGACACGCGCACCGCCGCCGACGCCGGGGCCCAGCACATGACGCGCATGCTCGAAGCCATGGAAGCCATTCACCAGTCCTCCGACGAGATTGCCTCCATCGTGAAGACGATCGATGCCATCGCCTCCCAAACCAACCTGCTCGCCCTCAACGCCGCCGTCGAAGCCGCCCGCGCCGGCGAGGCCGGGGCCGGCTTCGCCGTCGTGGCCGAAGAGGTGCGCAACCTCGCCCGCCGCTCCGCCGAGTCCGCCCACGAAACCGCCGCCCGCATCGAACAATCGGTCACGCGCAGTCGGCACGGTCTCGCCATCTCCCGCGAAGTCAGCGGCGCCCTCGAGCGCATCGTCGAGTGTGCCCGACAAGTGGATACACTGGTCGCCCGCATCGATCACGCCTCCAGCGAACAAAGCCAGGGCATCCAACACGTCACCCAAGCGGTCACGCAAATGGACACCGTCACCCAACAAAGCGCCGCCGTCGCCGAGGAATCCGCCGGCACCGCCACCACCTTGGATCACGAAGTGCGCACCCTGCGGGAGAGTGTGGCCAACCTCGAACGCCTCATCGGCGCCACCAGCATCCAGGACCACGCCACCGACCACGAGGTGGCGACGGCCGCAAACTACGCCCCCACCACCGTCGCAGCATAAAGCCGTCGCGCTGATTCCAATTCAAACGGCTTTCTCTAGTGGCGCCCGGAACGATTTCCGGTAGGATGTCCGGTCATGGGCATCAATGTCTCCTTAAACGGCCGCCCCGTGCGATCTCCGATCGTGCGTGGACTCGCCTTCCTCGTCGCCCTCCTGCTGGCCCTCGTGGTGGGCACCGTCGCCGTGGCCGTGCTGCTGCCGCTGCTCGGCGTCGCCCTGGCGGTAGGTGCCATTGGCACCGGAGCCTTCCTGCTCAACCGCCATTTCCGCCGGGGCCAGCTCCGCGCCAAACCACGCGCAGAAAACGCCCCGCCTCCCGGCACCACCGAGGTCATCGACGAAGACACCAAACTAGCCCGCGCCAAACCGGTCGAGCGCGTGTAAAAACCAGCTGATCGAAAGCGGCAACCGGCTGCGCACCCGGGGTCAACGCCCCCGGCTACAGACCCTCCGACCGGAAACCCTTCGCGATTCTTCGCGACGTTCCCGGTTTGAACCCTTAACCACGGGCCTCAGAGCTCGATTTCGCCCGTCGTCATGCGGTCGTGCAGCATGCGCTCGGAACGCTCGAGGACGATCGGGAAGGCCTTTTCCAGGACCTCGGCATTGAGATTCCACTCGTCGAGCAGATCTGCCTGAAGATCGAAAAGGAAACCATCCTCGGCCACGCCGGCGCCGATGCTCGTCGCCACGTATTTGGCGGCATGCACCACCATCACCAACGGCATGTCTTCCTCCGGCACGTCCCGGCTCGGCGGATTGTGCTCCACCGGCGCGATGAGATTGGGCGGAAAATTCCAGCGGCGCAGCAACTCCGCGCCGGCTTCGATGTGGCAATAGCCGAGGATCGCACGCTCGGACTCCGCCCACGCGACACCGTGTTCGCGTTGGTGCGTGCGAATGTCGCCAAAGTAGTCGGCGCATGAATACGCCACGGCCATCTTGCCGATCTCGTGCACCAGGCCGGCCGCGTAGGCTTTACCCGGATCCACGACGCCAGTGGTTTCGGCCAGATACTCCGCGGCGACCGCGGTCACCAGCGACAGGCGACAGAAATCCCCCTGTTGCCAACCATAGCCGGCGATCTCCTGGTTGAACCAACGGCCTACCAACGCGAGTGCGCTGAGGCGGTAGATTTCCTTGATGCCCAAACGCATGAGCGCGCTGTTGAGCGTATCCACCGGCTCGCCACCGCCAAAGAAGGCGGAATTGGCCAGACGCAGGGTCGAACCCGCCAAGGCGGCATCCAACTGGATGATCGCCCCGATCTCTTCGATACCGGTCTCTTCGTCGTCGAGCGCGGAGATTAAGCGCGGCATGAGCGAGGGCGAACAAGGCAGTTTGAGCGCCCGTTCGCAGACTTGGTCGAGGGAGGGGATCTGGCTCATTTCGGAGGTAGGATGTTGGCGGTCAGAGGTAGGAATCAGAATGCAGGTGAGGAAGCGATGCGGGTGATTCGCGGACGCACTTCAAACTTCTTACTTCTGACTTCTGACTTCACGCATGTGGTCAGGCGGCTTCGTCAAAGAGCGCGCCCGGATCGAGAATGAGTGCGATGTTGCCGTCACCGAGGATCGCCCCACCAGCGACACCGCGCAGGCCCTGAAGGAAGGAACCGAGGCTCTTGATGACGACTTCCTGCTTGTTGACCATCTCGTCGACGAGGAGCGCGTGACTGCGGCCGGCACTCTCGACGATGACCATGATGCCTTCGGTCGGCTGCTCGATCGCGCCCGGGATGCCAAACTGCTGGTGCAGGCGGGTGATGGGCAGAATCTTGCCGCGATGATCGAGCACTTCGCCGGTGCCTTGCACCTTGGAGAGGATTTCGGGACTCGGACGCAGCGCCATCTGCACCGAAGTGCTGGGCAGAATGAAACGGTCTTCGCCCACCTTCACCACGAGGCCGTCGATGATGGCCATGGTGAGCGGCAACATGATGCGGAAGGTGGACCCGATCCCGAGTTCGGACTCGATCTCGATCTTGCCGCGCAACTTCTCGATATTCCGCTTCACCACATCCATGCCGACGCCACGACCGGATACGGCGGTGACCTTTTCGGCGGTGGAGAAACCGGGGTGGAAGATGAGCTGGTAAATTTCCTGTTCCTCGAGGCCGTGGTTCTCGCCGATGAGGCCCTGCTTGCGGGCCTTCGCCAGGAGCTTGTTGGCATCGAGACCGCGACCGTCGTCGGTCAGCTCGATCACCATATTGCTGCCCTGGTGGTAGGCGTTGAGGGACACATTGCCGGTCACGTCCTTGCCGGCCGCGGTGCGGCCCTCCGGATCTTCGAGACCGTGGTCCATCGCATTGCGCACCATGTGCACGAGCGGATCAGCGATCTCTTCAACGACACTGCGATCGATTTCGGTGTCTTCACCGGAAACATGGAAGGAGACCTTCTTGCCGCACTCGCGCGAGAGGTCGCGGGCGATGCGTTCCATCTTCTGGAAGGTCGGTTTCACCGGCACCATGCGCAGCGCCATGGCGGTGTGCTGCAGCTCCTTGGTGATGCGGCCGAGTTGGGTGAGGTTGCGAGTGAGGGTGGAGCCGTCGTCGGTGGAATCGGCCGCACGATCGCGGGAGGATTCCATCAACTGGCTCTGCACAATCACCAGCTCGCCCACGACGTTCATGAGATTGTCGAGCTTTTCGGTATTCACGCGCACCGTGGCAGTGGCAGCCATCGGACGCACCACATTGGCGCGGCGCGGCGCAGCCTTGGCGGCGGGGGCGTCACTCTTGGCGGCGACCGGCGCGGCCGCTTCCTCCTGCTCGGCTTCCAGCTCCGCCGCGGCATCGGCAAAGGAAATTGGCGCCGGGGCGGCGGGGGCTGCTGCAGCCACCGGAGCCGGCTCGGTGCCGCGCGGCACCGCCACGCGCTTCACGGAGGCGATGAGATTGGAAACCGGGATCACTTCGTCCGGCAGGACTCCCTGCTCGAGCGCGACCGTGATTTGCTGCACCATCGCCTGCACGGCGTCACGGGAACGCAGGATCTCGGTGATGATGGAAGGCGTGAGATCGAGTTCGTTGTTGCGAGCGAGGTCGAGCAGCGACTCCACCTCGTGAGTGAGCGTGTGCATCGGCGTGAGCTTCAGGAAGCCTGATACGCCTTTGATGGTGTGGAAGGAACGGAACATCGACGCCATCGCGTCGGCATCCTTCGGCTCTTCGTCGAGCACCAGCAAAGCAGCCTCGATCTGTTGCAAATGGTCCACCGCCTCGGCGTGGAATTCGGCCAACAGCTCGGCATTCTCCTCCATGTTGAGATCCAACACGGTATCGATCGAAGTATCGACCTCGGGCTCGGCGGCAGCAGTAGCCGCGGCGGGGACCGGCTCTTCCGCGACCGGGGCGGCCGCAGATTCGACCCCTCCGTCGCGCACTTCCAGCACGTCCTCATCCCAAGTGGGGAGATCGTCTTCCGCGCGGCGCGTCAACACGGCCATGGGAAGCCAGTCGATGAGACGCTTCACCTTGGACACATTGGCCTCGTCGAAGGGCATGGCGTTATCGAGCAGGGCATCCAGCCCGCTCCGCACTTCCAGCGCGGGCGCAAGGAACGCGCTGTCGTCGCCGGCCAGTTCGATGAGCTCACCAAGGAGCGAGTAGATGGGAATGAGGCCATCGTCCTTCCCGACCTGAATGAGAATGCTCTCAGAGGCGAGACGGTTGCTGATTTCGTCGATGGCGGTAAGGTTTTCCTGGGAGATAGGCATGGCCGCGTTGAAAAATTGCTACGGGGAGTGGCTACTGATTTCGGCTCAGCCACGGAGAACTTAACCACCAATCTTCCCGGCAAATATCCCCACTTTTTCCTGAAGTGCCCCTCCACCCGTGTCGATGCAGGCTCCATCACACCCGTGCTCATGTCCAACGCCACCGATACCCTCGAAACCACTCAACTTTCCGGCAAATACCTGACCGTGTTCCTCGACCAGGAATCCTATGGCATCGCCGTCCTGAAAGTTCGCGAAATCATCCGCCTGCAAAAAGTGACTCCGGTGCCGCAAGTGCCGCACTATGTAAAGGGCGTCATCAACCTGCGCGGTCGCGTCATCCCGGTCATCGACCTGCGCCTCAAGTTCGGCCTCAACGCCGAGGTCTCCGAGCGCACCTGCATCGTGGTCGTCCAAGTCCAGATGGCCAGCGGCACCAACCAGATGGGCCTCATCGTCGATAACGTCGAGGAGGTTGTCACCCTCAGCGACTCCGATATCGAACCGACCCCCGAGTTTGGCACCCGTCTTGACACTTCCTGCCTCCTCGGCCTCGCCAAGGTCAAAGGCGTGGTCAAGACCCTGCTCGACATCGACCGTGTCGTCGGCGGCGACGAGATGGGCCAGATTCAGAACATGTTCTGATCGGCTCGCCCTCCGTCGTCCTCCTCCCCCCTTCCCGTCTCCTATCCTCCTCGGGGTCCGGCCTGCCTCCGCGCCCCCGTCTCTCTCCAACCGCTCACCCGCCGGGACTGCTAGTCAGGGTGGGCTGAGCGGTTGCGCCTGCTGTCGATGTCTCCGTCCTCCGTCTCGTCTGCCCTCTCCACCGCCGCCGAACCCGCTCCGCCGGACCCTGCGCCTGTGTCCTTGGGAGACGATGCGAAACATCTCCTCGACGCCCTGCCCTACCCGGCGGGCTGGTGCGACCACTACGGCACACTGCACCATACCAACGACCTGTGGCGCGAGGCGTCCTCCGCATCCCTGAGCGCCCTCGACCCGCGCACCCTCGCCGCGGGTGATACGGTCACCGAACTGTGGCCGGCCAATTCCGAGCTCGCCGAAGACCTCTCGCGCGTGCTCGCGCGCAATACGCCATCCGCCCGTCACCGGATTCCGGATACGGCCATCGATCTTTTTTGGCGCTACTGCCCACTCGGTGGTTGCGACGGTGCCCTGCTGCAAGTCCTGCCCCAGACGTCACCCGCTCCATCGGCAGAGGTGCCCGACTCCGCCCCTCCCCCCCTCGAGCCCGCGGACAGCCTGCTCGCGCGCATGATCGCCCAGTTGCCGCTCGCCGTCGTGGTCACCGATGCCGAGGGGACTCTGAGCCAGGTCAACCCCGCCTTTACCATCCTCACCGGCTACGCGGAGGATGAAGCCATCGGGCGTCCGCTCACCATGCTGCACGCCGAGGGCACCCCGGCAGAGATCATCGACTCGCGCGACCGCGCCCTGCGCCTCAGCGAGGCCTGGAGCGGCGACATCCTGCACCGCAACCGTTTCGACGAAACCTTCTGGGCCCACACCCAGATTTCCTACCTGCGCGACGCCCGTGGCGGCGTGACCCATTTTCTCTACCTCCTCGAGGACATCACCGATCGTCGCCAAGCCCAGGCCGAACTCGCCCGCCTCTCCCTCGTGGCCAGCAAAACCACCAATGCCGTGGTCATGTCCAACGCCGCCGGCGAAGTCGAGTGGGTCAACGAAGGCTTCACTCGCATCACCGGTTTCGAAGCCCACGAGGTGCGCCGCCGCAAGGTCGTAGACCTATTGCGCGGTCCCGCCACCGATCCCGCCGCCAGCCGCCGCATCGAAGAGGGCATTCTCAGTGGCTCCAGCGTGGAGGAGGAAATCCTCAACTACCACCGCGACGGAGGCGGGTATTGGGTGCGCCTCCGCATCGACCCCGTGCACGATGCCCACGGCACCTTCACCGGCCACATCACGATGGCCCACGACGTCACGGAACGTCGCCACGTCGACGCCGCCCGCACCGAGGCCAGCCAACGCCTGCACAAGATCGCCTCGCTCGTGCCCGGCATGGTGTTCCAGTTTAAGCTGCGCCCCGACGGCACCTCCTGCCTGCCCTACGCCTCCGAAGGTATCCGCGACATCTACGGCCGCTCGCCCGAGCAGGTCGTCGACGACGCCTCCGCCATCTTCTCCTCCCTGCACCCGGAGGATTTTGCCATGGTGGTCGACGCCATCTACGCCTCGGCCCGCACCCTGCAACCCTGGCGCCAGGAATACCGCGTCACCCCGCCCAACTCCCAACTGCGGTGGCTGCTGGTGCACGCCAACCCGTCCCGCGAGTCCGACGGCTCCACCCTCTGGCACGGCCACATCGCCGACATCACCGAGCTCAAACAAACCGAGGAGAATCTCCACCGCTCCAAGGAAGACCTCGAGTCCACCAATCTCCAACTGCAGGAGGCTTTCGCTCACTCCAAGGAACTCGCCAACCAAGCCAAGGCCGCCAACCTCGCCAAGAGCGCCTTCCTCGCCAACATGTCGCACGAGATCCGCACGCCCATGAACGGCGTCATCGGCATGACCGGCCTGCTCCTGCAAACCCAGCTCAACGCCGAACAACGCTCCTACCTCGAGATCGTTCGCACCTCTGGCGAAAACCTCCTCCAAGTCATCAACGACATCCTCGACTTCTCCAAAATCGAAGCCGGCCGTCTCGATCTCGAACACATCGACTTCGACGTGCGCGACACCGTGGAGGAAGCCGTCGACGTCCTCGCCGTGCGCGCCCTTGAAAAGAACCTCGAGATCGTTGGCCATGTTGACCCCTCCGTCCCGCTGCGGGTCAAAGGCGACCCCGGCCGCCTGCGCCAGATTCTCGTCAACCTGCTCGGTAACGCGGTCAAATTCACCGCCCAGGGCAGCATCCGCGTCACCGCCAACCTCGTGCTCCCCGCGCCGGCGGGCGCCGTGCCCAAGGTCCGCTTCTCGGTGCGCGACTCCGGCATCGGCATCCCCAAGGATCGCCAATCGCAGCTCTTCCTCCCCTTCAGCCAAATCGATAGCTCCACCACGCGCAAATACGGCGGCACCGGACTCGGCCTGGCCATCTGTCGCCAGCTTGCGATTCTGATGGGCGGCGAGATCGGCGTGGAGAGCGAAGCCGCCGACGGCGCCACCTTCTGGTTCACTGCCGACCTGCCCCTCGCCAGCACCACGCTGCCCGCCCCACCCAAAGTCGACACCCGCACCCTCGTCGTGGAGCCCCGCGAAGCCACCCGCCGCCATCTCGGTGCCACGCTCGACCAACTCGTCCTTTGGCACCACGAAGTCGCCGACCTCGAGGCCGCCATGGCCGAACTGCGCCGCGCCGCGCTCACCGCCCAGCCCTACGACCTGTTGTTCGTTTCCAGCGAACTGCCAGGGAGTGACCTGGTGCGCTTCGCCTGCAAAATCCCAATCGAAAGCGAACAGCCCAACCTGCGCGTCGTGTGGATGCACCCCATGACCCAGCCGGTCGATCCCTCGCTGCTCGGCATCTACAAGGAACGGCTGCCCAAACCGATCCGCCGCGACCCGCTCATGACCTTGCTCAAGGTGCTAGACACCTCGAGCGGCACCGCCACCACCCGCGCGCCGTTTACCGGTCCGCGCGAACGCTACGACGACTGCCGCATCCTGCTGGTCGAGGACAACGCGGTGAATCAAAAGGTCGCCCGCGCCATGGTGAAAAAGTTTGGCGCGCACGTGGACACCGTGGGCAACGGCCGCGAAGCCGTGAAGGTGCTCGAGGAAATCGACTACGACCTTGTCTTCATGGACTGCCAGATGCCGGAAATGGACGGTTTCGAAGCGACCGCCATGATCCGTTCACCGGAGTCAGCCGTGCGCAACCACAACATCCCCATCGTCGCGATGACGGCCAACGCCATGCAAGGCGACCGCGAGCGATGTCTGGAAGCCGGCATGAACGACTACATCCCCAAGCCCATCCACCAAGGCGCCGTCGCCGCCGCCCTCAAGCGCTACCTCGGCCCCCCCGAATCCAACGCCGACGCCGCGTGAGGACGGGATGCGGGATGGAATCCCGAGCGAAACGCACCGCGCGTTAAATAAGCTCAGTCCCGCCGAATTCGACAGAAGGTGGACGCCGCCCCCCGGGCGGCGTCAGCGCCTTGCCGGGTTTCGGCCACCCGCACCACGCGCCCTTCCAACGCCACGCGGTCGAGGACGCCCGCGTCCACCACCCTAACCGAGACTCTGCGCCCCCCTCCGCGGGCTTTCCTCTTAAGCTGAACCCAAACCGGAGCCTTCCGCCCCCCGTCCCGCGATCAATCCCCGAAAAACATAGAGTTTTAGGTCATTTCGGGAAATGTTCGCCGCCGTGACCGAAACAGATCCCTCGCGCGTCAGTTCGTCGAACGCTCGTAACCCGCTGATCTCGCATCTCAAGTGCATGGGTCTTCAGCGCGAACCAGCTTCGACACAGGGTATCGATCCCGCCCAGCTTCCACGGGCGGGGCTGTCCCTACCGCTCCACCCATGACCGCCACTCAATGATTCAACATGGATCCAGAGACCGTATCTTAGACCTTCAACTCCATTTGGTTTGCGCCGTCATTCATTCTGGGCCTCGGCATCACCCGACTGTCATCCGATGCGATCACCCTGTTTCGTTGCCGATCCAGAACCCGCATGGATCCGATTCCGATCCTTTGGGCCATTTCGATCTTCGTCTGGCAGATTCAATATCTCTGGGCCGTGATCGAACTCTCCAACTACGGCAGGGCGTGGACCCTGTTCGACTTTCTCCTGCTCGTTGGCTTGTCGCTCAGTTTGTTCATCGCCTCCGCGTTGGTTCTGCCCGACGCCGAGTTAAGCGGTGACAAAGACCTGTCGCAATCGTTCCAAAGCGACGGACGATGGTCCCTCGCCGCACTGTCTTTTTGGGGCGCACTGGCGATCATCACGGATCGGCTCCTCTTTTCCACCGGGCTGCTCAGCATCGACATCGTGCTGATGGGTTTTGCGACCATTCTTCCGGTCGGATTTCTGGTGCTTAAAAAGCGGCAGTTACAGACCACCATCACGATAGTCTATCTCGCGCTCACCCTGGCTTCATCCTGGATCCTGTCGCCGAAAGCCTACCCCTAAGGGGTCAATCTTATATTCTTGAATCCCTTTCCCCGAGTCCGCTCCACCATCGCCTTTCACCGTCGCTCCAGCACGGATCGTAGGCGTTGGCCGATGTCGGCGAGGCTATAGGGTTTCACGATCACGTCGCCGACGCCCAGTTGATTCAGCTGGTCGCGTTGTTCGCGGCCGACGTTGCCGGAGATGATGATCACCGGCATGCTCGGACGAATCCGCCGCACGGAGCGCAGGACTTCGATGCCGTTCATGCCCGGCAGATTCAGATCGAGCAGGATGGCATCGAGATCACGCCCTCCGCCGTTCAACAAACGCTCCGCCGCCGCCAGGCCATGTTCAGCCGTCTCGACCGTATAACCCAACTCGGTCATCGCGGTGCTCAGCAATTCGCGCAGGCTTTCTTCGTCCTCCACGATAAGCAGATGCTCCGTGCCGCGCGGCACCGGTTGACTGGTCCCTTCCGCGTCGGAACTGCCCGCCTTCTTGGTTTCAATGATCGGGAAAAACGCGCGGAACGTCGTGCCCTTGCCGGGGGTGCTGTCCACCGTAAGCGCGCCTTGGTGATTCACCACGATGCCGTAGACAACCGACAGGCCGAGCCCCGTGCCGCCCTTCTTCATCTTGGTGGTGAAGAACGGTTCAAAGATGCGCGCCCTCACATCCGGCGGCATGCCGTGCCCGTTGTCGGCAATGGTGATGCAGACGTAGTCGCGCTTGGGGTCGATGTTCTGCTGATCGAGAATCTGTGACCCTCGCACCCGCTTGGACGACAGCCGCAGGCGGCCACCTTCGCCCATCGCGTCACGCGCGTTCACGCACAGGTTCATGATCACCTGCTGCAACTGATTCGGATCGGCCATCAACGACGGCAGGTCCTTTTGCAGGTCAAACTGGAACTCAATCGTGCGCGGGAACGTTTCCGAGAACAGGCGTCCGAGCTCGTTGAGCAACGCATTGATATCGACCGGACGCGTGCTCACTTCGGCCTTGCGCGAGAAGGTGAGGATCTGGCGCACCAGTCCGACCGCCCGATGCGAGGCCTTGTGGATCTCGGTCAGGTAACGTTGCAACGACGCGTCTTCGGTGCGGCCGAGACAGAACTCGGTGTAACCCTTCACGATCGCGATGATGTTATTAAAGTCGTGTGCGATACCGCCGGCGAGCGTGCCGAGACTCTCCATTTTCTGCGCCTGGCGCAGCTGCAGCTCGAGCGTCTTGCGCTGCGTGATGTCCTCGCGCAGGCAGAGGAACTGCACCACCTCATCGGCGTGATTTCGGATCGGGGTGATCTGCACAAACTCCCACAGCTCCTTCTCGTCGCGGCCCCACGAGCAGACTTCGCCGCTCCACGAACCGCCGCGGCGCACCTGTTCCAGCACGTCACGATAGGCACCCGGATCGTCGAAACCGCGCCCGAGCACCTCGATTTCCTTTTCAAAAATCTCTTCCAGGGTGAGTCCCGAAATCTCCGTGTATCGAGGATTCACATACTGCACCTGCCCCTGCGGGGTCGACAGCACGACCGCGGTCGGGCTCTGATCGATGGCTTTGGCCAGTTTGGAAAAATGTTCTTCGCCGAGCCGGCGTTTGGTGACATCGCGACCGATGGAACGCACCGCCCATACCTCACCATCGGCGTTACGCAGGCCCGTCTCCTCCCAAGCGATCCAACGCCAGCCTTGCACGGTCTGCCAGCGGTGCTCGCGCGACACATGCCACGGACGCATGTCGATGCGCGTGATTCCGTTGCGCCAATCCAACGAATCATCGGGGTGCACCTTCTCGCCGAAGGGTCGGCCCACCCATTCTTCGCGGGCGCCAAACTTACGGGCAAAAGCGTTGTTGCAGCTCAGGATGCGTCCATCGCGATCCCACACCACCGCCAGCTCCAAGCTCTCCGCCCATGACTCGACCAGGGCCGCGGCATCGATCGGAGGGGTCTCCGCACAGGTTGTGACTTCTGCACTCATCGCGTTGGTTACACCAGTCCGTTGAGCATGCCCGGCAGGCGGCGCAGGGCGTTTTTCGTCGAGGTCTCCGCCATTTCCGCTTCGCGCGTGTCGTTTTGGAAAAGAATGTTCCACGCGGCGCTGTCCCGCCAGGACCCCGGCTCGACGGGTTCGAGTTGTTCGAAGCCATTACCGATCTCGACCGAGCGCACCATCAGGTCGGCCAACTGCACCGACGCCGCAAACGGCGCATACTCGCCGGCTTTCTCCGGGTCGTGATGCCAGCGCACCGCCGCCACGATTTCCGGGGCCAGGCGGTGACGTTCCAGATAAGCGGCGCCCACTTGGGCGTGATCCCAGCCAATGAGCTCCTGCTCCCGTGCGACCACTTCATCGGTCGTGCCGTAGGTGGCCTTGGTGACCAATGCGGTCTCGGCCGGGAAGGCCAGGGCCATGCCGACTTTGCCGATGTGGTGCAACAGCCCGACAATGTAGTCGGTGTCGTCATCGAGCATCATCGACGTCGAACCCAAAATCTCGCGGCTCATGATCGCGCAGCCGATGGAGTGTTTCCACAACTCGCGCCACGGGAGATGCACGCCGCTCGGGCTGATGCGTTCGAGTTCCTCCAACACCGGCGTCGCCATCGAAAGTTCGCGGATCTGGCGCACGCCGAGATAAAAGACCGCCTCCTCGATGTTGCTCACCTTCGCGGTGAGGCCGAAAAACACGCTGTTCACCATGCGCAGCAGTCGCGTCGTCAGCGAAGGGTCGCGCCGGATGATCTCCGCGATTTGGGCATTATAGCTTTGCTCGGAGTTGACCAAACCCGCCAAGGCCCGGTTCACGCTCTGGAGGGACGCCAATTTTGGGCACGCCTCCAACCGCTTCCGGATCTCTTCTTCCGGATACGGCCCCGTTGCCGGCGGGATAGTGGTAAATTCTGTGGAAACCATGGGATCAGGGGTCCGTCTGGACCGAGTGCTACGTGACCTATCGGTTCGCTGGCCCAGCGATTGAATGGAAAGCGTCAAAATCTTGCGAAGAAATTGGCCTCAACTTTCGCCGCTTCGTGCCGATCTCGCCGTAACCGTGCCCTTACCCAACTCCGCGAACCAACTGCTCCAGGATGCACTGCGCTTGCATCGCGCGGGCCGCCTCAATGACGCCGCCGCCCGTTACTCCGCGGTCCTGCGCATGGATCAACGCAATTTCGACGCCCTTCACCTCGGCGGCCTCGTGGCCCTGCAACAAGGCAACTCCGACCAGGCCCTGCGCCTCCTCGCCGCCGCCAACCGCGTCAACCCCCGCGACCGCACCTGCCTCCTCCGTCTCGCTCTCGCCGAACGCGCCGCCGGTCGCATCGACGCCGCCGAAAAACGCCTGCGCACCCTCACCACCGCGGAGCCTCCCATGGCCGAAGCCTGGGACAACCTCGGCATGGTGCTCAAATCCCGCGGCGCCATCGCCGAAGCCCTCACTTGCCACCAGAAAGCCACCGAGATCGACCCGACCTGCGGCCAACACTGGTATAACCTCGGCCAGACATTCTGCCTCCTCGGCCAACCCGAGCAGGGCCTCTCCGCCCAGAACCACGCCCTCAAGGGGGCCCACGCGTATCCACGCGCCCGTTACGGCCGCGCCATCGCCCTGCAGCAGCTTCACCGCCTGCCCGAAGCCCTCGAAGACTACGCCACCCATCTCCGCCGCGAGCCCGCCCACTTCGCCGCCCACAGCGGCCGCCTGCTCTGCCAACAGTATCTCGATCAACCCGATCCGGCCGGCCGCACCGCCGCCCTCGCCGCCTGGCGCGCCGCCCTGCCGAAACCGAACCGCCTTGAGGCCCGCTCCTCCATCGGTCGCCGTCTGCGCATCGGTTTGGTCTCGGCCGATTTCCGCCGCCACTCCGTCGCGTGGTTCATGCTGCCGCTGCTCCGCCATCTCGATCGCAGCCGCTTCGTCATCACCCTCTATCACGACCACGGCATCACCGACGAGATTTCCGCGGAGCTGCGCGGCCTCGTCGACGTTTGGCGCGAGACCATCTCCCAATCCACGCCCGACTTCGTGAAGCTGCTCCGCGCCGACGCCCTCGACATCGCCGTCGAGCTCGGCGGCCACACCGGCGGCAATCGCCTCGCCGCGTTCGCCCACCGCCTCGCGCCCGTGCAGATCACCTACCTCGGTTATCCCGACACCACCGGCGTGCCCGCCATCGACTACCGTTTCGTCGACGCCGTGACCGATCCGGAAAACCACCACGACGAGCAGACCAACGAAACCCGCGTGCGTTTCGCCACCACCGCCTGGGCCTACCAACCGCCCCCCGAAGCCGGCGCGACCCAACCCGGTCCCGGCGCCCGCGGTGAACCCGTCACCTTCGGCTCCTTCAACAACTTTGCCAAGGTCTCGCCCCGCACCCTCGAGGTCTGGGGCCGCGTCCTCGCCGCCGTGCCCGGCTCCCGCCTCGTGCTCAAGAGTCCCGGTCTCACCCGCGAAGCCGCCCTCGCCGCCGCCGAGCCCGCCGGCATCCCCGCCGACCGCCTCGAGGTGCTGCCCATGCGCGACAATACCGCCGACCATCTCGCCGACTACGAACACATCGACATCGCCCTCGATCCTCTCCCTTACCACGGCACCACCACCACCTGCGAAGCGCTCTGGATGGGCCGGCCCGTCATCACTCTCGTCGGTGAGCGCCACGCCAACCGCGTCGGCGCCTCCCTGCTCTCCGCCATCAACCATCCCGAGTGGATCACCGACTCGGTCGACGCCTACGTCGCCCAAGCCGCCGCCCTCGCCGCCGATCCCGCCGCCCTGCGCGCGCTCCACGACGGCGCCCTGCGCTCAGCCGTGCAAGCCTCACCGCTGCTCGACCACGCCGGCCAGGCCCACCGTTTCGCCGACGCCCTCATCGCCTGCTGGAATGGCGAAGTCGCGCCCCCCGCCTCCACGCCAGCCGCCGCCTGATCCCGTCGCCCGGCCCACCCGCTTCCTCGCGACCCCAGCGCGATGAATCCGAACCAACTCCTTCAGCGCGCCTTCACGGCTCACCGCGCCGGCCAACTCGCCGCCGCCGCCCGCGACTACGCCCAACTGCGTCGCATCGCCGCCACGTCCTTCGACGTTTGGCACCTCTCCGGCACGCTCGAGCTGCAACGCGATAACCCGCGCCTCGCCGCCGACTTCCTGACCCGCGCCCGCCAGCTCAACCCCCGCGACGCGCAGTGCGCCTTTCGCCACGGCCTCGCCCTTCAGGCCCTCGGCCAACTTCCCGCCGCCATCGAGGCCTATCGCCACACCGTTTCCCTCGATCCGGCCCACGCCGATGCCCACGACCGCCTCGGCGCCCTCGCTCTCGCCACCACCGGCCACGCCGACGCCGTGCCGCACTTTCGCGCCGCCACGCAGGCCAAACCCGATTGGCCGCAACCGTGGTGCAACCTCGGCATCACCCTCACCTACACCGGCGACTTCGACGCCGCCCGCCACGCCCTCGATCGCGCCCTCGCGCTCGATCCCGCATTGGCCAAAGCCCACACCGCCCGCGGCCTCCTCCTCCAGCAGACCTACGACCTGCCCGCCGCCGCCGAAGCCTTCGGCGCCGCCCTCGCCCGCAACCCGCAGGACCTCGAAGCCCGCAGCGGCCGCCTGCTCACCCTGCACTACCTCGACGACGTCAGCGCCGAGCAACTCGCCGCCGAACACCGCGCCTACGGCGACCAACTCGCGCCGCTCGAGGACCGCATCACCGCCGCCCTCCAACCCGCCCCGTTCGCCACACCGCCGACCCGCCTGCGCATCGGTTTCGTCTCGCAGGACTTTCGCCGCCACTCCGTCGCGTGGTTCATGCTGCCCCTGCTCCAGCACCTCGACCGCGACCAGTTTGAGGTCTGCCTCTTCCACGACCACGCCATCGAAGACGACATCTCCCAACAACTCCGCGGCCTCGCCGACCATTGGGAAAACCTCCACGGCCAGCCCGACGTCACCGTCGTCGCCCGCCTGCGCGCCGCCCGTCTCGACCTCGCCATCGACCTCGCCGGTCACACCGGCATCAACCGGCTCGGCGTCTTCGCCCAACGCGTCGCCCCCGTCCAGATTTCCTACCTCGGTTACCCCAACACCACCGGCCTTCGCGCCATGGATTACCGGCTCGTCGACGCCCACACCGACCCCGCCCCCCCCGCAGTCGATGCCCGCGCCAGCGAAACCCTCCTGCGCTTCGCCGACACCCTCTGGGCCTACGCCCCGCCCCCCGCCAGCCCGGCCGTCTCGCCGCCGCCCGTCACGACCGCACCCGACCGCACGCCCACCTTTGGCTCCTTCAACGCGCTCACCAAAGTCAGCGACGCCACCGTCGCGCTCTGGGCCCGCCTGCTCGACCAAGTCCCCGGCAGCCGCCTCGTCCTCAAGAGCGCCGGTTTGGAGCAACTTGACCTCGCCCGCCAGGTTCGCGCCCGCTTTGCCGCCCACGGCATCAACGTAGAACGCCTCCGCCTGCTCGGCCGCACGCCCGACTCCACCAGCCACCTCGACCTCTACCGCGAGATCGACATCGCGCTCGACCCCTTGCCCTACCACGGCACCACCACCACCTGCGAAGCGCTCTGGATGGGCCGCCCCGTGGTGACCCTCGCCGGCGACCGCCACGCCAACCGCGTCGGCGTCTCCCTCCTCCACGCCCTCGGCCACCCCGAATGGATCGCCACCGACGAGTCGGACTACCTGCGCATCGCCACTGACCTCGTGCGTGACCGCGCCGCCCTGGCGAGCACCAGCGTCCAACTGCGCGGCGAGCTGCAAGCCAGCGCGCTCATGGATCATCGCAGCCAAGCCGCCAAATTTGGCCAAGCGCTGCAAACCTGCTGGCGCACCACCCACCAACTCCCCGCGCCCCCCGGCACCACCCAAGCCGCCTAAGGGAACCGCGCGGAACGCCCACAACCGCGACGTAGGCCGCGAGCTCGCTCGCGCTAAGCCTGCCCCCCGCCCGCCGCCCTCGACGCCGTCCGGAGGCCGGCGTCCACCTCGGAAACCCAGGTGGACGCGGACGTCCCGGCCGCGTTAGCCCTGCCCCTCCGCAACCATCCCCTGATACCGAGACCGAGTGGCAGAGCGTTTTTAACGCAAAGACCGCAAAGCAGATCGCAAAGGCCACTCCACCGCAACGCGGGCGACACGCCCGCGGCTACAATCTCAAGCTGGATGTAGCAGCGGCCGTCTCGGCCGCTCACGTCGGACCGGCCACCATTCCCCGGCCTCACGTGTCACCCATTAGGTGACACTTTTACATTTCGCGGTCTCCCGTGGCTACGAGCGTGAGCGAGTGGCAGCCCTGCCCCTCCGCAACCATCCCCTGATACCGAGACCGAGTGGCAGAGCGTTTTTAACGCAAAGACCGCAAAGGCCGCAGAGATCGCAAAGGCCCTTCCACCGCAACGCGGGCGACACGCCCGCGGCTACACTCTCCGGCTGGATGTAGCAGCGGCCGTCTCGGACGCTCACGTCGGACCGGCCACCATTCCTCGCCCCACGTGTCACCCATTAGGTGACACTTTTACATTTCGCGGTCTCCCGTGGCTACGAGCGTGAGCGAGTGGCAGCCCTGCCTCTTCGCCGCCATCGCCGGATACCGAGACCGAGCGGCAGAGTGTTTTTAACGCAAAGGCCGCAAAGGACGCAGAGACCGCAAAGGCCACTCCACCGCAACGCGGGCGACACGCCCGCGGCTACAATCTCAAGCTGGATGTAGCAGCGGCCGTGTCGGCCGCTCACGTCGGACCGGCCACCATTCCCCGGCCTCACGTGTCACCCATTAGGTGACACTTTTACATTTCGCGGTCTCCCGTGGCTACGATCGTGAGCGAGTGGCAGCCCTGTCTCTTCGCTTCCTCTCCGCCTCCCTATCGCCTCCTCTCCGCCTCTGCTTCGCCACCCCCTCCGCCCCCCCGGGCAAATCCTGCCGCTTCCACCTCACCGTCCCCTCCTACCTACCCTTCCCGCGTCGCCCTTCAACTCCTTTCATTTTCTTTCACTTATCCCGCAACACCTTACGCGACGCCTCCGAACTATGGCACCCGGATTGCATAACCCGACGGACCATGACCATGCCCGTCGCCGCCACCGCTCCCCAGGCCACCCGCGCGCCCTCCTCGACGTCCTCCGTTGCCGACCACTTCACGGCTGCGCTTGAGGCCGCCATCGCTGCCCCCACCGACTCCGCCGCCCTTTCCGCGTTCCGCGCCGCCCGCCTCGAACTGGCGCAGGCCGTCGCCGAGCTTGCCCCCACCGAGCTGCAGTCCCCTCTTGCCACCGCCGCCCGGTCTGCCGTCACCGCCCTCTGCGCCTCCGGTCTGCTCGATCTCGCTCCCGAACCTGCCGAGACCGCCCTCCTCGCCGAGCTCCATCCGCGCCAGTGGAACCAACTCCTCGCCGGCATGCTGCTCACCGCCGCCTGGCGCTGGGACGCCGCCCCCAGTTTCGACGATGTGCCCAACGACCTCTGGGGCCTCTTCGCCCGCTGGTCCCTCCTGCCCGTCCAAAGCTTTACCCAACTCGGTGACGCCCAACGTTACGCCGACGCCCAACTCCCTCGCCTCGAATCCCTCGCCAAGTGGGTCGAACGCAACTGGGGCTCCGCCGCCGTGCGCGCCGCCACTCAGGCCTACCTCGCGACCAGCAACAGCATCCCGCTCTACTTCAGCGCCGGCGACCTGCGCCGCCACGCCGAAGCCCGTGGCCGCATCCTCCAGCGCGCCTTCAACACCGATCCCGCCGGCACAATCCGCCCCGAGGCCTTCGAGCGCTACGGCCGTCCGCTGCGCATCGGTTTTGTGAACCGCCACTTCGGTTCCCAGACCGAGACCTACACCACGCTGCCCACCTTCGAGCACCTCGATCCCGAGCGCTACGAACTCGTGCTCTTCAGCCTGCACGAGAACGGCTCCACGCTGGAGAACCATTGCCGCAGCCGTGCCACCGAGTTCCACGTGCTGCCCGCCGACGACGTGCCCGCTCAGGTCGAAACCATCCGCCTCGCCGCCGTCGACGTGCTCGTCTTCGGCACCAACGTCACCGCCGTCGTCAACGAAGTCACCCGCCTCGCCACCCACCGCATGGCGCCGCTCCAGGTGGTCAACAACTCCTCCTGCATCACCTCCGGCCTGCCCGAGGTCGACGTCTACGTGTCCGGCGATCTCACCGAAATCACCGACGCCGCCCGCCAATTCTCCGAGCGCCTCGCGCTCCTCCCCGGCCCGGCTCACGCCTTCAACTACGAGGCCGACGCCGAGGAACCGACCACTTCTCCGACGCGCGCCGACTACGGCATCGCCGATGATGCCCTGCTCTTCGTCTCCGCGGCCAACTACTACAAACTGGTCCCCGAGATTCAGCACACCTGGGCCAAGCTCCTCACCGCCCACCCGACCGCGCACCTGCTCGTCCACCCCTTCAATCCCAACTGGTCGTCCTCCTACCCGATGGAGCGTTTCCGCGCCGAGTTCGACGCCGTGCTCGCCGCCCACGGCGTGACTGCCGACCGTCTCACGATTTCGGATACGTTCTTCCCGTCCCGCACCGACGTGAAGCAGCTGCTCGCCCTCGGCGACATCTACTTGGACACCTTCCCCTTCTCCGGCGTCAACTCCCTCGTCGATCCCCTCGAGCTCGGCCTGCCGGTCGTCGCCTGGGACGGCGAAACCTTCCGCTCCCGCATGGCCGGCGCCCTCCTGCGTCAGCTCGAGCTGCCCGAGTTCATCGCCACCGACGAAGCGAGCTACCTCCAGATCGTCTGGCAACTCGCCACCGATCCCGCGCACCGCGCGACCACCGCGCAGCGCATCCAAAACGCCATGCACGGCGCCCCGCTCTTCCTCGATCCGTTGGCCGCCTCCGACGCCTTCGGCGCGCTCATGGAACAGGCCTACGACGACCTCGCCACCCAAGGTGTCCGCCCCTTCACCAAGCAGGCCGACCGCGTCATCCAAGTCGACCGCGACATCGACGTCGCCGCCCTCCTCGCCGAAGCCAAGTCCGCCGCCGAGATCTACGACTTCGAAGGTGTGCTCACCGCCACCCGCGCCATCCTCGCCGTGCGACCCAACCACCCTGAGGCTCGCCGCGCTCACGCCCGCGCCCTGCTGGAAACGCACCGTGCCGACCGCGCCACCACTTACTTCCTCTCCAGCCTGCAAGGCGCCGAAGAGGACGCGACCATCTGGTTCGACGTCGCCCGCGCGCTCCACGCCAGCGGTGACACCGCCCAGGCCCTCGCCGCCCTCGAAGCCAGCCTGCGCCTCGATGCCGGCAACCTCGAAGGCTGGATCATGATGGCCGACCTCGCCGACGCCGCCGGTTCCACCGACATCGCCGAAGAAGCCCGCAACGTCGCCCGCCAACTCGCCCCCGAAGACCCGCGCCTCGCGGCAGCCTGAGCCAAGTAAGAAGTGAGAAGTCCGAAGTAAGAAGTCACTCGACCTCCTCTGCCTCTCCACTGCCTCCCACTTCTTACTTCATACTTCCCACTTTATACTTATTCGCACCAATGCCTCCGCAAACGCTCACTGACTCCCGCTCCGCCACCGCCGCTTCCTCCGGTCCGTTGCCGTTTTTCGTCACCCGCTACCATGAGGTCATGCGGCAGAGTTTTGACTCCCCGGCGTGGTATCTGGTCGAGCCGCTCGCCGAGGCGCTCATGCAGGCGTGGCTCAGCCAGCGGCAGGTGTTCCTCTGCGGCAACGGCGGCAGCGCGACCAACGCCGCCCACATGGCCAACGACCTCATGCTCGGGCTCACCTCCACCAAGCGCGGCGGCATTCGCGCCCACGCCCTTTCGGCCAACCCCGCCGTCATGACCTGCCTCGGCAACGACGTGGGTTACGACAACATCTTCGCCCACCAGCTCTCGACCCTGTCCCAGCCCGGCGACCTGCTCATCGCCTTCTCCGGCTCCGGCAACTCGCCCAACATCGTCAAGGCCATCACCACCGCCAAACAACGCGGACTCGATACCTGGGCTATCCTCGGTTTCGACGGCGGCGCCACCCGCGAGCTGGCCGACCACGCCCTGCACTTCGCCGTCAACGACATGCAGATCGCCGAAGACCTGCAGACCATCGTCGGTCACATGGTCGCCCAACACCTCAACCAAATCGCCCGCTAACCCCACCCCTTCGTTTCCGTCCGTCATGGCCAAGATCGCGATCATCGGCAGCAACTCCTTTTCCGGCGCTTCCTTCGCCGCTCATTGCCTCCGCGAGGGCCACGAGGTGCTCGGCCTGAGCCGCTCCGCCGAGCCCGCGCGCTGCTTCCTGCCCTACCGTTGGCTCGACCCCGACGCCCAGGCCCGTTGGCACTTCACCCAGGCCGATCTCAACCACGACCTCGACACCGCCATGACCGCGCTCGACGGCTTTAAACCCGCCGCCGTGGTCAACTTCGCCGCTCAGGGCATGGTCGCCCAAAGTTGGGAGCAACCGCTCGATTGGTATCGCACCAACGTCATGGGTCAGGTCGCCCTGCACGACCGCCTGCGCCATGCCGACTGGTTGGAAAAATACGTGCACATCGGCACCCCCGAAGTTTACGGCAGCACCTCCGGGTCCATCGACGAGACCGCGCCCTTCAATCCGTCGACCCCCTACGCCGCCTCCCGCGCCGCCTGCGACCTGCACCTGCGCACCTTCCTCGCGCAGCACAAATTCCCCGTCGTCTGGACCCGCGCCGCCAACGTCTACGGCCCCGGCCAACAACTCTACCGCATCCTGCCCCGCACCGCCCTCTTCATCAAACTGGGCCACCAACTCCAACTGCACGGCGGTGGCCACAGCGTGCGTTCCTTCATTCACATCGACGACGTCGCCGCCGCCACCCTCGCCATCGCGCTGCGCGCGCCCGCCGGCGAGTGTTACCACCTTTCGACCGATCGTTTCGTCTCGATCCGCGAACTCGTTGAACTCGTCTGCCGCGAAATGGGCGCCGACTTCAACACCGTCGTCAACGTCACCGAAGACCGCCCCGGCAAAGACGCCGCCTACCTGCTCGATTCGACCAAGGTGCGCACGACCCTCGGCTGGGAGCCGACCGTGAGTCTCGAGGACGGCGTGCGCCAGACCATCGCCTGGATCAACGACCAGTTCGAGGAGATCTCGTCTCAGGAATTTAACTACATCCACAAAGCCTAAGACCGCCCGTTCCGCATGGCCTTCCGTCGCCCAAACCATCCCTGCGCCCAACGCCACCTTAGCCCGAACCTCTTCCCGCCAACTGTCACGTATTACGTGACAACTACCACCGTCCTACCGCCGCCCCTCTTTCACACACTGTCACGTATTACGTGACAAACTCCCCGGCCTCTTTCGCCCCTCCTCACTCCTCGTAATACGCTCCGTTCTCGAAGCACTCGTCCAGATTCACCGCCCGTTCCGCCATGAAGGTCCTCACCTCCGCCGACTCCAAGATCATCGCCTTCGACGACGCCGCCGGCCACTTCGCCAAGCTCCGTCACGCCGGACAGCGCATCGTGCAGTGCCACGGCACCTTCGACCTCGTGCACCCCGGCCACATCGTGCACTTCGAGGAAGCCCGCGCGCTCGGCGACATCCTCGTCGTGACCCTTACCGCCGAGAAGTTTGTCAACAAAGGCCCCGGTCGCCCCTTCTTCGACGACGCCATGCGCACCCGCTGGCTGGCCGCCCTCGCCTGCGTCGACTACGTGGTCATCATTCCTTTCCCCGCCGCCGTCGAAGCCATCGAGGCCGTCCGCCCGCACTACTATTGCAAGGGCACCGAATACGCCGACCAGGCCAACGACGTCACTGGCAACATCGCCGACGACGTCTCCACCGTGCGCCGTTGCGGCGGTCAGATGCGCTACGTCGGATCGGTCGTGCACAGCTCCACCAAGCTGCTCAACCGCCACTTCTCGCCCTACGCACCCGAGGTGCAGGAGTTCTGCCAACTCGTCGCCGCCGAGTGCCCGCCGGCCGAGTTCCGCCGCACCGTCGAGAGTTTTGCCAAGCTCAAGGTCCTCGTCATCGGCGACATCATTTTCGACAAATACACCACCGTCGAAGTCCAGGGCCTCACCGCCAAGGACCGCATCCTCTCCGGCCGCTACGTCGAAGAGAGCCTGCAGGCCGGCGGCTCCCTCGCCGTGCTGCGCCACCTGCGCGAGTTCACCTCGCAGGTAAAACTCATCGGCCTCACCGGCACCGAGTCCTGGCTCAACGACACCCTCGCCCAATACCTCCAGCCCGGCGAAGACGCCGTCGTGCGCGCCAAGTCCTTCACCACCGTGGTGAAGCAGCGCTTCGTCGAGTCGAAGGGCGAAGGCAAGGGCGTGAACAAGCTCTTCTCGATCAACTATCTCAACAAGGAGGCTCCGGCCCCCGACGTGCAGAAGGCCCTGCTCTCCCGCATCACCAGCGAAGTCGACGAAGCCGACCTCGTCATCGTGATGGATTTCGGCCACGGCCTCATGGAGGACAAGGTGCGCGACCTCGTGCAGCGCCGCGCCAATTTCCTCGTGGTCAACTGCCAGACCAACAGCGCCAACCACGGCTTCAACGTCATCAACCGCCGCTACCGCCGCGCCGACGCCTTCACCCTCGACCAGACCGAGATTCACCTCGCCGCCGGCAACCGCGACCTCAACTACGGCGAAGCCCTCACCGATCTCGCGAAGACCTTCCAGAGCCGCTACGCCTGGCTCACCCGCGGCGCCACCGAAACCCTCGGTCGCAACTGCCGCAAGGAACTCACCCGCTGCGTGCCCTTCGAGCGCTCGCCCGTCGACACCGTCGGCGCCGGTGACGCCTTCTGCGCCGTCGCCTCCCTTGCCGCCGTATCCGGTGTGCCCCTACCGGTGGCCACCTTCATGGGTCAGCTCGCCGGCGCCCAGGCCGTCAAGGTCGTGGGCAATACCGAGCCCATCAACAAGGGCCGCTTCCTCAAAGCCGGCCAATCGATGCTCACCGTCTGAACCGCCCTCCCGCCTCAGGCCGCCGCCTCATGCCCTTCCTGCTCGTTCACCGTCATCGTTTCGATCGCGCCGCTGGTCGCGGACGTCTCGACGTCGGTGACAGGCGGACCGAAACGGTCGGTGAGATCCATGAGGTCGAGCTGCAGCGGGTAAAGATGTTCGGACATGAGCGTAATGGTGCTCTTCCCGTATCGACCCAACCGACCGCCAGTTAAACACATCCGCAATGCCAACTTCGCCCCATCTGGCCATCTTCACTGACGATCCCGACCGCGGCGGCGTCGCCGCCTACAACCACCAGGTGGCCATGGGCGCACGCCAACGCGGGTTTGAGGTTACGATGTTGCAAACCCGTAGCGCGGGTGCCGCTTTCCAAGAACAGAAGGCCGCCGGCATCGGTCATCACTGGATTCCGTATGACACAAGCGCCGAGTTTGTGCGGACGATCACCGATACCGAAACCGCCACGCGTCTGTTTCAAACTGCGAAGCCGGATGTGGTGCTATTCTCAGACTGCTGCGCGGTATCGAACATCGCCGCCAAGCACGTAGCGATTTCAGCCCACCTGCCGTATCTCACGATCAATCACAACGCGGCACCCTACCTCGCTGAACGTTTCGCCCAATGCCTTCCGGTGGTGGGCAGCCAAATGGCCGGTGCTACGAACGTTATCACGGTTTCGACCGAGAACCTCCGCCTGTTGCGCGCTCATTTCGGACTGGCCGCTGATCGCGGGCTCGTCATTTACCCCGGAGCGACAGCCTCATTCTTCGCGCCGCCAAATGCCGTAAAACGCCGAGAACTCCGACAGCGCTATCGTATCGACGAGGATGCCATCGTCAGTTTCACCGCGTCCCGTCTCGACCCGATGAAAGGGTTCCTCTTCCAGATCCGTGCGCTCGAGTTGCTGCGGCAACAAAACCCTCGTTCGAAGATCGTCTGTGTTTGGGCCGGCGATGGGGAAAGCTTGTCCGCCTTCAATCGGGAGATCGGCCAGAAACGATTGGGTGACCGTATCAAGCTGGTTGGGAGGCAGTCCGACATCCCGGGTTGGCTCGATGCATCCGATATATTCACCCTGACTTCGCTCAGCGAAGGCATGCCCATTTGCATTATGGAGGCTATGGCCAAAAAGGTTCCGGTCATCAGCACCAACGTCGGCGGCGTGGCTGAAGAACTCGCCGACACCGGCATCCTGTTGCCCGATCCGAACACGCACCCGAAGGAGGTTGTGATCGGGCTCACCCAAGCCTGGCACGACTTGGAGAGCCATCCTGCCAAACGTCAGACCTTGATCGAAGCCGCGCATCAGCGCGCGTTGACCGAATTTCAAATTGAAGGCATGATCGATCGCGTGTTGACGGAGGTGGAACGCATTTCGTCCTCTCCCGCAGCAGTTTGAAAACCGCCAAAGCCATCTTCCTTGATCGCGACGGAACCCTGATCGTCGATACGCACTACCTGCACGATCCCGCCGAGGTCCAGCTGCTGCCCGGCGTCTTTGAAGCCATCCGCTTGCTGCGTGAAGCGGGCTATCTCCTTTTCATCCTCACCAACCAAAGTGGTGTGGGGCGCGGCTACTTCCCGCTCGAAGATGTGCACCGTTGCAACGCTCGTATGTTTGAGTTGCTGGAGATCGAAGCGTCTTGGTTTTCCGCAACCGGCATTGCTCCCGAAGCGCCCGATCAACCTTCACGCTACCGAAAACCCAACCCTCAATTCATCAACGAGTGCGTTGATGCGTTCGACCTCGATCGCGAGGCATGCTGGATGATTGGCGACCGGTCATCTGATGTGCTTTGCGGAATCAACGCCGGAATCCGAAGCGTCTTCCTTGGAGGTTGTCTGCCCAACGACGTGCCGGGCGACACCGCCAAGTTTTCGACCCTGCTGGACTTCGCCCGAGCGCACTGCGACGGACGGGCCTGATCAGGCGGCGTCTTTGTGCAACCTATCGCACCAGTTCGGTGAGCCAGAGCTTCCCAACGCCCCGACCAGAAAATCCTGCAAGGCTTTCTCCGGAGCCTTTGCCTCGAAACCCCACCAGGTTCGCGCCCGATCCGGATTGCCGCATGAGCGTTTGATGTCGTTTTCACGGGCGGGCAAATACACCGGTGCAGGGAGATCGGGCACCAGACGCTGAATCATAGTCGCGATGCTGTTCAGTGAAACCTCCGCCCCGGTGCAAACATTGGCTATTTCCACCCGCGCTTCACTCTCCAAGGCGGCAGCAACGCAGGCCCTCGCCACATCCCGCACTGCAACAAAATCGCGAGTTTGCTCACCATCCCCAAATATCGTCAGCGCCTTACCTTGGCGTCCCAGATCGACGAACTTCGACAGCACGCCGGAATAGGGCGACGACGGATCCTGCCGCGGACCGAATACATTGAAGAAGCGTAGGCAGCTTGCGCTCGCACCACCCACCCGCGCGGCCACCGCCAATATCTGCTCGGAGATCAGCTTGGCCGCGCCGTATCGACCCAAGGGACACGGCATGAGATCCTCGTGCAATGCGCCTTGATGCGCGTCACCATACACTGCCGCCGACGAAGCCATCACAATCCGCCGCACGCCCAGCTTCGCGGCGGTCTCGGCCAACACATGGGTGGCCTCGATATTGATCCGAAAATTGTAATCCGGATCCCGGTCTGCCTGCGGCACGGAAACGAGGGCCGCCAAATGAATAATGGCGGAAGGCCGCACCTGCTCCAGCACGCGCCGAAATGCGACCGTGTCGGTGAGGTCGGTGCGCTGGATACTAAAACGCGAGTCTTCGATCACGTTCGCCAGGTTTTCCATGCGACCCGTGCTGAAATTGTCCACCCCCACCACCGCGTTATGCGACCGCAGCAACTCCTCCACAACATGGCTGCCGATGAAACCAGCACAGCCGGTCACCAACACCGTATCAGTTGATGGTAAGCTTGCGATCATGACGGGCGAGGCTCACGCGGCGGCGGAATTAGGCCGCCATGCCTTGTTGGTAAAGGTGGCCACTCTTATTGACCGCATCTTGCGCCCAATATGCGCGCCAATGCAGCCAATCGCGATCCTGCTCCGGATACTCCACGCAGTGAGGGCGCAACTGCTTCTCCAGTTCGGCGTATCCATCCAAAATCTTCCAAAGATCAACCACTGCACTGTAGTTCGTGCGCTTCTCGTAAACGCGCTGACAGGCAAAGAAGGTCTTGTCGAAAAACATGCCGTGTTTGAACGCCAATGCGTGGTTGAGATAATAGTCAGCATGAGAGCCGAGCGTCCCCAGCATGCCGGCAATGTCGCTCCCACCCTGACCCAGCCACCAGTCGGTGCGGAAGATCGCACTGGGGGAGGTGACCACGGAGCGGCACTTGAGGAAACCTTCGCAGCATTGGCGCGGGGTGTTGTAGCCGACGGTTTCGGCCGTGCCCATGCCTCCGGTGATCTTGTTCAACTCGTCGGTGAAGATGCCGCAGATGCCGTAAAACCCGGCCGGGCGTTCGTCGCGCTCCAGCGCCGTCACGGCGCGTTGGAAAAACTCCTTGTTGGCCACGAAGTCGTCGGCCGCCGTGCAATAGAGATACTTGCCGCGCACCCGCGACAACATGTCCTGGGCGGCCGGCATCACGCCGCGGTTTTCCGGGAAGTAGTTCACCTTGATGCGCGAGTCCTTCTTTTCGTATTCGCGCAGGATGTCGCGGCTCTCATCCGTCGAGCCGTCTTCGGTGACCACGATTTCGAAGTCACGAAAGGTCTGCATGAGCATGCCGTTGAGGCACTGGCGCAGGTAGCGACCATAGTTGTAACTGGCGAAGCAGACGGAGAGGAGCGGCGGACGGGACATGGTCGAAAAAAGGAAAAGGGTCAGGCGGATGTCGAAGCGGGTGCGACCGGGCGCGGCGCGGCGATTTCATCCCAGGCGGGAATCATCATCGCCTCGGCAAACTCACGGCGCTCCAGCAGTGGGGCCATGTCTTCCAAGGGACGCGCGGCAAAGGTGCCGTCTTCGCGCTGGCGGAAGCCCTGGCGGGGCGTGATCTCCTGATTCGGCGCCGTGTGCACGACGCAGAGACTCGGTCCCGGCGCGGCCAGCGCCGCGGCCAGACCGTCGCTCAGCTCACCTCGCTCGGTGATTTCAAAGACGGGCAAACCATAGGCCGCCGCGACCTTGGTGTAGTCGGGCAGACTCACCCCACCGGACGCTTGCGAGCCGGTGTAACGCGCGCCGAGAAACTCGCTCTGCGTGTGGCGGATCGACATGTAGCCGCGGTTGTCGGAGATGAAGATTTTGATCGGCAGCTGGTGATGCAGAATCGTCTGCAGCTCCTGGATGTTGAGCTGGGCGCTGCCATCACCACACAGGCAGATGGTGCGACGACGTTCCCCGCCGATGCAGATGCCGATGCTCTCCGGAAACCCGGAGCCCATCGAGCACAAGGCGGTCGACAGATACATGCGTTGCCGGCCTTTCAGCTCAAAGGTCTGGAAGGAGGTGTAAACATTGGTGCCACCGCCATCGACGACCACGAGGTCATCGTCGGCACTCAGGTCCGACAGGGTGCGCACATAATCGTAGGGGCTGATCTCCCCGGTCGTCGCGGCTGGCGGCTGCAGGTAGTCGCGGTAACGCTCACACGCCGCCATCCAGGCGCTGCGCGCCGCCGGCGCCTGAAACGGCGCGCGGGCCGACAGCCGGTCAAGAAAGCGTCCGGCATCGGCCTGCACCGGCAGGTGCACCGGGACCGTGCGCTCCGCGAGTTCATCGGGATCGATATCCACCACCACGATCTTCGCGGTGCGGGCAAAGGCGTGAAACATCGTGCCGGTCACCGGGATGTTCAGATGGGAACCCACCGCGATGAGCAGGTCGCAGTTTTGCACCGCCAGATTGGCGCCCCGCTGACCCGCCACACCCGGTCGACCGAGGTTGAGCGGGTGGCCGCTGGGCATCACATCGATGGCGCCCCAGGTGGTAACGAACGGGAGTTGGGTCTCCTCGACCAAGCGCGCGAATTTGTCGCGGGCTCCGCTGCGCACGACGCCATAGCCGGCGAGCAGGAGCGGACGTTCGGCCTGAGCGATCCAGGAGGCAATGGTGTCGATCGACTCGTGCGTCGGCTCCAGCACGAGGTCGGCCGTGGTGGCATCGTCGGCCGGATCGTAGTGGCGGCAGGTCGCCGGATCGATGTCGGCCCATTGCAGGTCGAGCGGCAGGTCGATCCACACCGGACCGGGACGGCCGGTGGTGGCGAGGTGCAGCGCGCGACCGAGTTCGTAGGGAAAATCTTCGGCCTTTTCGACCATGACGGCCGACTTGGTCATGCTCTCGACCAGCGGAATCACATCCAGCTCCTGCGTGCCCAACTGGCGGATACGCTTGTGGCGGGTGGTGTGCGCCACGCGGGTCTGGCCGGACACAAAAAGACAGGGCACCGAATCGAGCCATGCGGCAGCGAGGCCGGTGATGGCATTGGTCACGCCCGGACCCGTCGTCACGAAACACACTCCGAGGCCTTCGGTGACGCGGGCATTGGCCTGCGCGGCAAAGGCGGCCGCCTGTTCGTGGTGATGAAAGATCGGCTCGATGCGCCCGGTCTGGGCCGCCGAATCAAACAGGTGCACGACGGCACCGCCGGTGAGGCCGAAGACGTTCTTCACCCCATGGTCGGCGAGGGTTTCAGCGAGGTAGTCGGTGAGTTTCATGACGAAGCAACGAAAGTTGGTAGCGGCGGCGGGTCAGCCCACCCCGTTGAAGTGAAAGTAGTGACGAGCCTGGCCACCCTCGACCGGGACGATGGAGCCCACGCAGAACGAAGCCTGTTGCGAGCAGAGCAGCGCGACCATCGGGCTGATCTCATCGGTGCGGCCAAAACGCTTCAGCACGGTGCGCTCCTCGAGGTATTTTTCGGCGTGCTCGGGACGCTCTTCCATCACGGTGGCCCAGTGGCCGCGTTCGGTGAAAACGACGCCCGGCAAAACGGCCGACATGACAATGCCATCGGTGGCGAGCACGCGGCCCATGGAGCGGGTGTAGGCGGTGTAGGCGGCCTTGATCGCGCAATACGGCACCGGGCCGCTGTTCTCCATCGAGGCCCCGGCGGAGATGTTCACGATACGCCCCCAGCCCTTCTCCTTCATCGACGGGATGAAGCAGTTGTTGGTTTCGATGTGCACCTCGAGGTTGAGGCGGAAAATCCGGCGCCAGTCGGTGATCGGGCACAGCGGATCGGTCACGCCGAGCGTGTCGCCGACGTTGTTGATCACGATGTCGGGCACGCCCCAGTTGGCGCGCAACTCATCGGCCATGCGCTGCGGGCCGCCCTCTTCGGCGATGTCGATGACGATGGCGTAGTGCCCGGCTTCCTTGCCGCCGAGCGCCGCCAACGCGGCGGCCGCGTCGTCGGGTTTGCGGGTGGTGAAGGCAACACTCACGCCCTCGCGGGCGAGTTCGGCGCAGATGGCGGCACCGATGCCGGTGGCTCCGCCGGTGATGACGGCTTTCTTTCCTTTGATTCCTAGATCCATGGCTGGGGTTCCGTGGTTAAGCAGCGACCTCCTCGGCCGCTTTGGCCGCCAGTTCTTTGGCGACTTCGATGATGATGTCTTCCTGACCCGCCACGACTTTGCGGCGGCCCAGTTCGAAAAAGAGATCGCGCGCATCGACGCCAAATTGGCGGGAAATGCGGGCGGCGGGTTTGGCAAAGGTCGACACCACGCCGGCCATGCCACTCACGATGCTGCCCGAACGCACGACGGGCACCGTTTCGAGGATCTGCTCCTCGGCGAGATCGGACAACTCGAGCACCTTGTAGAGATCGATCCCGGTTTCATAACCGAGCTTGTGCAGCACGCCGACCAGCACCTCGAGTTGGGTGTTGCCGGCGCCGGCGCCAAAACCGCGGGCCGTGCCATCGACGATGGTCGCACCGACTTCGAGAGCGGCGACGGAATTGGCGACCGCCATGCCGAGATTGTTGTGCGCGTGAAAACCGACCGCGATGTCGAGACCTTGGACCATGACATCGATGCGGCGACGCACCTCATCGGGTAGCAGCGCGCCGGCGGAGTCCATGAGCACGACGCCTTGGGCGCCGGCATCGGCCATCTTGCGGGCCTCCTCGCGCAGCGTTTCCGGCTCGGCCATGTGGCTCATCATGAGGTTGCCGTAGGCCGCGCAACCGCGTTCACGGGCATAGGTCAGATGACGCAGCGTGGTGTCGGCTTCCGTGCAATGGGAACCCACGCGCACGACCTCGGCTCCGAGATCGATGGCCGGACCGAGGTCGCGTTTGATGGTGCCGAAACCGGCGATCACAAACACACCGAGGCGGGAGCGTTGCAGGTTGGCGCGCGCCACGCGGATCATGTCGGCATCGGAGACGCGGGCCAGACCGAGCTGCAGCGAGGACGCGGCGAGACCGTTGCCGTGGCCGACCTCCACCACCGGGATGCCGGCGGCATCGGCGGCGCGACAGTAGGCCGCGATCTGGGCTTCGGTGAGCTGGTGCGCGACCGCATGGTTGCCGTCGCGCAAGGTGGGATCACTGACGAGAATCGAGGTCATGCGGCGACGAGCTCCGGGGTAGGCACCTCGCCGGCCGGGATGCGTTCGGCGGCGGCGATGGCGGCGCAGTTGATGATGTCGAGATTGCCGGCGTAGGTGGGCAACGAGTCACCGCGACCGGCGACCCGCACCATGACGACCACGCGGTTTTGTTCGTAAACCGGCGGGACGATGAGTTCGTAACCCGGCACGTAGGCGCGAATGCGCGTGACCATGGCGTCGACACTGGCGCGCACCCGATCGAGATCGGCGGAGGCCACTTTGGCGCTCACGGTCGTCTGCATGTGGATGGGCGGATTGGCCGGGTTGAGAATGAGAATGGCTTTGGTGCGCGCGCAGCCGGAGAAGCGCTGCAGACCGCGCTCGGTGGTCTCGATGTATTCGTCGAGATTGGCGCGAGTGGCCGGGCCGGCGCTGAGGGACGCGATCGAGGAAACCGCCTCGATGTATTCAATATCTGGTAACACCGCCGCGAGGGCGTGCGCCATGGGAATGGAGGCCTGGCCGCCGCAGCTCACCATGTTGATGTTCTGGGCGAGTTCGGCGCCGTGCGGATCGACGGCGGGCACAAACATCGCGCCAAGATTGGAAGGCGTCATGTCGATGACGCGTTTGCCGAGCTGGCGCAGCAGCGGCCAGTGCCGCTGGTGATCGGCGGCCGAGGTCGCGTCAAAGACCACGTCGCATACGGACGGCTCACGCATGATCGCATCGATACCGTCGGCCGACACCCGCACACCGAGTTCACGCGCCTTGGCCAGTTGCGGGCTGGCGGGATTGCGGCCGATGAACAAGGCGCACTCCAGCACCGGCGAACGGCGGACCTTGATGAGCAGGTCCAATCCGATGCGGCCACTGCCGAGGATGGCGACTTTGAGTTTGGGCGACATGGGCGGAGGCTCAGAACGGGTTGTTGGGCACCAGCAGGTAGCGGGCGTTTTTCTGGATGAGGTGCGGGATGAGCACGCGGGCGCTGTCGAGCGCGGTGAGCAGCACGGCGTGGCCGGAGAGATCGTTGAACTCGGCACTGGAGGCGATGGTGGTGCCGATGCTCGGCCAGGTGCGGCCGTTCTTGTCGGGGTTGTCGTCGACGATGGCCTGCAGCTCGCTGAGGTCGGTGCCCATGTGGTAGGCCAGCGTAGGCACCATCTGTGCGGCGCCGAAGCCCACCGCGGGCACGCCGCGATCGAGGTGGTGACGGAGCTGCGCGGTGAGGTCACTCATCTGGCGACGGTAACGAGCGTATTGAGCGCGAATGTCGGCGGCGGACGCAACCGGGGCGCGGGTGATAGTGGAGGCTTTGGCGCCGTCGGCCGGCTTGCGGAAGGCCACCATCATGGTGCCGAGCCAATAGCCGTAATTAAAACGGTGATCGAGGTATTCGCCGCCGAGGCACTCGACCATGCGTTGGGCGGAGGCCAGCGAGAAGTAGTTGAGGTGCTGGTGAAACACCTGATCGAAGCGGTTGATCGTGAGCAGCGTGTCGAGGCTCGGAATCTCGATCATGAACAACGCTCCCGGACGGGCATGGGCGTAGATCGGGCGGAGCGACTCCAAGGGGTTGTCGACGTGCTCGAGGGTGTGCACCGAAACCACGAGATCGGGACGTTCCGGCAGGTCCTCGGCGGTGATCTCCTCGACGTATTTGCCGAACACGCGGATCTCGCCGGCTTCGGCGGGCTGATGGTCTTTCCAGATCGGATCAAAGCCGGTCAGGTGGGTGGCGCGGGACTGCAGTTTCTTGAGCAGGTAGAGGTCGTTGCAGCCCACTTCGGCGACGGACTCGAAGTGACGGTCGCCCGCCACGTCTTCGATGAAGCGATGGAAGAAATCGTTACCGCGGGTCGAGATCGGGCTGAGCGAAGAGCGGTGCGTGTAGGTGTCCTGATAAAGGTAGATCGGATCGACCGAGTCGCGCAGCTGACCGTGACCGCAGGCGGTGCAGCGCAGCAGCGCTTGGTCAAACTCCGGATAATCGGCGCGGGTTTGCGGCGAGACGAAGATTCCGGTCAGCGGCAGGCGCGGCAGGTCGAGCACCTCTTCCAGGGCGTTGCAACCGCAGGCAGAGCAGCAGGTGCGTTGGTGAGTGGCGACTTTCTCGGCGCGGGGTTGGGTAAGCGTGGTGGGCATCGGCGGTGCGGCGGTGAAGGTTGAGGATCGGGTGTAGTGTTAAAGTGGTGACGCCTCAGGCGGCGGCGCTGAGCGCGGGGAGCGGGGTGACAGTGCTCGGGGCGGCGGACAGGAATTGGAACGCGGCGGCGAGGTCGGCCGCGGAGGCCGGATGCGGGCGGCGGACCTGGTTGGTCGTGGCAAAGGGCAAGGCGGCCGGGGCGGCGGCGGCATCAAATACGACCTGCGGCACATCGCTGAAGTGAGCGGCACAGGACACGCCCGAGCTGTAACCGAGGTAACCCTGGACGGTTTCGAGGAGCGCGAGTTGCGTCATCGTATCCATGCCGAGATCGGCGGCGCGGTAGGCCCCGGCGCCGAGACGCCAGCAGAACTCCACTGGGTCGTCGCCCAGCACCAGAAATTCACATTCTCCCGGGCGGGCATGGCGGGCGAAGAACTCCATCCATTGGGACACGAGCGATAAGGGATCATCGGCCTGGGCAAAAACCGCCCGCGGCACATGCACGGCGTAGAGTCGCGCGGCGAAGTGACGGCGGAACATCCGGGCGTCGCGGCGAGCGGTGTCGGACCAGTGTAGCCGCGGGGTCACGCGACGGGCGGCGCTGAGCTCCGCGAGCGGCGCAAAATCAACGGTGGCTTCGTCGGCGGCCGGTGCGGGCAACGGTAGCGCCACGGGGCGATTCTCCGCGGCGGTGGTTTCGACTTGAAACGCGAATCCGGAGGCCGCGAAGACGCGGCGCAGCAACATTTCGCCCTGCGGCCAACGCGGGGACGTGCCGCGGAGGGTTACCCGCAAAGCGGAGACGTCGTCGCCGTTGGTCGTGCCGTGGGTCCAAGCGTTCAGCTCCGCCCGCATGCGCAGCAGGAGGGCATCGGCCAGCGACGGCGTGCGCTGGGTGAGATCCCAGCTGATCGCAGCGCCGGCGGCGGTGGATTGAGCGTTGGACGTGGGGCGAGACATCAGGCGGCGGCGGGGAAGGTCACCATCGTGTGCACGGCCTGGCCCTGGCGCATGGCAGTGATGGCTTGGTTGATGTCGGTGAGCGCGGTGCGGTGCGTGACCATGCCGCGCGGATCGAAGCGTCCGCCGCGCATGGCGCGGAGGTAACGCGGGATGTCTTCGGCCGGGCGGCTGGACCCGCCTTCGGTGCCGGTGAGCACCTTGCCGAAATGAAGTGGCAGCGTATTGAGCGAAAACTGACGGTCGTGGCGCATCACGCCGATGAGCACGAGACGACCGGTGCGGCCGAGCAGTTGCCAGGCTTGATCGAGCACGGCGGGTTGACCGGTGCCGTCGATCACGACATCCACCGCCTCGCCGTCGAGCAGGTTGCGCACGCTTTCGACGAGGTCGTAGTTGGAGGTGTTGACGGTGTGGGTAGCGCCGAACTGGGACGCCTTTTCGAGTTTGTTGGGCAACAGGTCGGCGGCGATCACCGGGTAGGCCCCGGCGAGGCTGGCGGCCTGAATGGCGCCGAGGCCGATGCCACCCGCGCCGATCACGAGGACCGACTCCCCGATCTCCACTTTGGCCTCGCGGGTGACGGTGCCGAAGCCGGTGGTGAGGGTGTCGGCGAGCAGCGCGGCGACTTCGAAGTCGACGTTCTCGGGGATGACCGTGAGGCGATTCTCCGAGACGACGGTGAACTGTTGGAAGGTGGTGATGTTGCCGGCGTTGATGACCTGGGAGCCGCGGCGATAGGAGACGGGCTTGGCGTTGATGCCTTTGCCCGGACGCCAGTGCAGCACGACGTGATCTCCGGGCTTCACCTGCGTGACCTCGGGACCAACCTCACGCACGATGCCGCCGGCCTCGTGGCCGAGCAGGTGCGGCAGGTAGCGGTCGGGGCCTTTGGCGCCGTCGATCTCACCGATCTGCGAACCACAGATGCGCGTCGCGCGCACCTCGACCAGCACATGGCCGTAGCCGAGCGCGGGCAGTTCGATCTCGTCGATCTCCAACGGAGCACGTTGCTCCACCAAAATGGCAGCCTGGGTTTTCATGGGATGAAACGGGGAGAACCACGAAACACACGAAATACACGAAAGCCTTCAGCCAGCTGGTCGGTGCTTTGATCGGAGTATTCCATTTTCGTGTCTTTTGTGTGTTTCGTGGTTTCCAAAATCAGGGGATGAACCAGAAGAAGTCGCCGGTGTAGCCGACCTGCTCGAAGAGCTTCTTCCAGTCGTCGACGTGGAAGTAGGACTCGGCGGTGAGGATCCAGGAGAGGAGGCGCTGGTGCTCTTCCTCGGTGTGCCAGGCATCGACGGTGATGTAGGACGCGCCGCGGCTCACGCGCTCGATCTCGGCCAGGGCGCGACCGCAGGCGGCGGGGGCGAGGTTGTGAATCGAGTTTATGGATACAACGAAGTCGAAGCTGTCGTCGGCGTAGGGCAGTTGCTCGCCGGAGCCGATGTCGATGAACTCACCCATGCCGCCGTGAGCGTTGAGCTTGGCGTAGGTGGAGACGTCGATGCCGCGCACGGTGCAGTGGGGCAGCACCTGCTTGAAGTCGTGCATGAGAAAGCCCTTGGCGGCGCCGACATCGAGGATGCGCGCATCGGCGGGGAGGTTGTAGAACTCCACCAAACGCTCAGCCACCGGCAGCCAACGGCCGTCGTAGCGGTAACCACCGTAGCCGTGGCGACGCTCGCCGTCGAAGAAATCGAAGTCGAAGCGCTTCGCGATGGCGCGGTCCTCGGCGGTCTTTTCTTCGGCGCGGGCCTTCAGGTTGCGTTTGGTCTGAGGGAGACGGTCGAGCAGGTTAATCTCACGGCCGATCCGCACAGGCGGAGGAAGGGTGGCGGTGTCACTCATGATGAAAGGAAAGGGGTTAGAAGGGGCCGGTGAAGGCGGGGTTGGGTTTGTCGAGTTCGACGCCGGCGGGCACGAGGAGGTCGGCGTCGTTGGGCGGCAGGTCGAGCACCTCACGCACGGCGGCGGCGATGTGGCCGGCGCGCGGATAATAATCGGCGGCGAGCGAGGGGCTGGTGGGCGTCGGGCAGTCGGGCAGGCACACGCGTTTCGGCGCGGCCTTGAGCGCACCGAAGGCGGACTCGCTGATGGACGCGATGAGTTCGGCGCTCATGCCGGCGGACGCCCAGGCACCGTCGGCGACGACGAGTCGGCCGGTGCGCCAGATGGATTGGATGAGGCTCTCGCGGTCGAGCGGACGCAGGCAGCGCACGTCGATCACCTCGGCTTCGATGCCTTCGGCAGCGAGGCGGTCGGCGGCTTCGAGGGCTTCGATCACCATGTAGGACATGGCGGCGATGGTGACCTTGTCGCCGGAGCGAGCGGTGCGGGTGGGACCGAGCGGCACGGTGTAGTGGCCCTCGGGCACCGGACCGGTGAGATGGTGGAGCCAGCGGTGTTCGAGGAAGACGACCGGATCGTCGTCCTCAATGGCGGCGATGAGCATGCCCTTCGCATCGTGCGGAGTGGCGGGCATGACGACCTTGAGGCCGGGAATGTGGGCGAACCAGGATTGCAACGACTGCGAGTGCTGCGGGCCCTGGCCCCAGCCGCGGCCGATGATGGCGCGCATGACGAGCGGCACGCGCTCCTTGCCCCCAAACATGTAGCGCCACTTGGCGGCCTGGGTGCAGAGCTGGTCCATCGAGAGCAGCGCAAAGTCGAGACGTTGGTGATTGATGACTGGGCGCATGCCGTTGACGGCCGCGCCGAGCGCGACGCCGGTCATGCCGGCTTCGGCACAGGGCATGTCCATCACGCGGTCCTCACCAAACTCGAGGTGCAGGTTGATGGTGGTGCCAAAGAAGCCCTTGGGATCGGACACGCCGAGCCCCATGAGGACGACCGACGGATCGCGCGCCAGGCAGGTGGCGAAGGCTTCGCGGATGGCGGCGGCGTAGGAGATTTCGCGCGGCGGAGTCATGATGGCGGAAGCAGGGCGGGTCGGGATTAGGCGGCGGCGTAAACGTGATCGGCCATGGACGCGTTGGCCGGGAACGGCGCGGCTTCGGCGGCGGCAAAGGCCCGATCGATCTCAACCTGGATGGCCTTGATCTCGGTGGCGTAGGCGGTGGCGTCGAAAGCGTGCGCGTCGGTGAGGCGCTTTTGCAGGCGGGCGATGGGATCGAGGGCGCGCCAAGCGAGGTATTCCTCTTCGGTGCGGTAACCGATGTGGTTGTCCCAACCCGGGCCGCAGTGCTCGCGCCAGCGGTAGGTGGCGAGTTCGAGGAAGACGGGTCCCTCCCCTGCCCGCGCGGAGGCGGCGGCATCGCTGGCGAGGGCGTGCACGGCGAGGGCGTCGTTGCCGTCACCATGGAGCGTGCGCAGGCCGTGGCCGGCGGCGATCTGGTGAATGGCGCGTGTATCCGGTTGGCGGACACGCATGGGCGAATAGACCGAGTAGAGGTTGTTCTCGCAGGCGTAGATGATGGGCAGGCGATGGAGCTGCGCGAAGTTGAGGCTCTCGTGAAAGACGCCCTCTTCCGTCGCGGCGTCGCCGAGGAAGGCGACGGTCACTCGCTGGATGCCGCGTTGCTTGTCGGCAAAGGCGAGACCGGTGGCGATCGGGATGGTGCTGCCCACGATGGGCACGGCGCCGAGGAAACCGGCGGCGCGATCGATGAGGTGCATGGAACCGCCGCGGCCGCCGCAGCAGCCGGTGGCGCGGCCGTGCATCTCGGCGATCATGGCGTCGAGGTTGCCGCCCTTGGCGAGGTAGTGCGCGTGCGAGCGGTGGCCGCTCATGGCGAGGTCGTCGGCGCGCAGCGCGGCGCACACGCCGGCGGCGGCAGCTTCCTGGCCGATGGACAGGTGCACCGGGCAGCGCATCTGTTGGCGGGAGTAGCGATCGGCGATCGCTTCCTCAACGAGGCGAATGCGCTCCATGGAACGAAGCAGCGAGGTGGCCAACTCAAGTTGGGCCGACGGGATGCTGGGGGTCATCGGCGTCATGGCAGTGGACGTGGCGGTGGCGGTGGCGAGTGCGGCTGCGGCTGAGGCTGAGGCGAGGTGGCGGGGCACTCAGGCGGCGACCGCGAGGCGCTTCATCGTCTTGATGTTGTAGCTGTTGTCTTCGTCGCGCAGCAGACCGGCTTCGAAGGCGGCTTTGACTTCGAGGATGGCGTCCTCGACGCAGAACGACGGCGTGAAGCCGGTGGCGAGGAGCTTGTCGGAGCAGAGGCGATAGGAGCGCGGGTCGTTGGACGGCGTGCAGACGATCTCAGCCGGCACGTGCTTAGTGACCATCTCGGCGATCTGGCGGATGGAGATGTTTTCAAAGCCGGCGTTGTAGATGCCGGTGAACTCGCGACCGCACTCGAGGAAGTGGTGGTAGACGCGAATCATGTCGCGCAGGTGAATGTTGGGGCGGGTCTGGTCGCCGCCGAAGACGGTGATGACGCCCTTGGTGAGGGCCGACATGGTCAGGATGTTGACCGAAAGATCGAGGCGTTGGCGCGGCGAGACACCGCAGACGGTGGCGGGGCGCACGATGTTGACGCAGATCTTATCGGCGTAGCTGAGGAGCACGCGCTCGGAGACCATCTTGGTTTTGTTGTAGTCGGAGATCGGCACGAGGGAGAGCTCCTCGGTGACGCGCTCCTCTTCCTTCACGCCGTAGACCGAACCGGAGCTGGCGTAGATGAATTGGCCGACGCCGTGGGCGATGGCTTTCTCGACCAGGCGCATGGTGGCGAGGGCGTTGACCTCCCAGTTGAGCTTGGAGTCGAGATCGGCGCAGGGGTCGTTGGCGACGTTGGCGAGGTGGAGGATGGTGTCGATGCCCTCCATCGGGACCGCATCGATGTCGCGAATGTCCGCGCGGATGACGGTGAGGTCGGGATGCGGCGGCAGGTAATTGCCGAACCACTGGATGTCGACGACCGTGACTTTGTGTCCTTGGGCAAGGAGCGATTGGGTGAGCGGGGTGCCGACGTAGCCGCAGCCTCCGGTAACAAGCAAGTTGAGTGATTTAGACATGGAGATCGTCGTGGTTTCTGGGTTCGCGCCCATGGATTGCAGCCCGCATGCCAGTAACGCCTCTGCGCCCGTTACCGCCTGATTATCATTGGCTTAAAACTCTTACAATTTTCCACTCTCCGCTCACGAAAGCGCCCCGACCGAAACCAGACGGGGCGCAGGAAAAAAGTGCCGAGCGTGCGTAGAACCACGAAGAGCGGGCGGGGCGCGGGGCGCGGGACAGGGCTGGGTCGTCGTCCTTAAACAACGAAGTCGGGCGTAAAGCCCGACCCACATGAAGGCAGAACAACTGCTCTTATTTGTGGGTCGGGCTTCACGCCCGACATCCCCCTGCCCCTCCGCCGCCGGTTTGGCGCAATCGCTCAGGCCACCAGCTGGGACTCGGGCGCGATCGGGCGATTGTAGAAGGCTTCGCGATCGGACAGGCGACCCATGCGGTGTTCGGCGGCAATTTCCCAGATCGCGTCGTCGATCTTGTAGGTGGGTTGGAAACCGAGTTTTTGCAGCCGCGAGCTGTCCAGGTTGGACGCGTTCGACGCGCCATGGTGGGCCACTTCGAGGTCGCAGGGAATCTGGTGGGCGACGCGCAGGGCGAGATCGAGGTGGTTCACGGTTTCGAAGCCCGCGTTGTAGAGTCCGGCTGGCAGGGTTTCGCGTTCGAGGAGCGCGACAAACAGACGGACCAGATCTCGCAGATGGGTGTGGCTGGCGGAGCCGGTCGGATCCTCGACCGTGATGCGGCCGCGGGTGAGCGCCTGCATGGTGAAGAGGTTGACCGGCAGATCGAGGCGCATGCGCGGCGAGACGCCGCAGACCAAACCGGGCCGCACCACGTCGACCCGCAGGTCGTGACGGTAGCCCTGCACCAGGCGCTCCGCAAAAAGGAGCGACTTGGACAGCAGGTCCGGAGTCTGAATCAGATCGGCCTCGGTGCGTGCCCCTTCGAGGGTGTTTCCGTAGATGGCCGCGGCGCTGCAGTGCACGAAGTGTTTCACGCCGGCGTTGATGGCGGCCTCGAGCAGCAGCGTGGTGTTGGCGACATTGGTGGACCAGACGAGTTCTGGATTCGTCGCGGCAGTCGCCGGATCGGCGATTCCGGCGAGGTGCACAATGGCATCAATGCTGGCGAGATCGATGCGCTGCAGATCGGGCAAAGGATCGAGAGACAGGTTGAGCCGCGGATGAATCGGGAGGTTGCAACCATGCCATTGCGCGTCGATGACGGTCACATCATGGCCGAGGGCGAGCAGAGTCTGAGTGAGGGGGGCGCCGATGTAGCCGCAGCCGCCGGTAACGAGGAGATTCATCTGAAAAAGTGGGACAAAGAGGGATCGAAGGAGGGACGAAAAAACAGGCCGGGATTCGCCTCCAGCTCCCGCCGCGAGGGACTCGCGGCGAGGGTGATCTCCGGGACCAATCGGGGACCACGCAGCGCTGGATGGGAGGTGAATCACGTCACGCCCAGAGAGATTGCATGCCGTGTGCCAATCGCTGGCGATGGCCCGCAGGTATATTGATGTGCAACGGGTTATAGTTTTTGGACGCGATGGCGGCATGGAGGAGGCTGGCTCGCGAGCCGGGGCGACGGCAGAACTTGCCGAGGTGTGAGTGGCCGGTGGCTGAGGGGCAACAAGGAGCGGCCGAGACGGCCGCTGCTACATCCCGAATCCCGCATCCCGCATCTCGCATCTCGAATCCCGCATCCCCCATCCCGCATCGCGCATCCCGTATCCCGCATCCCGTATCCCGCATCCCGCCCGCAAACGCCAAAACGCGCGCTCGCCGGGTGAAGGGCAAACGCGCGTTTTGATTGTTTCTCGATGCATCCCGTTGGAGACGGGAGGATCGAAGATCTGATCAACGGAGCTCTTTTAACTAACTATCGGAAGAACCCTTACCAAGCGTCCCCCCATGCGGCGTCCAGACCGCATGGGGGTAGCTTTGGAAGAAACCGAATCAATACGTCATTTAATAAGTAACCTATCTCGATTAGCCGAGGAGACGGAGGGCCGTCTGAGCCGAGCTGTTCGCCTGCGAAAGCATGGCGGTGCCGGCCTGGACCAAGGTGTTGTATCGAGCGAGTTGCGTCGATTCCTCGGCCACGTCGACGTCGGTGATCCGACTGTTGGCGGCTTCAAGATTGGACTTATTGACGGAGACCAGTTCCGAAGCGAAACCGAGGCGGCTTTGCTCAGCACCGTTTTCGGCGCGGAACGTAGCGACGTTCTGGATCGCGGTGGTGATGTCGGACAGGTTGATGTCACCGAGGTCGGTCACCGAAGTAGCGGTGAGCGCACCCACACCGGTGCCGGTGCTGGTGAGATCGCGGCCGGCCATCGATACCGAGGCGGAGGTCTGATCTTCAGTCGTGTTGACGGTCAAAGAGCTGGAGCCGAAGAGGCTGACGCTGTTGAACTTTTCGCCAGCGACCGCGGTCAACTGCGTCTGCAGAGCGGTGAACTCCTTGTCGTAGTTGGCGAGGTCGGAGCTGTTCTTGGTCGGATCGGAGTAGAGCGTCTTGAGCTCGGACATACGATCCAGGACCTTACCAGCGACCTTGAGGGCGCCATCCTGAGTCTGCAGGAAGGAAACGGCGTTACCGATGTTGGTCTGCACGGCGCCGGAACGTTTCGCGGCGGCGGAGAGCTTCATCGACACGGCGAGACCGCCGGCATCGTCAGAAGGGTTGACGATCTTCGAGCCACTCGAGAGCCGGTTGAGGCTCTTTTGCAGCATTGAGGTGGACGCGGCGAGGTTGTTGGAGGCCTGAGCCGCCGCGGTGTTGGTGTTAATTACCACTGCCATGGTATTATCTTTCCTTGATGTATTGCGACGTCCGTCGTCGCCACGGGCCCGTTGGAGAACAGCGCGGACCGCGCCGGTTGGTGCAAGTGCACCAAAGGATCACCCTGCGAGTGGGTTGCTGGCTGCTAGTGGATAGCCAAGGAACGATGGAGAGAGCCTGCCCCGCGGGCCGGTCGGGACCAATCGACGATGGCCCGCGTGGCGGGGACCGGTTTGGAGAACCGATCCCATCAGGATCAGGAAGCGCCTAAGCTGCTTTAGCTCTGGAGCAATCGGAGGGCGGTTTGCGCGCTCTGATTGGCCTGAGACAGCATGGCGGTGCCCGCCTGGACGAGGGTGTTCCATCGTGCCAATTGGGTCGACTCTTCCGCGACGTCCACGTCGACGATGCGGGAGGAGGCGGCCTCAAGGTTGGCCTTGTTGACGGTCAGCAATTCCTGCGCAAATCCGAGTCGGCTTTGCTCCGCACCATTCTCAGCGCGGAAGGTCGACACGTTTTGCAGGGCCGTCGTGAGATCGGACAAGGTCACATCACCCAGATCGGTCACCGAGGAGGCGACGAGGACGCCGACACCCGTCGCAGTGCTGGACAGGTCGCGGGCCGCGATCGTGGTGGTGTTGGTGCCATCTTCGGAAACAGCGACGGACAGAGCCGTGGTGCCGAAGACACTGTTGCTGTTGAATTTCTCCGTGGTGAGAGCCGTGAGCTGCGACTGCAGAGCGGTGAACTCCTTGTCGTAGTTGGCCAAATCGGAGGCGTTCTTGGTCGGGTCGGTGTAGAGCGTTTTAAGTTCGCCCATACGCTCGAGGACCTTACCGGCAACCTTGAGCACGCCGTCCTGCGTTTGCAGGAACGAGACGGTATTGCTGATGTTGATCGACGCAGCACCGGAGCGGCGGGCAGCGGCTGTGAGTTTCATGGACACAGCGAGGCCACCAGCATCATCGGCCGGAGAGACGATCTTGGAACCACTAGAGAGCCGGTTGAGGCTCTTTTGCAGCATGTTGTTCGAAGCGGCGAGATTGTTGGACGCAATCGAAGCCGCGGAGTTGGTGTTAATGACGACTGACATGGTTATCTTCCTTGATAAGTTGCCCTGTCCGTAGGGCGACGGACCGGAAGGAGGTGAAGTCCGGTCACTTCGGGCTCAGCGATTGCTGGGCTTGCCCCTGATTTACGGGCCAACGGGGCGCGGTCTTTAGCGCCGTTTTAAGCAAAATCGCATTTTTTCATTTCCGGCCCACTTCCCCCGCGCTTGTGGGCGATTCACCTCAAGTTTCCCCGCGCTGAGCCGATGGCGCACCTAACTCTCTTTTAATCCTATGGCCGGACTTCAACTTGCAGGACTCGCTTCGGGCTTCGACTGGAAATCTCTCGTCGACAGCCTCATGTCGCTCGAACGCGTGCCCATCCAACGCCTCGAGACGGAACAGGTGACCAACATCCGCCGCAACAACGCGCTCACCGAACTCGGCACCCGCCTCAAGGCTCTCAAGACCGCGAACAACGCGCTCAACGACAGCGACCTCTTCAACGCCCGCAGCGCCTCCTCCTCCACCAGCGACTCCACCTGGGACCCCGCCGTCATCGCGGGCGCGACCACGGGCACGCACACCTTTAATGTCACCCGCCTCGCCACCGCCGCCTCCCAGCGCGGCGCCGCCGATGTCGCCGACGGCATCGCCGCCAGCACGGATGTTTCTGGCGTGACCCTCGCCGCCATGCCCACCGCCACCGCGGTGAGCGCCGGCACCTTCACCGTCAACGGCGCGCAGGTGACCATCGCGACCACCGACTCCCTGCAGGATGTCTTCGACGCCATCTCCACCGCCACCGGCGGCGACGTCACCGCGGCCTACGACAACGTCACCGATACCATCACCCTCTCCAGCGCCTCGGAGATCGTGCTCGGCGCCGCCAACGACACCTCCAACTTCCTGACCGTCGCCAAGCTCGCCAACAACGGCACCGGCACCGTCACCTCCAGCAACGGCCTCGGCACCGTCGACACCGACGCCGCCCTCGTCGACGCCCGCCTCAAATCCGCCATCACCGCGGTCGACGGCTCGGGCAACGGTTCCTTTTCCCTCAACGGCGTCGCCATCGACTACAACGTCAACGACGACTCCATCACCGACATCATCGCCCGCATCAACGCGTCCGACGCCGGCGTCACCGCCGCCTACGACTCCGCCGCCGACCGCATGACCCTCACCAATGATCGCACCGGCGACATCGGCCTCGGTCTCAGCGAATCCGCCGGCGGTCTGCTCGGCGCCCTCGGCCTCACCGCCGCCGCCGGCGGCAGCCTGCAACGCGGCGTGAACGCCGAGTTCACCATCGATGGTGGCAGCACCATCACCAGCACCAGCAACACGCTGACCGCCGACGTGCACGGCGTCACCGGTCTCGACCTCACCGTCGACAGCACCGGCAGCCAGGACATCAGCGTGAAGGCGAACACCACCGAGATGAAGAACGCCATCAACGAGTTCATCACCCGGTTTAACGCCGTCCAAAGCTACATCGATGACGCCACCCGCATCACCACCAGCTCCAGCGGCGTCTCCACCTCCACCCTCTCCTCCAACCGCGAGATCCAAGACTGGGCCCGCCAACTGCGCGGCTACGCCTTCTCCGAGATCTCCGGCGTCAGTGGGTCCATCACCCGCCTCGAGAAGCTCGGCATCGATTTTACTTCCAGCACCTCCTCGCTCTCCATCAGTGACGCGTCCAAACTCGACGACGCGCTCAACAACAACGCCGAGGACGTTGCCGCCTTTTTCACCACCGCCGACACCGGCTTCTTCGCCCGCTTCGACACCCTGCTCGACAATTACGTCGGCGACGACGGCAACGGCGGTTACCTCGAAGACCAACAGACCGCGCTCACCGACGCCAACAAGTCCATCGATCAACAAATCGAGGATGCCGAGCGCCGTCTTGAGCAACGCCGCGCCGTCCTCGAGGCTGGCTTCATCGCGATGGAACAAGCCCAGCAACAGCTCCAAACCATGGCGCAGCAAATCTCGTCCATCCCGAGCATCGCCCCCACGACCTCCTCGAAAAGCTAATCTCGCATGACCCGCCCCCGCCAGTCGCCGCTTCGCGCGGCCCTCGGTTATTCCGCCGCCGCCTTCGCCCTGCTCGCGAGCACCGGCTGCGAATCCGTTTCCGACCGCCTCGCCGTCGATCCACTCACGCCGTCCTACAAACCGACCAACGTCGCCGGCCCCGATTACCTGCCCATCGAGGTGCGCCGCGTCGCCGTCCTGCCCGTCTGGTCCGGCCAGCCGCTCGACGAACGCTCGCTCACCAACATCGAGCAAGCCTTCAACGTCGCCCTCACCCGCGCCGCCCGCTTCGAGGTCGTGCCCGTTTCGCGCGACAACCTGCGCGCCTGGGTGAAACACAGCAGCCTCGGCTCCACCGAAGCCCTGCCCGCCAACCTCTTCACCCAACTCCACGAACGCCTCGGCGCCGACGCCGTGCTCTTCGTCGACGTCACCTCCTACTCACCCTACCCGCCCCTCTCCGTCGGTCTGCGCACCCGCCTCATCCAGCTCGACAACGGTGCCCTGCTCTGGGCCACCGATGAACTGTTCGACGCCGCCCGCGCGGCCACCGCCGCTGGCGCCCGCCGCCACCATTTGCAGGGCGGCCCCGCCCCCGCCGACCTCAGCCCGACCGTTTTACAAAGCCCCGCCCGCTTCGTCGCCTACGCCGCCGATACGCTTGTGGGCACGATTCCCGCTAGGTGAGGGAATACCCCTTCCCTTACAGGTTTTTCACCTAAACTCCTCTCACCCTCGGGCCGATATCTTTTACAAACTCACATAGTCCTCTTCATCCGAAGGGGGCGACCTCACGAATCAACAGGACCAAACAAAATGATTCACTCCACGTCACCATCCAACCGCCCGTCTGTTCCTATCACGGACGAAGCTACGACTCGCAAAGCGCACGTCGCCAGCACGCCCGCAGAAGGAAAAGACCAGATCTATTCCGGCGCCTCGGCTCATATCAAAGCAGCCCTGGCCCGCCACCCGGAGATTCGCTCCGAAGTGGTCGAGCGCGCCCGCGTGCTCGTTGATGATCCGCAATATCCTCCCCGCGAAGTGATCGACTCGATCGCCCGCGAACTTCTCACCCGAGTTTCCGAAGAGGCTTAAGCCCTCCCTCCGTCCTATGATGCCCGCCGCCTACGCTCGTCAGTATCAGAACCAAGCTGTGCTCAGCGCCTCGCCCGGCCAGCTTGTCCTCATGCTCTACGATGGGACCCTGCGCTTCCTGCGCCAGGCCATCGACGGCTTCTCGCCGCAGCATGACGAGATCCAAAGCATCGCGGTCGTCCATACCGCGCTCGGCAAAGCCGGCGCCATCCTCGCGGAACTCCAATCCAATCTCGATCACGCCGCCGGCGGTGAATACGCCGCCAACCTTGATCGACTTTACGACTACTACCAACGCCGTCTGCACGAGGCCAACATCAAGAAAGATGTGGAAGCCATCCAGGAAGTGCTCCGTCTCGTGACCGAGCTCCGCGATGGTTGGGCCGAGATGCTCCGCCAGCAGGAAACGCCCGCGGTGCAAGTCGCCTAAGGTCACGGTTCGCCCTTCGTTCTACCGATGCCCGCCACCCCCGCTCAGCTGGTTCAGGATCTGGAAAGCCTGCTGGAACGTGCCCTCAGCCGTTCACAACGCGGGGCTTGGCAAGCCTCCCTCGAGACGATCAATCGGGCGGCGCAAATCCTGCCGCCCCTGCTCGCCCAACTTGGCCCGCACGACACCTCCTTGCGACGGTGCCAGGACCTGCTCGGACAGCTGCGTGAACGCTTCGTGCTCGCCCAAGAACGCACCCGCGAAGAACTCGACCAATTGCGCTACGCCCGCAATCGCCTGCGCCCCACGCGCAACGCCTATACCGACGCCGCCGCCGCCCACGCCAACCGCCGCTGCAGCCTCAGCGCGTAAGCAACCGGCACGCCCCAAAGGTAAACGTGGCCGTCCCCGACCGCGTCATCATTGCCGCTCGGTCACAACGCGCCAACGCGACATCGTGGCGCCATTCACTGCAACTTCCTCGCGTATCAGTTTTTGCCCTACAGATAGGGTTGGAATACGAAGATCAAATCGCCATCGCGTAACTCGACCGACGGCGTGGTATCGGCACGACGATCGTCCATTTTAAAACGGATGGTTTCTCCGTCGTCCGTCTTGCGCGTCAAAAACAGGCGAGGGTTGGCCAGCAATGGCACCGGACGCTCCCGCCAAAATCGCAGCAGGGTGAAGTCCGGCGGAAAGTAGTAGCGCCCTTCGTGGCCGCTTTCCACGCCGTGCCCGATCACGGTCACCAAAACGTAGCCATCCACCGGTTCATTTCGCACCGGCAGTTGTTCTTCTTCAGCCGCCCCCACCACGGTGAAGACCATGAGGAGAACGAAGAAAGAACGGAACGTTTTCATGGCGACGAGACCGGCACGGTGAACCTGAAACGCGAAAACCACCATCACTAGTTTTTCGCTCCGAAAGCCCGCCGAGGGCCGGCAACGTGCGCGGTATCACCGCCGAGGTGCGGAGATACCGTCTGCGGATAGTAGGGCGCGCAAGGTCGCAAATTCCGTATGGGGAAAATCGTATTGAACCCATCGCTCCTTGTATCCGCTGACCCCATACATGCGCTCGACCTCCGCCAGGGTCCGCAGCACCATCCCGCCAAATTCTACGGATTCAAAAGTAAACTCCCCGAGCAGGGTCCCGGCCGAATCGGGTCGATTCCCCCAAAGTTTATCAAACTCCAGCAACGTGAGCCGGTGGTGCCCCGGCGATTGTTTTCGAAGGATCCAACGATACTCCCCCGGTTCCTCCGCAAAGGAAAAGCTAACCTCTCCCGTCCCCCGCACCACCGCAATCGCGGCCCGAGCCAAATCCCCCAACGCGTCCGACAGATAGGACGCAGAAACCGCCACCGACTCTCCGTCATGATCAAGGACGGCCTCCGCCCATCCGGTCCCAACCAGCGTGTAGTGAAGGTTCGTCATCGCCTGTCGATATGCCGCCCCCGCCTGCTAGATTTCGATCTGATTCAGCAAAACGATCCGCACTTCGCTTTTCCGGCACTCGTCCAACACGGGGAAAAGGTCTCCCCATTTTGAGCCCTTGGCCGGAAAGACCACGACATATTCGATTTCCGCTCTCCGGACCTTCTCATTCAAGTAATCCGTGATCCGCTCTCGCGGCAGGTGCTCGTCCCCCACAAACGCCTCCCCATTCAATAGGGTGAACCGTTCGGCCTCCCGCACCCTCCAATACCCTTTCACTCCTGGCGGGGCTTCCCATGAGAATTGAATGGGAGCGAAATCCAGATCCGCCCGATTTGCGGTCGTGGCCCACCAGTAGAAAGCAGGCTGCCCAAACTCGCTTCGCGGGATCGCGCTCCGTCTAACGACGATCAACAGACTAATCGCGATAAGCGGCAGAGAGATCGCACCACCCCAAATCATGCGGCGGGACCGTGTTGTCATCATCTCCTGAAACATGCGGAGGACATCTCGTTCGGCCAGCAGAAGCGTCAGACCAGTCCGAACGGATCGCTGGAAGCCGCTCCATCTCAGAGCGCAGTAGGTTTTCCAAAACTCGAACTCCCACGAAAACCGCCAAAGCCGACATCACATGCCAAACGGCGCGCCCTTGTAGGGGAGCACTGGGATCACAGAGCCATCCCCCTGGCCGATCTTCGACTCGCTACTCGCTCAAGCACTCGCTTGCAGCGGCTCGTCTTCGGCCTCGGCCATCTCGTCGTCAAGGGACGGTTTGGAACCACCGGAATCCGGCGCACCATCGAGCCACAGCTGCGCGAGCTGGTAGGCCGATTGTTTCCAAATCGTCAGGCGGTTCTTTTCGTTAGGATAAACCGCCACCTCGCGGCACTGTTCGCTGTCCGCCCAGTGCACGACCGCCTTCAGGCAGTCGCGACCATCGGCCAACTCGAAGCACTGCACCGCCACCAAATCACCGGCCGGCGTGAGCTGCAGTCGGGCCAGACCCTGACGAAAATCGATCGCGCGCGAGGTCGGCCCCGGAATCGCGGCCGGATTCAGGCTTCGGATCATGTCTTCGACTTCAGAGAGAAAGGAGAGTGGACGCATGATGGGACGTTTCTCTCCATCGGCCGCCCCACCCGGAACTTTACGCAAAAATACAACTTGTTTTGCCCTTTCCACGCTCCCACCCGCCCGACTAGCTTTCCTCACCTTCCGGCATGCCCCTCGAGAGAATACTGGTCGTTGACGACGAACCGCTTATCCAACGCTCGCTCGGCGAGCTCCTGCGACGACGCAAATACCACGTCACGATCGCTGGCTCGATCCGTGAAGGCGAGGAGCAGCTGGCCAAAGAGGTGTTTGACCTCGTCATCCTCGACGTGCGCCTGCCCGACGGCGACGGCCAACACTTCCTCGAGCGTATCGTCGCCATGCCCGATCGCCCCTTGGTCACCATGATCACCGGCCACGGCACCATCGAACACGCCGTGACTTGCATGCGCATCGGCGCCTTCGACTACCTCATCAAACCCTTTTCCGCGTCGCAGATCGACGTCGTGCTCAACAAGTGCGCCTCCTTCATCCAGCTCCTGCGCGTCAACCGCTACCTCAATGAGCAGGAGCACACCGGCGGCGACGGGCTCGTCTTCGGCCGCAGCCCCACCATGGCGCGCCTCAAACAGCTCATCGGCCGCGTCGCCCCTTCCGATGTCACCGTGCTCGTCACCGGCGAAAACGGCACCGGTAAGGAAATGATCGCGCGCGAGCTCTACCGCCAGTCCAGCCGCCGCAACGAGCCCTACATCAAGGTCAACTGCGCCGCCCTCTCCGAAACACTCATCGAGAGTGAGCTCTTTGGCCACGAGCGCGGTGCCTTCACCGGTGCGACCACCCGCCGCGAGGGCCGTTTCGAACTCGCCCACAAAGGCACCCTGCTGCTCGACGAGGTCAGCGAGATTCCCCCTTCCCTGCAGGCCAAACTCCTGCGCGTCCTCCAGGAACGTGAATTTGAACGCGTTGGCGGCACCAAGACCATCAAGGTCAACGTGCGCATCCTCGCCACCTCCAACCGCCACCTCGAACGCTCCGTCGAGCGCGGTGAATTTCGCTCCGACCTCTACTACCGTCTTAATGTCTTCCCCGTAAACGTCCCGCCCCTGCGCGAACGCCCCGAAGACATCGAAGCCCTCGCCAGCGAATTCCTCACCCGTTTCGCCAAACGCCACCGCCTCGCCCTGCCCGGCTTCACCGAACAAGCCACCCGCGCCCTTGAGACCTACCCCTGGCCCGGCAACGTGCGCGAACTGCAGAATACGATCGAGCGCGCCGTCATCCTGGGGGAGGAAGGTCGCCCCATTTCCAGCGCTCAGCTCAACCTGCCCACGCTGCCCCCGTCCATTTTCCCCACGGCCCACGTCGCGCCACAGCCCGAACCGACCGCTGCGCCCGTGCCCACCGGCCCCCGCGGTGCCCCGCAACCGGAACCGCCCCCCATGTCCATGGGCACCGGCCAAATGCCGCCACCGCCGCCGCCGCCTCCCGCCGAGGAGGCCATGATTCCGCCCGCCGCCTTTGCCGAGCCCGCCCCCCCGCCGGCTCAGCCCCCGGCGCCCGCGCCCGAACCACCCTCCATGGCCGAAGAGCCTCCGCTCACCGAATCCGAGTCGCTCCCCGGAGCCGACCCCGCCACCGGCATGGCCCCCGATGCGCCCGTGCCGCTGCACGAGATGGAAAAACGCGCCATCATCGACACCCTGCGCGCCACCGGCGGCAACCGCACCAAGGCGGCCGACCAATTGCAGATCTCCATCCGCACCCTGCGCAACAAGATCGCGGATTACCGCAAGCAGGGCGAAGTCATCCCCGGCGACGACTGAGCGGGATTCGGGATACGGGATACCCGATACGAGATACGGGATTCGGGATTCGGGATACGGGATACGGGATATGGGATATGGGATAAAGAGCCCGCCGCTGTAGCCGGGGTCGGTGACCCCGGTCCCTCGCGCCCGCGCCCCCAGAGCGTGCGTATTCACATCCAGACGCCCCACCCACGCGCCCGAATCCCGCATCCCCGCATCCCGCATCCCCGCGTCCCGCGTCCCGCATCCCGCATCCCCCCATCACGCCGTTTTTCCCGGAGAAAATACCGACCCGCTCTGCTTTTTCCCTAAATTCCCCCTCAGGTGGCCGATAACAACAAGGCTTACATTAAACCTCTGAAATGCCGCCTTATGCCACTCGTCGAATCAATCAGTGACGCCGTTTTCCAGGACACCCTGTCCCGCGCGGTGCAAGATGTCTTCAGCACCATGCTCGGCAAATCTGCCGTCCTTCGCGAAAGCAAGCAGGAGCTGATTCACGCCGAACAAGTCGATGCGCTCGAACTCAAAGGAGCTCAAATCGTCGGCACCGTCGGCTTTATCGGTGAAATCACCGGTCTCATTTATCTCTACCTGGAAATCCCCTTCGCCGAAGAGGTCTCCTGCGGCCTGCTCGACATGGAGCCCGCCGAACTCGCCGAGTGCGAAGACGAGGTGGTCAACGACGCCATCGGCGAACTGACCAACATGACCGTCGGCGCCTTTAAGAACCAACTCTGCGACGTCGGCTTCCCCTGTAAGCTCACCATCCCCTCCATCCTCCGCGGCAGCAACTTCACCATCGAGCCCGTGCGCTCCGCTGCCCGCCGGATCTACCACTTCGATGTCGGCGGTCACACCCTCGTGGCCGACCTCCTGATGAAACAGGGCGAATAATCTCCTCCAACCCTCTGCTCCCAGCACACCATGCGCTATAAAGTCCTCACCGTAGACGACTCCAAGACCGTCCGCATCATCGTCAAGAAGGCCTTCAAGTCCTACGACTGCGAAATTATCGAGGCCGCCAACGGCGTCGAGGGTCTCGCCGCCGCGGCCAAAGAACAGCCCGACGTCATCCTCCTCGACATCACCATGCCCGTCATGGACGGCGTCGAGATGCTGACCAAGCTCAAGGCCGACCCGCAAACCAAGGCCATCCCGGTCGTCATGCTCACCGCTGAAGGTGGCCGCGACAACGTGCTGAAGATCGCCAAGATCGGCATCCGCGACTACATCGTGAAGCCCTTCAAGGAAGACGTGCTCATCGAGAAGATCGGCCGCATCATCGACCTCAAGCCGCTCTCCGACACGCCCACCAAGGCCAAGTCCATTTTCGATCCGGCCAACATCCTCGTCGTCGAGGACAAGCCTGCCATCATCCAGCAGATCACCGAGGGCCTCAAGCAGACCCCCTGGCAGATCACCGGCTGCCACACCACCGGCGAGGCCATCGACTTCTGCGGCCGCACCGTGCCGGACCTCATCATCATCTCCCTCTCCCTGCCCGAAGAGTCCGCCTACACCCTCTTCCGCCTGCTTCGCACCCAGGTGAAGACCAAGTATACGCCCATCTTCGGCCTCACGGTGAAGACCGATGTCGCCGCCCAAAACCAAGCCCAACAGGTCGGTTTCAGCGCCATCGTCACCAAGCCGCTCGATGTGAACGAACTCGAGTCCAAGATCGCCAAGGCGATGAACCTCGACACCTCGCAGCGCTATTTCGCCCAGGACGGTGACTTCTTCGTCATGCGCCTCCCGGAACAGACCGGCCAGGCCGCCATCCACGAGGTCAACACCTACCTCAAGCCCAAGATCTCCGACGCCGTCGACGCCGGTATCGGCAAGGCCGTCATCGACCTCTCCGAGCTCAAGCGCCTCGACATGAACGTCATCAAACTGCTCGTCAGTGCCATGAGCACCTGCCGTGACCTCGGCCTCCAGTATTCCATGGTCGGCTCCGGCCCCATCGTGCAGGAGTGCAAGGGCTTCGAAGACACCCGCAACTGGCAGTTTCACGACTCGCTCGAAGACGCCAAAGCCGCCATCGACAAGTCCCTGCCGGTCGGCGCCTGAGGCGTCCTCCCACGCTCATCCCCCTTTGGTGAAACCGGCTCCGTCCCACGCGACGGATTCCGGTCGATCACCACCCTGCGAGTCCCGCATTCCGACCTCAAAAACCGGAGTGCGGGCCTTTGATTAAACCACCTCAGTTCTGTTTCCGTCCGCTGTGTGATCGTCCAGTCACCGTGGACTACGTGGAAACACCCTCTTAAGGCCGCGCCCCCGCGGTCCGATGCTATTGTTTGGAAACCGGATCAACCACTTGAAGCCCACGACCCAAACTGCCGCCCATGATTTTACGACCTTCCCCCTCACGGAAGTCGCCCGCGCCTCTGCGCGTGGCATGGCGTGCGTTAATGGTCTCAGCCTGTGCGTTGACTCCCTCGGTCGCCTCGGCTCACCAGAGCTCCCCGCGCCGCACTGTCGTCCACTCGCCCGCTCCCGCAACCCATCCCTATTTGGCGTTGCTGGTGCCCACACCATTACGTTTCGCCGCTCCCGAACGCCCGCCGGTGACGCTCAAAATCGAACCGCTTCCCGAAGTCCAGACCGAGGAAGCCGACGAGATTGCCGAAGCCACCCGCGCCGCCGCTGCCGTGTCCAACGCCAGCATCTTCGGGGACTTCAGCGACTTTAACTTCGCCGTTCCTAACACCTCCGATCTCGACCGCGCCTTCGACACCATCGATCCCGCCAAAGTCGATTCCGTATCCGATATCACCGAAAACACCGAAAGCGACGCCAACGCCGTGCCGCAGGGGCCCCCGCCCATCATCCTCTCGGATGACTACCTGAACGAGCCGCGTGCCGAAGACATCATGCCGTTCTTCCGTCTGCCCTCGGTGCCTTCCAAAGCGACCTACCGCAAACAATGACCGCCCGCTCCCGTCTCGTGCTCTTCCTACTCTCTGCCTCGTGCCTCCTCGGGCGCCTGGCTGCGGCGGAGCCGAGTCACGGGCACGGCGAGTCGCCGGTCGCCCCGGACCCTCACCACGTGGAGGCCGCGCCGCTTCACGCTGCAGAGCCCCCCCACCACGGCGACACCAACGCCAACGCCGTCGTTACCGCCGACCCGCACCACGCGGCCGCACCGGCTCACGGCGAAACCCACGCCCCGGCACCCGCCCAGCACCAGCCGGACGCCCACGGCTCCGCCGCCGCCGATTCCCATGCGACCGGCAACGGCCACGGCGCCGTGGCAGATTCTCACGCGGCCACCGCCGCCCACCAACCGGCCGCAGCGCACGGCTCGGCTTCGGGCCATCATGCCGAAGTCGACGAACACGGCATCGCCACCGCGCCCGACAATCCCGCCCTCCTTTCCGGTGCCCCGCTTGAGAGCCTCATGCGCCTCGGCGAAAGTCAGGCCGCGACCGGCGATCACGAGGGCGCCATTACCGCCTATTTCCAAGTTCTGGAAAACCATGCCCCCGACGACATGGAAGTGCAGGCCCTCATCGGCCTGAGCCAAGCCTACCAAGCCCTCGGCGAACGCACCCGCGCCGTCGCCATCCTCGAACGCCTCATCAAAGACCACCCGGGCTCCCCCCACACCGCCAAAGCCCTGCTCGACGCCGGTCGCCTGCACCGCGCCCTCGGCGCCGACCGCTTGGCCATGTCGCGATTTTACGCCGTTCTCCAAGCCACCCTGCGCATCCCCGACAACACCTGGGTCGATCGCTACCGCCAGCTCGCCCGCACCGCCCAATACGAAATCGCCGAGACCCACCTGCGCGCCGGCCGCTACGAAGAAGCCGAGCGCTACTTCACCCGCTTCAGCCTCCTGGAACTCGCCGACGCCGACAAAGCCCTCGGCGCCTTCAAGGTCATCGAAGCCCGCTCCGCCGCCGGTCGCCACGAGGCCGTCGTCAACGCCGTCAACCGATTCGTCGATCAATACCCGAACAACCAACACGTGCCCGCCGCGCTCTACGCCGCCACCACCGCCCTGCGCGAACTCGGTCGTGCCGACGACGCCCTGCAACAGACCTTCCAACTCCTCCAAGCCTCCACCGAGGAGCAATCCGGCGACCCCAACGCCTGGGCCTACTGGCAACGCCGCACCGGCAACGAGTTGGCAAATACCTTTTTCCAACGCGGCGAGTTCGCCCACGCCCGCCAGATCTACGATACCCTCGCCAGCCTCGACGACGACCCCGCCTGGCGCCTCCCGGCCAATTACCAGGCCGCCCTCTGCCGCGAACGCCTCGGTCTCACCGAAGAGGCCATCGCGATGTATCACAACATCGTCGCGAGCGTCACCGACGACTCTCCGGCCGGCATCCAGGAAATCGGCCAAATGGCCTCCTGGCGCATCACCCATCTCGAAGACCTCGAACGGGAACGGTCCGACATTAGCCTTCTCATCAGTTCGCTTCCCCCAGAAGCTACCACCGCTGCGACGACCCCATGAACCCGAACCTTTCCGAATTTGCCGCCACCTGCGACGAAGCCTACGCGCTTCACCTCGCTGAAAACCGCGCCCTCAAAGCCGGCAGCCACGCCGAGAACGCCTCGCTGCGCGAGCGCCGCGAAACCCTCCTGGAGCGCCTCAACACCGTGCTCCCCGCCCTGCAGGAATACCGCCCCAACCACCTCACCTCCGACGCCCGCGCCGAGGTCGCCCGTCTCCGCGAGCGCATCCTGCAGACCCTCCACCTTTCCCGCGAAAACGAACAACTCCTCCTGCGCGGCAGCCTCCAGCGCCCCCAACCCACCGTCGCGCCGAAGCCGCCCCCCGCCTCCACCGCCGCCCGCGCCTACGGGGCCTGAGGCGGGATACGCGATGCGGGATTCGGGATTCGGGATACAGGATCCGCGATAGAACTCCCGCCTCGCCCATCACAACCCGCATCACGCATCACGTTACGCGCATCCCGCATCTCGCATCTCGCATCTCGCATCGCATCGCATCGCGCGAAAAAGAATTCGACAACCCCGCTCCACCTCGCCTCCCTCTGCACACCATGGCCCAGTCCGAAGTCAAATTCGTCCGCAAGTCCGACTTCCTCGTCGATATCGTCGCCGTTGGCGCGTTCTTCTGCCTCTTCGCCTTCCGCTGGCTGCCCAGCCACGTGCCGTCGAACGACCCGGTGATGATCAACCTCTGGTCCATCGGCACCGCCGCCTGCATGTCCGGCACCTTCTGGCTCGCCCTCTGGATGCTGCGCATGGTCGCCCGCTACCAGAAGGTCCTCAACAGCCGCAGCTGATTCTGCGCCTGATCGCCTCCTGGCGTCAGACCTCGGAGGGTTTTAACTTTCACCGCGTCGCCACGCGGCTTTGATTTGCGTCGTGGCTGTCCCCGCTCGCCCCTCCTCTCTCCCCCGCACCACCTCCGCCGTCGAGGACTACCTCGAGCGGATCAGTGAACTCATCCAGACCAAGGGTTACGCCCGCGTCGTGGACATCGCGGCCGAGCTCAAGATTTCCCAAGCGAGTGTCTCCACGATGGTCCAGCGCCTCGATGCCGAGGGCCTCGTGAAATACGAAAAATACCGCGGCATGGTGCTCACCGAAACCGGCCAGGCCGTCGCCGCCCACATCGCCCACCGCCACGAGCTGCTCACCCAGTTCCTTGGCCTGCTCGGCCTCGACGCCGACGTCATTTCCCACGATGTGGAAGGCATGGAACATCACGTGAGCCCCGAGACGTTCGCCGCCCTCGGCCGCCTCACCGCCCACCTCGAAGCCCACCCCGACCTCGTAGCGAAACTCCGCCAACCCGAGTAGGTCATCACGGCGCCCCATCCTCCGAATTTTTACAGGAGGAAACCCTCCAAAGGCGGGCGAGCAGAGGAAAACGAAGGAAAACTCCGTATGATGTGGGTCGGGCTTTACGCCCGACAACCTCGTAGGAGCGACTCGGTGCCCTCTATGCTCCTTCCTTACCTTCGTTGCCTTCTGTAAAATCCGTTCCGGTGCGTAGCCGGTAGGCGACTTGTGCGCCGAAGCCTTGGCGGAGGCGTAAGCCATCCGTGTCCACTTGTCCGCCATAGCTCGTAGAGCGACGGAGGATCCGTGGTTAAAAACTCAGGCTGAAGGCCCTGCCTCATCGCCGGCCGCGCTTACCTCACCGCCTCCGTCGGACGGCTTACTCCGCCGCTTCCGCTTGCTTCTTCTCCACGCGTCGCGCCGCCACGATGGCGATCCAGTAGAGTGCATACAACGACCCCGCCAGGATCGACTGGTTGATCGGATCCGGCGTCGGCGTGACGATCGCCGCCACCACAAAGCACAGCACCAGCGAGTGCCGCCACCAACTGCGCAGCTTATCACTGGTCACCAATCCGAGGTAGACCAACAACACGATCAGCAGCGGAAATTCAAACGCCGCGCCCACGCCGAGGCACAGCCAGATCAAGGTCCCGTAATACGAACCCGGCGTCCATCGCATGGTGAAGCCAAACAACTCGTTGAGCCCGATCGACACCTTCATCGTTCCCGGCACCAGCAGGAAGAAACTGAACGCCACCCCGAGCAGGAAGAGCACAAACGCCGCTGCACAGCCCGGCGTCACCAGTTTCAACTCTTTCTCATGCAGCGCCGGGGCGACGAACTGCCCGACAAAAAACAAAATGAACGGCGCCGAGAGCACCAGGCCGCCGATGAAGCACATCTGGATCACCACCGTAAAACTCTCCATCACGCTCACCGTGCCCAGATCCAGTTGGATCGCGTCACTCTCCTGCTGCACCCACTCCAGCGGCAGCATCAGCACGTGGTTAAATTCCTTCAGGAACACGCCCACCAGCACCGCACACACCGTGAACGCGATCGCGCTCTTCACCAGCGTCCAGCGCAACTCCTCCAAATGCTCGAAGAACCCCATCGGCTTCTCACGTGCAGAGACCGCGGCATCATCATCCGGATCAATCAAGGTGGCGGGATCTTCGTCAGAGCGAGGCATGGAGGGCGGTCAAAAACGGGAACCCCGGATCCTGCCGGAATCAAGCCCCAGAGGAAGCGTAGAATGCGTCGAGTTGTGACCTCGCATCGACCGACGGGTTTGCTGCCGCCGCCACCTCACGCCCGCTTCGGTCCTTCCTGGTGTCGCCGCCGGTATTCGCCCGGCGTGATCAGCGTGATGCGTTTAAAGACCACACTCATGTATTCAACGTGCTCAAACCCCGCCAGCTCCGCGATGCGCTTCAACGGATACTCCGTCTCCACCAACAGCTGTTTGATGCGCTCCACCTGCACCCGCCGAATCTCCGCCTGCGGCGACCGCCCGAAGAACTTGCGAAACTTCTTCTCCAACTGACTCCGCGACGCCGCCGCATGCCGCAGCACCTGGTCCACCGTGAGCCCGGAACACGCGTGCTCGCGAATGTAGCTCAACGCCGCCGCCACGTTGCGGTCATTCACCGCCAACACGTCACTCGACTGCCGCGCCACCACTCCGCGCGGATCGATCCGCACCTCCGCCGACGCTACGTCTCCCCCCGTCATGAGCTGATCCAACAACTCCGCCGCCCGAAAGCCCGACTGGAACGGATCCGTCGCCACACTCGACAGCGGCGGAAACGACAACTCGCAGCGAATCGCATCATTGTTGGCCCCGAGCACCGCCACTTCCTCCGGCACCAACAAATCGGCCGCCTGACACGCCGCCATCATCTGCAGCGCCTGCATGTCGTTGCAGCACATCACCCCCACCGGCTTCGGCAACCCCTTCACCCAATCCGCCAAAGCCTTGGTCTGCGCCTCATCCCAGGTCGGCGTCAGGTCGCCCGGATAGTCGACCTCAAACACCTCACAACGCACCCCCGCCAGCCGCGTCGCCTCCACAAATCCATCGCGCCGCTCCGCCGCCCAGCCGTGGTTGGAAAACCCTGCAAAGGCCACCTGCCGAAAACCGCGCTCGATAAAATGCTCCGCCCCCAGATGCCCCAGCGCCCGATTGTCCGGCCGAATCTTCGGCACATCCGGATACGGCTCCGTATCACTCAAATCCACCAACGGGATCTTCAGCCGCCGACATTCCTCCACCATCTCCGGCGTCGTATGCCGGCTGATCACGCCCGACCACGGCTTGCTGCGCAGCCAGCGCAGATCGGTCTTGGCTTTCGCCTCGTCGTCCAAATACGCCTGCCACGGCTGATGCGAACGCTCGTAGTGGGCCACGCCCCGCAACATAGGGGTGCACTCCTCGTGGAACATCATAAAAACCAGCAAAACCTGCGGACGCATACATCGATTTGCCACAGCTCGCCGTCCGAGGAAATAAGAAATATTTCTCAGCTGAGCGGAGGGGCATCCGCCCCCACACTCGTGTGCTGACGCAAAATATATCCGCCACCTAAGTAGCCTTGAGAATTACCTCCGGCCTCCCTCCGGCCGAGTAAAAGCAAGAGCCGACCGCGTCCCTCGAAATCCTTCAACCTGGGTGGTGTGTGGTATTTGTGGCTGAGATACGAGTGGAGCGGTCGGCTTTGTCACTTACATCGACACAGACCCACCTCCCCTGAAGAGGTTCACGCCTTTTTTCACTCGCGCCACGTGAAGGCATGACAGAGCGCCACGCCCGCCGCATCGGCCTCGTCGGGCGCCAGCGTGCGCCCATGCCCCAGCAGGCTCATGACCGTGCCTGCCATCTGCTCCTTGCTCGCCCGACCGATGCCCACCACCGCCTGCTTCACCCGCAGCGGCGGATACTCAAACACCGGCAACTCTCGCAACGCCGCCGCTGTGATCGCCGCCCCGCGCGCCGCGCCCAGAATCTGCGCGGTCTGAAAATTCTGCACGTAAATCGTCTGCTCCAGCGCCACGTGCCGCACCTGAAAATCCTTCAGGAAGCGCTCCACCGAGCGGTGAATCTCCGCCAGCGCGTCCGGCATCGGCACCTTCGGACTGATCTTCACCGTCTCGCAGCGCAGCATCACCGGCTGCCGTCCGCCGCCGTTAAACTCGATCAACGCCAAACCCGTCCCCCGCAACGACGGGTCGACCCCCAACACCTGCCCGGCAAAAGGTGTGCGTTGCATATTCGGCAGCGCCCGCGGCGTCGCCCCCGCCCGGGCTGGCCGCGCCGAAGCCGCCGGCACCTCTTTGCCTGCCAGTTTCGCCGCCCACATATCTCGCACCGTCATTCGCGCCATATCAGTTCAGAACCTTTGAACCACGAATGCGCTCCGATGCACACGATTTTTCCCCCGATCCCATCTGTGTTTATCTGTGTCCACTTGTGCGCCTTCGGAGCATCCGTGGTTAAAAAAAAGTCCTCCCGACTCGCCTCAAAACAACAGCTTCATCCCCGCCAGTGCGCTCGCCCACAAGGCCAGGTTTTCGAACAGCCGCTGATCGATCTTCGGCAGGATCTTGCGCCCGATCAACGCCCCCACGAACACCGCCGGCGCCAGCAGCAGGTTACCCTTCGCGCTCTCCCACGTGATCAGCTCCAGGTTCACCATAAACGGCACCTTGAAGCAGTTGATCAGAAAGAAGAACACCGCCCCCGTGCCCATAAATTCCATCTTCGGCAGCCGCATCGATAGCAGGTAAATCGCCATCAGCGGCCCCGCCGCGTTCGCCACCAGCGTCGTGACCCCCGCCATCACCCCGATGAAGGCCGCAAACGCATAACCCATCTCCACCTCCTCGCCGCCCGGGCCCTTCGCCGTCGCTTTACTCCGCCGCCGCCACAGGTGAATCGCGACCATGACAATCACGATGCCGCCGATCAACAAACTCGCCTGCCGATTATCGATCCGCCCCATCGCCAGCCAACCACCGAGGATGCCCAGCCCCGCCCATGGGAACAGCCGCCCCAAATGCTGCCACTGCGTGTGAGCCCGGTAGGACTTCACCGCCACCACGTCGCCACAGATCAACAAGGGCAGCACGAAGCCACTCGATGCTTTGGCCGCTTCCGGAAACACGAAGTTCGCAAACAACACCACCGACACCATGCCCAGCCCGCCAATCGCGGTTTTCGACAACCCGATGAACATCGCGGCCGTCAACGCCATCACCCACTGCCATGGTTCCAAATGCATATGCGCTAGGCCTTAGAGACCACATCGCCGCTCACCACAACCCAACACGTCATCGTTCAACGCAACCCACCCGACCTTCCCGGTTTCCCGCTTCCCGCCAATTGCGCTCCACCTACGCTGCACTCCACCCATGAGTGCCCCCGCCCCCGCCCCTCGCACCGCCCGCCTCCTCTTCGTCGCCTGCTGCACCGCGCTCGCCTGCACCGCCGCACAACCCTCCACCCCCACACCCCCGCCGCTCGTCTACGACGTCGAAGACACCGGCGCCCACTTCCCCGCGCCCCCGCTCCCCGCCTTCGCCGACCTGCCCGTCGTCCATCCCCTGCCCGATCCTTTCGCTTGGTCCGACGGCAGCGGCCGCTCCACCGACTTCGCCGACTGGGCCCGCCGCCGCGCCGAAATCAAAGCCGAACTCGAGCACTACGAGATCGGCGCCAAACCCGCCCGCCCCGCCGACATCACCGCCAGCTACGCCGACGGCACCCTCACCGTCCACGTCACCGCCAACGGCGAAACTCTCACCCTCACCGCCGCCATCACCCTGCCCGCGGGCGATGGTCCCTTCCCCGCCATCATCGGCATCTTTCGCCCGACCGGCAGCCTGCCGCCCGAAATCTTCTCCGCACGCAACGTAGCCCAGATCGGCTTCGATTTCACGCAGGTGATGTCGCACACCCAGACCCGCGGCGAAGAACCGATCAACCGCCTCTACCCCGACCAAATCGAGATGGGCGCCTACGCCGCATGGCCCTGGGGCGTCAGTCGCATCATCGACGGCCTCGAACTCGTTCAGGACCAACTCCCCATCGACCTCTCCCGCCTCGCCGTCAGCGGCTGTTCCTTTGCCGGCAAAATGGCTCTCTTCGCCGGCGCCCTCGACGAACGCATCGCCCTCACCATCGCCCAGGAACCCGGTGGCGGCGGCGCCGCCGCCTGGCGTGTCTCCGAAACCCTCGGTGAAGTCGAAAAACTCGGCCGCACCAACTACGCCTGGTTCAAAGAGAGCATGCGCCAGTTCTCCGGCGCCGCCGTTTCCCGCCATCCCATCGACCACCACGAACTGATGGCCCTCGTCGCCCCCCGCGCCCTCTTCGTGCTCGGCAACACCGACTACGAATGGCTCGCCGAAGAATCTGGCTACGTCTCCCTCCGCGCCGCCCAACGCGTCTGGGACACCTTCGGCATCTCCGATCGTTTTGGCTTCTCCATCGTCGGTGGTCACCCACACTGCCAGGTGCCCGAAAGCCAACACCCCGAGGTCGCCGCCTTCGTCGACAAATTCCTCCTCGGTATCGAAACCGCGGATACGACCATCGCCCGCCACCCCTTCCCCGACGTCGACGCCGCCGCCTGGACCGCCTGGTGGGGCACCGACACGCCGACCTTCACGCCCCGCGACGGTGAACACACCCTCACCCTCGAAGCCGAGTCCGGCACCATCGGCGCCGATTGGACCGCCGCCCATGATCCCCAAGCCTCCGGCGGCGCCTACGTGACCCCGGTCGACGGTGCCGCCAGTCCCGAAGCCGCACCGACCGGCAGCGATGGTTTCATCACGCTCAACTTCGCCATCGAGCACCCCGGTCACTACGCCATCCTCGCCCACCTCGACTGCCCGTCGTGGGAAGCGGATTCAGTTTGGGTCCAGCTCGACGACGAAACCTTCTACAAACGCGACGGCCTCGGCACGACCGGCTGGGGTTGGCAAACGCTCAAAAGCTACGACCTCACCGCCGGCGACCACACCCTCAAGATCGGCTACCGCGAACCCGGCCTGAAACTCGACCAAATCCGCCTCTCCACCATCCCCTTCGCCCCCGAGCCTAACTTGTAGCAACAAGGGCTGCCGCTCACGGCACGCCGCCCTGCCCCTCGGCCATCCGTGCCGATCCGTGCGATCCGTGGCTAAAAACCCAGCCCCCCTAGCACGACGCAACGCGCCCGCCCAACTTCACTCTGCCGCTCCAAACGACCCGTCGCGCACCGTAAACACCTGCCATCGGCCCAGCGACTCATCCGGTGCCGTCGTGCCTGTCGCGATGACCTGCGCCTCCTTCGGCACCGCACTCCAAAACCGATCCCGCCGCACGGGATCCAATTCGCCCAACACGTCATCCGCCAACAACACCGGCTGCACCTGCCGCTTGGCCCGAAACCACGCCGCCTGCGCCAACCGCAACGACAACACCAACGCCCGCTGCTGCCCTTCCGACGCAAAACTCTTCGCCTCCCGGTCGTGGAGCAGAAAATCAAAGTCGTCCCGATGCGGCCCGTTCGCCGTCGACCGCAGCGCCAGATCACGCCGCCGCCCCGCCGCCCACTTTTCCAGCAAGGCCTCCGCCGACTCCACCTCTACGTCCGCCGCGTAACCAAAGCCCGCAGGCTCCGCCCGATCCGCAATGTGCGCGTAGGCTTCGGTCAGGTCATGCGCCAGCGCCGCCAACGCCTCCCGCCGCGCCCGCACCAACACCACGCCGTGCTCCGCCATCACCTGTTCAAACGCCGCCAACTGCGCCACCGGCGCGTCCTGCTTGAGTAGCGCGTTCCGCTCCGTCAGCGCGCGGTGATAAGCCTGCAGCGCTTTAAAATAACCACCGTCCGTCGCCGAAAGCGTCAGATCCAACCACCGCCGCCGTCCGCCCGGTGACCCGCGCACCAGCTGCTGATCCTGCGACGAAAACACCACCGTCGGAAAACGCCCGATCACCTCCGCCAACCGCGACACCTTGGTCGCCTCCAACCACGCCTCCTTCGCCCCGGGCTTTAATTTGATCGTGAGCTGCGTCTCGCCCTCCACCTCATGCTCCATGTCCACCGCGATTGCCGCCTCGTTGCCGCCGTGCGAGATGAGTGTCTTCACATCGGCCGACCGAAACGACCGCAGCGCCGTGATGAAGCCCGCCGCCTCCAACAGGTTGGTTTTCCCCTGCCCATTGCTGCCCACCAAAAAGTGCAGCCGCCCCTCCAACTCGAGCGCCGCCCCGCCGATGTTCCGAAACTGCTGAACCGCAATCCGTCGAATCTGCATCAGACTGAAAAGGGACGCGTTTCAACCACAGCGGGACACCGACTCACCCGGAAAAAATCTCCGCCGACCTGCTTCCTGCCTCCCAACCATCTGTGTCCATCTGTGTTCATCTGTGGTTAAAAAACAACTACACCGACACCACGTTGCTCGGCGGTTTCAGTTCATCCGCGACCGCCACCAGCGCATCGGCCAGCTTCTGCCAATCCCCCGGCACCGTATCCCAACCCGCGCTGATCCGGATCACCCGCCGCGCCTCCTCCGGCGCCACGCCCATGCCTGCCAACACATGCGACGGCGCTTCCTTGCCGCTCGCACAGGCCGACCCGGTCGACACCTGCACGTCGTGCTTGTCGAGCTTCGCCACCCAGCGGTGATTCTCCGCATACGGCATCACCAACGCGACCGTGTTCCACAGCCGCTCCACCACCGGCGCGAGCACTCGCACGCCCTCCAGTCGCCGTGTGATCTCCGCCTCAAACGCCTGCCGCGTGCGCACGCGATCGTCCTCCAGCAACACCTTCGATTGCTCCGCTTCCGCCAACGCCGCCACCATCGCCGCGATGCCCGGAAAGTCCTCCGTGCCGCCTCGCTGACCGCGCTCCTGCGCGCCCCCGCGCCGCACACTAAAACCATTCTCCGCCGCCGGTCGCAGCAGGAAACCCACGCTCTTCGGGCCGCCAAACTTGTGCGCCGAGCCGATCACCCAGTCCGCCTCCGCCAAGCCGCCCGCCGCCAGTTTGCCCAGCCACTGCGTCGCGTCACACACCAGCATCGCCCCCGCCGCGCGACACTTGCGCGCGACCTCCGCCCACGGCTGCAAAAACCCCACTTCGTTATTGGCCGCCATCAACACGATCACCTTCACGCCCGCCGCCAGCGCTTGGTCCACGCGCTCCAGCGCCACCGTGCCGCCAAAGGTCCCCGGAAGACGCACCACGCGCTCCGACTCAAAATAACTCCCCACCGCCGCCAGCACCGCCGGATGCTCCGTCACGCTCACACCGATCCGCGCGTCCAACGGCAACTGCTCCGACAAGTGCTGCATGATCGCATGCGCGCCTTCCGTCGCCCCACCGGTGAACACGATGCGCTCCGCCTCACAATCGAGCAGCACCGCCAGCTTCTCCCGCGCCGCCTGCAAACGCAGCCCCACCCGCACGCCCGCACGATGCGGACTCGAGGCGTTTTGCCACGCCTCATCCTGCGCAGCGACCCAAGCTTCCCGGGCCACCCGCACCATCGGCGACGTCGCGTTGTAATCAAAATACGGCACAGCCGCCCACCGTGCGAGCGACCTGCCCGCCAATCAAGCCCCGGACTCCCACTTCTTACTTCCTACTTCAAACTTCTTACTTCTCCGCCCCCGGCATCTCCGTCCGATACGTCTCCCAGCCCTCCAGCAGCGCGTGCACCACCTTGCTGCCCACGCGGTGCGCCGCGTCCAGCGACGGAAAATACGCCGAATACCCCGGACCCAACTTTTCGCCACTCAGGCTCTCCGCCGCATCCCCACCCGGCCACTGCATCGAAAAATTGCTCGCCGTGCGCAGCACCAGCAACCGCTTCACATCCACCTTCCCGGCCCGGTCCAGCCAGGACAACGAGTTGTAGGTGCCCGTGTCTTCCATCGCGCTGGTCACAAACTCGCCCTGCCCCTCGGTGTAATAGTCGACCCACTTGTTGGCCCACTCATTCAGGATCTCTCCGTGCCAGTAAGTCATCGCCGCCAACTGGTCGCCCTTCAGCACGAAGGGCGGCCGCTGCGCCACCGGATACCCTTCATACAGCGCCCGCTTGTTCGCCATCGCCTCGGTATCCATCAGCTCCGTGTCCTTGGTGAGCTGATACGCCCACTCCACCAACGACGGCACCAACCGAAACACCTGCCCCTCACTGCCATCCACCGGCTGCTGATACGGCCGCGCCTTGCGCAGCGGAATGTAACCCGTCTCCCAGCCCTCCGGCACCTCGCGAAAATCGATCTCATGGCCCAGGTCGCCATCGACCAACCACTCCGCCCACGCCGCCGAGCCCAGCGACATGTCCGTCGGATCCACGCCCGAAATCCCCGCCACCAGCCAATACGCCTCGGTCAAATCAAAGCGCGGATCCAGCCCCAGCGCCATGATCGTCGCCGCACTCTTCGCCGTGCCCACGCCCGTCACCACCCCCAGCAACTCCCCGTTCGGCGTGCTGCGCAGGTCCCGATAACCCTGCGGAAACGGAATCACCTCCGTGAGCCCCTCGCGCTCCACCCAATACTGAAACTCGCCCGGCCGATCTCCGGTATCCTCGCCGGCCTCAAACATGGCCACCACGACCACCTTCACCTTGATCGGCTCCTCCGCCGCCAAACCACCCACCGTCAAACCCAACAGCACCGAGCAAAGAGAAAACAAACGCATCCCGCCACCAGAGCACACCCCATGCCCCACTAAAAGCCCTTTCCACCCCCTCAACGACCGCCCGCCTCTCATCCCACTTGTCACCTAATAGGTGACACTTTTTTCGCCCCCACTCCTATTCTACCCACTCTTTTCATCCTGTTATTACGCTACTTACCTCGTTCACCACCCGATCCGCCACCCAATTTTGTCACCTAATGGGTGACAACTTTCTCTCGCCGGGAGAGTGATACGTGGGGCGAGGCGGGGCGGTGGCGGGGCCCGGCGCGCTCGGCCGTCGACGTTGCCTGCTTGCACCGAGGCTTGACCGACGCTCACTCGGCTCGCGATCCTCCGCGCCTTTATGAGCACTGAAAACTCCGCCTCCGAAGTCGCCGTTATCTCCACCAGCTACGGTGACATGACTCTTTCCTTCTGGCCCGACGTCGCGCCGAAGACCGTCGAAAACTTCAAGAAGCTCGCCCGCGAGGGTTTCTACGACGGCACCGCCTTCCACCGCATCATCAAGGGTTTCATGATCCAAGGTGGCTGCCCCAACACCAAGGAAGGCGCCTCCGGCATGCCCGGCACCGGCGACCCCGGCTACAAGGTGAAGGCCGAGTTTAATGACAAGCACCACGCCCGCGGCGTCATCTCCATGGCCCGCGCCGCTCACCCGGACAGCGCCGGTTGCCAATTCTTCATCTGCCACGGTGAAGCCGGCTTCCTCGATCGCCAATACACCGCCTTCGGCCAACTGACCGCCGGCGACAGCGTCCTCGAGCAGATCGCCACCGTTCCCACCAAACACGGCGGCGGCGGCGAAAAGAGCACCCCGGTCGAGCGCGTCGAGGTGAAGTCCATCAAGATCGTCGAGGCCTAAACCTCCGCGCCCCGGATCCTCTCTCTTTTACTCAACCCCGGCCACCTCGGCCGGGGTTTTGTTTTGGTGCATCTGCCAAAGCTCGCCCGCGACCGTCGCCAGCAATTCGTCGGCGTAGTGAGCGTAGGCTTCCAATTTCGCCCGTGCCTCCGCGTTGTCGGCTTCCCGTCTCAGCTGCAGATGCAGCAACGCCACTTCGGTCAAATCGGACCACCCCATCCCCGCCAAACGTCCCTCAACCAGCGCCACGTTTTCCGCATCAACATCCGCCGCCAGGGCTTCCACCCAAGCCAACACCTCGATGGCGGATTCGTCGGTTGGATCGGTCGCTAGAATGCTCCGCAAACGCATCCGCCATTCCGGCAGACGAGCAGCGTCCGCTTCGGTCCAATCCCCAAATTCCAAAACATGCCAGCGCCCCTCCACCGCCAACTGCGGCGCCAAGCGCAGATGCGCACTCACTTCCGACCCCGCCAAAACGGCTCGCTCCCAATACGTCTCGGCTGCTCCGAGCTCGGCCTCGTCCAACGCATACAGTCCCAACAACGATAACGCGCGCCGGTCCTGCGCATTGGCTTCGAGTCGTTCGCGCAACGCCGCCACCGTCTCTGGGTCCCGCCGCAATCGCACCTTCATGTCTTCCAACAACGTTTCAACCTCGGTCTCTGCCATGACGCGGAAGTCCAACTCCACCTTGGCTCCCAGCCGACGGTAGACCTCTCGCGACCGCTGCCGCCGCAGAAGCTTTTCCAACGCTTCAGTCAGTTCCTCCGGCGCAATCTCAGCCTGCGCAAATACCCGATCGCCGACGTCACCGCCCTTCAGACGGGGATCGTCCAGTGCGGCCTGCAACGCCTCGGCCAGACGCGTATCGTCCTTCCGGTTGAACCGGGCATGCTGCAACAGCAACCACGCTTGGGAGGCGTAGGCATACCGGGCACCGGGTAGCTCAAACACCTCGTCACCGGCCGACTGTTGGAAAAAGTCCGGCCACGCGGTGAGTTGCCTCATCGCCACCAGAAAACTCCCCCTACTGCTACTCCAACTGCCCAGCGCATAGTCGTCTCCCACCACGCGAAACTCCCGAAGGATCGCCGCGACGCCATCCTCATACCACAGCGGGAGCGGCTTCCGTTGTTGGTCCAGATGCAGTTTCACATACGGCCAACGCATGGCTCGCGCGGTGTGCTCCCATCGACGTTCGCCCGAAAGCGCGATCCAACTCACGTCTTCGTCAGCCCCGTAACGCACATCCAAATCCTGGTTTCCGCCGTCCACGCCATGCCCGACCCAGCCAATCTTCCGTTGCAGGCGCGGCGGCCCGACCAACGTGCGTAAGGTCGACATCGTCCGATTCGGATTCCCCGCGCCCACCGTCCGCCAACGCAACTCGCGTTCGTAGCGCTTCCACAACCCGTCTTCATCCAACGGGTCCGCGTCCTCCTCTGGCGGTATCGGCTTGAAGGCCTCGAAGTCCCACTCCCGGTCCCACAGCACGATCCTTACCCGGGCCCGGTTGCCCATGGACTCCCCCAACTCATCCACCACGGCCGACCGAAACAGCTCCAGATCCCCCACGATCTCCGCCGCCTCCCGCTCCCCCGTCGCCGCATACACGTCGAAGTGCTCGGTTTGCGCGTGGAGCCAGACGTCTTTTGCCTCCGCTTCAACACGCGCTCCGGCGAGTCCCAAAAGCCCCAAACCCAACAACGCCCAACGTCGCATCATTGCCGCCACAACAGCAGGGTTGGCCGCCCACGGAAAGCTTTTCGCAAGCTCGCTTCAAATTCCACCACCGTCATCCACACGCGCCCCCGCCTCCGCCGCCAGTGCCCGCCACTTCCAGGTCTCCCAGTCCTCGCCATAGCTGGTCACGATTTCGCGCGCGGTCGCTTCGTCGCCCACCCGCGCCTGCATGATCGCGACCGCCATCATCACGCCGTCGGGTTGCGCCATGCCTGCCACCACCGCGCGCTGCACCCGATTCATGTTCTCCACCGACGGCGTCTCCGCCAGCCCTTCCAACCAACCCAGCCATCGCAGCGTCACCTCATCCGCCGGATCCAATCGCAGCGCCGCTTCCAACTGCGTCCGCCAGACGACCGCCTGCTCGTCCCCAATCAGCTCAACCGCGCCCGCCGCCTCCGTCTCCACCCACGCGCGCAACCCCGCCACTGCTTCATGCCGCACCACCGCGGGGTCGGCCGACCCCGCCGCCGCCGCCCTCCCCCAGTAGTCGACCTGCGCCGTCGCATCCCCCCGCAACATCGCAGCCACGCCCAGCAGTTCCAGCGCGGCGACATCGGTCTCGCCCGCCGCGTTGGCCGCCGCTAGCCGCGCCTCCAGTTCCTGCACCGCCTCCGGATCCCGCGACACCCGCACCCGCACGTCCAACAATGCCGCCTCCGCCTCCTCCTCGCTCGCCCGCTCCAGCGCCACCCGATCGCCAGCCCACCGCTCCGGCCGTTCCAACACCAACCCCGAAAACTCCGCCCGCTGACAATACGTCTGCAACTCCGCCGTGAGCTCCGCCGGCGTCACGCCAAGATGACGTTGCATGAGCTCCACCATGTCGCCCTCTCCGCGCTGCACCTCCGCGATCCAGGCCAGCAACGCCTGCCGCCACTCCGGCGAACGCTCCTCGCTAAAGTAACAGTAGTGCACGAGCAACCACGCCTGCGCCGCGAAGAGATCACGATTGCCGAGCTGCCCGTAGGCCCGCGAGTCCGCCGCCATCGCAAAGAACTCCTCCCACGGCATAAAATACCCCAGCTCGCGCATGAACCCGATCAGCTCACCGTCCGGCTGCCCCACCACCGTAGTGTCACGACGGATACCAAAACTCGTCAGCATTTCCGCCATGCCTTCCAAAAACCACGATGGCTCCGTGAGGCCGCACTGCTGCAGCAGGTTCCGCATGTAGCGGCCGAACAACACCGCCTTGGTGTTCTCCCATTCGTCCTCGCCCGAGAGCACGATCAACGCCTGGTCCGGATGCACCACCGAGTAGGCGTGCTGCGCGTCCACCTTGCCCGGCACCGGTTGCCGACTCACCCCGCGCGGCGGTTGCAACGCCGCCCGCATCGCATTCATCCGCGCCGCGTGCATTTCGCGCAGGGAGATGTTCAGTCGCACCGGCCTGGGCGTTTCCATCATCTGCGGTCCCGCCGGCGTGAAACGTTTCCGGTTAACATCATAACTCAGGCTGTCGTCCGGCGGCCCGACACCGTCGCGCGCGATCTGCTCCCCCTCCCATGCCTCGCCGTGCGGATTCTCCCCGCTCTCAATCTCCGGCTTGTAAGGGTCCAGATGTCGCTCCCGGCCGAAGATCACAATGCGCGTGCGGCGCTCGCTCTGCGGCTTGAGCGCGAAGACCTGCAACACCGTTTGGTGAAACAACTCCAGATCACGGATGATCTCCCGCGTCTCCGCCTTGCTCGCCGCCGAATACACCTCGAAGTGCGGCGTCTCCACCTTGCGCCAGCGCGGCGCCGCGTCGACTTCGACGCTCATCGCCCCGACCGCCAACACGCCCACCAAACCCCAGAGTTTGCACCGTCGAGTTGCCGCTCTCATGGGAACGGCCACTCAACCGGCAGTCCGACTCCACGCAACGCGGCACGACGAACAAACCGGTTACCCCCACAGGTATCGCGACCGCTAATGCCGCGATACCTTGGCAGAAAAAACGCCCTCAGGCGTAGCCGAGCGCCTTGGCAACTTCGGCGTTTTCCACGACGCCGCCTCGCGTGTTCACGCCCTTGGCCAGGCCGGGGTGATTGGTCAGCGCGGTCTCGATGCCTTCGCTCACCATCTGCACCAGATACGGTTCCGTCGCCTGCGTGAGCGCCACCGTCGAGGTGCGGCCCACCAGCGCCGGCATGTTCGGCACCGCGTAGTGGACCACGCCATTCTTCTGGTAGGTCGGCTCCAGGTGCGAGGTGGGATGAATCGTCTCAATGCAGCCGCCCTGATCGATCGCGATGTCCACGATCACACTGCCCGGCCGCATCTTCTTCACCATCTCCTTGGTCACCACGGTCGGTGCCTTGGCGTTGGGCACCAGCACCGCCCCGATCAACAAATCACAATCCGCCACCGCCAGTTCGATGTTGGCCGGATTCGCCATCAGCGTGACCAGACCGCCGCGATACTCTTCGTCGAGCATCTCCAATTTGCGCAGGTCCAGATCGAGCACGACCGTGCGTGCGCCCATGCCCATGGCCATGCGGGCCGCATGCGCGCCAGAGTTGCCCGCGCCGATGATCGCCACCCGACCTGGCATCGTGCCGGGGATGCCGCCCAGCAGCACGCCCGAGCCGCCGTTCTGCGACTGCAACAGGTAAGCGCCGGTCTGGATCGAGAGCCGACCCGCGATGTGCGACATCGGCTTGAGCAGCGGCAAAAAACCACTCGGCGCTTCCACCGATTCGTAGGCGATGCCGAGCACCTTCTTCTTCACCAACGCCGCCGCCAGATCCGGACAAGCCGCGAGGTGCAGGTAGGTGAACAGGGTCAGATCCGGACGGAAGTATTTAAACTCCGGCTGCAGCGGCTCCTTCACCTTCACCACCAGATTGGCGTCACCCCACACGCGAGCCGCCGTCGTCAAAACCCGCGCGCCCGCTTTGCGGTATTGTTCGTCAGTGAAGCCCGCCCGCGCGCCCGCGCCTTTTTCGACGAGCACCTCCGCGCCGAGACTCACGCAGCGGCGGCACAGATTGGGGGTCATCGCGACCCGCGTTTCACCAGTTTTGATTTCTTTGGGGACGCCAATTTTCATGCCGCGCAGCATTGTCGTCGGAGCGCCGGACACAAGCCCGGCGCCCACTCATCGGCCGACTTTTCGTCAGCGTTTTTTGCCCGGGATATGCTGGCCGGCCTGATGCAACACCAGCCCGGTCACCGCGCCGGTCTCGTCGCGCTGAAATTCCAGCTCCGCCTCCACGACGTCATAGAAGAAACGGTCCGGCGCCTTGGCATACACCGGATAACGGGCCTGCCCGGTCAGCTGGGCAAAGACCTGCCCGCGATCGACGGTGATCGACACGATCAAAGTCGGCGCGAGCTCGTAGTCCCCGGCCAGACCTTCCAACTGCGCCGGCGCCAGCTCGATGCCTTTTGTCTCCTGCTTCACTTCGCTGGCGTCTCGCCGCGGCGCCGGCATGTCCCGACCGCCTTGGTGCAGCACGAGTCCGGTGACCGCACCGTCGTCATCGCGCTCAAAACTCAGCCGCGCGGCCACGCCTTCGAAGGCAAAGGCATCCGCGCCCGCCGCCTTCAGGCCGAAGCTGGGCTGACCGGTCGCCTGCGCCCGCAGTTGCCCGTCTTGCAGAAACACCGAGATCACAAACTGCGGGGCGAGCGGATACTCCCCCACAAAGTCTTCCAAAACGACCGGCTCATCCGTCGATTTCACCGCGCCGTCGAAAAGCCCCTGCAACCAGCCCAGACCGATCCCGGCGACATCCTCGTCGCGCGCTCCCAGCACCACGATGCCGCGCCCGGTCGCCGGTTGGATACCGACGAAAGACCGATAGCCCCCCGTGCCGCCCGCGTGTCCTTTCACCGACTCACCGGCCACATCGTGGATCATCCAACCGTAACCCATCGCATACGGCCCGTCCGTCTCGGCTTGCACCTCCATGGTCGAGGCCCACGGCTCTTCCGCGGCCATCAGCCCCCGCATAAATCGCTCCATGTCGGCCGCCGAACTGATCCAAGCCCCCGCCGGCGCATACCCATCGAAACGCCAACGCGCCGCCGGCCCCGCCGAGTTGAATCCCGGCGCCAGCTTCGCCGTATCCAGTTTCTCCAGACCCGACATCACCGTCTCCGTCATACCCAAGGGCTGCAGCACCCGAGCGCGCACCGCATCCTCGTAGCTCATCTTGAGCTCAGCCGCGACCGCCTGCCCGAGCACCGCCGCGCCGAGATTGGAGTAAGCCCAGGTGCCCTGCTCCGCCTCCGGTGCGTTGGCCGCAAAGGCGCGCTGCACCTCCGCCACGTCCGAAATCGCATACGGGTCCACCAGGTCCAGCGACGGGAAATCCGTGGGCAGTCGCGGCAGCCCCGACATGTGCGTGGCCAGATCTGCATAGGTGATGGTCGACGGGGCGAATCCGCCCGCCACCGGCTCATCCCAGGCCAGCACGCCGTCCTGCACCGCCGTGGCGGTGAGCAAGGCGGTGAACACCTTCGAGATCGAGCCGATCTCAAACAGCGTGTGCTCATCCGCCAGCCGCTCGTCCTCGGCACTCCAGCGACCGGCCGTCGCGATCCCGCGGGCGTCGCCGTCGATGACCAGCGCGATCACCGCGCCGGGTTTGTCGCCGGCCCAGCTGGCGAGTTCCGCCTGCAGGCCCGTGGTATCAATCGTCTCCGCCGACCAGCCGGTGACGGCGGTCGCAAGCGCGAGGGTGGTTTTTAGTATCCAGTTTTTCATCACATCAATCCTCCGACCGCAGTTCATCGCGGCGTTGTTCAAGTTCAGCCAGGCGCGGTTCGAGGTCTTCGCGCACCGCCTTTTGGTTCAGTTGCCACACCCACCAGTCAAAGAGGCCGGTCGGCAGCAGCACGAGCGCGCCGATGATCCAGCGCCCCCAGACAGGAAAGTTGGCCGGGGCATACAGAATGATCTGCAGACCCAGCATCACCGAGCACAGTGCCAGCGGCAGGATATACCACCAGAGCACATTGCGCAGCAGCCAGATCTGGTGCCGCACCGCGGCGGCCGCCCGCTCGATTTCTTCGATCACCGTGCCCCCCTGCGGGCGAGCCCGCCGGTGCATCATCCAACGATCGATGAGGAAGTATGCCGCCACCAGCAGCGGCAGCGCCGCCGCCACCCAGGCCGGCCAGGCGGTTGAGCCCTCGGCTTCGGCGTCGAGGGCCACTTTGCCAAACACCCCGGCCACAATGAAACTCGCCGAGATTTCGCGCACATCGCGCCAGAAGACTTTCTGCGCAAACGAGCGGCTGTCTTTGCGCACCTCGGCCAAGAGGCTCGCGTCAATCGTTGCGCCACCGGGCGCGGGGGCCTGCTGCCAGGCTTTCTGCAGGTCATCAAAGTTCATCACCAACCTCCTTCAACAATGCGGACAATTTTTGGCGGGCGCGGTTCAAGGCCACCCCCACGTGGTTTTCTTTCATGCCCGTGACTTCACCAATCTCCCGATAGCTGAGACCATCGAGCGCCAACACCACCAGCGAACGGTCCGCCGGGCGCAGCCGACGCACGGCCTGCATGAGCTTGGCCATGAGGTCCTGCTGCTCCTGCGTGCGCGCCGGGCCGTGGGCTTCACAGACCGCGGCCTCCACCGGCGCCGATTGCGCCACCACCCGCGCCTCGCGACGCCGCTCGGTGCGACGCCAAGTCAGCGCGGTGTTGAGGCACACCCGGTAGATCCAGGTGGACGGTTTGGCTTGATCGCGAAACCGCGGCACCGAGCGCCACAGCTGCACCATCATCTCCTGGCGCAGATCGTCTTCGTCGGCGGACTCCGGCGCATAAGCGCGACTCAGCTTGTGCAGAATCGCGCCATGCTCCTCGAGCCAGGCGGCAAAACGTTGTTCGTGGGGATCGGCGGAAATCATCGGTTCACCCCATTGGTGGCCGCTCGGCCCGACTCCCTTACAACTATTTTTTCAAAACTTGTTTTTGCTCCACGATCCACCGCGCGATGTTGGCCTCGAGGGTCTTCAGCGGCAGCGCACCGTGACGCAGCACTTCGTCGTGGAAGGCCCGCACATCGAAGTCGGCGCCGAGCGCCTCCGTGGCCTGCGCGCGCAGCCGCTTGATCGTCAGCTCGCCCAGCTTGTAAGCCAGTGCCTGCCCCGGCCAGACGATGTAGCGGTCGATCTCCACGATGATGTCGTTCTCGGTCTTGGCCGCGTTGGCCTTGAAATAGTCGATGGCCTGCTGCCGCGACCAACCCTTCGAGTGCATGCCCGTATCGACCACCAGGCGCACCGCGCGCCACATCTCGTAGGTCAGCTGACCAAACTTCGAATACGGGTCCTGATAAAAGCCCATCTCCTCACCCAGACTCTCAGCATACAGCCCCCAGCCTTCCACGAAGCCGGTATAGCCCCAGGAGAAACGCCGAAACGCCGGCAGGTTTTCGATCTCCTGCTGCAACGCGATCTGGTGATGATGCCCCGGCACGGCTTCGTGCAGACTCAGCGCCTCCATTTCCCAGCGCGGACGGGTCTCCAACTTGTAGGTATTGGCATAATACGCCCCGGCTCGGCCGCTCTCCAGCGACCCCGGCATATAGTAGGCGGTGGTTTGTGAGGGCGCCGAATAGGCTGGAATCTCCACCACCCCGTAGGGCAGGCGCGGCAAGAGCCCAAACAGCTTGGGCATCTCGTAATCGACCCGCTTGGCGATGTCGCGATACTCCGCCAACAACGCTTTCGGCTCCGTGTGAAAGAACTGCGGATCGGTGCGCAGGAATTCGAAGAACGCTTCCAGCGAGCCCTCAAATCCGGCTTCGCCTTTCACCCGTTCCATCTCGGCGCGGATGCGGGCGACTTCATTGAGACCGATTTGGTGAATCTCATCGGGAGTCAGATCGAGCGTCGTGCGCGACTTCACCGAGGCGGCATACCAGGCCTCACCGTCCGGCAAGTCCGTCGCGGCGATATCGGTGCGCGCCGCGGGCAGATACTCCTCGCGCAAAAAGGTCTCCAGGCGCGCAAAAGCCGGCGCGATTTCCGCCGTGTAAACTTCGATCGCCTCGCCGCGCATCATCTCCAGATCCTCGAACGGCACCGACGCCGGCACGTTGTAAAAGCCCTGCAGCAGCGGATTCTCCTCCGGCGTATCCACGATCATGTTACTCACCTGATCCGGCACGGCCCGCAAGGTGATCGCCGGCGGCGTGACGCCCTCGGCCAGACCTTCGCGCAGCAGCACGATGGTATCATCGATGACCCGCGGCAGCCCGCGCAGCCGCCCCAGTTGATCCTGCAGCTGCGCCACCGAGCGATTGGGCATCATGCGCAGCAGGCCGGCCGCGTTCTGCTGCACGCCATTCAACTGCGTGAGCGGCATGAGATACTCCGGAAACGCCAGCATCTCCACCTCTTCGCGTGCCAAGTCGCGGAAGAGGATGTAGTTCACCTGCTCCTCTTCGCCAAACTCGCTCGGGTCGATCGACTCCACCACCGCGAGGCGGGTGCGGGCGCGGCGTTCGGCCTGCGCCCGGCCGGCCGCCGAGATGTCGCTCCAATGATCGTTATGCCCCGGCACGCCCACGTAGGTGGCGATCTCCGGGTTTTGCTCCAACCCCACCTGCCAATCCACCTCCAGCAGGCGGGCGAAGCGCTCACTTTCCGTCATCCCGCTGTCCGCGGTCAGACCACCGTAACGATCATCCTCGATGTTTTGGGCCGTCAGTGAACTGACCAGCGAGACGCAGAGCGTGAACAAAAGGGAGAAGCGCAGCCGCATGCTGCCGACCTCTAGCGGGGCTCGGCGGCAACGCAAATCTCAAGACCGGTTCAGATCGTTTCGCCCTTTTCGAGGCGCTTGTGCGCGGCGGAAACGGCGACGTATTTTTCGGCCCAGCCCTTGAGCGACGCCTGTTCCTCCTCGGTCAGCGCGCGGCGCACCTTTGCCGGCGCGCCCACCACCATCGACCCTGGCGGGATGACCGTGCGGGGCGTGACCACCGCGCCCGCCGCAACCAGACTGCGGGCACCGATGTGCGCGCCATCAAGGATCGTGGCGTTCATGCCGATGAGGCACTCGTCCTCGATCGTGCACGCGTGCACAATGGCGTTGTGGCCCACCGTGACCCAGTCGCCGATGATGGCGTCGAGATCGTCGGCCAGATGCACGGTGCAATTGTCCTGAATGTTGCTGCCCTCGCCCACGCGGATGCGAGCGATGTCCCCGCGCAGCACTGCGCCGTAGAACACGCTCGAGCGCGGACCCAGCACGACGTCTCCCATCACGTCGGCGGAAGGAGCCACCCAATTGGCGGCCGCGATATCAGGCGTTTTGCTAAGGTGTTGCTGCAAGCGTTCTTCAACGGTCATAACAAAGAATGGTTCTCGCGCCCCGGCCCCCAAACCGCAAGCTCAGCGCCTGTCGCCGGCTTTTCTTTTACAGAAGGAAACAGAGGCAAACAGAGATCCTGATGGCACACCCCTTGTTCGACAAAGCCAGTTCGCTGATAGACGCGGTCCCGACCAAGCTCGTTGAGCGCCAACCCGTCCTTACGAGGGCAGCGCATGCGCCCACGCTCCGTTTGACCAACTGGGCGAAAAGATTGCTCCCCTAAAACTCCGCGATGGAACAAATCCTGCCTGCGCACGCCCCCTCACCGCATCCGTCCAATGAAACTAATTTACGCGCCCGTCCGGTTAGACCCAACCCGTTCAGCCAATTGCCCGTAAGAGGCAACCTACTGCCCCCTCAACGGCACCTTCCTTCCCTTCGTTTCCTTCTGTAAGTAATCACCATCCCCACATGGACACTGTTGTTCCCATCCTGCGCGGCCTGATCGGCATCGTCGCATTCACCGGCATCGCCTACGCCTTCAGCACCAATCGTCGCGCCATCGACTGGAAACTCGTGGGGACCGGCATGCTGCTGCAGATCGTGGTCGCCCTCATCGTCATCAAGGTGGGCTTCGTGCGCGCCATCTTTGACGCCGTGGGACGGGGCTTCGTGAAGGTCATCGACTTCACCAACGAGGGCACCGGCCTCGTCTTCGGTTGGCTCAACAACATCGCCCCCGGCAACGTCGAAGGCCTGCCCTTCACCAATGGCGGCCCGGTCTTTGTCATCACCATTCTGCCGACGATCATCTTCTTCGCTGCCATCACCTCGATGCTCTACTACCTCGGTGTCCTGCAGCGCATCGTCTACGTCTTCGCCTGGCTCATGTCCAAAACCATGCGCCTGGGCGGTGCCGAGAGCATGAGCGCCTCGGCCAACATCTTCGTCGGCCAGACCGAGGCCCCGCTACTCATCAAACCCTACCTCGATCGCATGACTCGCTCCGAGTTGCTCGCCATCATGATCGGCGGTATGGCCACCATCGCCGGCGGCGTCATGGCGGTCTACATCGCGCTCCTCGGCGGCGACGATCCCGCCGCCCGCGTCGCCTTTGCCACCCACCTGCTCACCAAGTCCGTCATCTCGGCCCCCTGCGCACTCGTCATCGCCAAGATCCTCCTGCCGCAGGAAGAGAAGATCGACACCAACATCGAGATCCCGCGCGACAAGTTCGGCTCCAACGTGCTCGACGCCATCTGCTCCGGCACGACCGATGGCGTAAAACTCGCCGTCAACGTCGGCGCCATGCTCATCGTCTTCACCGCCCTCGTCGCCATGATCAACTTCGGCTTGGGTGACCTGCTCGGCGAGTGGCTCGGCCTCAACAGCCTGGTCGCCTCCCTCACCGGCGGGGAGTTCACCAAATTCTCCATGGAGTTCATCCTCGGCATCATCGGTGCCCCGCTCGCCTGGCTCATGGGCATCGACAGCGGCCACCTGCTCATGGCCGGCAACCTACTTGGCCAGAAGACCGTGCTCAACGAGTTCGTGGCTTACTTCTCCATGAACACCCTCGCCGCCAACGGCGAACTCACCGACGAGCGCACCCGCATCATCCTCACCTACGCCCTCGCCGGTTTCTCCAACCTGGTGTCCATCGGCATTCAGATCGGCGGCATCGGCGCCCTCGCCCCGGAACGTCGCGCCGACCTCGCCCAACTCGGCTGGCGCGCCCTCCTCGGCGGCTCCCTCGCCTGCTTCATCCCCGCCTCCATCGCGGGCATGTTGATCTGACGCGTATCCGCCGATCGCCTACGCCGGCGGCGAGGCCTCCTCAGGCTTCGCCGCGACGCTCGGCCAGCTCCGCTTGGATCTCCGCAAACTTGCGGTCGGTCAGCGGGTAAAACCAGAAGGCCGCAAACGCCACCAGGCAGCCGACCGCTGGCAGCACGCTCATCAAGGCTTTGATGCCCCATAAAGCACTCGGCGTCTGCTCGAGGTTGGCCGCGTAACCCGACGACGCCAGCACCAGACCGGTGAGCCCACCACCCACGCCGGAGCCGAACTTAAACGAGAGCGAACCGGCCGAATACACCAACCCGGTCGCCCGCCGCCGGTGTTTCCATTCCGAGAAATCCGCCGCGTCTGCCAACATCGAGAAGAACAGCGTCACGACCGGACCGGAGGCCGCTTCGGTGATCAGACCGAGTCCAAAAACAAGCGCCGTGCCTTCCCGCCCCACGGCATACATCGCCGCACAACTCAGTCCCATGATCGCCAGCGCACCGAGCACCACCCGGCGCCGCCCCCACCACTTCACCAGCCGGCCTGTCAGCGCCGCCCCCACCAACGCGCCGACCGTGCCGACGACCATGTAGCTGCCCGCCAGCGCCTTCGAGTTCAGGAAATAGGTGAAGTAATACATCGTGGATCCCTGCTTCAGCGTCGTGATCGTCACGAAGCAGAGACCGAGCGCGAACAGCACCAACCACGGGCGATTGCGCAGCAGGTCCGCCACATCACGCCGCAACTGCAGCGGCTCCCGTGTGGCCACGGCCTTCACCCGCTCCTTGGTCATCGCAAAGGTGACCAGGAAGAACCCCACCGCCACGGTGGCGAAGAGCACCATCGTCCACCGGTAACCCTCCGTCGCATCACCGCCGCCAAACCAACGCACCAGCGGTTCGTTCAACCCTTGCGTGAGCAGCGCACCGCCGAAAGCACCCACAAACCGATACGAAGACAAACGCGTGCGCTCGCCGGGATCCGCCGACATCACTCCCGTCATCGCCGAATACGGCACGTTGCTCGCCGTGAAGACGAGGATCAGCGCGTTGTAGGTGAGATAGGCATACACGAGCTTCCCCGTGTCGCCCAAATCCGGCGTCGTGAAAGTGAGCACCGTCAGCACGCCAAACGGCACCGCCGTCCACAGGATCCACGGTCGGAATTTGCCCCAACGCGTTTCGGTGCGATCGGCGATCACACCCATCACCACATCGGAGAGGCCGTCACTGAACCGACTCACCAGCAGCAGCGTGCCCACCGCCGCCGCCGACAGCCCAAACACGTCCGTGTAAAAGAAGCCGAGGAACACCATCAGGGTGCGCCACACCAGGTTGGTCGCCGTGTCGCCCAGCCCATAGGCGACACATTCGCGCACGCGCAGCGAAGCCGTCGCGCCCGGGGTCGTCGGGTGGTTCATTGCAGGCCGTTGTTGGCGATGATCTGCGCATACACCCGCGCCGAATCTTTCGGCGTGCGGCGCCCGGTCGCGTAGTCGACATGATGCAGACCAAAGCGCTGCGTGTAGCCACAGGCCCACTCAAAGTTGTCCAGCAAAGACCACACAAAATAGCCGCGCAGATCGACTCCGTCTGTGATCGCTTGATGACAGGCCTCCAGATACGTCGTGATGAACGCCGCGCGGTCCGGGTCCGCCACCCGCCCGTCCACGACCGGGTTGTCCTGCGCGAAGCCGTTTTCGGTGATCACAATCGGCGGATGCCCATAGCGGCGGTCGATCCACTTCAGCAGTCGTTCACACGCCCACGGCAAGACCGGCCAACCCATGCTGCTTTTCTTCCACGTCGGATCAGCCGAGAGTTCGACATCCTGATCCTCCGAAATCCCGCCGTTGCCGTAGGGATTCGATTCGCCGGAGGTCTCCTCGCCTTGGTTCGCCGCGTAGAGGCCGGTGTAGAAATTCAGGCCGAAGAAATCCGACGACCCGCGCAGCAGCGCCCGGTCCTCGTCGCTAAACTGCGGTAGGCGATCGCCCAGCCGTTCCCGCATCACCGCCGGGTAATCGCCGTGATAAATCGGATCGCCAAACCACCCGACAAAAAACTCCAACGCCCGCTGCGCCGCCGCCTGATCCGCGGCCGAGTCCGTCTTCGGTTCGCGCCAATCGCAGTTGTTGGTGATGCCAATCTGCCCGCCCTGCTCGGCCTGAAACTCGCGGCGATATACGTCCACCGCCTTGCCGTGCGCGCGCAGGAGTTGGTGCGCCACCGCGTAAGGTTCACGATTCGAAACCCGACCCGGCGCCATGACGCCGTTGGCGTGACCCATGATCGAAACCACCCATGGTTCGTTCAGCGTGATCCAGTGCTTCACCCGATCACCAAAGCGCTCAAAACACAGCCGCGCGTAAGCCGCAAAATGATCGGGCAGCTCCGGGTTGCGCCAGCCATCCAGTTCCAGCTGCAGCGCCAGCGGCAAATCCCAGTGATAGAGCGTGACCCATGGCTCGATGCCGTGCGCCTTCAGCGCGTCGAGCAGACGCGAGTAGAACGCGATGCCTTCCTCGTTCACTTCGCCGCGCCCCGTCGGCATCACGCGCGACCACGCGATGGAGAAGCGGTAAGCCTTCAGGCCCATCGCCGCCATCAACGCCACATCCTCCTCCATGCGGTGATAGTGATCACAGGCGACGGTGCCGTCGTGGCCTTCGGCAATCTTGCCGGGGATCTGAGTGAACGCGTCCCAAATCGAGGGACCTTTGCCTCCTTCGTTCCATGCTCCTTCGATCTGGTAACTCGCCGTGGCCGAGCCCCAGGTAAAACCAGTGGGGAATGTCTTCATGTTGGGGTTGGGGTTCGGTTGCGATTCAGCGGATCAACAACCGTCATCGACCCTGCCCCCGCCCCCTCTCGCCTCGCGAGTGAAATTGGAATGAAAGTTTAGGGGTCGCCATCCTCGCCGACATCTCCTTGCGTCCGCTCCCGATCATGCCGCGCCGCTCCTCCCGTCGACCGTTCCGCTCGCGTCTGCCGTTTGCGCCGAAACCGGATCCCATGTTTCGCTGGCGCGGCGCCGGTGTCTCTCGCATCGAGGGCCTCGCCGATTCGGTCTTCGCCTTCACCATCACGCTACTCGTCGTCGCCCTCGAGGTCCCGCGCGACTACCGCGCCCTGCTCGCCATCTTCGAAGGCTTTCCCGCCTTCGTCGCGACCTTCGCCATCCTGCTGTGGTTTTGGAACATGCATTACACCTTCTTCCGTCGCTATGGCCTGGAGGACGCGTGGACCCGTTTTCTGAATGCCGCCATCCTGCTCTTCGTGGTCTTTCTGGCCTACCCCTTGAAGTTCATCTTCAACAGCGCCTTCTCCGCCATGCTCGGCCTCGGCGACTACCCCACCGGCATTCGCTCCCTCTCCGATCTGAGCACCCTCTACATCATCTACGGCGGTGGATTGGCCGTCGTCAGTTTCGGCTACCTGCTCCTCTTCACCCACGCCTACCGCCAACGCGCTGCGCTGCGTCTGTCCGAGGCCGAGACCATTCTCACCCGCGGCTCGATCTGCCGCATCCTGGTCAACATCTCCATTTGCCTGCTTTCCATCGTGCTCGCCACCCTGGAACGCTTCACGTGGCAGCCCGGTGTGATCTATGCCCTGCTCGGCCCCGGCATCGGCTTCACCGCCGCCTACCACGGCAATCTCGCCCTCAATGCCTACAACGAAGCCACCGCGAATCGAAAGTCAGCCAAACCGCAGGACGTGTCCGGGTAGGGGCGAACCACCGGGCCGAAGGCCTCTCTTCCGCCCACCGCCCCCGCTTGGTCCCGCCATTTCGCTCTTCAATCTTCCGGCGCAGCCGTCCAACGTCGCCGTTTGGACATGGCTTTTCCGTCACTCCCCGCGATTCTCTCCGAGCGCCAACTCAGCGCCGCCGAACTTTCCGGCGACGACGCTGCCGCCTCCACCGCCGCCCAGCTGCGGCTCTACGCGTGGATGCACCTCGCGCGCCGCACCGACAACCGCATCCTGGAACTCTTCCGCCAGGGGCTCATCAAGGGCACCGTCACCGGCGGCCAGGGCAACGAGGGCCTCATCGTGCCCCTCACCCTCCTCGCCGACAAGGCCCACGACGTCACCTGCTTCAGTCACCGCGACCTCGGCGGTCACCTCATCTGGAGCGGCCACCTCTGCGAGCACCTCAACCAATACTTCGCCAACGCCGACTCCCCCACCCGGGCGCGTGAGGGCAACATCCACCACGGCGACCCGGTCAACCGCTCGCTGCCGATGATCTCCCACCTCGGCGTGATGCTCTCCAACGTCATCGGCCTCACCGACGCCCAATGCCGCGCCGGTCACCGCCCGGTCGGTTTCACCTTCTTCGGCGACGGTGGTTCCTCCACCGGCGACGTGCACGAGTCGATGAACCTCGCCGCCCTGCTCGGCCTGCCGGTGCTCTTCGTCATCGAGAACAACCACTACGCCTACTCCACCCCCGAGGCCGAACAATACGCCGCCCACACCGCCCTCTACCAACGCGCCGCCGGCTACGGCATCGAGGGTCGCCAGATCGACGCCACCGACGCCCTCGGCGCCGCCACCGCCTTCGCCGACGCCATCGCCACCGTTCGCGACTCCGGTCGCCCCATGCTCGTTGAGGTCAACACCCTGCGCCTGCGTGGCCACGCCGCCTACGACACCTGCGACTACCTCAAACCCGGTGAGTCCGACGGCTTCTTCGCCGCCGACCCCCTGCCCAAGTTCCGCGCTCAACTCGTCGCCGCCGGCCAGACCGCCGCGGTCGAAGCCCTCGAAACCGAGCTCAACACCTTCATCGAGACCTGCATCAAACACAGCCTCGCCGTTGCCCGCCCCACCGCCGATGTCGACGCCCTGCTCGCCGATGTCTACGCCCCGCCGGCCGCCCCGCTGCCCTGGCAGCCCGAGCCGGCCACCGCCAAACCGCTCAACTTCGCCCAGGCCATCAACGCTGCCCTGCGCAAGGTGCTCACCGAACGCCCCGAGTCCCTCGTCCTCGGCCAGGACATCGCCACCTACGGCGGCGCCTTCAAGGTGACCGATGGTCTGCTCGCCGACTTCGGCCGTAGTCGTGTTTTTAATACGCCGCTCGCCGAGAGTGCCTGCACCGGCTACGCCATCGGCCTCGCCCTCGGCGGCCACCGCCCCATCGAGGAATTCCAGTTCTCCGACTTCGTCACCGAAGCCGCCACCCAGATCACCCTCAACGCCGCCACCTACCATTTCCGGGCCGGCGCCCAGGTGCCCGTCGTGTTCCGCCTCCCGACCGGCGGCGGCCTCACCTTCGGCTCCTTCCATTCCCAGGAACTCGATTCCTTCCTGCTCAGCATGCCCGGGATCAAAGCCCTCTATCCGAGCACGCCGCAGGATGCCTTCAACGCCGTGCTCGCCGCCTACGAGGACAACAACCCTGTGCTCCTCTTCGAGCACAAGGCCCTCTACCGCGCCGTCAAAGCCCCCGTCGCCTTCGACCCCAATTACCGCGAGGTCTGGCGACCGCGCCACCTCGCCCGCGGCGATTTCGCCACCGTCGTCACCTACGGGCAGATGGTGGGCCTCGCCGAGCAGGCCACCGCGTATTTCCGCGATGAATACGAAGTGGACTTTGATCTCTTCGACCTGCGCGCCCTCAACCCGCTGCCCCTCGACGCCATCAAGGCCTCCCTCGCCCGCACCCATCGCCTCATCGTGCTGCACGAAGGACGCCGCACCCACGGCTTCGGCGCCGAACTCGTGGCCCAGCTCACCGAAGAGTTCTTCTTCGACCTCGAGGCTCCGCCCCTGCGCATCGCCTCCCTCGATATGCCCGTGCCCTTCGCCCCCGAGCTCGAGGAAGCCTTCCGCCCCACCCTCGACAAAATCACCACCGCCATCGCCGACTGGATCGGCTAAACTGCCCCCCCCTGGAAGCAAAGGTAGCCCCACTTCACCATTCACTCTTCCCCATTCCCAATTCTCCATGCCTTCCCTGTCCGACATTCCCGCCGCCCGCTGGGCCGCCATCAAACTCTTCGCCACCGATGTTGATGGCGTGCTGACCGACGGCTGCATCCATGTCTCTTCCGATGGCGTTGAAACCAAGACCTTCAACGTGCTCGACGGCATGGGCATGGTCCGCCTCCTGCGCGACAACATCGCGGTCGCCTGGATCTCCGGCCGCGCCTCCGGTGCCACCACCGTGCGCGCCACCGAGCTCAAGATTCCGCACCTCATCCAGGGTCGCAGTGACAAATACACCGCGCTCTCCGAACTCGCAGCCGAACTCGGTCTCAGCGCCGAAGAATGCCTCTACGTCGGCGACGACGACATCGATGCCGGCGCCCTCGCTTGGGCCGGCATCGGCATCACCGTGCCCGACGCCATGCCGGCCGCCGTCAACGCCGCCGACGCCATGACCACCCGCCGCGCCGGCGCCGGCGCCATCCGCGAGATTTGTGAACAAATCCTCGCGCACAGCGGTCAGGACTAAGCCCGCCGTGATCCGCCGCTCCGCACGCCTCGTTCTCTCCCTGCTCGGCACGATCGCCGTGACGTTCGCGCTCGCCCAGCAGCCGACCACCGAATCCACCGCCGGCCGCGTGCGCACGCCTGCGCCGGTTAAAAACTATACCGTCTCCTTCTTCAGCGACGAGGGCTACCCGTGGGTGCGAGTGCTCGGCGAAACCGCCGACCTGCGCGACCCCACCGCCGTCGTGCTCGGCGATACCATCATCACGGTTTACACCGGCCTCGAAGACCGCGGCACCGAAGCCACCCTCACCGCCCCTGTCGCGGTGCTGGCCCCCGAGCCGCGCCTCGTCACCGGCCCCGACGCCGTGCGCTGGGAACAACGTGACCTCACCGTCGAGGGCGAGGACTGGTCCTACGAATACCTCGGCCCGCAGGAGCACCGGCTCCACCTCAAGCGCAACGCGCATGTCATCTTCGAAACGCCGATGGTCGACCTCATCAAATAACCTTTTCGCCACCATGCTCCGCTCCTTCCTTTTCCTGCTCGGCCTCGGACTCGCCACCAGCCTGACCGCCCAAACCGACCCCGTTGCCATCCCGCTGCAACGCACCGAACTCACCGCCGACGACATGGAGGTGGTCAGCTCCGGCACCGAGACCCGCGCCATCTGCGTCGGCAACGTCATGCTCACCGGCACCAACCTCAAAATCACCTGCGACCGCCTCGAAGTGGTCGTGCTGCGCGAAGACGATCCCGACGCCACGCTCGGTGAGCTCAAAGGATTCAAACACCTCTTCGCCACCGGCAACGTGCGCATCGTCCAAGGCCTGCGCGAAGCCACCTGCGGCCGCGCCGAGGTATTGCCCTTGGAAGACAAAGTCGTGCTGAGCGAAGACCCCGTCGTGCTCGACCGCGCCTCCGACTTCGTGCAACGCGGCGACAAGATCACCCTCTTCCGCGGCGAACAGCGCATGCACATCATCAACCCCGTCCTCTCCGCCCCCCCCATCCAAGACCTCGGCGCCAACGCCCCCAAAGACGAACCGGCCGACACCACCGAGCCCGCCCCTGAGACCAACTGATCTGTCTTCACAGAAGACAACGAAGGGTAAGGAAACCGGATGGCAGTAAAGGATAGCCACAAAAAGGCACAAGAAGTCACAAAAAGGGATGCCCCAATCCACCATCAACGAGCTCTGTGACACCGTCCGAGAAACCGCCTTCGCGATTCACCGCTACCATCGCCATGGGCATCTCGAAAAAATCTACGAAAACGCCCTGGCCCATCGCCTGCAAAAGGTCGGTATCTCCGCAATCCAACAGCACCCTCTCCACGTCTACGATGAAGACGGCACAATTCTCGGCGAATACTTTGCGGATCTCTTCGTGGACAACCGGCTCATCGTCGAATTGAAGGCAGTCAGGGCAGTAAGCGACGAGCATACCGCTCAGATTCTTGGTTACCTACGATCTTCCCGCATTGAGACCGGACTACTGATCAACTTTGGTGCCCCGTGATCCTTGGAGGATGAATTGGGACACCTGAAAAAGCCTGCGCTGGGCTGAATAACCCTGAACCTACAGAGGGAAAAAGCCGCCGCGATCGTGCTTTATGGTCGTTTTGGTGAGGTTGGGACAGGTGAGGCCGGAAATCAGGAAAGTGGCAGAGGTTTGGGACACATTGCCGACTGAGTCGCGGAAAGAGCGGAAAGAGGCACGAGAAGCATTTGAGGGATCCTATAGAGCTGCTCGAGCACGGGTAAAGGCACCTTTAAGAGGACTCAGAAAAGCTGGCCCTGCTTGTCCTGTTCGGCCTGCTTGGCGCGGGCGCGGGTCTTTTTCTCACGCAGGGTTTCGTTCAGCTCTTCGCGTTCCTGGGCAACCAGCGCGGGGAGCGTGCGGGCGATATCGGTGAAAGCCATGGAGGCGATGTTGCCGGCGCGCATGGACTCGGAGCGGATCTCTTCGGCGTTGCGGCCGACGTAGCTCCGAACGACGGAACGGAAGAACGGCCAGAACTCCTGGACGCGGCCAGCTCGCTGGGCGTTGCCGACGTCGTCCAGGACGGCGATCACGTGAGGGGCGAGACGTGCGCCGTCCAGGAGCCAGCCGCGGCGGAATAGCTCGAGCAGCATGCATTTGATTTCGGCGAGGCACTGACCGGTGCGGCGGGCCTTGGCGGTGGCTTCCTCCGAAAGAACCAGGCGGGACTGTATCTGACGCCGACACCAAGCCTCAAAGGCAAGCAGGCGCTGTTCTTCGGTTGCTCCCTTGATCTCCCACCAGGCGCGGTCCTTTTGGGCGTCTACGGCCGCGGCGTGGCGCTTCTGGGGATCTTCCCGATCATCTAGGAACTGGCCCAACACGTCCATGGCTCACAGGCTGCCGAGATGGAGCCCGCGCGCATCAGTTTGGATCCGGAGCTTTCCTCGTGGAGCTTTGGTGGTCGTGTCTACCGGTTGGCGAGCCAACCGGACGGAAGCGTCACGGTGACGAATGATCGTGGTGACGTGGCGACGGTTCGAATTGGAAAGCGGCGCAATTCCTGGGGCCCCAGCCTGGAGGTGGATCCGACGCGGGGTTACGCAGCAGCGGCGAGCATTTTGACCGCGTTGGTCAATCGAGGCCTCGCCCGCTACATCATGCCGGAGGGTGATCATGACTCTCCGCCTTTGTAACCGCCGTGAAAGGCGCGGGTGTAGATGAGATAGCTCTCATCCATGTCGTCGCGCTGACGGCGAAAGCCGTCCATGCAGCTGTGCAGGTCTTTGGTGGTGCAGTCCTCCCAGAGGCGATAGCCGCGGCTGCCAGGGTAGCTGACGATGCGAGGCCGGGCCTTCCGGGCGCAGGCGCGCACGATGCGTTCGCTCATTCCCAGCTCCTCCTGAAGCTGCCGTGATTTCACCCACCCCTTTCCCTCGAGATATTGGATCACCCGGTCGACCTGTTCTTCGGAGACAACCGGTCCGGACTCGGCGGGTTCACCCGCGCGGTCAAAATCGAGCTCGAGGGAGTTGTCGGGGAGGCGTCTCAAAACGGGTTGTCTTGGTCGAATGGAAGCGGATCGGCGATCGGGCTGAGTTGGCGGTTAGCCGGAACTTGGCTGGCCGGATTCTGGCCAGCTTTTTGGTGCCCGACGCGGTGCGCGTAGCGGGAGCGGTCGCCGCGGCCGGTGTAGGGGTGACTGTGCTGCTTCCCGAGCTTGTGGGCGGCGGTGTGGTTGAGGGCGGATAAGACGACGCCGAGGTCTTCGACGGGCATGCGGTCGAAATGGATCTCGACCAAGCCTTCCTCGCGGATCCGCTTGCGCTGCGTGTTGCGGTAGATGCCGGCGAGGTAGGCTTCGCGCTTGGCCGGTTCGATCTGGAGCGCATCCAGCAGGGCTTTGCATGCGACCAGGGCACGCTTCACCGGTTGCTCCTCAAGCTCCATTTGGGCATTGAGATTTCCGGGCTTCGAGTAGCCGCGGCAGAGTTTCAGATAATCGTCGACGTGGTCGTTGTTCATCCGCTTCGACGGGAGCGGGTGGCCGGCACCGTCGACGGCACCGGCGCGGATCTTGAGTGATCGACGCCATTGCTCACGGTTGAGCTGATCACCACCGCCGAGCTTGCGGCGTGCCGCCCACGCCTTGCCGAACTCGATCTGGGTCATGGTGACTTGAGCGGGAGTCATGAGGTTAACCTTTCAATCGGAGAGTTTGGCCATCGTCGTCGTCGAGATCGCGCGGCTTGCTAGGGCGCATCTTTCGAGAGTCGACGTATTCCAGGGTGAGCGCGCCGCGGGAAAGCTCGTCCTCTGGCGTGGGAAACCAGACCACATTACGTCCGTAGCCGACAGAGGACACCGCCTCGGCGCTGGATAGCGCCTGCAGTATCTTTGCTGCGTCCACTTTCGGCGGCAGGGCGAACTTGCTCCATCCGATGGTGATGATGGCAATCTTGCTCATTCGTTCGGCATCTCCCGGATTTTGAGTTCTTCCGGCCACTCCGACATGTCTCCGCCTTTGCGATCGTAGAGGTTCGGGCGGGCGCTGGCCGCGTGATCACCCCATGGCAGCCACTCGGTTTCATCGGGCCAGTCGAGGAGATTGACGTTGGTCGTAACCGGCCGAGCCCCCAGCTGCTTCATGAAGAAGCTAATGTCGTAGCGATCGCACTGGAGACGGATGTCATAGGCGTGGTCGACCACGAACTCACGGGCATTCCCACCGCTCTCACCGCCAACGATGATCAGATCCAATGTAGCCGACTCCGGCTCATCTTCGCCCCCTGCATTCCACTCGACCGCGGAAATATCCAGAGGACCGAGAAGCGGTTCCGCGGAGCAGAACAGATACGGGATTCGGAACAGTCGCCCCATGTGTTCGACGATGGGCCAGCGTTCGTCGAATCGCTTCTGGTTCTCGGCCGTGAAGCCGAGCCAGGCGTTGCGCGGCCAGTCACTGTAGCCGAACGCCGTGAGGTGTTCGATGTTCTCCGGCCGCTTGGTGAGCAGCATCCAGTCGAGCCAGGGCGTTGCGTCGATCAACGCGAAAAGCTTCGCCCGTTCGGTTGAGACGGTGGGGTGATCTTCGAAGACGTCGGCCATCGACGAGCAGAAAACGCGGCGGCGCTGACCGGCCTTCTCGGCCGCACGGTTCCAAGCGAGCGGTTCGCGCCAGTGCTTGTCGCCGAAGGTGCGGCGGGCTGCTCGTGGACCCCATTCGAAACCGCAGCGCGCGGCCCACTTCTCGGCGTAGCAATTTTCGCAGCCTTCGGAGACTTTTGCGCAGCCCCAGACGATGTTGAAGGTGTGGTGAGTCCACTCAATCTTGGTGTTTAGTCCCATGGCGGTTGAGCGCGTGCAGCGCGTTGAGGATTTCGTCGCGGTCGGTGGAGCTGGCAAAGTGGGTCTTGTCGCCGATGATCTTGGCGGGGATCCACTGGTTGAGGGTGTCGCGGCAGTGCGACTTGAATTCGATCGTGGCGTGCGGTCCCGCGCGGAAGGCGAAGCCTCCAGCCTTGAAGCAGGACGCAATCTCCAGGATGAGCTCGGGCGGGACCTCGGATGCGGTCACGGCGCGGGCTCCAGTTCGACCGGCGGCGGAGCCGGGATGGTGATGGTGTTGGCGGTGGCGCAACCACCGAAGCACGTCGCGGCGATCGCCAGCACCAGCGCGATCACGATGAGGCGGTCTTCCTGCCAAACACGGCGGGCGAACTCCACGGGATGCCGGAAGAGGTAAGCGAAGCCGTAGGCCAAGAAAAACAGGAGCATGGCGGCAATCGCGAAGGCGCTGAGGACGTAGAGCGTGGGGGATTTGATCGTGTGCATGGCTCAGAGAAAGATGGGGGTGTAGGCGGAAGCGCGCTCGGCCGGCGAAAGGGTCACCCAGCGCTGGGTCTGCGGTTCCCATTCGGAGAACTCGCCGCCGATGAACCAGGTGACGATCGCGTGGCCGGAGCCGTTCCGGTCCTGCGTGTAAGGAAGCAGGCCGATGGCGATGCTTTCGGCGGTGATTGATTCGTCCTGCTGTGCGGCTACGTCGAGGCAATCGACCGCGGCCATGACGGTGCGCATGGCGAAGTGCTCGCACTGGTTCCCACGTTGGCGCCAGGTGTCTTTGTTGAGCGACCACTGCAGCTCCTTGAGGTATGGAGCAAAGACGCGATCGACCCATTCGACAGTGACGCAGTGATAGGTCTTGTTGCCCATAAAGGGCGGCTTGAGCGGAGTGCGGAGGTAGCGACGATACAAGGCGCGACGCAGATCAGCGCCCGCAATGACGTGGTGGGCTTGAGTGCTCATGCGTTGGCGAGGTCGAGGTTGATTTGTTGGTAGCGGTCGGTGTTGCCGACGCGCTCGTAGACGCGGATGTAGCTGCGGGTGTTGGACACCTGCAGGGCGTCGCTGATGGCCTCCATGGCGCTCTTCCACCGAGGGTCTTCGATCTCCAAGCGGCGGAGGCTGAGCACGCGGGCGGTGTCGATGCGACCCTGCTTGTTCACCTGGAACGCGTCATCGATGAGGGTGCGAAGTTCGGGTCGAGCGCCGTCGGCCCAATCGGTGATGCACTCGTCGATGAGTTTCTTTGCGGCCTGCAGGCGCTCGTCGAAAACGAGCTGCTCGGAGATGGCGCGCATCACCTTGTAGCGGCCGTCGTAGCTGGTGAGCGTGAGGTTGCCCTTTTTGCCGCCGAGGGTGGCACCGTATTTCTCGGCGCTGAGTTCGGCGAGGGCTTGGATGTCGTCGTGGGCGGAGATGCGAAACGCGCGGAGACGCTCGTTTAGGAATCGCGCTTGGGACACGAGTGAATCGACCAAGGTGTCGCGCTCGAGGTCGATGGGCTTGATGTTGGCAACGGGAACGAGACGGCCGAGGGAGTCGGCTTTGTAGCCTTCGGGGATGGTGGGTGTGGTGGACATGGTTCAGGAGGGGCGGCGCTGGGAGCCGCGTTTTTTGACGGTGAGCGAAGTGGCGTGCTCGGGGCGGATTCCTGGAGCGGCACCGGTGAGAGCGTGACCGAGGGTCGTTGCTTGGGCGTGACTGAGGTCGACCGTCGCGAGCTTGCCGCGGATCTCGATGCACAGGACGAGGCGGTCGGGATGCTGGATCGCCATGAGCTTTGCACCGCGGGGGCTGAGGCATGGAACGACCGGCGAGAGGCGGGTGGGCCCGGTCTCGGTCCGGCCCTGCGCGAGACGCCGATCGACGGCGGCGAAGACCGACTGCGTGGGTTGGCTGAAAGTCTTCATGGCCGGGTGATGTAGGCGCTCAGCCAGATCCCGCCAGCGAAGCCGATGGCGACCAGGAGGAGCGAAAGGAGGATGCGGGTGAGGCGAAGCTTTCGTTCAATCTCCTCTAGGAGATCGTCCTTTGTCGCCGGCATAGGTTGGGTAACCAATGAGTCGACACTTTCGACAAGAGCGCCGCGGGAGGATCGAATGCGGCGGATGCGAATCACGACTCACCTCCTTCTTTCTGCGTGTGTTGCGGCTGCGGTTGATACTCGTAGCGGTCGAGACTGAGAAGAAATCGAATAGACATAGCGGCCAACTGCACCGCCTCGATTCGGACCGCTTCCTTGCTGGATTTTTGTGGTTCGTAGGTGAGCTGAAGCACCTCCTTTTGAAGCTCGCCGAACTCTTCACCAACGACGCCAACGGCGTGCAGAGGATCGGTCGGCCAGACCGGAAACTTCCTCGTAGCGCGAGCAACCTCAGCGGCGATGAGTTCGATGATTGACGACAGATTAGCGAGGGACAGCCCCACGTGAGTGTAGCGGAGGTCCGCGACACAGTTGCGGGCGTGTTGGATGATCTTGCGGGTTTCGTCGTGGTTGGCGTATCCGCGCTCTTTGGTGAGGGTCAGTAGTGCCAAGTCGGCGAGGTTTTGCTCGATAAGATCAACGAGTTTGGCCGAGGTGAGTTTGTCGGTTTTCACGCTGCGCCCTCCTCAGCGCTAGGGGTGATGGCGATGCAGTCTGCTGCCTCGAGGTGGGCGAGCTTGATGTAGTCGCACCCTTCATCGGTGGCGAAGCGGCGGGCGCGCTGCAGGCGCGAGAAGAGGATTCGTTGCCGACCGGGTTGGCGCGACCACCGGCGCATGAGGTCGATCGCGTTCTTCCCACCGGCGATCTCCATCTTTGCGGCGATGGCTTTGAGGTCGGCCAGCGGCGTGAACTCCGGCAATTCGATGATCGTGTCCAGGCCACCCAAGCGGCCGACAAACTGTTCGAAGTAGCGCTGGTCGGCTCCCTCGCGGAAGATCTCGGTGAAGACCGGCGTCCAGTTCAGGATGATCGTGCAGCCGGTGTCGTCCTGCAGCTCCTGGAGATAGTTAAGGACGGGCTGGTTGGGTCCGTGGAGCTTGTTGTAGAGCTTCTGGATGTTGTCGACGATGATGGTGGAATCGGCGCGAACGCACTCGGTGATGCGCACGTTGCGCTCCTGCGCCGGTGCGCTGATCGAGACGCTGTAACAGCTTCCCAGCTTAACCTGGAACTTGGAGAGAGAGCCGCGCGAAGGTGCCTCGAGGTGCACCGTTTTGCCGTGGTTGTTGATCAGAGCGTAGCGCTTGGTCATGCGGCTCTTCCCGGTGCCGGTGCTGCCGACGATCCCGCCAAACTTGCAGACCTCGGTGGGCTCGCGCTTGGCGTCGATGTAGTCGGCGACGGATTGCCACGTGGGCGTCTCGACGAAGGCCATGCCGCCGGCCTCGCTGTTGAATACGACCCACGTGCGCAGGGCGTCGGCGATTTCCTTCACGGTTTCGCGCGACCCTTGGATCTTCCCCGTTCCCTTTTGACGGCGGAAATACTTCCCGCCGAGCAGCTGGTAGAAGAACGCGTCGGAGCGGTCGATGCGCAGCTCACTGCGCACCAGGTGAGCCAGCAGGGGATACTTGCCGGAGAACTCACGTTGATTGACCTGGTAGATGAAGAGGCAGTCCTCGAAGACTTCCTCGGGGTATCCAGCCTGGACCATCCGAGCTTCAAACTGGCTCAGATCCTTACGGATCGTGAGCCGACCCTCGGGCGGTTCGGCGGTGATTGCGGTGTTGCCCTTGGCAGGGGCGGTGGGTGCAGTTGCAGTCATGTTTACGATTGGCTGTCGTTGGTTTTTCGTGAACTAGGGCCGGTCGGCGTTGGCGCGCTGGCCGGTCCGTCTTGGTTGTAGGGGGAAGGTCAATACGTGGATTTTTCGCGCTGTTCGCGCAGGCGGCGGGCGCGCTCGGCATCGGAGCGGTTGTTGCGGAGGTTGGTGCTCTGGCGGCTGCGCTTCTCGCCCGCGGTCTCGGGCTCGGCTGGGCGGACGAACTCACCGGCCTGAGCGGTGCGCACGAGGTCGGCGTTGTGCTCGGCGGCTTCGGCGTCGCGGCGCATGAGGCCGCGACCGGCAGCGACCGCGGGGGCGAGGAGCTCGCGAGCGGCTTGCTGCTTCTGGCCGTAGGCGTGGGCCATCTGCGTGGCGTCGCCGTGAGTCGGGACCAGGGTGCGTTGCACCCAGCCCACGTAGGAGCCGCGGGCGTCGCAGAGGTGCATGCGGGTGGGGTCGATGGTGCTGACGAAGGTCGCGAACTTTTCACCCGCCGGGAGGCGGCAAGGCTCGCCATCGCTGGCGTAGCAGAGGCCCTCGTAGTGATGGGTGTCGGGACCGACCTCCATGTCGTCGAAGTGGAAGCGGCCGTCCTTCCCGAGCTTGCGTTCGGTGGCGTGCTCCATGCCTACGATGAGAGGCACGAAGTGAGCCGGCAGGCGGGTGAGCTGCGGGCGGTGCAGATCGAAGACCTCGCGGGGGCTCATGCGGCGCGGGTTGGTGAGCGAGGGGTCGGACTCCATCGCCAGGCGCAGGGCATCGCGCAACGCCGGGGCGAGTGCGGCCAGCTCGGAGGCCGGTTGCCAGGGCGCGCCCTTGTGCGTGCGCCAGTCGGTGGTGAGGAAGCCGCAGGCGTTCCACCCTTCCAGCTCGTGCTCGGTGCGCTGGTTCATCTCCTCCTGGATCCGGTCGGCGATCTCGATGGCCTGCCAGAGGCTCGGAGCGCCAAAGCGGAGCTGCTCGCGCACGGCGGGCGGAAGCGTGGCGGCGACCTTGACGAGTTGGGCGGCGTTGCGGTCGCGGCCGTAGAGGTCGTCGACCGCGTCGGTGCGGCTGTTGCTACCGGTCTGCGCGGGCATGAGACGGCGGTCGCTCATCTCGTTGTGCACAAGGTTGCCGAGGGATTCCAGCGCGGCCTTGAACTTGAAATTACCGCGGGACTGCCCACCGAAGAGGCCGGGCGCGACTGCGCCGTCGCCGATGCTGCCGCGCATGATCTTGAGGGCACCAGCAGAGGCGTCGAAGAGGTGTTTCTCCACCCGCTCGGAGACGCTCGCCGTGCCGTGCTCCATCATGAGCCAGCAGGCGTCGGCGTTGTATCCAAGATTGCACAACACGTGGACCAGGAGGAAGAGCAGTTCCTTTTCCTTGAGGCGCTCGAACTTGCCGGAGCGGTCGTTGAGGAGTTCGGGCTTCATGCCGCGGGCGGCTTGGCAGGCGGAGAGCAGCTCGATGCAGTGAAACTGGAGTAGTCGACGCAGGCCGGACTGACCCGGCACCATCACCTTGTGGTCGTGCCACATGTCGTCGAAAACCCAACGGCTGCCAAAGGCGAGACCGGCGCGAGTCGTGAGCACGCCCGGCACCAAGTCATAGGCGGCACGGATGCCGTGGCGGGCCATCGCATCCTGCACCGCGTCGGGGCGATATTTGCCGCGCATGAGGGTCTCGTAGGACATGCCGTCGGGCATGTCCTGCGACCAGGTGCTGTCCTCGAAACCGGGCGGCAGGATGCGTTGTTTCCAATCCCGTTGGATGGAGCGCCACGCGGCCTTGTGCTTTCCCCGGAAATCGGCGCAGCGCTGGTGCCAGTGGTCGACGAAGGCGGGGGGGAGGCCCTTGGTGACCGTGGGGGTCTTGGCCTTGTTGCGCAGCTCAAACCAGTCGCGATTGGCGGCGAGCCAGCGGTCGTAGTAGACCTTCCGGATGGTGCCCTCGCTGAGCACCGCGCCGGCGTGGGTGCGGCGGGTTTCGGCGAGGATCGCGGCGCGCTTATTGCGGGCGCTGTCGATGCGCAGGCAGAGATCGAGGCGGGCTTCCACGTAGGCCTTGCCCTCATCGCTGAGGGAGCCATAGCGCGGATCGGCCATCATGGCCGAGACGGTGAGGGCTGCGTTGTCGGCGACCATGGCTTAGAGCGTCTCCTTTACGGCGGCTGTCAGGTCGACCAGCAGGCCGTGGAGGGCCTTGCGTTGCGCCTGTGGGGCGGCGTTGAACGGGCGATCTTTGAGCGCCTCATCGAGCAGGTTTTGCAGCCGTTCGGTTTTGGTGCGGGCGACTTCGGCAGCGGCCTCGGCGGGGCTGGGTTGGGAGTCGGGGGCCTTGTGCCCCTTGCCGAGCGCACCGCCCTTGGCGGCTGATCCCTGCGGGGCTTTGGTGATGCCCCACTCCAGCATCAGCTCGGTCTGGGTCGCCCCATCGGTGATCTTGTGGACGGCGCGCTTGAGGGCGTCGCGTTCGTCGGTGGTGAGGGCGCTGGGCGGGGTGTCGATCAGCGCGGCGAGGTCGGTGCTGTCTTTGGCGAGGCGCTTGCGGGCCTGCTTGCCCATTTCCATCCAGCGCCAGGCGGTGGCCTCGGAGACGCCGATCTCCTCTTTCACGGCCGCGCCCCAACTTCTTTCATCGTGAAAGACGTTGAGATCGTTGCGGCGTCCGCGGCCCTTGTAGGATTGGTGGAGCTGGAGCAGCTCCATGCCTGCCATGACCTGGGAGCCGGTGGAGGCGGCGAGGTGGAGGCCGGCGAGGTCGACGTAGTGGCGGACCCGTTGCCAGGGCTCGGACTTGGCGGTCGTGATCGCCGGAGAGTCCGAGACGACTTCGACTTCGAGGGCGGGTTGTCTAGAGGCGGATTTAAGAATGGGTTTAGGCATGTGAAATCGGGGCAATAGGGGTCCAACGGGCGGGGTCTCCGGCGAAGAAGAAGCGCAACTCATCGAGCGTGGGCGGGCTGGCTGGGCCGTAGAAGCGGGCGAGCGTCGCCCAGCACTTCCCGTCCTGCCAAAGGACGCATTGGTAGAGCTGGAAGCCATCGGCGCTCAGGCCGGCATTGCGCACCACGCAGCCAGGTTCCGTCGGGGTCTGTTTCGGCAGAGGGATCATGGCTCAGGCTTGCTCCGAAGGTGTGACGGTGGTGTTTTCGCCGGATGAGTGACGCTGATCGGATACTTCGCCTGGAATCGGAGCTGGAGTCGCTGATGCGTGATCACGGTTCTCGGCTGGCGACACTCGAGGGCACGCTGAAGGTGCTGCAGGAGCAGGTTGTGAAGCTTGAGGAGCGGGTGTATTCCCACCAGGGGCAGGTCGCGGAGGTAGAGCGCTTGCGCGAAGACCTGCGTTCGTTGCGGCAGACGTTAGATAGGCTTCTGCTCGGATCGCCGCCTCTCCCGCCTCTGCCAAGAGATTGAGCGCGGTGCGGCGGGTGGTGAAGTCGACGTCGTCGAGGTGGTCGAAGAGGTGCAACCGCGCCTCGCGAAGCGCGGCGGATGCGCGAGTCGTTTGGAACAGCGCTACATGAAGGGTCTCGTGTTCGGATGGCATGGTGTCAGGCGGCGGTGGCAGGTTGTAGTTGGGAAATGGTTACGCGGCGGTCTTGAGGAGGTCGTCGATCTCAGCGCGGAGGGCGCGCAGGGAGCCCTTGGGAAGCTGCAGGAGGAACTCGCGACGGTGCTCCGGATCGGTGAGGCGGCGGACGATGAAATCGCGGTAGGAGTCGATGGGCACGCGATGCCGGGAGCGGGACGAACCGTTACCCTTGCCGTCTACCGAGAGCAGATCGCCGCTCTCGATCCAGCCGGCCACGTGGCGGGGGGTGAATCCGAGAGCCTCGGCGATTTCATGCACCGTCACGACGCGACGACCCGGAAAGTCGAGGCAGGCAAGGATGCGCGTGAACTCCAGTTGCTCAGGCATGTGATTATCCCTCCGATTTGCCTCCGATGCCCTTGATCAAGGCTTCGAGTTGCAGTTGGTGTTTTGCCGCCTCCCGGCGATGGTAGAGCGAGCGCTCTGCAAGCAAGGACTCGTTACCGGCAGAGTATTCGATGAGGCAGACCAGAATTGCTTCTTGGTCCTGGGGAGAGAGCGCATCGAAGTCGCGGTCACGATAAGCAAGCTTAGTGACGCGGAGCACTGCAGCCCGAAGAGCAGTCTCATCCATTGAGCACCTCCCTGATCTTGGACAGCACGCGTGGGTAGCGCCCGTGGTTGATTGCTTTACTGACGACAGAAACGTCGTGCCCGACCAACTCGGCTAGGTCGACGAGTCGGAGGTTCCGGCGCTTTCGGGCGACGAGAAGTTGAAATCGTTCTTGCTTTGGAGGCGTGCGGCGCATTGAAGTCTTGAAGAAGGTTCAAAAACTAGAACCTAACCAACTTCAACTATTAAATTGAATAGAGTTCAACATTCTCCGCCATGGACCTGGTAGATCGGCTCACTTCTACCCAGGAAGCTCTCGGCCTGAAAGGTTACCAGATGGCTGGCGAGCTAAGCATCACACCTGAGTGGTATTCCAAGATCACTCGGAGGCGCGAAACAGCCTCTGGGGACTTGGCGTTGCGACTTGATGAAATGCTGCGACGCCGCCGAATTGATCCCGCTTCATTTTTTGAGGGCGATTCAACTCTGATGGTAAATGAATCCCCCCTAGAAATAGGTGAAAGAACTCAGGTAGAAGCTCCGTTACAGAGGAAGAATGTCAGTGACTCGATTCCCGGCCGGGTGATTGCACCCAGTGATTATTTTTCACCCCCCTCACACCCTCCAGACGCAGAAGATATTCACGCTTACGTCGCGAAGCTGGTCGCCGCGACAGGCGGAGATCCGAAGCGCCTCGGATGGCTCATGGACGAGCTGCATACCCGATGTGAGGAACGCCGCTTACACTGGCTCAAAAACCCACCCCAAACATGAACACGCTCAAGCCGCCCCAATTCCTGATCTTGGCAATCGCTTTGCTCCCCGCGCGAATCCTGTTCGCTCAGGCAACCGTGTTTTCGGCCAGCTCCCCAGACGGATCATGGATCGATGCATCGATCTACTCTCAACCCAGTTTGGAGCCCTTTGATTTTGGAGCCCAAATCACAGTCGATCCCTCCTCGTTAACCATCAGTTTCGACGAGGTCGTTTTTTCCCTTCCAGCCTTCAGTGCGACAAACGCTTTCAGCTTTACCAACGGCTTCGGTCAGACCGACGACTACACGATTACAGCCGAGGTCGATGTGTCTTCTTTTCGTGTGACGATGCCAGAGCGCTCCTTTGATCTAGTCGCCGGAACGGGAGGAATCTACGTCGCGCAAAATTCCTATGCCTATTCACCGAGCACGTCTAGTGCCGTAGTCGAAGGGTCTTTCTCAGGAAGCTATTCCGTTGTTGGCCCCAATGGCACCACGTCTGGCAGCTTCGATAGTCAGATGGATGACCTGATCTACTACGCTTTTCCAGCACGTCTCGACACCTCCGATTGGCCGAATCAACTTACGTTCGAGAGCGCCTATAACTTCATGTTTGGAGTCAGTCAGGATCTTGTGACGGTTGAGGTTGACGGGCGAAGCATTTCAGCGGGAGTGCAGTCGTGGACGTTTAACGCGCAGATGAGTATCGGCCCCGCGTTCATTCCTGGTCAGCTCGAAAACCTTACGGCGGTTCCTGAACCTAGCGCCTTCGCCACCATCTTCGCGCTCGTTGCTCTCGGGTGGGTATTGTTTCTTCGACGAAGGGAGGGACGATGAGCTACACTGTTTTCTCGAAGTCGGAGAGCAGCCTCGGGCTAGAATGCTCTGTTTGTCACAAGGTGATCAAAGTCGAACGCGCCCGCCTTGGAACAGAGATTCAGTGCGTGTGTGGCCATCGAAACACGATTGTAAATGGGGACACTGGTCCGGCATCGGCGGAGGCGCCAACTCAAGAATCAAGTGACCCAAGTTTGGCTCATTGCCCGGATTGCAAGGGAGCCGTAGCGGCGACGGCTCATGTCTGTCCGCATTGTGGTTCCAGAAGGCGCTGGTATTGGCAGGGAATTGCTGCGCGACAGGGGGACGTTGGCCAGATCGTAAAAGCCGTTATTGGCGTCACCGGTTCCCTGATCGCACTGAGCTTTTTTGGCGGCTGTGTTTGGCTGCTCAATGGATAGCTACCTCCTCCTGTAGCCATGCCCGACATTCCGCTCTGGATCCTGATTCCCGCGGGCCTACTCGCATGGCTGGCGGGTATGGCGATTCTCTTCGGAATGATTAACGAGTTTCTCACCCGCGGACCTGAGTCCGATGAAGAACGAAAAGACGCGGACTAGACGATTCCGCGCACAAAAACCGGAATGGAGTGAACCGTGTGTATGGACGGGGTGACCCCCTCCTGAGGTCCTGTTAGTCTCGTGGCGTTCGTATGAGCGCCGCCGATACACTGCCAGCCAAATCCTCCAACCCGTCCATCCGGCGGGTCACCGATATCCGCGAAATCATCCACGCTGGCGCGGTGGAATCGGTCATCATGGCCGATGGCAAAGTGGCCATGCGATTCGGCACCCGCGAGGGCATCGTCGTGGTGATCTGCCCGCTCGATTCCTACGTCGCCGTTGCTCGTGCGTCACGTGATTATCATGGCCGGGCGTTTCCGGGCGGCGACAGCTCCGCTCGTGCTGAAGCCAGGAGCATATACCGGGATGATGCAGCCGCGAGCATGCCCAAGCAGGAGCCCGCACCCGCGGTCGAGTCTGTGCGTCCCCTCGTGGCTGCAGGGGCGCGTGTGCCGGTGTCCTTTTATGCGGAGGTCATGGAGGCCCTCGAGGCCGATGACGACCTCACCATTACCACCGCGGCGCAACGCCACGGGATGAAGGTGGCCCGCGTTTCGTTGGCGCTGCGAAAGCACTTCGCCGAGCGCCTGCAGGCGTGGAAGCACCGCCACTACGTCCTGCGCCGCATCGCCGCCGGCAAACCCGTCTCCGACGCCCAACGCGCCGAGGCCGGCCTCTCTATCCCCAAGCCTGCCGAGCAGGTTTGAAACGCCCCACTACAACCACGCCACGCCATGCCTAAGATCGATGTAAACCGAGTCGCCGACATCCTCAAACGCAACGAGATCGACCCCACGGTGCTCAACCAGGTCGTCTCCGAGATCAACGCCGTGCTCGAGATCGAAGCCGGCGAAGAGAAGCCGCCGCCCATCAAGAAGCAGTGGTGCATCCTGATCTCCGATCCAGAGGGCAAGCTGCCGGAGGGCGTCGATTTTGCTGGATGGGTGCTGCAGATCCCCGAGGGCGAGAGCCCCGCCTCCACGCAGGAGCGCATCAACCGCGCTGCCTACGATTTTAACGCCACCAAACGCGGACGTTTGCTTCCCGCCACGACCGTCGGCGAGGCGATGGAGAACGTCGCCGCCAAGCACTTCAAAGAGACCGGCGTCTACGTGAAGACGAAGGAGCCCGTCTTGATGCTCCGCACCGATAACCGGATCCCGCACGAGAAACTCGGCCGCACCGGCTGACCCCCACCTTGACCGCTCACGTCACCCGAAACCGCAACCCTCGATCATCATGAAACGATCCTCCCCATTCCGCTCCGGCCCCATCGCCTGGCTGATCGCCGCGCTCTTCCTTGCTCCCGTCATGCTCTTTGCCCAGGAGGCCGTCGACTCGGTCGCGACCGCCGCCGGTGAGACCGCGCTCGCGCTCACTTGGCAGCAGGCGCTCATTCCGGTGCTTACGCCGCTGATCATTGGTGGCGTGCGGTGGTTGCTCCCGAAGATTCCCAAGGTGTGGCTCCCGCTCGCCGCGCCCGTCATCGGCCTGCTCATCGATCTGGTGAGTCACTTCACGATGCAGACGGACATCAACCCCACGGTCGCCCTCGCGCTGGGTGCCGCCGGTGTGGGCCTGCGTGAAGCCAAGAAACAACTCTCGGGAGGCGGCACGGCCACGACGGCCTCGCCGTGAGGCATGCTCGCCGCGCTCACCGCTGCCCTGCACGCCCTCGCCGCCTACCTGCGAATCAAAGCCCTCCTCATCCCGGAGAAGATCCAAGATGACATCGACGAAATCGAAGATGAGATCAATCGCCTGCGTAATGCTGGTGACCCTGAGTCTCAGTGTCGCGCTGATCGGTTGCGGGACCGTCTCGCCCGTCGTCGCGGACTCGCCACGGCAGTTGCATCAGCCCGACGTCCTCCGCCTGCCGCAGGGCCAAGCGGTGCAGTCGACGGACGGGATCCACACGCCGGAAGTGGATGAAGTCTGGCACAGCGATCGGCGTTACCGCGAGCTGGAGACCGAATTGATCAACGCCATGGCGGCGCTCGCCGCCCTCCAGGCAAAGGAGGCCACGCGATGAGTCCCTTCGTCTTCTGGCCTCTCGCCATCACGGCGGGCCTGTTCTTCGGCTGGTTCCTGGTCTTTCTGGGCGACCGCCGCCGCGGCAACGACGAGACTCGCTGGCTGGGCACCATCTTGGTCGGCATCGGTGCGATCCTCGCCAGCCTGATCGCCTGGTGCACCTCGGGCTTCATTTGGTGGCTGGGAGGTGTCGCTTGATGCCGCTCATACTCGCCGAGCTCTCTTTCGATGCGGTCGTCTTCGCCGGCGTGATGGGATCACTCGGCGCGGCGATGTGGCTCTACAACGAAGGGCGCAAGGCTTTCGGCCATAACCCACCGCTGCACCGCTCCTACGTTGGTCGGGAGGAATACGACCGGGATCAAAAGGACAACGCCAAGCGCCACGACGGCGCGAAGGAATCTCGCGACAAGATGCACAACCAGCTCACCGACGCGAAAAGCGAGATAGCGGGCCTAAAGGCCAACCAGACTGCCACCAACCAGTGGCTGCATCGCATCGATACCAAGATCGACCAACTCCTCTCGCAAAAACGATGACACCCGCTGAAGTCCAGTCTCTCTACATTGCTCTCCTACAGGCCCTGCGGGCCCAGGGCGAAGTCGGCATGCCGGCTGATCGCCTGCTCAATGGTGTGCGAATCGCGGGGTTCACTACTGATCTTCCCACGCTCAACTCACACCTGCGCATGCTCTGCGATCGCAGTTGGGTGGCAGGGTGGGAAAGCGGCCTCGGTGGTCGTCGTTACCGCATAACGGGATTGGGCGAGAGCCAACTCACGGAGGCAGGTCTCTGATGAGCCACGCATCTAAAATCATTTTAGTCCCTTTCCTCGGCCTGGCAGCCGTAGCGAACGCGCCCCGACAGGCGGCAGTGGTTGTAGTCGTAAAAACCCCGGCGGGCGGTGGTGTCGGTCACCGTCGCTCCATCGCCCGTCGGGCAACATTTTGTGGTCCGCGCTCCGCGTCGGAAGTTGGCCTGAGCCAACCGCGCGCTGGTATGGACGGGGCGGGAGTGAGCGCGACTCCCGCCCGATTGGAGGCCGTCGCCTGATGCCGACCAAGATCGAGAAGCACCTCTCCCACGAAGAGCTTGGTGAGTTCTGCCAGCGGCTGCTGGAAATGCCGGGGCAGGAGCGCACGCTCGCCGGGATCCAAGGTCTCGCGGCCGAGTATGGCATCACCGTGAGCCATGAGGGCGCCCGCTCGTTCAAGGGCGGTCCCTTCGCGCGCTACATCGAGAAACTCGAAGCCGGCAAGCGCACCCGCGACGCCCTGGTGCACGCGGCGGGCGCAGGTATCCATCCACTGGATGCGATCGAAGAGGCGATGGTCATCGAGCTGCAGGACCATCTCACCGAGGCTGAGGAAATCGATGTGAAGTTCGTCATCGGCCAGGTGATGAAGCTGCGCACCTCCATTTCCATGCGGGAAGAGACCCGTCGCAAACAAACCGACCTCGAGCGCAAGCTCCGCGAGTCGGAGAAGAAGATCCAGATCGCCGATAGCGAACTGCGGATACGCGACGAACGCATCGCGAAACTCGAACGCGAGCGCGAGGCGTGGGAGCAGAAAAAACGTGAACTTGCCGCTCAGGCCGAAGCCCTGCGCGACAGCAAACCCGGAAGCGATGACGAGCTGCGCGAGAAGGTCGTCGACCTGATCGATCGCGCCGTGGGCCTCAAGCGATGAACGCCCTGCTGATCCTTTGCCTACTCATGACCAACGTTCTCCCCAGTAAGATCGACTCGGAGCAAGAAGCCTCGCGCTATTTCCTGCCGTATCAGCTCGATCACATCGGGCACGAGGAACGGCTTTCGGTTTGGGAAAAGTCCTTCCGCATCGGTGCGACTTGGGCGGACGCGTTTCGCAATGTGCGCAAGCGCCTGCGCTTCAAGAAACGCGACTACCTCTTCGCCACGCGGGACTACCCGTCGGCCATCGAATACATGGAGCAGGCGCGCCAGTTCTGCGAGATCTACAACCACACCAAGAGCATCGTGAATCACGGTGAGGAGGAGTGGAAAGTGCCGGTGCGTAAGAGCGATGGCACTCCGGCCGGCTTCACCGAGACCATCAAGGTGTCGTTCATAAAATTCGACAACGGGAGCCGCATCATCGCGTTTTCCTCCAACCCCAACGCGATGCTGGTCTACGGCGGCGACGTGGGGCTCGATGAGTTCCCGCGCCATCAGCGTGCGGAGGAACTCTACCAGGTCGCTCAGGCCCGCGTGACGTGGGGCTACGATCTCGACATGTGGGGCAGCCACTTCGGCAACGATACGCTGTTCTATCAGATTGCCCAGGACGGCCGCGCCGGTCGCGGCGGGTGGCGTCACCGGATGGTGACGATCGTCGACGCGGTAAACCAAGGCCTGGTCGAGAAGATCAACGCCACCCGCGGCACCAACTTCACCCGAGAGGGCTTCATCGCGGATTGCCGTAAGCGGGCCCGTGACGAGGCAACCTACGAGGAAGCCTACATGTGCAACCCGCGTGGGGGCACCGCGGTCATCGTGCCCTGGTCGCAGATCGAGTTGTGTATGGGTGCCTACGAGGCCGAGCGTCTTCATCTCGAGGCGACGCAGATCTCCGAGATGTTCGGCGACTATTCCACCGCTACGGAGCAGGATCGAGCACGACAAATCCGGAGCTTTCTGGACGCGACTTTCCCAGAGTTGTTCACCCGCGATGCGCATCACCACCTTGGATACGATGTCGCAGCGAGCGGACGCGGTGACCTCGCAGCCATTTACGTCGATGAGAAGGCTGGCGACACGCAAACGCTGCGTGGCCTCATGACCTGGCGCACCGACGACTGGAACTTCCACGACGTTGTGACGCATCACTTCATGAAGCGGGTCTGTGCCGTGCGGGGTGCCGGTGACGAAACCGGCCTTGGTCGGAAAATCTGTTGGGAGCTCGCGAAGAAATTCCCCGGCCGCTTCCAGCAGGTAAACTTCGCCAGCAGCAAACACGACATGGGCTTCTCGCTCATGAACCAATTGTCCACCGCGCAGAAACGGTTCCCGCGCGAGTGGCAAGACGTGGCGCTCGATTTCTTCGCGCTGCGCAAGACGCACAATGGCAAGAAGTGGCTCTTCAGCGAAGGAACCAATAACATGCTCTCTTACTCCCACTGCGACATTGCGTGGGGCGGTGGCCTGAGCACCGAGGCCAGCAAGTCGACCGGCTACCAGGGCAAGACCGAGGACTTCCAGGCATGGGGTAAACCACGCGGCGCTGGGCGCGACCGTAGCAACTTTTCGATGGAGGGCTGACGCATGGCACGAACCACCAAAGGCCTCATCCACCTGCAGGAGCGCAACCGCGCCCGCGACTACTACAACCCACTGCGCGGGCTCGATATGCCGCGGCTGGTCCGCCTCATTGAGGAAGGCGAGCGTGGTATGTTTGGCGACCTGCAGTGGCTCTACCGCACGATCGAAAAGCGCGACGCCACGGTTAAGGGACTCAAGGCTCGCCGCCTCTCCGAACTCAAGAAGCTCGATTGGGATATCCAGATCCCCGACAAGCTGCCGCGCGGGTTCACTGCCAAGCAGGCCGAGCGCCAGGCCACCACGCTGCGCGAACGCTACGAACGCATCGAGAACCTGCCGCAGTCTTTCGAAGCCCTCGCGCTGGCGAGCTTCCGGGGATTCGCTCACCTCGAGCCGCACTACCAGGACAACAACCGGTCGCTGCCGATCGTGCGCCTGGAGCCGGTGCCGCAGTGGCACTGGGTGCGCCATCCCGACAACTGGGAATGGATCTACGACGCCACCGCTGAGAGCAACTGGACGATGGGCACGCCGATCGATCCGCGTAGCTGGATCATCCGCACGGTCGACGACCCGATCAATGAAATCGCCTCCATCGCCTTCCTGCGAAAGAACATGTCGCAGAAGGATTGGGACGCGTTCATTGAGGACTTTGGCATCCCGTCGATTTTTGGTGTCTTGGGCGAAAACACGCCGGCCGATATGGTCGAGAAGTGGCTGGCCCAAATGGAGCGGGTCACCGGCAACAGCCGCGGCGCGTTGCCGCCTGGATCCGACATCAAGTCGGTCGCTTTTGGCCAGCAGGGCGAGACCCCGTTCAAGCAGCATAAGGATGAGCAACGGGAAGAGGTGGTGCTCGCCGGCACCGGCGGTCTGCTCACGATGCTCACCGCGGCGACCGGGCTCGATGGCGGATCCAATGCCGATGCGCACGACGCCGCCTTCCAGGCGCTGGCGATCGCCGAGGCGATGGAGATCTCCGCGATCCTCCAGACGCAGTTCGACAAGCCGCTGCTCGCTACGGAATACCCCGGCCAACCTGCCGTCGCCTACTTCGAACTCGCGGCCGTCGATGAAGAGGATCGCAAGGCGCTGGGCGAACTCCTGGTCAATCTCAAGAGCGCCGGCTTTGAGGCGGAGGCCGATGAGATCGCGGAAAAGGTGAACCTGAAGCTCACCAAATCCGGCGCGGTCGCGATGCCGGGTTCTGTCCCGAGCCAAGATCCCGATGGCAAGAAGCCGGCGGACGAAAAGACCGCCGAGGACGAACCCAAGCCGGGCGAGCCCAAGCAGGAACCCGAGGCGGAAAAGCCGCACACCAACCGTGCCGAAGGACAGGCAAGCCGTGCCGGTTCTCCGCTGGACGACGTGCGCGAGCGCTTGTTCCTGGCTATCGCCAAAGAGCAGTTCAGCGAAGCCGATCGTCGCCGCCTCACACCGCTCGCCCGTGCGCTTGCTCTGCTGCCCGACGATGCGACGGACGCTGAGTGGCTCGCTGCCTTTCGCGAACTCGAGGAAGTCTTCCCGCAGATCTACGCGACCGTCCTGGCGGACGATCCCGAACTCGACGCCGTCGATGCCAACGTCATCGCGACGGCTTACCGCAGCGGCCTGGAGGAAGGGAAGCAGGCCCGAAACATCAACCCGGAGAAATCGCCGTAGAAGCACGATCGGCCCCGTGACCCGCCCGTGGATAGCCACTCGCCCCCGATAACGCGCCTTAAGCGCCTTTTAAGCCGCCACAGCGCCTTCCAAACCATGAACCAGAGTCAGATCTCAGCCCCATTCCTTAACCGCGAAGGTGAATTCGACCCAGACGGTTGGTTTCACCTCGTGCCCAAGGGCACCTTTCCGATCACCCGCCTGGAGAAGGACGGCGTGCGCCGCACTTACTTCCAGGTCATCGATGACACCGCCGTGGATCGCATCGTCGCGGCGTTTGCCAACAAGCAGCAGGCCGATCCCGGCTACCGCATCATGGTGGGGTTTGAGCACTTCGCCCACCAATCCGACAAGAGCAGCGAAGCCGCCTGCTGGGTGGATGCCATGGAGGTCCGGCCGGACGGCGTGTGGGCCAAGGGCAAGTGGACCGACATCGGTGAGGCGGCGGTGAAGAACCGACGCTTCCGCTACCTCTCGCCGGTCTGGTTCCCGCGCCAGACCGAGACGATCGCCGAGAACCGTTTCCGCCCCGTCGAGGTGAACGACGCGGGACTCACCAACAAGCCCAATCTGGGCGACGCGCTCCAACCGTTCTGGAACCGCGAAGAATTTAACGGCCGTGAGGCCAGCACCCACCAACCCACCCATCAAAACACCATGAAAGATCGATTGATCGCACTGTTCAAAATGGATGCCGGCGCGACTGATGACCAGGTCATTGGCCAGGCTACGGCGTTTATGAATCGTGCCGCTGAGCTGGATACGCTCAAAGGCACCCACGACACTCTCCGGACCACCCACACGGCGCTGGAGAATCGCTTCAAGACCTTGCTCTCCAGCTCGGTCACCGCCGAACTCGAGGCCAACAAGGACGTCATCCCCGAGGGCCAACAGGACGCTTGGAAGAACCGTCTCGAGGCCGACTTCGACGGCACGGCCGCGCTGCTCCGCGGCCTCAAGCGCCCCGAGAAGGGCAAGACTCACAGCCCGGTGCACAAGCCCGGCAAGGGCGCGGCCGCGGCTGCGACCAAGACCGAGGGTGAAGACGAGTCCGCCCAGGACGCGTTCATGAACCGCGTCGCGGAGGTCATGACCAAGCGCGACCTGGACAAGGCCGACGCCATCGCGGCCGTCGCGAGCGATGAACCGGACCTCTACGCGGCCTACCGCGAGGAACTCAACAGCGGCGAGTAAGCCGCTCCGCCAATCACCTCAACCCGGAGCAACTCATGTCTCAAAAAATCACCGCCAGCGACTCCAACTACACGACCCTCACCGAGGCCGTCGCTGGTGCCCTCGATAACAAGGAAGATTTCCTCGTCTCCGTGAACGCGGCCGGCAAGGCCGTGCTCTACGACGGCACGTTCCCCGCCTTCGGCGTCATGGTATCCAAGCTGCAGGCCGGCGAGACGGCTGTGCGAGTGCGGATCCTCGGCAAGAACGGCACCGTGCGCATCAAGCAGGGCGGCGCGATCGTCCCCGGTGTCCGCGTCCAGGGCGACCCGGCCGATGGCATGGTCGTCACCGCTGCGGCCGGCGGTCGCACGCTCGGCATCAAGCTCGATCGCGCTGGCATCGGCAACGGTGCCGACGGCGACGTCATCGAAGTCGCCGACGTCGTCGAGGGCGACACGCCGGTGCCCAGCGCCGTCGCCGACGGTGCCACCGTCGCGACCGTCGTCACGGCGCTGAAGGCCCAAGGCATCTTCATCGATCCGTAAGCCCCTGCGCCCGGATCCATCCTCTCATCAACCCATCACGATAACGGAATATGAAATCCAACGTCACCCATAACCCGGTGCTCTCGGCGACCTTTAATAAGTTCTTCGCCAGCGCCGCCGGCTACGTCGGCCTCACCCTCGCCCCGATCTTTCGAGCCGGAGAGCAGGCCTCGTCCTACTACGTTTTCGATCGCGAAAACTTTCTGAACGTTCCGCGCCTCGATGCTCGTGCACCGGGCTCTCCCTATGCTCGCAGCTTCATGAAGCTCAGCGATGACACCTTCAACTGTAAGAACTACGGCCACGAGTCGCCGGTTCCTGACGAGGTGCGCAAGAAGTATGCGAACGCCTTTTCCGCCGACCAGGCGGCGGTGCGTCGCAACGCTCGCATCATTCTCTTCAACCATGAGGTGCGGGTGAAGGCGCTCTACGATGGCAACGGTGTGCCCAACAGCACGCCCGGCACCAAGTGGGACGACTATGCCGATGCCGCGAGCGATCCGATCGGCGACGTCAAGGCCGCCAAGCGCGTGATCCAGGTGAGCTGCGGCATGATGCCCAACACTATGGCTATTTCGCAGACGGTCTACGACACCCTCACCGAGCACCCGGCGATCAAGGCCAAGTTCACTAACACCGATGGTCCCATCTCGAAGGAGCAGCTTCGCAAGGCTTTCGAGATCGAAAACCTCGTGGTCGCCGGCCAGGTGGAGAACACGGCCAACGAAGGCCAGGCGCTCAATCCCGCCTACCTGTGGGGTGACAACGTCGTGCTCGCAGTCACCAGTGCCTCGACCGACATGGAGACGCCCAACGCTGCCCGCACCTTCATCTGGGACGGCGGCAGTGGCGAAGCCGGCTCCCGCGTTGAGTCCTACCGTGAGGACAACCTCAAGTCGGATGTCCACCGCTCGGAGCACTTTGCCGACGAGAAGCTCACCGGCGCGGAGATGTGCTACCGCCTCAACAGCGTGCTCACCGCTTAAGCAGCGCGCCACCCACCCTCAACCAAAGGTCACCAGTGAAACTCAAAATCACCGATCCCAACGGCGTCGTCTACAACGGTCAGACGCTCGCCAAAGGCACGGAGGTCGAAGTCTCCGGCCCGCACGCCGACGCCTGGCTCCGCTTCAAGCAAGCGCAGAAGGTGCCGGAGAAAACCGGGAAGGGCTCCGGCAAGTAGCCGCGTCTCTTCGAGCCCCTCTCTCCGAGCGGGGGCTCCTTAGAGCCGCAACTCCTGACCCTCTGGAATAATTCCACATGCCCATTACCTGGATCCCTCTTACCGTCGCTCAGCTCGACACCGCCAAAGCCGCCGCCTTGGTCGACGCGCTGCAGACCGCTGCGCTCGCCGATGGGCAGGCGGATCCGCTGCCGGAGATCATCGGCAACGTGGTTGCGCGGATCCGCATGGAGATCGCCGCCGGCGGTCGCACCGTGCTCGCGGCCGACACCACCACCATCCCGCCGTCGCTCAAATCCCTAGGCCTGCGGATGGTCCTGCGCGAGGGACAGTCCCGGCTGAATGTCGGAGGCGCGCTCGAACTCTCCGACCAGGAGAAAGAGGAGTGGCGCCAGGATGTGCGTCTGCTCGAGCGCATCGCCAAGGGCGAGATCACCGTGGAGTCCAGCGACGCCCCAGAGGCCACGCCCACCGTGCAGAGCAAAACCACCACGCCTTTGATCACCGCACGGGACCGCCAGTGGACCCGCGCCAACCAGGACGGCGTCTGAGCCATGTTCGAAGACGAGCCCAAGTTTGAGCTGCCGAAGGCGCGACCGGTCATTGGATGGCCGGGCGGCAAGGGGCGTTTGCTCAAGCACATCCTGCCCCATGTCCCGGACCACTTGGTCTACGTGGAGGTGTTTGGCGGTGGGCTCGCTGTGTTCCTGGGCAAGCCGCCGAGCGACGTCGAAGTGATCAACGACATCAACGGCGATTTGGTTTCGTTCTACCGCTGCTGCAAATACCACCTCGATCCGCTGCTCGATGAGTTGGACCTGGTCACCAACTCCCGCCAGGAGATGGAAGACTTTCTGCGGCAGCCGGGCCTCACTGAGATCCAGCGCGCGGCGCGTTGGTTCATCCGCAACAAGATCTCTTTCGGCGGCATGGGCGAGACCTTCGCGGTGTCGCGGGTTCGCCCGCTGGGCTCGCGTGTCAATCGGTTGACCGCTATCCGTTCGCTCAATCGCCGGCTGGATCGCACCACGATCGAGAACGTGTCCTGGGAGAAGTGCCTCGACCTCTACGATCACCCCAAAGGCTTCTTCTTTTTGGATCCGCCTTACCTGGACAGCGGCGGCGGTGCCTACAAGGGCTGGAGCGAGCTGGAGCTGGAGCGCTTCGCGATCGCCGTCCACGGCCTGCAAGCGAAGTGGATGGTCACCTTCCAGGACTGTGAGCAGGTGCGCACGGCGTTTGGCGGCAAACGCATCATCCCGATCGAGCGCGCCAACGGCATCGGCAACAATCACGGCAAGACCGGCCGCACCTACCGCGAGGTGATGATTCTCAGTGAAGACGCCCCGCGCGGCCGTCGCCGGAAGGGAGGGTCGGCGTCATGAAGCTCTCGGCAAACTTAACGACCGCGAACGACCGAGCACAAACTCGGACGAACTCGCCTCACCTCGCACGGACAACCGATCGTAATCTTTCAGCCGTTGATAGCACGCTCCCTAGTAAGGCCACACGCATCGCATGCCGCGGTGCGCTCAGGTCGCTAGGTTGCAATGCTGACTCTCGCGCTACTCCCCCCGCCATCTCTCTTCGCGTTTTTGACACCGGGCCTGCATTGTATGGCCACCGCGACAGAGTTCCTCACCGAGTATCTGAGAAACCCGAAAGTCATTCCGCTGCTGATCTATCTTTTCTCGGTGCTGAGATCGTGTTCCGCGCGGAACAATCGGGAGGTGCCCGGTGAAGTTCGCCCGGCCGATACCCTTCCGCGAGGCGCTGGACGCGCAGGCGGTGCGCTCGCTGTTCCCATCGTCAATGTCGTCGGCCGAGATCGCTCAGATCCCGGCGCGGATCTTGGAGCGCGCCCGGTTCAGCGCCAAGGTGCGCAACCTGGAGCACCTCGCCGTGATCGACGACGTAGCAAACGACGTCACGGCCGGCGCTCTCGACGTCGCGACCGCCCGCCTCCGGATTAAGCAGTTTGTCGCTTCCACCGGCTACCAGGCCGATGAGTCAGCTCGAGGCGGTCTGCAGGACTTTTTAAGCACCGCTCGAACCGACCTGCAGGTGCGCATGAATGTGCAGCTCGCCCAGGGGGCCGGCTGGCACCAGCAGGGGCAGGATCCCGCCATCCTCGATGCGTTCCCGGCGATGGAGTTTGTGCGGGTGGAAGCCCGCGACGAGCCGCGCCAGGACTGGCCGCGCCGCTGGAACGCTGCCCGTGCCGCCACCGTCCTGGACGGCGCGACCGATAGCAGCACCGGGCGCATGGTCGCGCTCAAGGGGCACCCGATCTGGCCGGAGCTTTCGCGCTTTGGGCTGCCCTACGAACCTTTCGACTACAACAGCGGCAAGGGCACCGAGGACGTGAGCCGCCAGGAGGCCATGGATCTCGACCTCATCGAGCGCGACACCGTGATCTTCCCCGACGACCGGGGCTTCAATGCCGACCTGCAGGCGCGGCCCAGCGCCCGCAGCGAGCGCCTGCGCGCCGCGATCGAGGCCACCGGCATCGGCCGCTTCGATGCCGGCGGCGTGCTGCACTACATCGACCCGGACGGAGGGAACAACTGATGGCTATCGCCCCGCAGTTCACCTTCGACGATCCGCGGCGATTCCCGCCGCTCCTGCGCCTGTCCGATCGCATCAAGCGACCGGAGGTGCGTCGGGTCATGGGCCGCGCGATTGCGACGTCGCTTCGCAAGCATTTCTCCAAGCTCGATCGCGAGCGGCCCAACAAGCTCGGAGGCCGTCGCACGCACTTCTGGGGGCAGGTCCGCCGCAGTGTGCAACAGCCCGCGCTCATCGCCGACGAGGGCGTGATGATTTCCATCAACCACGTGGGCATCGCCCAACGCTACTTCGGCGGCATCATTCAGGCGCGGCCGGGCGGCAAGCTCACCATCCCCGTGCACCCGGAAGCGCACGGCCGACGGGCGCGGGAGTTCGATCTCACGCCCATCTTCTTCGCCGACGGATCCGGGATCCTGGTCGACGACACCAACCCCAACGCGCCCGGCGGAATCGGCGAGGTTTACTACCGGCTGGTCGACCAGGTCGACCAGGAGCCCGATCCCACCGTCTTGCCCGATGACGACCAGCTCGAAGCCGTGGGCCTCGATGCCGGCGAAGACTACGTGCGCACCCTCTTAGCCAGGGAGAAACGCTGAGCCATGCCCACCGACCCACTCCAGACTCCCATCGACACCGCGGCCGACCTCATCAGCGCGCACGCCTACTTCGCGGCCGATCCGGCGCTCACCGCGCTCACCGAGAAGGTGGGCAACCTCACCAACGCGCTGCTCACCAATCTCGGCAAACTGGGCCTGTCGATCGCCGTGCTCGCTCCGGAACTCGGCGACCTGAAAACGCGCGGCGATGGTTTCGAAGCCGAGCTGCCCATCGTCGTGGAGATCTCCGAAAACGTGATGCTCAACAAGACCGACCGCGGCGCGTGGGAGGCGACCAAAGAAGTGGTCCGCGCCCTCCACAAGAAGCCCAACGGTCTCGACCCGGTCGGGGCGATGCACCGCGCCGGCATCAACGAGATCTCCATCAACCCGGAGCTGGCCGCCAAGCGCATCCCCCACGCCAAGTTCCTCGTGTATCACGTCTATGCATACACACGCGTCATTTTTTAACCCACCACCACCAATCCAACCCTAACCACGGAAAATCATCATGGGACTCGATTCCAACCTCCATCACACTCGCGCTGAGATTCAAGGCACCTCCTGGCTTGCCGGAAATATTGGCGCTCTCACCAAGGCCGATGCGATCGCCGGCGGCCTGCAGGACATGGGCAACTTCCTCGGCATCGAAATCAAGGGCGAGACCGAGAAGGAGCCCATCCTCAAGGCGCTGCGCGGTCGCGTTACCAAGAGCGGCCACACCGGCGGCATGATCTCGCTGGGCTACGAGTTCACCACCCGTGAGTTCGCCGACGCCCGTAAGTTCAAGTTTGCCCTCATGGGCAGCGAGACCGACCCGTTCACGCAGGCGGCGCTCGCCGGTGTCGACAGCACCGCGCTCGCCTTCACTGCGCAGGTGCCGTCGAAGGCGGGCTACTGGTATCCGCTCTTCTACCAGGGCACCCACGTGCACGCGCTCACCAGCGTGACCATCGCCGGCAAGGAAGAGGGCGTCGACTTCGAGGTGGATCTTAAGATGGGTCTCATCCGGTTCATCGTGGCGCAGACGGCAAACGTCACCTGCGTGCTCACCGGCCCGGCGATCGATGCGGCGCACAAGGAATACCTCATTGGCGTGCAACCGCGCGACCGCGTCGTCTACAGCGGCTACTGGAGCGTCGCCGCCTTCGATCAGGATCCGAACAACAACCTCGTCATGCGTCACGAGTTCTTCTCCGGCGATCTCACGGTGACTCAGTGGCCCAAGGTCGATCACACCGGCCAGAGCGAGCTGAAGTTCCAGATCGATATCACCCACGACAACCCGGTCGCCTTCCACCGCGACTAAGCGAACGGCGGCTGGCCCTCCTCAACTTAAAGGACACGTCCCATGAATCTCATCCTCGAAACCACCACCGGAAGACCGACCCCGGCCGGCACGGTGCCTCAGCTCCCGCGCGCATCGACCGATGCGACCCTGCAGCTGGTGACCAACGGGGTGGCGGCGCTGCTCCCCGAGGGCCAGCCCGTCGCTCTCAAGATCTACACGCCCGACGACCTGGTCACGCCCGTCGCGACCTTCAGCGTGTGGGCTCGCAATGCAACCTATCAGCTCTACACGGCGACGCTCGCCCCATTGACCACGGGTCTCGCCTGGCTGCGTGAGAAGACGCTGCGCGCCCGTGTCTCTTACGGCACGCCCAACGTCGACTCGGAGCTGTTCCACCTCATGCTGGGCGGCTCCGGCGGCGCTGCGCCCGACCTCCCGCAGATCGTGATCACGCAACCGGCCGGACCCGTGAAGCAGACCGTCTCGCTCGGCGCGAAAACCGGCAACCTCAAGCTCGAAGCCTACGGCAACCACGTCGTGCAGGCCGACGCCAAGGTGAACGGCATGCAGCTCTACGCCAACACCGCCCCGGTCGGCGCCGATGTCCTGGTCGAGTTGCGCAAAGGCGGCGTGGGCACCGGAGCGGTCGCAACGCTCTCCGCCGGCTCCAAAGCCGAGCGGACACCGTTTGATCCCGTCGTGAACGTGGAGGCCGGCGACGTCCTCGACTTCGAAGTCATCCAGATCGGCAGCACCAAACCCGGCGGCTACCTCAGCACCGAGATGGAACTCGAACTGGTGTGAGGAGCGAAGCGCACGAAACACCCGCAAAGAAAGCCATGAAGCACTTCATCAAAGACTCCTTCTCGCGTGGTCTGCTCTGCACCACGCTCCTGGTCTGGGCCCTCGCCCTGACCGCCCTCCAAGCCGACGCCCAGGACATCCCCTGGGAGGACGTGAACAAGACCGGCTCCGATCCGCGCGACATCGGCGCGGCCTCGATCGCTGAGGTAACGTCGCGCGCACCGCGCCAAGGTGTCGCGAGTGCAGGAACTCGCTATCTTGCTGCGATCAAGCCCGGCGTGATCGATCCGGGAGCTGGCGATCTGACCGTTTTTGGCTGGTTTCGGAAAAACTGGTCGGTTTCTTCCGGGCTGACACTTTGGAGCAACCTTGATAGCAATGTGGGCCTCGCGATGCAGTCGCGCCCGAACGGTGTTTTGCGAGCACTGCTCGGCACCGGCTCGACGGTGGCCTCCTTTGATTCAGCCGCGCACGGATTGGAGGACGGCGATTGGGCCCTCGTGGTTTTACGGCAGGACGTGGATGGGAATCTGTCGTTTTCTATCAATGCGCTGGATCTAGGAGCCGCAGATATTTCCGCGCACGCGGCACAGACTCGCACCTCGGTTGGCAACTGGTGGTGGGGGTCAGACGGATCCACGGACGCAGCGCTCACGATGGGCGAGTGGGGCGTCTATGCGGGGCTGTTGAGTGATGCTCAGATTCGCAAAATGCACGCAGCGGGAACTGCGCGTGGACTCGGTATCACCTTTCTGCATCATCTTGTTCCCTCCGACTCGCTCGCCGCTGGCCTCTTTGAGGATATATCGGGTCATAACAAGCACGCCGTTCTTGGTGCGTTACCGGAGCCTGGAGGTGCAATTGAAACGGTGCTGCCCATCGACCTGCCGACAAATGTTCCGGCGCAGGCATTGGTTGGTGACGGGAGCGGCGGCGCGGGCTTGTCGGCAGCTCTAAACGCACAAAAACCCGCTAACGCTACCGGGAGCGTAGCAGTTTTGTGGGAGGGGCTCTACCCGCAAGATGCGACGAGCACTGTGCGGATACTTGGCGTCCTGACTTCCAACAGCACAGACGTTTGGGCCGCTCGCCATTTCTCGTTAGCCTATAGCAGCGCAGGCGGCGTTATCGTGCAGCTGCTAGGTGCAACCACGTCGGACAAGCGCTATATGCAGTCCCTGCCTCTGCACTCAGTTCTGAGCGCGCTCGGGGCGCGTGGAGTCGCCGTTTGCATGGTCGCAGGAATCGATCGTCATGCAGGTGCTCCGTTTGTGTTGCTTGGGGTCGGAGGGATGGTGCTAGACGTGACAAACCAGTTCACTGAGGAGGAGGGGGGGAGCAGCCCACCCGCATGGACTGACGAAATCGACGGCGACTATTTGCAGGGGATCAAGCGCAACGGCACTACCGGCAGCGCGCAAACCCTCTACGCACTCGAACTCCTCAACGCTCCCATCACACTCTCTGATTTAGGATACCGCATGCGTAACTTCGCGTGGCACGAGAAGTTCGCCCGAGGTGATCAGACTCCAATTTATGAAACAGATTTTTCGACGAGCGTCGGTTGGTTGGCCTCGAACGCATACTCACAGGTAGCCTCTGGCCAGTTGCAGTATCTTGGCTCATTTGATTCGACCGCTTATCGGTCGATTTCGGGGCTCGTTCCAGGCCAAATGGTCGTCCTGCGTTTCACGGCGGACGCGTCGGGCTTGGTCAAGTTTGCAGATTCAGTCGGTGGGGCGATCTCGACAGAATACGGTCTGAATACGCAAACTTTGGCGGTAGGGCCAAACGAGTTTGTAATGACGCTAACCAACGCCGGAGCGGACGGGGTGGCGAACTTCGGGATACGTGGGATTGCTACCGGCCCGGCTTTTAACATCGATAATTTGGAGATCGTTGCGCTCGGCATCACCGCTGCACTCGATCTCCGAGAGGGCGGTGGATTCCAGCCCAAGAACCCGAGATCCGGGAATGGTTCGGGAAATTTCGTGCTTTCGACTACAGGTGTCAGTTGGGCGAAACCAGCGCCAATCGGTAAGCGAATCTCGATCACCGAGAGCTTCGATCACACCGAGATCAGCTCAACCACGGCAACGACCCGCCTCGGCTGGCAACCGCCAGGCTACGGTGTGGTTTCGGTCCGCACTCAGATTATCGAGGCCTTTGATTCAGGCACTACGCTCCGGGGTGGCACTGGCGCACTCTCCACGCAGTTTGCCAGCGGACTCGCATTGGATTCCGTTGGCTTCGACGGGCAGGATTCCGCCGACAAGAACCCAGTCAGTGCGTCCTCAAACGGGTCGATCTTCCTCACTAAATCTGGCGCGACGACACAGGGGCAAGTTGTCGTCACCTTCATACTCGAACGCGTCTTTTAACCCATCGTATCCGACATGAAATTACGAAACTTCATCACCCTTGCGCTCTGCGCTTTTTTTGCCGCGTCGGCTTCCGCTGCACTCGTCGTCCAGGTCGTCACCATCAAGCCGGTGATTGGTGACGGTCAGTTAATCGTCGAATACCAGATCGTCGATGACCAGGACACGGTCGACACCGCCGACGACGTCGTCCTCCGCCACGGCGATCAATGCGTCATGGCCTACGACGCCAACACGTCGACCGCCGCCGTCCAAGCTGCCGCCTACGAGGACAGCTGGATCAAAGGCACCACCACGCCGCCCGAAGGCTGGACGCCGCCATCCCCGGAGTCCGAGGGCGAACCCGATCCCGAGTAAACACTCAACCCCATCCGCACCACCATGTCACAACTCACCGCCAAAACCATCACTGTGCCGGCCGGTTCCGTCGGCCGTCAGATCTCCGTCAATCGCCTGCCGTGGCGTCGTGCTACCGAGCTGCTCAAGAAGCTCTCCGCCCACATCGGGAAGTTCTCCGATCTGGTGAAGAAACCCGCCGACGGGCAGCCCGCGACCTTCGACGTGGAGGGCGTATTGCCGCGCCTGGTCGACCTGATCACGAGTGTCGAGGAACTCGGCGACTTCCTGCTCGAGCACGCCACCGACCTCCAAGCCGCTGAGGCGGAGAAACTCGATCTGGTCGACGCCGGCGCGGTGCTCTCCGCGGCTTGCGAACTTAACCTGGGAGAGGATCTAAAAAACTCCTTCGCCGGAATCGCGGCCAGTCTCAGCGCGTTGGTTCCGGCAGCGACGAAGACGCCTACGCCGACATCTACCTCCACCTCGCCGAAGGCGGCATAAGTCCCGACTACCTCGACCGCTGCTCCTTCTGGGATCTCGACCTGCTCATGCGCCGCGCCAATGCCCGACTTGAGAAACGAGGCCCACGCCTGTTCTGACCGATGCCGCAAAACCTCGAAGTCCGTCTCTCGTTCCTGCCCAACTTCACCGGGCTCGATCGCTTCGTGCGTGGCATCGAGAACCGGATGGAGCGGGTGCGCGCCCTGCAGCTTCGCCTGGAGCGCGGCGCGCAGCAGACCAGCCAACTCCTGAACACAGTCGCGACCGCGGCCAGCGGTGCGGCCGTCATCAATTTCTTCCGCCAGGGTTCGCAAGCCGGCGTGGAGTTTAACGCCACGCTGGAGCAGGCCGAGCTGGGCATTGCGGCCGTGCTCAAGCAGTTCGACCGCAAAGGCGAGTATCAGAACTTTGACGACGCGATCACCGAGGCCGGCAACGCGATCGACCTGCTGAAGGCCAAGGCAATTTCATCGCCGGCGTCGTTCTCCGCACTGGTGCAGGCGTTCCAGGGCACGGTCGGCCCGATGACGGCCGCCAACATCCAGCTGCGCGACCAGGTCGACCTCATCGTGAACATGTCGCAGGCCCTCGCCGGCCTCGGCATTCGTGACGAGCAGATCCTCCAGGAGACGCGGGCACTCATCACCGGCAACATCAACGCAGATGCCGCGGCGGCGAAGATCCTCGGCATTACCGCGGCCGACATCACCGCGGCGAAACAACGGGGCGAGTTGTTCGAGTTTCTCAGCTCCAAGATCGCCGCCTTTGCCGAGGCCGGTGAGCGCGGTGCTGGCACGCTCAACACCCTCAAGAGCAATCTGGGCGATGCCTTTGAGCAGCGCACGGCCGACACCGCCACGCGCCTCACCGACAAGCTGAAGGAGTTCTACGCCAGCGCGACGGACTTCGTGCAGTCGCCGACCTTCACCGCGCTCTTCACCACCCTCAACGACAAGATCGCCGGCATCGTCGAAGCCGGCTCCTGGCTGGTGGAGTGGATGGCTGACCTCGGTGCATTGTCTCAGGTCTTTATTTCAATCGGCTCAAGTGCGGGAACCGCCCTGGTTCCGATCCTCGCACTGGGAGCTGCCGGGGTCGTTCTGCGTGGTGCCTTTGGAGGGCTGCTTTCACTCGCGACTCCACTACGTTTGCTTTTCGTTCTCCTGTCCGGCGTGGACTTCGTCGATGCCGTGCGGGACATGCGCCTGTTCAATCGGGAGCTGGGCACGGTGAAGACGTTCGCCCTGGCTAACTGGGGACAGCGCATCGCCGCCGGTCTCGCGGCAGTGGGTGTCGCCGCCGCCGCGCTCGCCGTGGGCAGCGCCGTGATCAAGGGGCTCGAACAGGCCGCAATCAACCGCCTCGAGCGCGAGGATGCCATCCGCCAGTCCATGGTCGACCAGACGCAGGAGTTGCGCGACCAAGTGCGAGCGGCGACCACGCTGGCGGAGTTGCGCAACGTTGGCACGAGCGCGCAGGAACAGGCTCAAGCGCTGGTGACTCAGATCGCCGACCTCGAGGAGCGCCAACAACGCGCGCAGGCCAACCGCGACCAGGCGATCGCCAACGGTGCGGATCCCTTCATGGCCAGCCTCTCGTTCCGCGGCCTGAGCAAGGAAGAGGCCGATCGGCTGCCGATCATGAAGCAGCAGCTGGTGGAACTCTACCGCACCATGAAGTTGCTGCGCGATCCGCAGGCGGTGCTTGCCAGCCAGGAGCAGGAAGCGGCGACAAAATCCAACGAGGCGGCGGTCGATGAGTTGGTGAAGAAACTCGCGGAGCTCCGCATCAAGTGGGACGAAGCACGGCTCGCGCAAATGGCTCCCGGCGATCGCGCCCGCGAACTGCTCGCCCGGCGGGAGGCGTTGTATGCCGAACTTGATGCACTGGGGCAGGACGCCAACGACCCGCGCAACGAAGCCCAGCGCCTCAACCTGCAGATCCGGATCGCGGCCGTCACCAACGACATCACCGCCGCCCAGAAGGAGCTGCAGCAGGCGACTGAGGACACGGCCCGCGCCGCCCAGGAGCGGGAGCTTTATCTCCTGGAGACTCAGGCCCTGCAGGCCGAAGCCGCGGGCAACACCGTGCTGGCTGAGCAGCTGCGGGAACAGATCTCGGAGCTGGAGCAGATCCGCGACCTCGGCGAGCAGCACCGCGACATGGTGGAGTCTCGCCTCGAGGCGGAGCGGGCGGTCTCGGCCGAGAAACGTGCGCAACTCGCCATCGAGCAGGAACTCTCCAACCGCATCGCCAACGTGCGCGCCGCGCTCACAGTGGTGCAGGCGAGTCCGCTGCTCACTGACACGCAAAAGGAGGCCGCCCAGCGCGCCGCCTTTGATGACGTCAACCGCGCCCTCGAGGAGCGGATCCAGTTGCTGCAGCGCCAGGCACAATCGGCCAGCGGTGACGAGGCGCAGACCATCCAACAGCGCATCGATGGCTACCGGGCGGAGCAGCAAGCGATCGAAGGACAGCTCGCCGCGATCCAACAGCTCACGCCGCGGCAGGGAGCGATCGCCGGTCTGGTCGACTACCTCAACACGATCCCGACTCTGGCCGAGCGCGCCCGCCAATCTCTGGGCTCGATCGCGCAGTCGTTGCAGCAGGGCATCGGCCGAGCCCTGGACGGCCTGTTCACGCGGACGATGAAGTGGGGCGACGCGTTCCGCGAGATCGGCACCTCCGTGGTGCGCGGTGTCCTGGACAGCCTCATCAACCTCGCGTCGCAGTGGATCGTGCAGCAGCTCATCATGGCGGTGATGGGCAAGGCCCTGCAGGCCGCGCAATTGGCCGCTCTGGCTCCGATTGCGGCCGCGCAAGCGGCCTTGTGGGCTCCGGCTGCGACGGCGGCGTCCATCGCCACGCTCGGTGCCGCGGCGGTCGAGGGCGCGGCCATGGCCAAGGCAGCCATCCTCACCTCTGCGATCGGCTTCGCGACGGGCGGTCTGGTGAGCGGTCCTGGCACGGGCACGAGCGACTCGATCGCGGCGCGGCTCTCCAATGGTGAATTTGTGCAGCCGGCCGCGGCGGTCTCGCACTATGGCGCCGACTTCATGGAGGCGATTCGCAACCGCACCTTTGACCCGGCGCGAGCGGTGGCATCGAGCATCACCCGCCCGGCGACGGCGTCACAAGGTGGCGGATACGGCGGCGGGGGCGCGGGCGGCGGTATGGACCCGCGAGCCTTTGTCGAGGCGTTTGCCGGCAAGGTTCAGTTTGTCGCGGTGAACTCCGATGCGGAGGCACGGCGGATCCAGCAGAAGGGGCAAGCCGAGGGCGACATCGTGATCATGGTGGAGCGAAATTTCGGGATCCGGAGGAAGCGCTGAGCCATGGGCACCTGGTTGCACAACGTCTCGCTGTCCGATCGCGACTGCCTGCTCATCCTGCCGGGGCTCGACTACAAGGTGCGTCCGCGCATCGGTGTCTCGTTCTCGACCCGTCTGGGCGAAGGCCGCACCGGCATCAATACCCGCAGCGGCGAGCGCACCGTGGGACTGCTCGCCCTGGAATACACTTACACCTTCCCGGTGGCAGAGCAGGCGAAGGCGGCGGAGTTTCACGCGGCACTGCTCGCGCTGGATCCGAAGCACAAGCTGGCGCTGCCGATCGAGTTCGATCGACTCACGCCGGCAGAGTTCGCCGATGACGATGTGCGGGTCTTCGATGCGCAGCACACCGTCAACTACGACGCGGCGAGCGGTGCTTACGTGCTCAACGGTTCGGGCGGTCACCCGAGCACCGTCAACCTCGTGCTCTGCACGCTCAACGCCCGGCCTTCGATGCGCCTGGCCAACGATTGGGAATACACCGTCACGGTGCGGGCCGAAGAGGACAGCCCGTGGGACGCTCGCGTGGAGATCAACACGCTGGCGCTGGCTGCCTGGACCTTCGATCCGGACTACGCGCACGCCGTGGAGGATTCCAGCGTCTGGCAGCGCACGGCCGAGCGCCTCGGCCGCGGCCGTGAAAAGGCGCTGGCCGGTGACGACGCGCCAACGATGCGCCTGCAGCGCGCCGGATTCACCTTTGTGAACCGGGCCGAGATCCGGCAGGCGCTGACGTTCTTTGCCGCCAAGCAGGGGCAGGCGGGCGTGTTCACGGTGCCGGCGTTCCTGCGGCCGGAGTGGGATGGCACCCCCGGCGGCGAGCCGGTCTTCCAAGCACGCTTTGGCAACGACACGCTCTGGCTCACGCTGGAGAATCAGGACGAAGCCCGCACCGAGCTGACGTTCCGCCAGGTGCCGATCCTCCTCGAGGGCGAGCCGGACCAGGAGGTGCCGCTCCCGTTCTTTGCCGTGAAGCTCCAGTGGGCAGGATCGGCCGTGGTTCACGCGTGGACGGATGGCGAGAAGCCCGTCACGATCGACGGGGTCGTTTACACGCCGCGTGCGATCGACGTGAAGGTGCCGACGGAGACCTTGGTGGCGGGAGAGAACGACTGGGAGATCGTCGCTCACCAGGACATCCCCAACAACCCGCTCAAGGCCTTCCCGTTGCTTGAGTTCACGCGGTCGATGAGCATCGAGATCCGCGAATATCGGGCGGCGGATCCGGACGGCAGCGCGACCGTGCGCATGGCGGGCAAGGTGCTCGATGCGCCGCGGCGGAATAAGAGCTACTACGCCCGCTGTGCGATCGTTGGCGGGCGTCTCCGTGCGAGCGTTCCGGACGGGACGGTGAAGACCACCTGCAACCACACCGTCTATGACGGGCTGTGCGGGGTGAACCCGGCGACGTTTACCGAGACCGGCGAGATCTCCGCCGTGAACGGGGCGGTGATCGACATCGATGTGGGAGCCGCCCGCGCGGCCGAGTGGTTTGCCGAGGGCTACGCCGAGATCGGCGCGGGCGACACGCTCGAGGTGCGACACATCGTGCGCAGCGCTCCGATCGCCGGCGGCACCCGGCTCACGCTTCTGCGTCCGCTCGTGGCCAACGGGGAGGGCGCGGCCGTCGCGGCCGTCGCGGGTTGTGACCTGCAGTTCTCGACCTGCCGCACCAAGTTCAACAACCGGCTCAACTTCTACGGGGCCCCGCACAAGCCGCCTTACATCGAGGCCGTGCAGAGCGGGATCAAAACCAAGATCGGCAAGTGATGAGGAAGCCCTACTACCGGACTGCAGAGCGCCGCGAGCGTCTCTTAAGCGAGGCTCGAAGCTGGGTCGGCACACCGTTTCGCGAGAACGCGGCGGTGAAGGGTCCGACCGGTGGCGTGGAATGCCGGCATTTTCAACACGAGTGTCACGTGGCGGCGGGGGCGTGTCCGCGTTTCCACATGGATGTGATGCCGGTGGAGGTAGTCCGGCATTGGCACGAGCACCACGCCGTAAGCCAGATCCTGTCCTGGCTCAACGCGCCGGAACTACGCGGTCTGGTGATGCGAGTGGACGAAGAGGACGCGCCGGCGATCGGCGACATCACCATCATCGAGACCCAGCGTGCCGCGCACCACGTGGGCCTCTGGTGCGGTCACGAAGTGCTGCACGTGGCGATCCCGGCCGGCGTCGTTTCCCACTCCACGCACGACCCGGATTTCATGCGCTTGGTGAAGTGCCACTATCGTTTGATGGAGGACGTGGCCGAATGAGTTTCCTTGTCCCCAAAACCAACCTACCGGACGGGCTCAACGACAACACGCCAGGCCGCACCGCCACGCAGAGCCCGAACTCACCGTTGCCGCTGCCGATCGGCCCCTTTAAGCTGGCGGTGCAATGGGTGACGCCGGTGCTGCACTGGCACTACCGCACCACCAAAACCAGCAACTACGCGTTTGCCTCGATCTACGGTTGGATCGGCTTGGGACCGGCGGATCAGATCCGCCAGATCCACGTGAATCGGAAGCCTTACCAGGGCGTTTACGTGCAACGTCATGAAGTCGGCGATGCGCCCTATGTGAAGGTGCTTAGCAAGGAAACGCCGGAGACCTTCACCTTCTTCTGGGGCACAGAAGCCGAGGGCGACAAGGATGCTCACCTGAATGCCCTGGTGCGCGACGCGACCCACGCCATGCATGGCGCGACCTATCCCGCCGACCGCGGTATCTTCAGCGTGTCGCTGCGCGACGTCGAGTGCGGCCAGGTCGGCCCAAACGGGGAGACGCCTGCGCTGCCCCTAGTGGAGATCGAAGGCTATCGCCGCTCGCCCAAGACTTACAGTTTCGGCCACGTCGACCACGGGGTGAACATGGCCGGAGCCGCGTGGGATCTGCTCACGCTCAAGCGCGGTGGCGGCAAGCTGGATCCGGCTCTCCTGGGCGACAGCTGGGACACCGTGATCACGAAGCTCAACACGACGGGCTTGGCCGGGATCAGCGGCACCGACTTGTTCGGTGCGATGGTGCTCGCCGAGCGGCGTGAGTTGGGGGAGCACCTGGCGGAGGTGCTGAGCTACTTTGATGGCTTCATCGTGGAGCGAAACGGCAAGCTCGAGCTGGACTACCAAGCGGCCGATGACACCACGACCGACCCGACGGGGCTCACGGTGATCAGCGAGCACGAAATGGACTCGGATGAGGATCCGACCGACGAGCCGGACAGCACCGATGAGATGGTGACGATGGTCAACGTGACCGGTCTCGACCTCGAGGCGGATCCGCCGCTCCAGGAAGCGACGGAGGGCGCGCCTGTGCCTGCCGTGCGTCGTATCCTCCAGGAGGATCGGCCGCCACACAGCGTGCAGCGACCGGGGTGGGTGCTGCGTAAGCAACTCAAGACCGCGGCGCAGATCATCGCCGGTCAGAAGGCCCTGCCGCAATGGCGGGGCACGGTGCCGATTCTGCGGCAGTATGCCTATCATCCGGACGGTGTGACGCCTCTCCGAGTGGGAGACCGCTTCGACCTCGATCGCGCCGACATCGGTCTGGATCTGGTGGTGCGCATCGTGCAGCGCGAAGAGACCGACACCCACATCGTGTGCAAGTGCGTCGGCGAGCGTGGGGCCTTCCCTCGGCCATATGAGCCCGAACCGGATCCGCGCGCCGACCTCTCCGCGCAGCCGCCGGCGGACTTGGTGAGGTTTGCCGCTGCGCAGCTTCCGCCGGACCTCAGTGACGCGGCCGACACGCTCGTGGCCATGCTGGCAGAGCGGGCGAGCACGGCGACCGTCGGCTTCGACACTCACTTCTCGGCCGACGACACCTGGCCTGGTCAGGTGATCGACAGCGGCAACATTCGCTGGGCAGTCGCGGCGACACTCCAAACCGGGATGGCCGCGACCTATGACGCCGGCACGATCACGGTCGACGAGGTCGGCATCGACTGGCCCTATCTGCAGAGTCAAAGCGACTTGGAGCAGGCCGACGATCAGCTCCTCATGTGGCGTGCGGGTGAGTGGTTTAGCATTGGCACGATCACGAGCCTGGGAGGGGGAAGCTACTCCCTGCACGTGCGGCGGGCGCGCCTCGGTTCGTTGCCGGTAGCACACGGGATCGGCACCACCGTTTTCATCATTCCGCGCAATGACCTGGTGTCGGTGACGCACGCCAGCTTCGCCGAGGTGGAGAGCGGGGGCAGCTACGACGTCCCGACCGCGACCAAGTATTTCAAGCTGCGCCCTTACTCGTCCCTCCAGGGCAACCTCACCGACTCCTTTTCCTGCGTGCTCCGTGATCCGACGCCGGATCAGGTGACCGGCTTGGTGGTGGTGATGCAACAGAAGCTGGCGAAGCTCTCCTGGACGGCCGTCGTCGGAGCGCTGGTGAATGAGTATCAGATCTACCGCTCCGCCTGGAACGGTAGCTCATGGGATGCGGATGTGTTGGCGGGCGAAACCACGAGCACTGATTTCTGGGACGTGGTGCCGGCGTTTGGGGTCTTCCGCTGGCGCGTGCGGGCGATGGGCACCGACGAAACGGATGGCACCTATTCCGACTACGTGAGCGGCACCGCCAGCCAGGTCGGCAGCAGCGACGTCGACCCCAACGCCCCGACGACGCCGAGCGCTCCGACCTTCAGCTCGCACGGCACCTATCTGTCCGATGACGGGGGTGCCTTCGCCTGGATCCAGTTGTCGCTCCCGGCGATGCCGAGCGGCGGTGTGCGTCTTCTGGTTCTTTACCGCCTCAACGGATCGACCAGCTGGACGATCGCTGACAACCGGCCAACGGCGGGCGGCACCGCCCGCATCGATGACCTGCTCGTGGGTGTCGGCTACCAGTTCGCCTGTCAGGCTCTGAGCAACTTTGGCGTCCCGAGTGGCGTTAGCAGCGTGTTGAGCCGGACGGCACCGACCGACAACACGACTCCGGATCCGCCATCCTCAGGAGGTGTGAGCAGCGAGAAGGTGGTGCCCTCGGTGTTCCCCGGAACAGGCGAGCTGCAGTTTGGCTGCCGCCTCTACTGGGATCCGACGGTCCCCAAAGATTTCAGTCACTGGGAGGTGAAAGTCACAGCCGCCAACGACGATGCATCGATAACCTACACATGGTTTTCCTCCGGGCAGTCCATCCCGATCCGGGTGGATAAGCCGGAGCTGCTCGTCTACACGAACCCACCGACGCCTGTCTCGGGGCACGCCCGCGTCCGGACCGTCGATCGCAGCGGCAACGTGAGCGCCTGGAGATACCTCGGGCAGTGCAACACCGCCACGACTAAAGGCGTCGGAACGATCGCCGAGGATGAGCGGAACGACGTCCTTACGACCGGCATCCGAACCGGCGGCACCGGCGCTCCGAAGGCTCAGGTCGTGAAGCCGTTCAACACGGTGATCAACACCGGTGCGGGCGGGGCTGAGGTTACCGTGACGCTTAGCATCAGCGGGGCAGGCTTCTCCTGGAAGCCTGACAAGGCGAACATCGATGTCTTGAGCGACGGAGTGCACGACGTGCGCTACAACTGGGACCATGTCGATAACAGCGCCTCCACGGTCTACTTGGTGATCACCCGAAAGAACGGCGCTGCTGTGGCCGCAGGCGCAGATATTCGCATTGGCGGAGATTTCATCGCCGGATCATCAATTCAAATCTGACCCACCATGGCCCTCATCAAGTCCTTCACCCTTCCAAACGGCGTCACCGCCGACTACCTCCGCTATCGTCGCACCGACTGCTGGGACCGCGAAGCGAAGGTGGCCTGCTTCCTCTTCGACCTTTGGCTCAACAAGGCCCAGACACTCGTCGCGGATGCTCAGCCAGTCGCTCCGATGGCATTTCGCCTGCAGGTCACCGGGGCCACCTTCGACACCTGGTTCAGCAATGCCGCTTTGGAGTCGGCCGATCTGATCCCGCATATCTACGCAGCAGCCAAAGCGCTGCCCGTCGATCATTGGGCAGGAAGCGGCGTGCTGCTTTCAGACGCTGTCGACGACATCTAGAGCCGCTCTCGACAGGCCCTCGAGAGACCTTCAAGAAGAGAGCCTCTTCACACCGCGAATCGTCGCAAAACCGGCAAAGTGTCCCAAACCTCTGCAATTCCGTCCCAAGTCAGGGGCGCGTTTACACCCGGTTCTCACCGTTAAAAAATACGTCCTAAACACCTGAGTTCATTTTTGTGTCTTTTCGTGCCTTTTTGTGGCCAATCCTTTCCTGCCCGTGACTGACACCTCCACCGCCGCCCATCGCATTGAGACCAAGGGTCTCGTCAAAACCTACGGCCAGCGCAACGTCGTCAACGGAGTCGACATCGAGGCGTCCGCCGGCGAGGTCGTCGGCCTGCTCGGGCCCAATGGAGCTGGCAAAACCACCACCTTCTACATGGTCGTCGGCCTGGTCGCCGCGACCTCCGGCCAAGTGCTCATCAACGGCCGCGACGCCACGCGCCTCAAGATGCACGAACGCGCGCGCCTCGGCCTCGGCTATCTGCCGCAGGAGCCCTCGACCTTTCGCAAACTCACCGTCGCGGAAAACCTGCTCGCCATCGTCGAAACCCTGCCCGTCCCGCGTCGCGACCGCGCCAGCGTCGTCGAGCGCCACCTCGAGGAGCTGCACCTCACTCACGTCGCCCGCCAAAAAGCCTACACCCTCTCCGGCGGTGAACGCCGCCGCCTCGAGATCGCCCGCGCCCTCGTCACCCAGCCGAAGTTCCTACTGCTCGACGAACCCTTTGCCGCGATCGATCCCAAGTCCGTCGCCGAGGTCCAACGCATCGTGCTCTCACTCAAGGAGCGCGGTATTGGTGTGATCATTACAGATCACAACGTGCGCGAAACCTTGCGCATCGTCGACCGGGCCTACCTCATCCACCAGGGCCGCGTGCTCACCAGCGGTCCCGGCGATTTCCTCATTCGCGACGAACAGGCGCGCGAGATCTACCTCGGCAAAGACTTCAACCTGTAACCCGGCCCGACACCACCGCCCCAGCCCCCTCTTCGACCCATGCACCGTTCCATCTCCGGCATCACCGTCGACCACTTCTTCTCCACCTATCGCGGGAAGCTTAAATTGGAACTCATCGCCGGGGAAAAGGGCCTGCACCGCCTCATCAAAGAGGGCGCGATCAACCGCCCCGCGCTCGCCCTTACTGGCTTCTTCAAGTTTTTCGCCAACAAGCGCATTCAGGTCTTTGGTGCGGCCGAGATGACCTACCTCAAATCCTTGCCCCGCGAGAAGCAGGAGGAGGTGCTGCGCGGCATGGCCCGCCGCTCGGTGCCGTGTTTTGTGCTCACCCGCAACTACAACGCCACCCGCGCCATGCTGGACGTGTGCCGTGAACTCAAGTTGCCGATTATGCGCACCCCGATGATCACCCGGCATTGGGTCAACGCCGCCACCCTCTGCGTCGACAACGAGTTTGCCCCCTCCACCACCGAGCATGCCACCATGCTCGACGTGAAGGGCATCGGCGTCCTCCTGCGCGGCGACAGCGGCGTGGGTAAAAGTGAGTGCGCCCTCGCTCTCATCGAACGCGGTTACTCGCTCGTCGCCGACGACATGACCCAGATCAAACTCGTCGACGAACGCGAACTCATCGCCTCCGGACCGCCCCTCAACCGCGGTTACATGGAGGTGCGCGGCATCGGCATCATCAACGTCGCCGAAATGTTCGGCGTGAAAAACGTGCGCATGGAAAAACGCGTCGACCTCGTCGTCTCGCTGCACGAGTGGACGCCCGACGTCGTCGAAGAACGCACCGGCCTCGAGGAAAACCACTACAAGATCCTCGGCATGGATATCCCCATGGTGGACCTCTATGTGCGCCCCGGTCGCGACATTGCCCGCCTCGTCGAAGTCGCCGCCCTCGTGCAGGCCCTCAAGGACATGGGGCACGACCCCGCCAAAGAGTTCAACGATCGCCTCATTGCCCACATGGCCGGCGATTCGGAGCCGTCCAACATCACCCGGCTCTAGGGCCTCGGGCGTATCCGGGCAAGGCCTACACCTCGGTTGTAGCTGCGCTTGAGCCGCAGGCGAAAGCGTGGCCCGAAGCTGACCGCGTGCTCGCTGCGCGCCACGCCCCGGCTGCAGAGGCACAAGTCCGTGCCTGGGTGGGGAGCGATCCGAGCCCCCTTTTCCCACTCACGCCGACACCTCGGTCACACGCAGCATCACCTCCAGCAGCTCGTGGCGCCGCACAGGTTTGGTGAGGTGATCGGTGCCGCCCGCCGCCATGCAACGCTGGCGTTGGTCCCCCATGGCCGACGCGGTTAAAAACACGATCGGCAGCGTGGCGGTCTCCGGCTGAGAGCGCAGGTGCAGCGTCGCATCGATCCCGTCCATCAGCGGCATCTGCACATCCATCAGAATGAGATCAGGCTGGCCAACAGTCGCCCGTGTAATCGCCTCCTTGCCATTGCGCGCTTCATCAATTTCGCACTCCACCGCCTGAAGATGTCGGCGCAGGACCGCGATGTTCATCTCATTGTCTTCGACTACCAATACGCGCAACCGCCGCTCCCGCACCTGCGCCTCCAGCCGGGCGATCGCCTCCTTCTGCTCAGACCGACTGACCTCGGCCACAATGCCCGACTCGTTCCGCGGTAAGGGCAGCTCTATGCGAAACGCACTGCCCTCTCCCAACACACTGTTCACCTCCACGGAGCCATGGTGCAGCTCCACCATGCGTTTGACCACCGCAAGACCCAACCCCGTGCCGCCCAGACCCGAGCGTTTGCGATCCCCCACCTGCACAAACGGTTGGAAGAGATGCTGCTGATCCTCGGCGGAAATCCCCGGACCATCATCCGTGACCGTCAGCAGCAGCCTGTCGCCCGACGAAGCGTCCGCCACCCGCAGGCTCACATGCCCCTGCGCCGGCGTGAATTTCACCGCGTTCGCCAGCAAATTGACCAAAACCTGTTTGAGCCGCCGCGCATCCAATTCCAGCGCGCGATCCGGCGCGGTCTCCCAAATCAACTCCACCTGCTGCTGCTTGCGCTGCGACTGCGGCTCCACCAAACGCAACGCCGCCTCGCAGATCGGCAACAGCGGCGCCCATTCCAAATCCAATTCCAACTTCCCCGCCTCCACCTTGGAGAGATCCAGGATGTCGTTGATGAGATCCAGCAGGTGGCTGCCACTTTCCTCCACACTGGAGAGACACTCCTCCACCTCGGTTCGCGCCATTTGCGGAGAATCCCGCACGATCTCAGTCATACCCAAAATCACGTGCAAAGGCGTTCGCAGCTCGTGGCTCATCGTAGTCAGGAATTCGCTCTTGGCCCGGTTGGCCGCTTCCGCCACCGCGCGCGCATCCTCCAGCTCCTGGGTGCGTTCCCGCACCTTCTCCTCCAATTCGCCCGACAACTGCTGCAGCGCCTGATTGGAGGCATGTAGCGACGTAGCCGCCGTCCGCAGCTCCCGGCCGATCAGGTTAAACTCCGCCGGACGGTTCACGTCTTCCGCCGTGTCTCCGACCGCGGTTCCCGTCGCCGCCTCGTGGGCCCCTTTGACCAAATCGCGCAAGGTCCGGGTCAACCGCCGTCCGGTCAGACTGGCCATGGCCAACACCAACCCCGCCAGAACCGCCGCCACCGCCGCAAAAAACAAATAAAACCCCGCGGTCTCCCGCCAGGTGAACCATCGGCGCTCCCGCATAAAGACCCGCCAATCCGCCAAAGCCACCGGCGCCTCGGTCACCCAAAACTGTTCCGCTCGTGCCTCGCCCGGTCGGCGCCCCTCCGCCACCCGCACCGTCTCCCGCTCCTCGGCCAACACGCGCTCCGCCTCGCCCTCAAAGCCGCCGAATACACTCAGCGGCGCCAACCCCACCTCCCCCGTCGCCACCACCACCCGGCCCGCACCGTCGGTCAACACGATGTCGCGTCGCGCCGATCCCTCCGTGCGCTCCAGCTCCGCCACCAGCTCGTTCAGGCTCAACGAACCTTCCAGCACCCAGCGCCGCCCGCTCGCATCCCGCCCCGGCACACTGATCGCCACAATCAGATCCCGCCCAAAACCCCGGCCCTCAAACACCCCGCTCACAAACGGCCGCCCCGTGCGCATCGGCACCCGGAAATACTCCCGGTCACTCACATTCTGCGGCTCCGTCGCGTCCACTGTCGTTAAATCCCCCAGCGCCTTGCCCACAAGGTTCCCGTCCTCATCGGCCACCACCATCGTCAGAAAACCGGCAAACTGCCCCTGCACCACCGCCAGACGCCGATCCCACTCCGTCGGCTCCGGCATCGGCTCACCATTCACCTGTCCGGCCAGCACCAGCAACACGTCCCGATGTTCCTGCAAAAAGTGATCCACCGTCATCGCCACCTGCCGGGCCGAGCGGGTCAGTCCTTCTTTGGCATGCTCCTGTGAAAGCCGCGCATAACGCTGCGCCGCCACCACACACACCACCAGCAAGGGTAGCGCCGCGATCAGCCCAAACCGCCGGAACAGATAATGCCGCAGGGGCTTCGGCTGCACCGGCGCATCCACCGCCAAAAGACGCCACGGCAGACTGAGCGAGGCCAAGCCATCCCCCAACAAGGTTCCTGCCAATCCCGCCAGCGCCACTCCGATGGCCCGATCCCAGTTCACCGGCAACACCGCCGGCGAAATCCAGCCAAAATACGCCGCACTTACCGGACCGCCCACCAACGCCCAAAACCACACCCCCGCCTTCACCCCACTGCCGCCCCATCGCCGAGCTCCGACTCCGGTCGCGGCGACCGCGCCCAACCCGAGCCCCCAGACCACCGCCGCCCCCACCGACCACGGCACCAACGCCACGCCCACCACCACCATCGCCACGCTCGGCCCCCACAACGACGCCACCAGCGATCCTGCCGCCACCGCCAGCAGCAAGCGTATCGCCAACGCCCCCCCCAAGCCCACCGCGCCCGCAAGCAGCAGAGCCAAGCCCAGCAAAAAAGCGCTCATCACGCGCATACGACCGGATTGAAAAACCGCGACTCGAGACATTCGCCCCTACCCTAGGCAACCGGTTCAGGCCTCGTCCATCGCACAATCTGACCCATCGGCCCCCTTCGCCGGGAGTATCTGCTCAAGCTGCGTAGCCACTTACCGATAACCGAAAGCACCTGTCGCATGCCCATCCCCTCAGAGTCTCTGCATCTCATCGTCGTCGATGATGATCCCGCCGCTCGCTTTGTCCTGCGCTCGCAGCTCAAGCGCGACGGCCACGTCGTGGAGACCGCCGAATGCGCCGCCGAGTGCATGACCCTCCTGCAGGACATCGGTCCCGACCACATCGATGCGGTCATCAGCGACTACTGGATGCCCGGCGGCAATGGCCTCGAACTGCTCAAACAGATCCGCGCCCTCGATCCCACCCTCTCCGTCCTCGTCGCCACCGCCGAAGGCGAAAAAAGCATCGTCGCCGAAGTCCTCCGCCAGGGCGGTGTCGGTTACCTCGACAAACCCGTCGGCGGCGAAGCCCTGCGCGAGGCCGTCAGCCGCGCCGCCCGCAAGACCCGCGAACAACGCGACCTGCGTGCCACCGCCGCCGATGCCTCCGCCCTCGGCGATAGCCAACGCCTCCTCCTCCAGCACCACCTCAGCCGGCTCGAAGACTGCGTCGAACTCTTCTTCTCCTCCAAAGCCGACGCCAGCGGCGACTTCGTCTCCGTCCTCCCCGTCAACGACCATCGGCACATCATCCTCGTCTCCGACGCCTCCGGCCACGACCTGCGCGCCGCCTTTCAGTCCAACTACTTTCACGGCATCGCCCGCGGCATGGCCGCCCGCGGCGCGCGCATCGACGAGGTGTTCACCCTTTTCAACGACATGCTCCTCGACGAGTGGAATCGCAACGACGACGTCCACCTCTCCCTCGCCGCCGGCAGCGTCGTGCTCGATCGCGGCGCCCTCTCACTCCATTCCCTCAACTGCGGCCTGCCTCCCCCCGTCGTCTGCGACAGCGACGGCTTCGCCTACCCCCTGCAGGCGTCGCAGTGCTCGGGTCCGCTCGGCTGGTTCCCCGACCTGCCCAGCTCCGCCTACAACCCGATGCCCACCGGCTACGTGATCGTCTGGTCCGACGGCCTGCCCGACCTCGCTGAGATCCACGATGTCGATCCCCTGGCCCTCGCTCATCGCCTTCTGCAAAGCGACCCCGCCAAAGCCTCCTACCTCGTCGACGCCCCCGACGACCTCGCCGCCGTGCGCATCAACCTCGCCCGCTACGCCGAGCTCGATGTCACCCCAGCCATCCCCCTTATCAGCCGCCGTCTCGCCGGCAATTCCATCGACGAGATCGACGGCCACCAAGCCTGGATCGAACGCTCCCTGCGCCTCGCCCTGCCCACCCTCGCCGACGCCCCGCTCGCCGATGTCACCATCTGCGCCCGCGAAGCCCTCATCAACGCCCTCACCCACGGCTGCGAGGGGCGCGCCGACCGCCTCGCCGACATCCAGGTCTCCTACACCCCCGAAAAGTCGCAGCTCCACCTGCGCATCACCGACAGCGGCACCGGTCACGACTTCGACCTCGATCAACACGAACCCGCCGCCGCCGCCGACCTGCTCACCGAACACCGTGGCCTCGTCATGATGAAGCACCTGCCGCACCGCACCGCCGCCTTCAGCCGCGGCGCCTGCCTCGCCATGGACTTCGAAATTTGAATCCCGCCCGCCCTCGCATGATCTCACCGCCTTCCCCTTTCCCTCGACCATCCGGCGTGCCCTCCGGACCGACCGTCACGGCCCCCGGCGACGTGCTGAGCACCAACGTCAACAGCTTCCGCGAAGCCATCATGCCGCAGGTCGAGGCCCTCACGCCCAACCGCACCCTCACCATCGATCTGCGCGCCTCCCGCCTCATCGACTCGGTCGGACTGAACCTGCTCGTCTCCGCGATCAAGAGCGCCAGATCCCGCCAGGGCAGCATCACCATCCTCGTCGGCAACGCCAGCGTGCGTCGCATCCTCTCTTTCACCCGCATCGACACCCACGCCACCGTGGTCGGCCCCGATCTGTCATGAAGCTCCGCGTGCGTAATCCCTTTTCCGCTCTACGCGGTCGCCTGCTCTCGTGGTTGCCTTCGGCCCGCATCACCGCGCCCAACCCGCGTCCTGCGATCTCCGCCATCCGCGACGGCCGCCGCAACCTCCAGCAAACGTTCCACGCCTTCGGCGGCGACCTCGACGAGATCGACTCCCAGACCCGCCAACTGCTCGACAAGTGCGAGGAACTCATCGAACTCGCCAACGGCCAATCCGAGGGCATCAACCTCTTCCAACAGTCCATGCAGGTGCTCGACCAACCCCTCGAGCACATCGATCGCTCCCTGCGCGGCCTCGAGCCCATGCTCGAGCACGTCGCCCGCTGCGACCAGCACTCCAAAGAGTTGCTCAAATGCCAGCTCGCCATGGGTGAGGTCCTCGCCCCGCTGCGCCACATGATCGTCTTCTTCCGCATCGAAGCCGCCCAACTCGAGCCGGAACACCAGACCACCTTCCTCACCGTCGCCGACGAAATTCACCGCCTGCGCGAACTCATCGACAAAACCTTCGACGACAACGTCACCCGACTCGAGGCCGCCCGCACCACCATCGGCGGCGTCCATCAAAAGATCCGCCACGACAACAACGCCTACGCTCAGGTCATCACCCGCAAGCGCGCCGAAATCGAACGCGCCATCGAAACCCTCGGCGAACAACTCAGCTTCGATTCCCAACGCGACACCCAAGTCCGCGACGCCACCCAACGGCTCAACCAGGAGATCTCCCAACTCGTCTCCGCGCTCCAATACGAGGACATTCTCACCCAGCGCATCGACCACGTGCTCAAAGCCCTCCACGCCGGCCCGCCCGTCGGGGCCATCGGCGCCTGGATGCGCCTCATGAGCGTCCAAGTCTCCGAGGTCATCCAGAGCATGGAAGAAGCCCGCCAACAACTCGACCAAGGCATCGATCGCATCGTCCTCCAAGCCGATGAACTCGGCGAAGCCTCCATCAAACTGCGCGACCTCGACAACTCCACCGCCTCCATCGACGGCATGGTCCAACTCCTCCTCGAAGCCTTTGAGGACATCACCGAAATCTCCGCCGCCAACGTGAAGCTGGCGGATGACTCCTACACCGCCCTCCAACCCGTCGCCGAAGTCACCGAAAACCTCTCGTCGGTCGTCATCGAGGTCTCCCTCAACATCCAACTCATCGCGCTCAACGCCCAGGTCCGCTCCGTCCAACTCGGCGACGGCTCCGGCCTCGAAGTGCTCGCCGCCCGCACCGCCGAAATCTCCGCCGAGCTCGGCGAACTCGGCGACCGCACCGCCAACGAAATCATCGAGCTGCGCACCGTCACCCACGAACTGCTCGATCAACTCGGCACCATGCGCGACACCGGTCGCAAACACCTCGATGACCTCCGGCAAAACGGCGCCGAGGTCATCCAAAGCCTCCACGGCATGCGCGACCGCACCCTCGCCACCCTGCAGGACGTCTGCAGCCAAATGGAAAACGTGCGCGACCGCACCAACCCCAAGCCCCAGCGCCTGCAGGAACTCGCCACCGCCAAAATCAGCTTCGAACGCGGCGTCGCCTGGCTCGAACACCACGCCTCCGATACCCCGCCCACCCTGCGCGAACGCGAGCTACTCGCCGCTCACACCGGCGGCTACACCATGGCCTCCCAACGCCAGGCCCACGCCGCCATCACCGGCGACGACAGCGACCTCGGCCAACACGACGACAGCCTCGAGTTCTTTGTCGATGTGCCCGACACCGACGCCACCACCACTCATGCCGAACCCGAACCGGCCTTCGCCACGGCCTTTTTCGAGCCCGAGCCCGCGACCGCCTCCTCGCCCGCCACTGCGCCCAAAACCCCGGCCGCATCGGGAGTCTCTAAGGAGAATCCCCCGCCTTTGGACGACAATATCGAACTCTTCTAAGTCACGCACCGGTTTTTAGTTAAAGCCCGCACCACCCACACCGATAGCACTCCCAACCCTCCATCGCTTTCCCATCCGCCATGAAACGTAAGGTCCTTACCGTCGACGACGCGCTCACCATGCGCAAACTTGTAGCATTCACCCTCCGCGGGGCTGGCCTCGAAGTCATCGAAGCCGCCGACGGCGTGGATGCCCTCAACCTCCTCCAACGCCAGGCCGTCGATCTCATCATCACCGACGTCAACATGCCGCGCATGGATGGCATCACCTTCACTCGCCAAGCCCGCGGCACCGCCAACGGCCGCAGCGTGCCCATCCTCATCCTCACCACCGAATCCGAGGTCGGGAAGAAGAACGAAGGCCGCGCCGCCGGAGCCACCGGCTGGATCGTTAAACCCTTCCAGCAGGAACAACTCCTCTCCGTCGTCTCCCGCGTCCTCCCCGGTGCCATCAAAGCCAACGCGGCATGAGCAACGACCTCCAGGAGCAGTTCGTCCGTGACATGCTCACGGAGAGCTACGAGGGGCTGGATCGCTACGACCAGGCCATCCTTGCCATCGAGCAAGGCGAGGCCGACAACGACACCCTCAACGACATCTTCCGTGTCGTGCATACCCTCAAAGGCACCGCCGGCTGCCTCGGGTTTCACCACATCGAGAAGATCTCCCACACCGGCGAGAACCTCCTCTCGCTCCTGCGCGATGGCGCCCTCGAGCCCTCTGCCGCCATCGCCGACGGCCTGCTGAAACTCTCCGATGCCCTGCGCGCCATGCTCGGCGCCATCGAGACCACCGGCACCGACGACTCCGGCGAAGACTACACCCCCCTTTCCGACCGACTCACCCGTCTCAAGGATCCGGATACAGCCGCTCCGCCCGCGCCCGTAGCGGCTCCCGCCGCCCCGGCCACCGCCACCGAGACCGCGGCCGACGCCAACGCCGGCTGGGGCCTCTTCGAAGACGAACCTGCCGAGGCACAGGAAGCCATCAACGCCGCCGCCGAAGACGACGCCAACGCCGCCAACCAAGGCTGGGGCCTCTTCGAAGATGAAGCCCCCGCGCCCGCCGCCGCCGAGACTGACCCGACCGACGAAGCCGCCGCCGCGCAAGGCTGGGGCCTCTTCGAAGACGAATCCGAATCAGCCCCCGAGGTCACCACCGACCCCGCCCAGGAAGCCCGCGAGAACGCGCAAGGCTGGGGCATCTTCCCGGAAAACGCTCCCCAAGCCGCCGCGGCCGGACAGGCCCCCGCCTCGACTGCCAAACCCATCGCCAAAGCCGCGCCCAAGACCGCCGCTCCCGTCACCGCCAACGCCTCCGTGCGCGTCGACGTCGGCCTGCTCGACAAGCTCATGAACATGGTCGGCGAGCTCGTGCTCTCCCGCAACCAGCTCCTCCAGCTCGCGCAAAACCGCACCATTTCTCAGAACGAGATCACCGCCGTCTCTCAACGCCTTAACCAGGTCACCACCGAGCTGCAGGAAGGCGTCATGAAGACCCGCATGCAGCCCATCGGCAACGTCTGGGGCAAGTTCCCCCGCATCGTCCGCGACATCGCCGCCGACCTCGGCAAAAACGTCCGCCTCGAAACCATCGGCGCCGATACCGAACTCGATCGCACCATCATCGAGGCCATCAAAGACCCCCTCACTCACATCGTGCGCAACTCCGTCGATCACGGCGTTGAGATGCCCGACGTGCGCGTCGCCGCCGGCAAATCCGCCGAGGCCCACGTCATCATGCGCGCCTTCCACGAGGGCGGTCAGGTCAACATCGAGATCATCGACGACGGCGCCGGCATTAACGGCGAGAAGGTCCGCCGCAAGGCCCTCGAAAAAGGCCTCATCTCCGAAGACGACGCCGCCCGCCTCTCCGAGCGCGAGATGGTGAACCTCATCTTCCTCCCTGGCTTCTCCACCGCCGAAAAGATCACCAACGTCTCCGGCCGCGGCGTCGGCATGGACGTGGTGAAAACCAACATCGAGAAGATCGGCGGCTCCGTCGACATCCACTCCGTCGCCGGCCAGGGCACCACCCTCAAGATCAAGATCCCGCTCACCCTCGCCATCGTGCCCGCCCTCGTCGTGCGCACCGCCGGCCAACGTTTTGCCATCCCGCAGGTCAGCCTCGTCGAACTCGTGCACGTCGACGGCGAAGAAGCCGCCACCGCCATCGAGCAGGTTTACGAGTCCCCCGTCTTCCGCCTCCGCGGCGACCTCCTGCCGCTCGTCTTCCTCGACGAGCAGCTCAAGTTGCGCGCCGAAGACGCCGCCGCCCGCGGCGCCCTCAACATCATCGTCCTGCGCGCCGATCAACAACTCTTCGGCCTCGTCGTCGACGAGGTGTCCGACTCCGAGGAAATCGTCGTCAAACCCCTCGGCCAGCACCTCAAGGGTCTGCCCATGTTCGCCGGCGCCACCATCATGGGTGACGGCACCGTCGCCCTCATCCTCGACGCCCTCGGCCTCGCCCAGCACGCCGGTGCCCTCGGCAACAACCACCGCGAGATCAAGTCCGTCGTCGAAGCCAGCGAAAAGGACACCAGCTCCGACATCACGCCGCTGCTCCTCTTCTCCGTGCCCGGCCGCGCCCGCGTCGCCCTGCCCTTGGCCGCCGCCGCCCGTCTCGAGGAATTTCAGCGCTCCGACATCGAAACCGCCGGCGGGCGCGAATCCGTGCAATACCGCGACGGCATCATGCCCCTCGTGCGCATCGAACGCATCCTCGGCACCATGGGTGGCGGCGCCGACAACCGCCTCTCCGAACAAGTCATCGTCTTCCAATCCGAAGACCGCTCCGTCGGCCTCGTGGTCGGCGAGATCCGCGACATCGTCGAGGAACGGTTCACCCTGCAACCCGGCACCGCCACTACCGGCGTCGCCGGCTCGGCCATCATCCAAGGCCAGATAACCGACCTCGTCGACGTGCCCACCATCCTCCAGGCCACCGGCCTGCGCGGTTCCCGCCACGCCGCCTGACCGCCATGAACACCCCGTCCCAACTGTGCACCTTTTACGTCGGCGACCTCTTCCTCGGTCTCGATGTGCTCTCCGTGCAGGAAGTCATTCGCAGCCCCGAGCTCGCCCAAGTGCCGCTCGCGCCTCCCACCATTCAAGGCCTGCTCAACCTGCGCGGCCAGATCCTCACCGCCATCGACCTGCGCCGCATGCTCAAACTGCGTGAGCCCAAGGAAGGCAGTGATCGCAAAGCCTCCATGCTCATGATCCTGCGCACCGCCAACGGCCAGGTCGCTCTCGTCGTCGACTCCGTCGGCGACGTCATGGAACTCACCGAAGACACCTTCGAACCTCCGCCCGATACCGTGCCGAGCGCCGTGCTCCACCTCATCCAAGGCGTGCACAAACTGGACCGGAAACTCCTCCACGTCCTCGACGCCGAAGCCACCGGCTCCTGCCAGGCCGCCATCGCCACCGCCGCCTGATTTTTCCTCTCCCTCTTTTCCCTTCCCTTTCACCAACCGTCCGAACGCCCAACCCACGCATCGCCATGCGCCTCAAATCCAAAATCGTCCTCCCCGTCTGCGCCATCATCGCCCTGAGCGGACTGGCCGTGCTCCTCGCCATCGTCCGCGAGGCGCAGAACCTCAAGCAATCCCAGCTGCTCACCCTCGCCTCTGGCGCCCGCGCCATCCAGGACAAGATCGATCGCAATCTGTTCGAACGCTACGGCGACGTGCAGGCCTTCGCCCTCAACAGCCTGTTCCACCGCGACCTCACCACCGCCGACGGCAACGAGCGCGACGCCCTCAACGCCAAGCTCAACGACTACGTCACCACCTACGGCTGCTACTCGCTCATGGTCGTCACCGACCCCGCCGGCAACGTCGTCGCCGCCAATAACGTCGATGCCACCGGAGGCTCCCTCGACACCGCCTCACTCATCGGCCGCAACCTCTCCCGCGACACCTGGTTCCGCGACGTCAGCCAAGGCCGCTACCTCACCTACAACGCCCCCGAGTCCCTGAGCGGCACCGCCGTCGGACCCGCCGAAAAGAACGCCCTCGTGGCCGAGATCTACGGCTCCGCCGCCCCCGCCTGGAACATCGCCTACTCCGCGCCCATCAAGGACAGCAGCGGCAAGGTCTACGGCTACTGGCACAACCTCTTTGATTCCGCCACCGTCGAGGCGATCGTCCTCGCCGAGTGGTCCCAGTTCAACGCCCGCGGCCTCTCCTCCACCGAGCTCGCCGTCACCGCCCGCGACGGTCGCATCCTCGTCGATGTCGATCCCGCCGAAACCGGCTCCCTCGCTGCCCGCCACGACGACGTCATGTCCGTCAACCTCGTGACCGTCGGCGACGAGCTCGCCACCATCGCCGCCAAATCGACCACTGAAGAAGGCACCGCCGAAGCCATGAGCGCCCGCATGGGCATCGAGCAACCGGGCGGTTACGCCAAGAGCGTCCCCGTGCTCGGTTACGCCGGCACCGGCTTCACCACCTTCGTCCGCGCCGAAGGCGACCAACTCTTCGCCGTCGTCAACTCCCTCTACCGCGTCGTCAGCGTCGTGGCTGTGCTCGCCCTCCTCGGCGCCATCGCCGCCGTCCTCTTCGTGGTGCGCCCCATCATCCGCAGCATCGAAGCCGCCGGCGCCGGCGTGGAAGCCCTCGCTTCCGGCCAGCTCGACTACGACCTCAAGGATCACGGCAAAGACGAAGTCGGCGACCTCGCCCGCGCCTTCAACAAGACCTGCAACGACCTGCGCCGCACCTTCAAGGTGAAGCAGATCAACTGGGACGACCTCGCCGCCATGAAGGTGCGCGCCGAAGTGACCGACGTCACCAGCATCGTCTCCGAGGCCGACCTCAAGGGCAACATCCTCTCCTGCAACGACAAGCTGTGTGAGATTTCTCAATACAGCCGCGAGGAGCTCATCGGCCAGCCGCACAATATTTTCCGCCACCCCGACATGCCCAAGGCCGTCTTCAAGGAGATGTGGGCCACCATCGGTAAGGGCAAAATCTTCCGCGGCATCGTTAAGAACCGCAAGAAGGACGGCACCCCCTACTACGTCGATGCTGTCGTCGCTCCGGTCATGGGCGAGAACGGCAAACCCGAGAAATACGTCGGCGTGCGCTACGACATCACCGAAGCCGAAATCGAGCGCCAGAATGCCAAGGGCATCCTCAACGCCATCGACAACGCCTACGCCTACATCGAATTCAACCCGCAGGGCGACATCCTCTCCGCCAACCAGAACTTCCTCTCCACCGTCGGTTACACCGCCGATGAGATTGTCGGCAAACACCACCGCATCTTCGTCGACCCGGCCTTCGCTGCCAGCGGCGACTACAGCGAAATGTGGAAGAATCTCCAGAACGGCGAAAGCGTCTCCGGCGTCTTCAAGCGCATCACCAAGGACGGCCGCGACGTCTACATCCAAGCCGTCTACGCCCCCGTCAAGGACGAGGTCGGCCGCGTCGCCAAGGTCGTGAAGATCGCCACCGATGTCACCGCAGCCAAGGTCCGCGAGATCAACAACGACCGCCAGATCGAGCAGGCCAACCGCAACCAGGCCGTTATCGAATTCTCCGCCGACGGCACCGTCATCAGCGCCAACGAAAACTTCCTCACCACCATGGGCTACGCCCAGAACGAGATCGTCGGCAAACACCACTCCCTCTTCGTTGAGCCGTCCTTCGTCGCCTCCCCAGCCTACCAGCAGTTCTGGGAAGACCTGCGCGCCGGCAAATTCCAAACCGCCGAATACAAACGCATCGGCAAGGGCGGCAAGGTCGTCTGGATCCAGGCCACCTACAACCCGCGCTTTGACGTCAGCGGCAAGGTCAACCGCGTGGTCAAATTCGCCACCGATATCACCGCCCGCAAGGCCGCCGAAGAGCGCCTGAAGGACACCATGGAAAAGGTCGGCCACAACTCGCAGACCCTCGCCGCCGCGGCCGAGGAACTCTCCGCCACCGCCCAGACCATGAGCTCCAACTCCGAGGAAACCGCCACCCAGGCCGGTGTTGCCTCCTCCGCCGCCGAGCAAGTCTCCAACAGCGTCACCATGGTCGCCACCGCGGCCGAGCAGATGAGTTCCACCGTCAAGGAGATCGCCAAGAGCGCGGCCGAAGCCGCCCGCGTCGGCACCGCCGCCGTCAAGGTCGCTTCCGACACCAACGCCACCGTCACCAAGCTCGGCTCCTCCTCCATCGAGATCGGCGAGGTCATCAAGGTCATCACTTCCATCGCTCAGCAGACCAACCTGCTCGCCCTCAACGCCACCATCGAAGCCGCTCGCGCCGGTGAAGCCGGCAAGGGCTTCGCGGTCGTCGCCAACGAGGTCAAGGAACTGGCCAAGCAGACCGCCGCCGCCACCGAGGACATCTCCGCCAAGATCGAAGCCATTCAGGGTGACACCGACGGTGCCGTTGGCGCCATCGGCGAGATCTCCAAGATCATCGCCCAGATCAACGACATCCAGAACACCATCGCCAGCGCGGTGGAGGAACAGTCGGCCACCACCAACGAGATCGCCCGCAACGCCGGCGAAGCCGCCCGCGGCGCCTCCGAGATCACCCGCAACATCGGCAGTGTCTCCCAGGCCGCCCAAAGCACCTCCGAGGGTGCCGCCAATACCCTCACCGCCTCGGCCGAACTCGCCCGCCTCTCCGCCGGCCTCAAGGCCATCGTGGAGAACAACGGCGCCTCCGGCGTCCAGGTGCACGACTTCCGTCAAGCCGCCTAATCTCCCTTCCCAGTCATTCACCCCTCCCCACTCGGGCGAGGGGTGTTTTTTTGCCAAAAAACCTCCGCCCGCCATCAGGTCCGCCCCCTCCGCGCCGATAACCCTTACGGCCCTCAACGCTCACCTCCCCACTCCTATTCCGTCATGCGCTTCCTCATTGTCGACGACTCCAAAACCATGCGGTCGATCCTCTCCTCCTTCGCCACCAAACACGGCTGCGAAACCGTCGAAGCCGAAGACGGTATCGCCGCCTGCGAAGTCCTGGAAAAGGACGGCAACTTCGACGCCATCCTCATCGATTGGGACATGCCCCGCATGACCGGCATCGAACTGCTCAAGATCATGCGCGCCAATCCCTCGCTCAATCACATCAAAGCGATGATGGTCACCGCCCAGTCCAACTACGACTGCGTCACCGAAGCCATCATGGCCGGGGCCGACGACTACCTCATGAAGCCGCTCAACGAGGACATGTTTGTCGATAAACTCCGCCTCCTCGGTCTCGTCGCCTGAGACGCCGCTCCGCCCTCCTATTCGCCGTCTCTACCCTTCCCTTTCCCATGCCCAAACACCGCGTTCTGGTTGTAGATGATGCCGTCGTCATGCGGCGTCTCCTCACCGTCGCCCTCGAACGGGAGCCCGATATCGAAGTCGTGGGCAGCGCGCCCAACGGCCGCATCGCGCTGCAAAAACTCACCCAGGTGAACCCCGACATCGTCACCCTCGATGTCGAGATGCCCGAGCTCAACGGTCTGGAAACCCTGCGCGCCCTGCGCCACAGCCACCCGGACCTGCCGGTCATCATGTTCTCGGCCACCACCCGCCAGGGGGCCGCCGCCACGCTCGACGCCCTCGCTGCCGGCGCCAACGACTACATCACCAAACCCACCGATGTCGGCGATCTCAACGGCGCCATCGCCAATCTCGGCAAACACCTCGTCCCGCGCATCCGCCAATTTTGCGAAATCGCCAAACGGCGGTTCGCACCGCCGCCCCCACCGCCGGCACCGGCCTTCACCGTTCCGGCCGCGCCGCCGCCCGCCGCTTCGAACGGTTCGACGCGCTTTGCGGCACCACGCGGCAAATACGATCTCCTGTGCATCTCCGCCTCCACCGGCGGTCCCAACGCCCTGGCCGAACTGTTCAGCCATTTCACCGTCCGCCCGCAGCTACCCATCGCCATCGTGCAACACATGCCGCCCATGTTCACCTCGCTCCTCGCCGAGCGTCTGAACCAGAGCCCCGGCCCGCTCGGCTGCGTGGAAGCGACCGACGGTATGGTGCTCGAACCCGGCGTCGCCGCGCTCGCCCCGGGCGGCTACCACCTCGCCCTCCAACGCGACGCCAACCGCCGCTTCATCGCCCGCATCAACCAGCAACCGCCGGAAAACTCCTGCCGTCCCGCCGCCGATGTCATGCTGCGCACCGCCGCCCAAACCGGCGCCCGCATCCTCAGCGTCGTCATGACCGGTATGGGCTGCGACGGCACCCGCGGCTGCAGCCACGTGCACGAAGCCGGTGGCAGCATCCTGATCCAGGACCAAGCCACCTCCACCATCTGGGGTATGCCCGGCGCCGTCGCTGCGTCCGGCCTGCCTTACGCAGAATATCCCCTCGGCCAACTCGCCTCCCAAATCGAGCGCCACCTCAACCGTCATCCCGTCCTCGTCGCATGAGCACCTTGGCCGCCAATCTCCAGCCCCTGTCCCGGGAAAACTTCCTTTTCATGCGCGACCTCCTCAAGAAGGAGACCGCCATCGTCCTCGCCGACGGTAAGGAATACCTCGTCGAAACCCGCCTCGCCACCATCGCCACCCGGCATGGCTTCGGCAGCGTCAACGACCTCGTCGCCCACCTGCGCACCAGCTTCGCCACCGGCCCGGGCACCCCGCGCGCCGAAGTCATCGATGCCCTCACCACCAACGAGACGCTCTTCTTCCGCGACCTCGCCCCCTTCGACGCCCTGCGCGACACCATCATTCCCGAGCTCGCCACCCGCAGCGCCGGCGCCCCGCTTTCCATCTGGTCCGCCGCCTGCTCCTCCGGCCAAGAGGCCTACAGCCTCACCATGCTCATGGCCGAGCACCACCCGACGATCAACTACCGCATCGTCGGCACCGACATCTCCAGCAAGGTCCTCGACAAGGCCAAGAGCGGCACCTACCTGCAGCACGAAATCAACCGCGGTCTGCCCGCCAAACTGCTCATCAAACATTTCCGCCAACAGGCCGGCGCCTGGATCATCAGCGAAGACCTGCGCCGCCGCGTTGAGTTTCGCTACCTCAACCTCATCGGCGCCTGGACCGGCCTGCCCAAGTGCGACCTCATCCTCATGCGCAACGTGCTCATCTACTTCGATGTGGAGACCCGTCGCGACATCCTCCGCCAAGCCCGCATGCTGCTGCGCCCCGGCGGTTACCTCTCGCTCGGCGGCGCCGAAACCACCGTGCAGATTGACCCGGCCTTCACCCCCGTCACCGTCGGCCGCGCCACCTTCTTCCGCGTGAACTGAGCGCCCCCCATCTTTCTCTTTCCTCTTTATCTTTCTCTTTATCCCCGATGGGCGAAATCCGTCCGCTCGTGGGAGGATAACGATAAAGATAAAGAGAAAGACTAAAGAGCGTTTCTGGACATTTTCGGCCAAAGGGCCGTTGTTACCCGGTCACACCTGCATGGCCGACTTCCTCGACAACTCCGCCCAACAAAAAGACGACCCGCTCCGCGTTGAGCGCGCCTACCTCGTGGGCGTGCAAAACCCGGACATGACCGCCGGCGAAGCCGAAGAGCTCGTCGCCGAACTCACCGAACTGGTCGAGAACCTCCAGATCTCCGTCGTCGCCTCCACCATCGTCAAACTCCGCGCCCCCAATCCCGCCACCCTCGTGGGCTCGGGCAAGGTCGAGGAGATCATCGGTGCCGCCCGCCTCCACGACTGCGACGTGGTCGTCTTCGACGAAGGCCTCTCGCCCGCCCAGCAACGCAATTGGGAAAAGCAGTCCAAGCTCACCGTCATCGATCGCCAGGAAGTCATCCTCGATATTTTCGCCGACCGCGCCCAGACCCGCGAAGCCGTGCTCCAGGTCGCGCTCGCCCGCATGGAATACTCCCTGCCCCGCCTCACCCGCGCCTGGACCCACTTGTCCCGCCAACGCGGTAAAGGCGCCATGGGCGGTGAAGGTGAGACCCAGCTCGAGCAGGACCGCCGTATCGTCCGCGACCGCATCACTCGCCTCAAACGCGAGCTCCACGAGGTGCAGCAACACCGTGGCGTGCAACGCGCCAAACGCCGCCGCGTGCCCGTGCCCACCGCCGCCATCGTCGGCTACACCAACGCCGGCAAATCCTCCCTGCTCAACGCCATCACCGGCGCCACCGTCCTGGCCGAAGACAAGCTCTTCGCCACCCTCGACCCCACCACCCGCCAGCTCCTCCTGCCCGGCAACCAGAAGCTGCTCGTCACCGACACCGTCGGTTTCGTCCGCCGCCTCCCCCACGGCTTGGTGGAGGCTTTCAAGGCCACGCTCGAGGAAGCCATTGTATCCGATTTTCTGATTCACGTGCTCGACGTCACCGCCGCCAGCGTGGCCGAGCATCACAAAACCACGCTCGAAGTGCTCGGCGAACTCGACGCCGATGAGCGTCCCCGGCTCACCGTCTTCAACAAAATCGACGCCGCCACGCCCGAGCAGATCAATCGGGCCAAGCTTCTCATCCCCGACGCCCTCTTTGTCTCCGCCGTCACCGGCGAAGGGCTCAAGGAGTTTGCCACCCACTGCACCGATCTCATCCGCGACACCTTCGGCAGCGCCGAGCTGCTCGTGCCGCACGAGCGCTACGACGTCGTCGCCCGCCTTCATCAAGTCGGCCACGTGCAGGAGGAGGAAACCCTCGACGAAGGCGTGCGCCTCATCGGCCGGTATCCACCGGCCCAGCACGGCTACTTCGCCCCCTTCGTCGTCAGCTAACCTAAAGGTAGGGTCGCCCCGCCCGGGCGACCGCCGACCCACGTGCCTCCCCGCACGCCTCCCCGCCTACCCGCTACTCACTACTCGCTACTCACTACTCGCTACTCGCTACTCGCTACCCGCTACTCGCTACTTCGCCTCCTCCTCCCCCGCGGCCAACTCGGCTTCCACCTCATTAAGCTGCGCGGTCACTCCCATGATCAGCAGCCGGTCGCCCGGCTGCAGCACCCACCCCGCATCCGGCGGCAACTGGCGCTGACCCGCGCGTTCGACCCCCACTACCTGCACACTCAGACGCTGCGGCCAGGCCACCTCATCAAGCCGCCTACCCGCCACCGCACTGCCGGCCGGCACGTCGAGCATCTCGACCGTCAAGTCATCGAGATCCCCGTCAGCGTCCGCCCACTCACTCCCCACCGCGTCCAACAGCAAACGCTTCGCCGCCGCGATCTGCCGCAGCGTGCCGAGCAAAAGCAACTTGTCTCCCGGGAACACCGTCGCCCCCGCCCCCGGGTTGTTGATGCGGAAACCGCGCCGCTCGATCGCGATCACCGCAACCTCACACCGGCGCCGCAGATCAATCTCGGCCAGCGTGCAACCCGCTCCGCCGAAACGATCGGGCAGTTCCAACTCGCCCAAGTGCAGCCCCCACGGGGCATAACGATCGGCCCAGGCCGGGGTGCCGGTCGGCGCCGCCGGGTCCTCCCCCAACGAGGCCTCCAGCGCCACCTCCATCTCGCTGTGCCAGCGAATGAACTGCCGCCAAAACAACATCGCCGCCGCGCCCATTAGCACCACGACCCCCGCCGCCAACCAGACGCCCCCCTGCACCGGGGCCACGTTCCACAACCACAACGCCAACCCTACCGCCACCGGCCAGAAGAGCATCGCTTCCAGAAAACCTTTGATGCGGTTCCAGGCTCGGTTTTTCCGCGCCAGATAATTGGCCACGATCATGGCGACCGCCTGCAGATTGCGCAGGATCGCGATCAGCGGCACCAGCACCAACAGCGCCAACACCGCGCCTAACGCGACCGTCGTGCCAACCCACGGCACCGCCTCCTCGCCCCACGTTTGCAGCGCCAGCCGCACCCCCGGGCGCGCCAGCACCAACAACGCCGAGACCAGCGCGACCTCCACCCCTATCTGCACCAGCCGTCGCCGCAGGAGCTTCCACAAGAGATTGCGGTCCCGTCGCTGCTTCAGTCCTTCCAGCAAGCGGTGATACAAGGACAGCACCTGATCAAAACCCGGCCAGCTCCGCCCCGCCACCAGCTGCGCGATCCGATCGCCCTGCTTCACCAGCACCGGCCCAAGCAACGCCGTCCCGAGCGCCGCGCCCACTGCCACCGCCAGATACTCCCGCGGCAACACCCCGCCATCGATACCGAGCTGCGCGATCACAAAAGAAAACTCGCCCAACGGCGTCAGGATCAGACCCGCCCGCACTGCCGTCACCTTGTCCTGCCCCAATAGCATAAACATCACCGCCGCCGCCAACGCCCGACCCACCACGGCCACCACCAGCGTGAGACCGATCGTGCCGCTCACCGCCGGCAGCGCTGCCACCGGAATCGACATGCCCACCGCCACAAAAAAGATCGCCCCGAACATATCCCGCATCCCGGCGAACGCCCGGTCCAAGGTCGGCCGCTGCGGGGTCTCCGCCACGATCGCGCCGAGCAGGAAGGCCCCCAGCGCCAGCGAATACCCCGCCTTCACCACCATCAAAGCCACCGCAAACAACAATCCCGCCACAAACAGAGTCTGCAGCTCCGTGCTCGCCTCCTTGCCCAGCCACCGCAACACCCGCGGCACCACCAGCAGCCCCAGCGTCGCCAGCACGAGAACAAACCCGCCAAACAACGCCACCGTGCGCCCTACTCCGGCCCCCGGCGCACCGCTCCCCTCCGGCACCACCGAGCCCAACAAGGTCAGCGCCACGATCGCCACGATGTCCTCCGCCAGCGTCACGCCCAGCGCCAGCTGACTGCTCTTGTCGTGCGAGGTGCCGCTGTCGTTGAGCAGTTTGCCAATAACCGCCGAGCTGCTCACCACCAACAGCGCGCCAAAAAAGATGCCGCCGGCTGGTTCCAAGCCCAACGCCTCGCCCAGACTGCGCGCCGCCGTAAACACCAACAACGCGCCACCCGTTGCGACCACCACCACACTCAGCCCGAGCTGCCGCAGTCGCTTGAGACTGAACGACAGCCCGATCCCGAACATTAAAAACACCAGGCCCAACTCCGCAAAGAGCCGCACCCGGTCGACATGCTGCACCACCCCGAGCCAGTCCGGCGTGTAGGGTCCCACCGCCATGCCGGCGACCAGGTATCCAACAACTGGTGACAAGCCAAGCCGACGGCACACCAGGCCGCCGATCGCTGCGGCGATCAAGATGATCGCCAGATCCTGCACAAAAATCGCCGCTTCGGTCATGAGGGTGAGAAAACGTCGCTCACAGTGCTCGCCCCCGCACCGCAGGCAAGCGAACCCGGACGGTTCCGGGAGACTGTCCCCGGGGTTGTAACTCCCGTCCAACCTGTCAGCGTCGCCGAAACCTACCTCGCATGATCGAAACGCTCGTCCCGATTTATGATGCCATCGTGAACGTGCTCACCTTCGAGCTCTTCCACCTCGGCAAAAGCGCCATCACTCTGGCGACCATTCTCAAATTTTTCATTCTGGCCGGCTTTGTCATCATCGCCGAGGCGATGTTGCGCCGCGTCCTGCTCCAGCGTGTGCTCCGCCGCACGCACCTCGACGAAGGCATGAGTTTCGCCGTCGCGCGCATCACCGGCTACGCCTTCATCGTCCTCGGCATCTACCTCGCCCTCACCTTTGTCGGCATCGATCTCAGTTCTCTCGCGGTGCTCGCCGGTGCCATCGGTGTCGGACTCGGTTTCGGCCTGCAGAACATCGTCAACAACTTCATCTCCGGCATCATCATCCTCGCCGAGCGACCCATCGCCATCGGCGACCGCGTGGAGGTCAACGGTGTCGCCGGCCAAGTCACCCGCATCAGCCTGCGCAGCACGGTGGTGGTCACCAACGACAACATCTCGGTCATCGTGCCCAACTCCAGCTTCATCAGCGAAACCGTCGTCAACTGGAGCCACGGTGATCCCAAGGTTCGCATCAACATTCCCGTCGGCATCGCCTACGGCTCCGACGTAGAGAAATTCCGCAAGGTCATGATGGAGGTCGCCCTCGCCCAACCGGAAGTCCTTCGCGAGCCCGCGCCCAATATTTTCTTCATCGGTTTCGGCGACAGCTCCCTCGATTTTGAAGTCGGCGTCTGGACCGCCGAAATGCTGCGTAGTCCCAAAAAATTCCGCAGCGAGCTCAACTACGCCATCGAGCGTGCCCTGCGCGCCAACAACATCGAGATCCCCTTCCCGCAGCGCGACCTCCACATCCGCAGCGGCACCCTCCCCATCACCCGCGAACAGCCCTAGGGGCCTAGGTGGCTACGAGCGTGAGCGAGTGGATCCACGGGACCCAATCAAACCGCAGATCTCGCCGATAGACGCAGATAACCGTGAGGCACCGCGGATTCTCAATCCGCACACAGCGCCACTCCACCGCTCACTACCAAACGCAAAGCACGCGCCCTCCGTGTTAATCCCCTTCGCGTCCCTTCGCGCTCTTAGCGGTTCCCTTCCTTCCTGCCCCTGGGCCCCGTTCACCTTTCACCTTTCACCATTCACCATTCTTCATTCACCATTCCCCTATTCTGCCGCCACCGGTAGCCACACCTTCACTTCGGTGCCCACCATCGCTTTGGACTCCAGCGTCACCGCGCCGCCATTACGCCGCGCGATGGCATACACCACCGCCAGACCCAGCCCCTGAGCGCCTTCCCGCGTCGTGAAATACGGATCGAACACCTGCTCCAGATTGCGGTCCGCCACCCCCTCGCCGTTGTCGCGCACCACCAGCTGCACGTAGCGCCCGGGCGCGAGCACGGTCTCCTTCGCGCCGGGCCGCATCACCTCCTCGACTTCCAAGGTTAACGCTCCGCCGTTGGGCATCGCCTGCATGGCGTTGAGCAGCAGGTTCTGCAGCAGCTGTTTGAACTGGTCAGGATCCACCCAAGCCCGACCACAAAAACCTGCCGCCCGGTGCTGCACTTCGATCGCCTTGGGCAGCCCAAACTGCGCCACCACCTCCGCCACCACGCGGGCCAGATCGGTCGCCGCCGGTTTCGGTTTCCCGCCCTTGGCCAGCGTCGTGAGGCGATGCACCAGATCCCCCGCCCGGATCGTCGCCACCCGCGCGTGCTCCAGCCGCTCCTGCCCCTCCACCGAAAGCGCCTCCCCGGCCTGCAACCCCGCCAAATGATCACCAATCACCCGTAACTTGGCGTTAAAATCATGCGCCACCCCACTCGCCAGCGAGCCCAGCGACTCCAACCGCAGCGCCTGCTGTAAATCTGCCTCCAACTGCGAGGCCCGGCGAATCTGGTCATTGATCTCATATGCCTGCTGGGTCACCCGCCGCTGCAAAGTCCACGCCCATGCAAAGGCCAACAACACGCCCGCCAACGCCACCCCGGCCGCTATCCGCACGCGCTCGATCGTCCACCACCGCGGCGGAGCCAACACCGTGACCTGCGACGGCGCCGCCAGCAGCAGCCGAAAGCCCACCGCCTGCCCCTGATCATCAAACACCGCCGCGTAGACGCCCTCCAACCGCACCCGGCTGCCCGGCTCCGGCATCGCCTGCTCCTGCTCCCCGTGCAGGACCTCCGCCTCAAACACCGTGCGCCCTTCCTGCAACGCCAGCAGCGCACGCCCCTCCGCCCGGTAACGTTCCAACACCTGCGCCGTCACCGCCACCCGCTGGCCGTCCAGCCGCGCATCCGCCTCTCCCAGCGCCGCCAACTCCCGCACCGCCGGCAACGTCCCCGTGCCCACCGGCACCACCACCGCTTCCCGCAACACCGTGCGCCCGCCACTGCGGCCCTGGAAACCCGCCACCTGCACCCGCGTGCCCGCCGGCAGACTCTCCTCGCGCCGCGTCTGCACCAGCAGCCACGCGTCACCATCCACCAAATACACCCACCCCTGCGGATCCCAATGCACCACCGTGCCCTCCACCTTGAGCCGTCGCCGCTGGTCCGCCGCTGAAATGTATTGCCCCACCTCCTGCATCGGCCGCAGCGGGAGCACCTCCAGATCCGCCGCCCCCTCGTCCAACACCTTCACCGCCGCGACATCCTGCAACCACAACTGCACCCCCGTCAGCCGCCGATCCTGATTGGTGATCGCCGTGCACACGCCCGATAACGCCACCACCGCGCCCACCAAGCCCCCTGGCTCACTGTCCACCGGCAACCGCGCCTGAAACGGCCCCGCCGTCGACGTCAGATCCAACACCGCCCAGCCGCGATCGCGGCGCGCCCGGTGCACATACCCCGTCAGCTCGACCCGCTGTGCCTCCTCCACCCCGGTCAACGCCTGCTCCAGCGTCACCCGTCGCGCCGGGGGCAGTTCCACCCGCCCGACCGGCGTCACCCGCGACGCCTGCACCGCCGGCGCGTAATCGCCCATCACCGTCACCCCTGCCACCTCCACCAGCGTGCCCGGCGGTGGCGGCGACTCCGTGGAATTGGCCCGATACACGCCGATGCCGCCCGACGAATCCTGCACGTAAAACAACATCGACCAACGGCTCGACCACGTCACCACCCCACTCAACGTCAGCGGGTGACTGTTGGCCGCCTGCTCCGGCCGGAGCTCGATCGCACTCGCCGCGATCCGGTGCAGCACCCGGCTAAAATTGTCCCCATCGGCCGGCACCCGGTTCGCCGCCTCCGGCAGCAGCACCAACATGCCCTGCGTGAGTCGCAACGTCAGCCCCTCCCCCCTCGGCACGCCGACGACCTCGACCTTTCGTCCCAGCAGATCCTGCACCGGCTGCTCGGTCACCACCTCCACCTGGCCACTCGCATCCCGCACGAAGGGATGCCCCTCGGGTGAGATCCGCACCACCTGACCCTCCACCTTCACCCGCGCATGCTCCGAGTGCTCCCTCAGCTCCTCCAAGGGGGTGGCCAAGCCCGCAAACAGCGCCTGCTCCGCCAACGACCCCAACGCCTCCACCTGCTCCAGACTCGGGCAAAACGCATCTGCCGCCGTCAGGTTACCCAAGCCATCAAAACGCGCCCCGCCCACCGCATTCACCCGCACATACTGCCCCGCCAGTGTCGGCACTGGCTCGGTCGGATCCACCAGCACCCAAACTCGCGAGCGTTTGCCATCCACCACCATGTCGAGCTCCAGGTGGTCCTCCCCTGCAAACCCCTGCGCCAAAACCAAACCCGCAAAAGAGATCGGGTGATTCACCTTCGATCGCAACCCCTCGACCGTGAAGGTCACCGGTTCCCACGCGATCGCCGCCTCGCCCACCACCGTCACCACCGGATCCCGAATCGTAAACACTCCCCCCGGAGCCACCGTGCGCCCCTGCAGGCGCACCCGTTGCCCGGACTCGATCGGCAACATCGCCTCCACCTGCAGATACTCCGCCAACGAAGCATCTTGCACATGCAGGATCGCCCATTCCCGATCATAGACCAACACCTCCACCTCAAAATCGTAGGCCAGCCCCGCCTCGCGATCCGCCACCGGCGCCGCCCAAAACTCCGCCAACTCGCGCAACACCCGCTCACCCGCCGCCTCCTGCGCCCACCCCGTGATCACCCAACTCATCGCTCCTACCCACCACAGCAGGCCCAACCAGCAAAGACGACGAAACGGGGTAGACACAGCGCTAGCACAGCGCCCCCCCGCGCCCACCACAAGCCCCTGCCGCTAAGCAATCTCCCCCAGCTCCTTCGGACAGACTCGCGTCGGCACCCATTTTGCTGAATTGTCCCGCGCAACCCTCGCCTCCCGGGCCCCTCTTAATCGCCCACTCCCCACATCATGGACGTTATCGCCTTCCTCATCGCCTTCTTTGCCTTCCTCACCGCTGCCCATTGCAAAACTCAGATCAAGACGCTCGAGCGCCAGATGGCCGTGCTGCGAGCCCGCAGTCCCATCGCAGACTTGGATCTGCTCAGTGAGGAAACCAAGGCCCTCATCGCGCAGGACCGGAAATCGGAAGCCCTCTACGCCATCAAAGCCGACGTCGGCTGCTCCCTCAAAGAGGCCGAGCCCATCTGGGACAAAGCCAAAGCGGCGTCGTCCACCTGACCCCGCCGGGCCCACAGCTGACCGAGAGGGCAGCGGGTTTTCTTAACGCAAAGGACGCAGAACCGGAATAGGCGGACGCGGACCACCTCGGCCCTGTCCGCCGAAGCCTCGGCGAAGCAGGAGCCGCGTCGTTCCACGTGCCCTTCAGCCCCCCCGTATCCACAGCGCCACCACGCTCCCCTTTTCGTGCATTTTTGTGCCTCTTTGTGGCTACAATCCATTAACCGCAGATCACGCCGATGACCGCAGATACCGTGAGGCACCGCCTCTTCACGCAAAGGCCGCAAAGACGGGGCCCGAGCCTAAGGGGTCAATACTATATTCGTGAATTGGTTCCCCTGCCGCTCCGCCATCTTAGCTGGCTGCCCGACATGGGTTGGCTTCGCTGCGCTCGTCCCGCTTAAACGGGATCAACCTCCGGTTGCCCCATCTCCGCCTCGCTGCGCGGGCCTCCGTCGAACCCATGGTTCTCACCCCTGCCGCTCCGCCGTCTTAGCTGGCTGCCCGACATGGGTTGGCTTCGCTGCGCTCGTCCCGCTTACACGGGATCAACCTCCGGTTGCCCCATCTCCGTCCCGCTGCGCGGGCCTCCGTCGAACCCATGGTTCTCACCCCTGCCGCTCCGCCATCTTAGATGGCTGCCCGACATGGGTTCGAACCATGACTAGGCGAGTCAAAGTCGCCTGTGCTACCATTACACCATCGGGCAGTGATGGGTGGATCGGGCAGCGTGGGACCTTTGCCTTCCGCGTCAAGCGTGTGTTCTGCACCGCTCCGCTTCGCCCCTGCCGTCCCTACTTGCAATCCCACCTCAGTTTGCCCTCCGCAGTAAAGAATTGCCCCTCGCGCGTCGCTAAAGCTCGCTGGTTGAAGCTTCTTCATGCCCTCCGACCCGCTCTGTCAGCCTTCGTCGCCGGACCGGTCCCGCCCTCAACGCCGGTTCGGTTTGCTCTCCCTTCTCGGCATTCTCCTTGTCGGGGGGGTAGACTCTGTCGTTGGCCAAACGGCTTCCGGTCCGTCGGCGGCCCCCGACCAGACAAACCCGCCACTGCCTGTCGTGCGTAACTGGGCGAGTTATTGGAGCCTGCCGGAACGTGTGCTCCCGGGCCGCGCCGCGTTCGATTTCAAAGCACACGTGGTTTATTTCGATCCGGATTGGCGCCTGCTTTGGCTGCACGACGGCACGGTCGCCGGCTACGTCAAGGACGACTGGGACTCCATGAACGTGGAACCCGGGAACTACTACCACATCACGGGCGAGATCCAGCTCCCCGCCGCCGAGCTGTCCCTGCGTGATGCCGTGATCACCGCGCTGCCGCCCGAACCCCTGCCCGCCCTGAAGGTCGACGATCTCACCGATCATCAACGCTTTCGGGACCAATTTGTGGAGATAGAGGGTCTGGTGGAGAGCCAGTCCCGCGCCGACGCCCAGCACCTCCAACTGAACCTCGCCGCCCACGGCCGCCGCTTCAGTGCTTGGGTGTTGGCCCCTTCCGACGGCGAATCCATTTTCTGGACGGGCTCCTTCGTGCGCCTCTCCGGGATTTACAACGCGAGGGTCACTCCCGCCGACGAATTCGTGAGCCTCGAGGTGATGGTCGGCCGCGAATCCCAAGTGCAGTTCCTGTCCCATCTGGCGGACGCCCCCCGGTTCGAGATTCCCGCCAGCCCGATCAATTCCCTCACCGAAGCCGCTCCCGACCAGCCGGTGCGCATTGTCGGCGAGTTGGTGCAACAGGTGCCGGGTCAATTCGTCACCGTGCGCGGCGAAACCGGCGAGGCCCAGGTTTTCACCGGCCAGATGACGCCCCTCCCCCTCCACACCCGGGTGGAAGCCTGGGGTTACCCCCGCGCCCAAAGCATGCAAGTGGAACTCACTCAAGCCTTCGTGCGACCGGCGGTCGCTGCCCCCGAAACGGTGCCGCCGAACGGTCCGGTCCGCCAGTTCACCCTGTCGCGTCGGGTGCTGGGACTCGCCCCCGAAGTCGCCAACGAAAAACTGCCGGTCGAGCTCGATGGCGTCATCACGTGGTCGCACCCGGAATCGCCGTTTCTCTACCTGCAGGACACCAGCGGAGGCATCGGCGTATATGTCGGCAGCAATCACCCCGAGATCCCTAAATTCGGCACTCGCGTAACGCTGCGCGGCACGACGGGCCTGGGTGACTTCGCCCCCGTGGTCATTGCCAATTCGTTTACCGAAACCGGCACCATCGAACTCCCGACCGCCCGGCCCATCACCCTGGATGCGGCGGCCACCGGTATCTACGAAGCCCAATGGGTCTCACTCACCGGCTATCTCCACCGCGTCGTGCCCGGAGCCAATCGCACCCTCCTGGACCTGTCCACCATTGCGGGGGACTTCCGCGCCGTGCTGCCTGAGACTTTTGATTTCACCGACCAAGAGGGCGCGATTGTGACGGTCGAGGGGGTGTGCACGGCCCTCACCGACGAGCGCGGTCGCGTCACCAGCATTCGGCTTTGGGTGCCATCCCGCGAACAGTTGCGCATCGAGATTCCCTTCCCGGAAAACCCTTTTGCTCTGCCCCTGGTCCCGCTCGCCGACTTCGGCCGCTTTGGCACGGTCGAGTATTATCGACGTCACGTGCGGGTGACCGGCACGGTCCTCGCCTCCACCCGTGACCGCGTCGTCTTGATCCAACAAGGGCCCTCCACCCTGCGGCTGTTGCGCCGCGATGATCACCCGCTGCGCGCCGGCGATCGCGTCGACGCCGTTGGCCTGCCCACGCGGTCCGACCAAAGCTTTGCCTTACGCGAAGCTCAGATCCGGGTCGTGGGGCCGGGCAATCCCCCCGCGCCTCATGATCTGCCCAACCCTCGAATCCTACACCCCGAATGGGAAGACCGTCTGGTGGCCGTCGAGGCCGAGCTCCTGGAACTGGCCATCGTCGACTCCCGCCCGCACCTCACTTTGCGCAGCCAGGACATCGTCTTCGAGGCCCAGGACCGGGGGCTGGATCCGATCGACCCCGATGAGCTCCGCACAGGGAGCCGGCTGCGCCTGAGCGGCATTTACCACCTGCAGCGCAATAGCTTGGGCGATCCCGAGAGTTTTAACCTCCATATCGACGGGGCACGGTCCGTCGATGTGCTCTCCCTGCCCTCGGCTGGCCCCCCCCATCGCTCGCTCTACGTCGGAGGTTTTTTGGTGTTGATGAATGCGATCACGCTCATCTGGGCGCTACGACTCCGCCGCCACCTCCACGCTCTGACCTGAGTCCCGGTCCCTCCGCGAACCGCGGTCATTACGGCTGTTTTGCGACAATCCACCGACAACGGTTTGCATCCCACTGCAAACCGTTGCAGAGTGATCGCCCAACATGAGTGAGAGCGATAACAAGCCGCGTCCACGCATCCTGTTTATGGATGACGAAGCCGATATCCGGCGAGTGGGCGGCAAGGTGCTCAAATACCTCGGTTACGAAGCGGTCGAAGTGACCAAGGGTGAAGAAGCCATCGCGGCCTACACTGAGGCTCTCAACAGCGACCGCCCCTTCGTCGCGGCCATTCTCGATCTTCAGATTAAGGGTGGCATGGATGGTATCGCGACCATGGAAAAACTGCGTGAACTGGACCCAGACGTGAAGGGCATCCTTTCCAGCGGCCTGCCCAAGGATACGGCCGATCCGTCCATCGCCTCCTACGGTTTCGCGGGCACCATCAACAAGCCCTACGAAATCGCCGCCCTCAGCGCCGTCCTCAAAGACATCCTCGGCCCCGCCTGAGCCCACGGCGCACCGCCTCCGCTGCCGCTGCGAGGATCCACCGCGCTACCGGATTGACGCGATAAATCCCGCTTCCTTCACTCGCTCCTCAAATGAGCGAAACTGAGCCGGACTCTCCCGCCCCGAAATATAAACGTATCGTCCTCAAATTGAGCGGCGAGGTCCTGCGTGGCACCGGCACCGATCCCATCGATCCCGAAGTCCTCAGTCGCATCTGTGGTCAGGTAAAAGAAATCCACGACATGGGCGTCGAGGTCTGCGTCGTCATCGGCGGCGGCAACATCTTCCGCGGCCTCCAGGGCGAGTCGCGCGGCGTCGATCGCACCACCGGCGATTACATGGGCATGCTCGCCACCGTCATCAACGGCCTCGCGATCATGGACTGCCTCGAGAAGATGGGCGTGCTCACCCGTGTGCAGACCGCCATCCCGATGGACCAAGTCGCCGAGCCTTTCATCCTCCGCCGCGCCCGTCGCCACCTCGAACGCAAACGCGTCGTCATCTTCGTCGCCGGCACCGGCAACCCCTACTTCTCCACCGACACCACCGCTGCCCTGCGGGCCAACGAAGTCGGCGCCGACATCATTTTCAAGGCCACCAAGGTCGACGGCATTTACGACAAGGACCCGAAAAAGCACGCCGACGCCGTCAAATACGACGACATCACCTTCATCGATGCGCTGCGCCAACGCCTCAACGTCATGGACGCGACCGCCTTCTCGCTCTGTCTCGACAACGACCTGCCCATTCTCGTCTTCGACCTCAGCGATCCGCACGCCATCCGCCAAGCCGTCCTCGGCGAGAAGATCGGCACCCTCGTGCACAGTTAAATTATAAGTTCATTCGCCAGCCCCCCACTCTTTAGCTTAGCCTCTCACCATGCCTCACGAAATCGTCAACGAAACCGAAGCCAAGATGAACAAAGCCGTGGACCACACCCTCCACGAATTTGCCAACATCCACACCGGCAAGGCCACCCCCGCCATGGTGGAAAACATCCCGGTCGAGGCCTACGGTTCCTCCATGCGCATCAAGGATTGCGCCGCCATTTCCACTCCCGACTCCCGCATGATTGTCATCCAGCCGTGGGACAAAGGTGTCATCCAAGCCGTTTCCAAGGGCATCCAAATCGCCAACATCGGCCTCAACCCGGTGGTTGACGGCGGCCTCGTCCGCGTGCCCCTGCCCGAGATGAGCCGCGAGCGCCGTCAGGAATTCGTCAAGGTGGCCCACCGCTATGCCGAAGAAGGCAAAGTGGCCGTCCGCAAAGCCCGTCACGACGGACTGGATACGCTCAAAAAAGCCAAGCTGCCCGAGGACGAATCCAAGCGGATCGAAAAAGAAATCCAGGCCGTAACCGACAAGTTCACCGCCACGATTGTCACGCATCTGGAGGAGAAGGAAAAAGAACTCCTCGAGGTCACCTGACCTTTCCCTTACACCATTCACCCCGGGGCGTCGCAAAGTCGGCGCCCTTTTTGTGCCACCGCCTCTCTCCTCCAACCTGAATCCCGCATCAAGCATCCCGTCTCCCGCCTCCCGTTCCGTGCCCGCATCCTTCGCTAATTTTTCCGCTCAACCTCCCAAACGCGTCGTCGTCAAACTCGGCACCGGCGTGCTCACCTCCGGCATCGGTCAACTCGATACCGGACGCATCGCCCACGTCTGCGCTCAAATCGCCGCTCTGCGCGCGGGCGGCACCGAGGTCATCGTCGTGTCCTCCGGCGCCGTCGGTCTGGGCATGGGCATCCTCGGACTCACCAAGCGCCCGTCGCTCCTCGCCCAGAAGCAGGCCTGCGCCGGCATCGGCCAAAGCCTGCTCATGCAGACCTGGCAGCAGGGCTTCGACCCTTACGGCGCCCATGTCGCCCAGGTGCTGCTCACCCACGAGGACTTGCGCGCCCGCGCCCGCCACCTCGGCGTCAAAGCCTCCCTCGAAGCGCTCATCGCCTATGGCACCATTCCCGTCGTCAACGAGAACGACACCGTGAGCGCGGCGGAAATTCGCTTCGGCGACAACGATACCCTCTCCGCCATGGTGGCCGGCCTCACCCACGCCGACTACCTCGTCATCCTCTCCACCGCCCCGGGTCTCATCGACATGCAGGGCACCGGCGAGATCGTGCCCACGGTCAACCGCATCACCCCGCAGATCGAAGCCATGGCCGGCGGCACCACCTCCGCCACCGCCGTCGGCGGTATGGTCTCCAAAATCTCCGCGGCCAAACTCGCCGTAAAATCCGGCTGCGGTGTCTTCATTGCCGACGGCTCCGTCGAGAACGTCCTGCCCCGCATCTTTTCCGGCCACAACCCCGGCACCTACTTCGTTCCCAGCGGCCTCCCCCTCGAAGCCCGTAAACGCTGGCTCGCTTACTACCAACGCCCGACCGGCCGCGTGATCATCGACGCCAAAGCCGCCGCCGCCCTCTGCGACAAAGGCCGCAGCCTGCTGGCGGTCGGCGTCACCGGCAGCGAAGGCCTTTTCGCGGTCGGCGACATCATCGACGTCACCAATCCCGCCGGCGAGGTGATCGCCCGCGGTAAAACCCGTTTCGCCAACGTCGACGTTCCGCGTATTTCCGGCCTGAATACCGACGAGCTCAAGAATCTCTTCCCGCAGCGCCGCCGCCTCGAGGTCATCCACCGCAACGACCTCGTCCTGCTGTAGGGCGGCCCCGTCGCCCCCTCTTTCTCGTTCGTCTTTATCTTTCGCCCCGTTGCCCGAAACCGTCCCGCGCTGCTGGGATAAAGAGAACGAGAAAGGCTAAAGATCCGGAAACTACTCCACCGTCACCTTTTCGGCTGCACGTAGCGCACGCACGCCGACCGCGATGCTGGAGCCGACCATCAAAAAGGCCGCGACCACGGGGTGCAGCCAACCACTCGCCGCCAGGATCATGCCGGTGACATTGTAGCAGGCCGCAAAACGCAGGTTGCCGTAAATGCCGCGCCGCACGACGCGCCCCAGGCGGATCGCCCGCGGCACGACCCGCAGGTCATCACCCGCCATCGTGCCCATGGCCGACGCCCGCGCCAGATCCGCGCCCCCGCCCACCGCGATCGAGCCGTTGGCCACGCCCATCGCCGCCGCATCGTTGACCCCATCGCCGACAAATACGACCTGCCGGCCGGCAGCCTGATGCGCCGCGATGCGCGCAACTTTGTCCTCCGGCGACAAGCCCCCCTCGACCGGCACGCCGAGATCCGTCGGTGGATGCCGGTCGCCCGTGAGCACCTCCACTGCCACACCGAGTTCGCGCAGTTCCGCGAGCGTCTCGGTGAGGCCCACCCGCCAGCGTTCGCCCAGCTCCACCGTCGCCGCGAGCGCGCCGTCCACCGACACCCACACCGCCTTGGCCGCGCCCGACGGCGCGTCCCCGGTGAACCCATGCAAATCCCATTCGCCCACCGCGACCTGGCGCCCGTCCACGCGGCCACGCACCCCACCGCCCGCCACCACTTCCCGCTCTGTCATGGTCGTCGCCGAACCGGGGTCACCGCCCCCGGCTGAAACCAGGGCCTGCGCCACGGGATGCATCAGGCCGTCCTCCAACCGGGCCACCGCGCCGCGCAGCCAGGCCGACGACGCCGGATCCGTCCAAGCGCCCTCCATACGCCACGCCAACACTTCCATGCGCTCTTCCGAGAGCGTGCCCGTTTTGTCGATACAGAGTTGATCACACCGGCCGAGCGCGTCGAGCAGGTCACCGGTGCGCGCCACGACGCCGAGTTTCACCAACCGCGCCAAGCCACTCCAGACCGCGATCGGCGTGGCCAAGCCCATCGCACAGGGACACGCCACCAACAGCACCGCCATGGCGTTGAACAAGGCTTCCGGCCACGGCCCCCGCAGCCACCAGAACGCAAAGGTGCCGACACTCACCGTCACCACCACGGGGAGGAAAAAACGCATGAGCGTATCGGCCTGCGCCTGCAGTGCACTCGGCGCCACCCGCGCGCGTTCCACTTCGCTCAAAATGTGATCGAGACGGCGGGCGCCGATCGTGGGCGCGATTTCCAAATCGCCGTCGACGGCATGCGTTCCCGCCAGCACCGCCTCGCCTTCACCCCGCGGCACCGGCCGCCACTCGCCGGTCATGCTTGTCTCCGAAATATAACTACGCCCGCGCACGATGGTGCCGTCCACCGCGATGGCTTCGCCCGGCGCCACCAACACCCGTTCATCGCCGCGCAGCGCTTTCACCGGCTTGGTGACTTCGCGGCCATCGGGTTCACGCACCCGCACGCTCGCAAACTGCGCGCGGGTTTTATCGACCGCCGACAGCGCCGCGAGACGGCTGCGCGCGCCGATAAGTTTGCCCAGCGTGTGCACCGCGATGAGCACCGCCACAACTTCGTAATAGACTGCTCCAGTGCGGGTGAAGGTGCTCACCAACGATCCCGCCAGCGCGCCGGTCAGCGTGACCAAAAACAACAGATCGATGCTGATGCGCGCCTCCCGCAGCGAACGCCACGCTGCGCCCACCATGTCACCGCCGAGAAAGATCAACACGAGCAGCGCCGAGAGCATGAGTCCGCCATGCACGACCCAATAACCCACGCCGTCGGCCGGCGTCACATTGATCGCTAGGCCAAACACCATCGCCTGCCCCGCCACCGCGAGTCCGATGCCGATGCGCATCCAGCCGCGCGCCACCAGATCGGCATCGGCCTGCAAACCGGGTTCGGCCGTTTGCTCTGCCGCGTCGCTCACGGTTCCACCTCGAACCAGAACGGCACGAAGGTCTCGGTGTCGTTGAGCACCATCTGCGCCCAGATGACATACAGCCCCGCCTCCGGAATCGTGACTTGGAAATGCAGTTCCGGCGCGAGCGCATCCGGCGGGTTTACCAGATCGGTCTCGCGCGGATGCAGGTGGGCGAATCCACTGCGCTCGCGGTCAAAGGCCACGAGGTGCGCAAAGGCGCCCATCACTTCACCGAGCTGCACGGGACTGCCATCGAGCGCGCGGATCGCCAACGTCAGATCGGCCGGCTCACGGGCTCGCACCTGCTCACCATCGGTGCGCAGCGAGAAAGCAAAACCATCGCGCTCGGCCGTCGGGTTGAGGATGACCGGGTTCTGCGCCACCTCGCCCGGCACCTCGATGTCAGCGCTCGCATACAAACCGCGCGCCGTCGCCGCCGGCGTGAAATCGGCAAACACCCGGTAGGTGCCCGCGAGCTTCGGGGTGAAACTCACGTGCCATTCGCCCGGCGTCTCCCCCGGCTCGGGATGCAGGTGATGATAGTCGCGGAGGGTCGGATCGACCGCCATCAGGTGCAGCTTGCGCGTGTGCGCCACCAGCAGATCGACCGGACCGATCGCCTTGCCGGTGGACGTCGCCAACGTGAGCGTGAGGTCGAGCGGTTGTCCGACCGCGGCGGTCGTCGGCGCCAGCGTGAGGCTCACCGGCGAGCGCGCTGTCGTGACCGGCAGAAACTGCGGCGCCGCCGGATCGCAGAACTCGAGCACGTTCTCCCCCTCCAGGCGGAAATCGCCATGGCTCAGGTTGGTGCCGGTGGGCAGCCAGCGAAACACCGCAAAGATGGCCAACGCGCCCAGGGTGAGCACGACCATCTGCCGGCGTTGGGCCGGATTAAACGAGGGCGCTGTCGCGGTTTCGCTCATAGGTTTCGTCTCGGGCTGGCTCTGCTTCAGCGCACGATCTTGCGCACAAACTGTTGGGTGTCCCAGCGGCTGCCATCCGCGCGATCGATGATGCGGCCCTCTTCGTTCACCAAGAGCGTCGCGAGCGTGTGTTGAATGAGCGGCCCCTCGACTTCGGCCAACACGCCGAGCTGGCGCAGCAGGTCTTTGATGGCCGACTCCGGACCGGTGAGAAAGCTGTAGTTGCTGGTGTCGATGCCGCGCGCCGCCGCGTAGTCGCGCAGCACGCCAGGCGTATCGTATTCCGGATCGAAGGTGACCGAGATGAGCTCGAGTTGATCACTCTTGCCGGCCGCCGCGACGCCTTCCTGCACCGTCATCATGTTGGTCACCGCCGCCGGACACATCGTCGCGATCGGGCAACGCGTGTAGATGAAGTTGATCACCACCTTCTTGCCCCGGAAGCGGTTCATATCGACGACCTGACCACTCTGATCATACAGCGAAAAGTCGGGCAGGTTCTCGCCCACCGCGCGGTAAACCTTGCTGCCGCGAATGACCGTGTCCTCGTGCAACTCGGCGGCGGCGGCGGCGATCTGTGACTCGGACAAACCGTCCTGCACCCAGATGTGCGCGAGACGGAAGACGCCGTTGGCTTCTTCGATGAGGCGCGCGCGGATGCGTTGGCCGGCCTCAAGATTGGCGAGGTCACCCGCGCCGGCTTGGAACTCCATCACCATTTGCGGCATGTAGTCGGGGATGGGGTCGTGGTCGACGAGCAGGGTGCCGCGTTCGAGATCGACCTTCACGATTTGCCCGGTGAGCGGACGGCCGGGCACCGGCAGTCGTTCGGGTTGCGCTGCCTTTTCGGCGCGGTTGCATGCGGTGAGCAACAGCGCGGTGGTCACGAGGCTCACGCCCAACCAACGGCGGACGCAGCACGAGAACCCGGCAATCTTCGAAGTCATGTGCTCACGGATTCCCCGGCAGATAGATTTGTCAAAGGGAATGCGGCTCGTAGGGTGACCCGCTCTCCCCTTCCGCCCCGCCGCTTTCTGCCCACCATGCCGTTGCTCAGCACGTCCGCCCGTTCTTCCAGCTACCAACCCGGTTTGGCGTGGTTCGCCACGCTCGGCGGCATCTGGGTGTTTGTGCTGGTGATGCTCGGCGCGTTCACCACCAGCATCGGCGCCGGCATGATCTTTCTCGATTGGCCGCTCTCCAATGGATCGCTCAATCCCGACGGCTGGCTGAGCGACATCATGATGTTTGCCGAGCACTCCCATCGCCTGAGCGCCGGCATGATGTCCTTTATCACCATCGGCATCTGGTTGGCTGTTTGGAAAAAGGAAGCGCGCGCCTGGGTGCGGCACGTCGCGCTCTTCGCCGTGGCCCTGGTGTTCGTGCAGGCGCTGGTTGGCGGACTGCGGGTGCTGCTCGACCACATCTTCCTCGATTCGGTCAGCGTAGGTCGCCTCTTCGCCATGCTGCACGCCTGCCTCGCGCAGGTCTACGTGTGCACCCTGCTCACCATCGCGCTCGCGCTGTCGCGCCCCTGGATCGAAGCCTCGGCCCGCTCCGACGGACTGGCCGCCCTGTCTCGCCTCGGCCGGTGGTGTTGCGGGCTGTTGCTGCTCCAACTCGCCATCGCGGCGATCATGCGTCATAGCTACGCCGGCATGGCTATCCCCACCTTCCCGCTGAGCTCCGCCGACGGCGACCTGTTGCCGCCGCTGTGGAATTTCCGGGTCGGCATTCACTTCGCCCATCGCGTGATGGCGGTCGTGCTGAGCGTGGCGCTCATCACTTACGCCGTGAAGCTGGCCAAAGCACACCTCGGCGGCGCCGGCACCACCATTGCGACGCTGCTCGTCGCTCAAGTCGCCCTCGGCGCCTCGGTCATTTGGACCACCCGCAATCCCTACGTGACGACCGGTCACGTGCTGGTGGGCGCCCTGCTGCTCGCCACCACTTACGGCGCCACCCTGTGGACCATGCGCCGGGAAGGGAGGGTCAGCGTATGAGTTCGAACGACGCCGCTTCGGCCTCCGCCCATGAACCGCCCGTCGCGGCGGCCGGTCGTTTTGCCGACTACGTGGAGCTCACCAAACCGCGGCTCAGCATGCTGTCGGTCATCACCGCCATGGTCGGTTACCTTGTGGTGAAGGCGCCGTGGGAGTGGACCCATTTCATTGCCACCATGGTCGGCACCTCCGCCTGCGCCGGCGGTGTCGCGTCGCTCAATCAATGGATGGAGCGCGACACCGACGCCAAGATGCACCGAACTGCCGACCGTCCCCTGCCCTCCGGCAAAGTGCCCGATGGCGCTGCCTTTGTGCTCGGTTGGGGCCTGTGTTTTGGCGGCTGTTTCCTGCTCTTCGCGCTGGCCAGTCCGCTCGCCGCCGCTTTTGCCCTCGCGACCATCGTGACCTACCTCGCGTGGTATACGCCCGCCAAGCGCTGGTCCAAGTGGAGCACCGAGATCGGCGCCATCGCCGGCGCCTTTCCGCCCCTCATCGGTTACGCCGCCGCTCACGGTGGCATGGAACCGCTGGGGTGGGTCTTGTTTGGCCTGCTGGCCTTTTGGCAAATCCCGCACTTCATGGCCATCGCCTGGACTTACCGGGAGGACTACAGCGCGGTCGATTTTCCGATGTTGCCGGTGCGCGACCGCGACGGCCAAACCGTCGCCCTCTGGTCGCTGGTCAACACCGTCGCCGTGGTGATCGTGAGCGCCCTGCCAAGCTTCATGGGCGATGCGACCTGGATCTACTTCGGCGTGACGGTGCTGCTCGGGCTCTGGTTCATGATGCGCGCCGTCGCTTTCCTGCGCAAAGACGGCCGCGACCAAGCCGCCCGCAAACTGTTTTTCGCCTCCATCGGCTGGCTTCCGTTGCAGCTTGGTGCACTGGTGATCGATCGCCTCTTCTTGGTATGACGATTCACGACATCCCCGCCCTCAACGCCATGCTCAATGGCCTCGCCACGCTCCTGATGACCTTCGGCTTCGGCTTCATCAAGGCCGGTTACCGCGACGCCCACCGCAAGGCGATGCTCGCCGCCGGCGGCGTGTCGGCGATCTTCCTGGTCGGTTACGTCGCCCACAAAATCGCCGTGCAGGGCGTGCACACCCCCTTCGGCGGCGAAGGCGCGATCAAGGGCATCTACTATGCGATGCTCATCTCCCACATCCTGCTCGCCATGAGCATCGCCTACCTCGTGCCGCGCACCTTCTGGTTCGCCATCAAGGGCAACTATGAGCGGCACAAAAAGTGGGCCCGCTGGACCTTCCCCATCTGGTATTACGTGAGTGTGACCGGCGTCCTGGTCTACTTTTTCCTCTACCGCTGGTGGCCCGCCACGGCCTGAGCCGAGCCGCTACAAATCCTCATCCAGATACAGCCATTTCGGGCGTAAAGCCCGACCCACAAATCGGTTACTCTGTCTGATGTGGGTCGGGCTCTTGCCCGCCTCGGGCGCGGTTACGCCCGACATCCCTACTTCTGTAACCACCAACTCGGCGAACGCGCCAGAGCGGCTCAGCCGAAACGTTTTTCAACCAAGGCGTCGACGCGCTCCTTGGACATCAACACGTGTCGCGGCGTGGTGCGCGGACTCAGTTCCAAGGTAAGCCGATGGTGCGGCTCCCAGAATGAGCTGATCATGTCGAAATCGATCTGCCCATAACCCACCGGCTGATGGTCATCGTCATCCGCGACGTCGTGCAGGTGGAAGCCCAGCAGGCGGCTGGCGTTCTTCTCCAAATGCTCACGGTGACTGATGACGCCCATGTTCTGCTTGAGCTCGGCATGGCCCGTGTCGTGCCAATAGCCGCAGTGCCGCTGCTCGGGCATCGCATCAAAAAAGGCCGGAAAGTCGTCATCGAGCGGCAGCTCTTGGAACTTCTCCCGATTCTCGCAGGCGATCATGACCTTCTTTTCGAGGCAGCGTTCGCGAATCTCTTCCAGGCTCGCCAGCACCTGCTCCCAGTAGGGCGGCATGCGCTTGCGCTGCTTGGCCAGCGCCTTCTCCAGCACCTTCCGGTAGCCCGGGTCCTTGGCCACATCGAGCTCCGAGTGCATGCGCCGGTAGGCCTTCACCTTGCGCACCGGATTGGTCCAAAAGAAGTGCACGCTGCCGAGGTGCGTCACCATGACCGACGCGCCCACCTGCGCGGTGAAGTCGATCGACTTGAGGGTGTGCCGGAGCCACTGGTCGTGCTCCTTGTGCGTCGCGTTCGACGGCTCAAACAGGTTGGGCGCCGAATGGTTGATGCCGGTGGGTAGCGGACAAAAATTGTGCGTCGAAGTGATCTGGATCAGCCCCTCTTCGACTGCCCGCAGAATCCCTGGCACCAGCACGATGCGCGTCCCGTGGCTCAGCTCCGCATAGTCGAAACCGAGGTCGCGAATCTCCTTGAGCATCGCGTAGCCATCGGTGTGGCGGTAGGAGTTCCAGCAGGTTGATAGCGCCAGGGTCGGCTTCACAGGGAGGTTAGAAAAGACGAAATCAGAAACAGGAGCAACTCAGGTCGTCCAAGTGTGAGTCGCTTGCAGAAAAGACGGATCAAGGCACAAAAAAACCGCGCCCGCGAACAACGTTCGACCGGCGCGGTGGGGAAAAAGGCTCGGTTCGTCGCGCGTGGCGACGACAGCGGGATCAACCCTCGTGGCGACGGCGCAGCATCTGGGTGAAGGCCATGACCTTCTCCTTGCGGCGACGCTTCGCGCAGGGCTTCTCGAAGTAACGCTTGGCGCGAACACCCTTGATGATGTTCTCGCGTTCGAGCTTCTTCTTCAGGCGACGCAGGGCGCGGTCGACCGGCTCGCTTTTGCGGATTTTGATTTCGATGGGCATGTCGTAGGACGTGTTTCTGAAAGGGAAAAAGGCTCATAGCGCCAAAGCGTGGCCTCTGCGTCAACGGCAATCTTTAGCCGCCCCATCTGCGCCAAAAAGGCGCCGCTTGATTTCCATTTCAGCGTTTCAGCTTTCTGATTTCAGCTTTTCCCTACGCCCGTGCCCGCCGATCCGAGTTTCGCCCACCTTCACGTTCACACCGATTATTCCCTGCTCGACGGAGCCTGCCGCATCGACCGGCTGATGGGCCGCGCCAGCGAGCTCGGCATGACCGCGCTCGCTCTCACCGACCACGGTAACCTCTTCGGCGCCATCGCGTTCTACAACGCCGCCAAGGCCGCCGGCATCAAGCCGCTCATCGGCTGCGAGCTCTACATGACCACCGGCTCCCGCCTCGAAAAGAAGGGACGCGCCGAGGACGGCAAGAGCTACTACCACCTGGGCCTCCTCGCCAAAAACCTCACCGGCTACCAGAACCTGCTCAAGCTGGTCTCCGACTCCCACCTGCGCGGTTTTTATTACAAACCCCGCACCGACATGGAGACCCTCGCCCAATATTCCGAGGGCCTCATCGGCTTCACCGGCTGCCTCGCCTCCCTCGTCCCCCAGCTCCTCCTGCACGATCGCGAAGAGGAAGCCCGCGAGGCCTGCGCTAAGTTCGTCGATATCTTCGGCAAGGAGAACTACTTCGTCGAAATCCAGGACCACGGCATCCCCGAGCAGAAGAAGATCATTCCCGGCCTCATCAAGCTGGGCGAGGAGTTCGACCTGAAACTCATCGCCACCAACGACGTCCACTACGTCAACGCCGACGACGCCCAGCCGCACGACGCCCTGCTCTGCATCCAGACCGGCTCCAAGCTGGCCGAGGAAAACCGCATGCGTTTCTCCGGCGACCAGTTCTACCTCAAGTCGCGCGCCGAGATGGAACGGGTCTTCCCAGAGTTCCCCGAGTCCATTCTCAACACCCAGCTGGTCGCCGAGATGTGCGACCTCGCCATCCCCTTCCCCAAGGGCTCCGAGCGTTACCCCAAGTATCCGCTGCCCCCGGAAATTTCCTCCAAGTATTCGCCTGCCGAATACCTTCACCAGCTCTGCGTCGAGGGCCTGAAGGACCGCTACGACGTCGATTACGATTCCATCGCCGCTCACGAGAACGTCGCCGCCAAACTCGACCTGCTCAACAACCGCCCCGAAGGCGAAAAACCCAAGCCGCCCGACTACTCCGGCCTCGATAGCGCCGAAGAGCTCGTCGTCCGTCTCGGCTACGAGCAGGCCATCATCAACGTCACCGGCTTCGTCGACTACTTCCTTGTCGTGTGGGACTTCATCAACTGGGCCCGCGAACACGAGATCCCCGTCGGTCCCGGCCGTGGTTCCGGTGCCGGCTGCCTCGTCGCCTACCTGCTGACCATCACCAACATCGACCCGATGCGGTTCGGTCTGCTCTTCGAACGTTTCCTCAACCCGGAACGTATCTCCCCGCCCGACTTCGATATCGACTTCTGCATGCGCCGCCGCGTCGAGGTGATCGACTACGTGCGCGAGAAATACGGCCGCGACTGCGTCGCCAACATCATCACCTACGGCACCCTCGGCGCCAAGATGGTCATCCGCGACGTCTCCCGCGTGCACGACCTCGCCTTCGCCGACGCCGACCGGCTCGCGAAGATGATTCCCGACGAGCTCAACATCTCGCTCACCGATTCCATCGAGAAGTCTTCCGAGCTGCGCACCGAGATCGACCGCAACCCGATGGCCAAGAAGATCGTCACCGCCGGTCTCGTCCTCGAGGGCATGGTGCGCAACACCGGCAAACACGCCGCCGGCATCATCATCACCGACCAGCCGCTGGAGAACTTCGTCCCCCTCACCCTGCAGGAAGGCGACGTCACCGTGCAGTTCTCCATGAAGGCCGTGGATAAACTCGGCCTGCTGAAGATGGACTTCCTCGGCCTCAAGACGCTCACCGTCATCTCCGACGCCGTCGCCAACGTCCGCCGCACCCAGCAGATGCCGGACTTCTCCATCGACGACGTCTCCCTCGAGGACCCCAAAACCTACGAGCTGCTCAACGCCGGCAAAACCGTCGGCGTGTTCCAGCTCGAATCGCCGGGCATGCAGAACGCCTCCCGCCAGGTGGGCATCTCCAACATCGACGACATCAACGCCATCTCGGCCCTCTACCGGCCGGGCCCGATGCAGTTCATCCCCGACTACGCCCGCGGTAAACACAACCCGGCCTCGGTCCAGTATCCCCACGAGCTCCTCGAGCCCGTCCTCCGCGAAACCTTCGGCATCATCGTCTACCAGGAACAGGTGATGGAGTGTGCCAAGGTCATCGCCGGTTATTCCCTCGGTGGCGCCGACATGCTCCGCCGCGCCATGGGTAAGAAAGACCAGAAGGCCATGGATGAGCAGCGCCAGATCTTCATCAAGGGCGCCAAGGAGAAGCACGACATCTCCGCCACCAAAGCCAACGAGATCTTCGACCTCCTCAACAAGTTCGCCCAATACGGCTTCAACAAATCCCACTCCGCCGCCTACGCCGTCGTCGCCTACCAGACGGCGTATTTGAAAGCCAACTACCCGGTCGAGTTCATGGCCGCCGTGCTCACCGCCGAGCTCGGCAACGCCGAAAAGGTGTCCCACTTCATCGATGAAGCCCTCGCCATGGGCATCGAGGTGCAGGGCCCCGACGTGAACGAATCCCGCGAAAACTTCGCCCCGGTCGCCGGCGGCAAAATCCGCTTCGGTCTCGCCGGCATCAAGGGCGTGGGTGAAGCCGCCTCCCTCAAGATCATCGAGGAGCGCGAAGCCAACGGGCACTTCGAGAACTTCGACGACTTCATCGCCCGCGTCGACGGCAAGGCCGCCAACAAACGCGTCCTCGAACACCTCGTCAAAACCGGCGCCTTCGATTTCTCCGGCGAGCCGCGCAAGGGCATCTTCGAGCGCATCGACTCCGCCATCGCCGCCGCCGCCGAGCAGGCCCGCGACCGCGCCGCCGGCCAAAACAACTTCCTCGACATGCTGGCCGAACCCGAGCCGCCGAAACCTGCCGGCAATCGAAAATCCGAAATCAAAAATCTGAAACCCGACGACGTCACCGACTTCACGTCATCGGAAAAACTCGCCTTCGAAAAGGAGCTGCTCGGCTTCTACGTCTCCGGCCACCCGATGAACACCTACATCGGTCTCGCCGACGCGCTCGACACCTACGACCTCGACGAGCTGCTGGAACAGGAGGACCGCACGCCCTTCCGCATCTGCGGCATCGCCGGTGGCCTGCAGAAAAAACTCTCCAAAAAGGACAACCGCCCCTGGGTCGCCTTCTCCCTCGCCACCAAACAGGCCACCCTGCAGCTCAACATGTTTGCCAACGCCTACGAGGAATACGGCGAGGTGCTCAGCGAAAACGCCCCGGTTGTCATCTGCGGCACGGTCATGGTCAACGAAGAGGGTGCCCGCCTCAACGTCCGCGAGGCGTATCATCTGCCCAACTACGTCGCCTCCAACATCAAGCGCGTCACCTGGCTGCTCGATCCGGCCAATACCGACAACAGCTCCTTCCTGCGCAGTCTGCGGCCCATCATCGACGGCCAGTCCGGTCCCACCTCCACCAGCCTCGGTTTCGTGGGCCCCGACCGCTCCGTCGCCATCGCCGACATCTCCACCGCCCTCGACTGGAAACTCTCCGGCGAAATCTTCCAGGTCCTGCGCAACCACCCCGCCGTCGTCGGCGTGCAAATCGAGACCGCCCCCTTCGAACTCAAACAGACCCAGCGCTGGGGTAAACGGCGCTAAACCGGGGCACGTTGCCCCTCCCTGCTTACGGTGCCCATTAGCCTCCTGATTGGCTCATGGGCACATTCACGTAATCGGGGATATATCCCTAAAGTATACTAGTAATTCCCCCGAATAGGTAGCTCAGCAGACCCTAGGACCGGTTTGCCACCAGCTACCAATGAACACCTCTCGAATCCGCACTGGCCTTGCGGCCGTATCGACCGCGCTCGCCTGCATCGCTTGGCCGAGCACCGCCTCCGCCACCGTATCCTTCGCTGACATTCAAGTCGGCGGCTTCATCAGCCAAGGTTACCTCCAAAGTTGGGGTAACAACTATCCCGTCGAAGCCGACGGCGGCACCTTCGACTTCCGCGAGATCGCGCTCAACGCGTCCTACTCGCGCGGCGACTTTCGCATCGGCGCCCAGGCGTTTGCCCAGAGTCTCGGCAACTACGGCGAGGACGAGCCGATCCTCGACTGGGCCGTCGCCGACTACCAATTCCGCCGCGAGATCGGCCTGCGCGCCGGTCGCCTAAAGTTTCCCCGCGGACTCTACGGCGAAGCCCTCGATGTCGATTCCATCCGCCCCTACGCCTTCCTGCCGCTCAGCCTCTACAACCCCATCCTGCGCGACTTCTTCGGCTCCTTCGACGGCGCCATGGCCTACGGCAACCTCGGCCTCGGTGACGCCGGCTCCCTCGACTACAAAGTCTTTTACGGCGACCGCTCCGTGAGCGCCGACCAAGGCGTGGCCGACTTCTTCAATAACTCCGGCATCTACGCCGCTCCCGGCGTGGCTGCACTCAAACTCGGCTCCGTCTACGGCCTGCAACTCTTCTGGAATACGCCCATCCTCGGCCTACGCGGCGGATACTCCTTCAACCGCCTCGCCGATGTCGCCGGCGACGGCGCCTTCGCCCCCGCTCCCGCCCTCCCCGCCGGCCTGACCTCCGACGCCTACGACACCCACGCGCTGTCGGTGGAATATTACTACAACGACTGGGTCTTCGCCGCCGAGTGGCAGCGTGTCGTGAGCGACTTCCATCTCACCACCCCGCTCTTCGTCCGCCCCAGCCCTTTCCAGTGGAGCAATTGGTATGTCTCGGCCGCCCGCCGCATCACGCCCTACCTCGAACTGGGGGCCTACTACAGCTCCCAAACCGACGACGCACCCGACCCCACCGCGCCAGACTTCTACAACTACAACCGCGAATGGGTCGCCAGCGCTCGCTTCGATCTCACCGACCAACTCCTCGTCAAAATCGAGGGCCACTGGATCGAGGGTGCCATGAACGTCTTCAACACCGTCAAGACGCCCAACCCCGCCCGCGACCTGCGCACCACCCTGCTCGCCGTCAAAACCACTTACTCGTTCTGACCCACCACCGCCTACCCGTGATCGTCATGCAACGCACCCTTCGCTCCTCTCTGCTCCTGCTGCTCGGCCTGTGCACCGCCGTCCTGAGCGCCTCCGCCGCCCCCGCCCTCGTGGGCAACGCCGACCTCGCCGGCAACGCCCTCGATGCCGACGCCGCCAAAGCCGTCCTCCTCGGCAAAAACAACAAAATCGGTTCCGCCCGCGTCGTCATCATCGTCGCGAAAAACAGCCCCGCCCAGGAGAGCTTCCTCAAAGCCACCGTCGGCATGAGTTCCGGCCAGTTCCAAAACCACTGGCGCCGCCTCTTCATGACCGGTGGCGGCTCCGCCCCCAAGGTCGTGGCCGATGAACAGGCCGCCCTCGCCCTCGCCGCCTCCACCCCCGGGGCCATCTGCATCGTCGACAACACCGCCGCCGGCGAGCTGCCCGTGCTTTCCGAAATCTAACCTGCCCCCGCCTTCGCCATGCAGTCCTCCAAGCCAGCCATCACCCTGCGCCGCACCATTGCCTTGGTGCTGGGCTCGTTCGCGGTCGTGCTGATCGGCGTGCTCAGCGTATCCGGCACCGTCCGGCACTACACGCACCTCGGCGCCCTCGGCACCACCGAGTTCACCGAACGCCACCTGCCCAATCTCCTGCGCCTAGGCAGCATGCAACAAGCCACCCTGCGCAGCGAAGCGGCCCTCTTCCAATTCGCCCTCGCCGGCGACGAGGCCAAAATGGCCCAGCGCCACGAAGCCTTCGCCGCCAGCATCGCCGTCGTCGAAGCCGACCTCGCCGCCATGGCGGAATCCGTCCAGGACCCGATCATCCACGGCCATCTGCAGGAGTTTAAAACCGCCCTCACCCACTACGAAGCGGTCGCGGCCAAATTCCACTCCGCGCTCGAAGCCGGCGATTTCGAAATCGCCATGGCCACGCTCGATCAGGACATCGCCCAAGCCGTCAAAGTCCTCGCCAGCGAGCAGGAAGACCTGTCCGGCGCCATCCTCGCCGCCTCCACCGCTGCCAGCGATGTCACCGTGCAATCCATCGCCCAGACCGAACGCATCGGCATGATTACCGGACTCGGACTCGCCGCCTGCACCGTGATCGGCATGCTTGTCGCCTACTTCAGTGTGCGCGCCGTCGCCAAACTGGTGCGCTCCACCAGCGACGATCTCACCGCCGCCACTGGCATCGTGCGCGAACGCGCCGCCGCCCTCGTCAACGCCAGCCAGTCTCTCGCCGACGGCTCCAGCGAACAGGCCGCGTCCCTCGAGGAGTCCAGCGCTTCCCTCGAAGAGATGGCCGGCATGACTCGCCACAACGCCGACGCCGCCAGCCAGGCCGAGACCGTTTCCCGCCAGACCCGCGACGCCGCCGATACCGGTGCCTCCCGTATGCGGGAGATGGATACCGCGATGGGCGCCATCATGAAGGCCTGCGAAGACGTCACCGCCATCCTCAAGACGATCGACGAGATCGCCTTCCAGACCAACATCCTCGCCCTCAACGCCGCCGTCGAAGCCGCTCGCGCCGGCGAAGCCGGAGCCGGATTCGCCGTCGTCGCCGACGAGGTGCGCTCCCTCGCCCAACGCTCCGCCCAGGCCGCCCGCGAAACCGCCGAAAAGATCGAGGTCTCCGTCACCAAGAGTCGCGACGGCGTGCGCCTGAGCGCCGATGTCGCCGCCAAGTTCTCCGAAATTCAGGAACAGGTCCGCACCCTCGCCGACCTCGTGTCCGGCCAAGCCTCGAGCGCCCAGGAACAGAGCCAGGGTATCGACCAACTCAATACCACCATTTCCCAGATGGACCAGGTCACCCAGGCCAACGCCGCCAATGCCGAGGAAACCGCCGCTGCCGCCGGCGACCTCGACACCCAGTCCGGCATCCTGCAGCACGGCGTCGACCGCCTGCAGGCGCTCATCGGGGAAAAACGGCGCACCACCCGCTTGGTGGCACCGCCTCCGCCCCCGTCCGGCGGCTTCAAACCATCCCATCGCCCCGCCGCGACGGCCCGCGTCCCGGTTGCCTGAACGCTCGGATGAGCCATTGTTTGGCCGCATCGCTCCCCGCGATGCGGGTTTTTTGTATCGCCATAATTCTGCGGGAATTGCGCAAGCGGACACGCCGGCACTCCGTAAATTCCGCCCGTTGCCGAAACCGCTTTCCCCCTTTCCTGTAGACGCTGTTTCTCCCCCTCAATCTCTCCCCTCCCTCATCCCCTTTCGTATCCCCTAAAGTCCGATCAATTCTGAGCCGTTGGGTAGCCCAAATCATGTTTGTTAATTCCTTTGGACCCCACTCCTTGCGACGTGCGGCCTGTCTTCTGCTTTGCCTGCGGGGACAACGGGGGTCCACGCGCGCCTCTTTGTCGGACTATCGCACCACCCGCTGGGGCCGACTGGTGCTCGTCCTGACCGCCGCCACCGTCGCGGCATTGCCGGTCGCTCGCGCCCAGTTCACCGACTTCACCACGATGGATTTGGCCGACCTGTCCTACGTGCGCATCACCTCTCTCGGCCGGACCGAACATACCCTCGTCGACTACCCCGCCGCCGCCACCGTGTTGGTGAGTGAAGACATCGACCGCCTCGGGGTGCTCACTCTGGCCGATACGCTCCGCGGCGTGCCGGGCCTGCAGGTCGCCCGCATCGATCCTTTCCACTTCGCCGTCAGTGCCCGTGGTTTCAACGATAACACGGTGAACAAAATGTTGGTCGTGGCCGATGGCCGTTCCCTCCACGACGGCACCTTCAGCGGCACCAACTGGGGCATGCAAGATATGCTCCTCGGCGACCTTGATCGCATCGAGGTGTTGCGTGGCCCGGGCGCATCACTGTGGGGCGCCAACGCCATGAACGGTTTCATCAACATCGTCTCCAAACCCGTGCGCGAGACGTTCGGCACCCACGCCGCCCTCGCCGTCGGCGAAGATCAGCTCGGTATGGCCGAGGTGCGCCATGGTTGGAGCCTCAGCAACCGCACCGCCGCCCGGGTCTACGCCAAGGTCCAACACCAGGAAGCCGACGCCTCCACCCTGCCCTTCATCGGCATCCACGAATGGCAGACCGCCCTCGCTGGCACCCGCGTCGAACACAGTGTGACCGACGACCGCCAGCTTACCGTCATCGCCGAATGGCGCGAACTGGATGCCAATGGCGAGAGCTTCTTGCCGACACTCGTGCCCCCCTACCGCGACTCCCTGCCCGAAGACCGTCACGCCCGCGCCGGCAACATATCACTCGAATGGCAACAACCCCTGCCGCTCTGGAACGGCGGACTCAAATTTAACGCCGGTTTCGACCATCTGCGCGACCGCCGCGACACGCTCAGCGAGGAACGCAATACTGTCACCGCCGACCTGCAGGCCAAACTCTATCCGTTGCCCGGCCATGAGCTGCTGACCGGCCTGACCTACCGCCGCACCCTCGATCACCTCTCCTCCAACACCATCTTCAGCTTCAGCGATCCGAGCGACACCGTCACCTTCTTTGGCGCGTTTGTGCAGGACGAATTTGACCCCATCCCCGATCGCCTGCGCCTCACCGTCGGCGCCAAGCTCGAGCAGAACTCCTATTCCGGTTGGGAATTCCAACCCTCCCTGCGCGCCATCTGGGCACTGCACCCCGAACACCGACTGTGGGCCGCCATCTCCAAGGCCGCCCGCACGCCCAGCCGCGCCGAACACGGCGTCGACTATTTCAGCTCCGTCGTGCCGGCCAACCCGCCCTACATCCCGCTGCCCGTGGCCACCCACATCCGCGGCTCCGAAGACTTTTCCAGCGAATACCTGACCGCGTTCGAAGTCGGCTACCGCTACGCCCCACACCCCCGGCTCACCCTCGAGGCCACGTATTACTACAACGACTACACCGACCTGCGTGGGTTCTACACCGGCACGGTGACGCCTGTGTTCGCCGCCCCGGTCCCCCACTTCGCGGTCGACGTGCCCACCTCCAACGACGTCGTCGGACACACCAAAGGCGGCGAGATCAACCTCACGTGGCAAGCCGCGCCCAGCCTGCGCTTCGAAACCTCCTACTCCTGGATGCACATGAACCTCACCGACCAAACCAATGTCGGTGACGAGATCTCAGGCTTCTCGGTCGAGCTCTACGAACTGAGCACGCCCTCCCACACCACGCGAGCACAGGCCAGTTGGTCGCCGCACCCGGACTGGGACCTTGACCTGGGCTGGCAACAAGTCGGGTCCCTCGAAAGCGGACTGGTGCCCACCTACGATGCGCTCCACGTGCGACTCGCGTGGACCCCTCACCCGGCTTGGCGCATCGAACTAATCGGCCGCGATCTGCTCGACGCTCAACATCGCGAATACGCCGAAATCTTTTCCCGCGAAGTCCAACCCAACCTCAGCCGCAGTCTCTACCTCCGGCTCACCTTCCAACGCTGAACCCCGTCATGCCTGCCCTGCTTCCGGTTCTGCGTTGCTGCCTTCACGCTCGCCCGCGCCACGTGCCCGGAGGACGCGCGTGGCTCGGCCTCTTCCTCTTTGCCCTGCTGCCTCTCACGACCTCGGCCCAGGGTCTCGAATACCGCGTTAAGGCCGGCTTCATTTTCAATTTCGCCAAGTTCGTGCAATGGCCCGAGGAAACCCTCCCCGCCTCCGTGCCGCTGCGCATCGGCGTCTGGGGACCCACGTCCGTTTACGATACCATCGCCACCAATTTGGCGGGCAAAGAGGTCGACGGACACCCCCTTGCCATTTTTCCCTTCGACGCCGAGATTGAAGCTCCCCACCTCCTCTTCGTTCACGCCGACGCCGAACCCATCCCCCCCGACCTGCTGCAACGCCTTTCTCTAGCTCATACCCTGATCATCGGTGAATCGCCCAACTTCGCCTCCCGCTACGGCGTGATCGGCTTGGTGCCCCGCGGCGATTCCCTCCGCTTTCAAATCAACGTCGCCGCCGCCAAACGCGCCCAACTCACCCTCAGCGGTCAGCTCGCCCGCCTCGCCGAAATCGTCAAGGACCACCCATGAGTGCCCCGGCCTCCTCCCCCCTGCATGAGACTCCCCGCCTGGCTTCGCTGCGGGGCAAGATCCTGCTGACCGTCGGCGGCACCTGCTTCCTGGCCATCGTCATCGCCTCACTCGCCCTCTTCGCCCACGAAACCGTCAACCAACGGGACCGTTTCCGCGACGACATGGAGGCCCTCGCCCGCATCGTGGCCGACTACGCCGTGGGTCCCATCTCCTTCGGTGACGAAAACGGCATGCGCGACGCCCTCGCCGTGCTCCAGACCCGACAGGAAATCATCGAGGCCGAACTCCAGAACTCCGACGGAACGGTCCTCCACCGCTTCGGCACCAGCGAAGCCGACGAAGAAATGGAGGCACCGGCAAACGGCGAGATCTCCAACTTTGCCGGCTGGCAACTCGTCATCCGCTACCCCCTCAGCTACCGCGGCGAAGACTACGGTGACCTCGTGCTGGTGGCCGACTACCAGCCGATCTTCCTCTCCACCGTGAAGAGCTTCCTCCCGGCGCTCTTCACCCTGCTGGCGCTCACCCTGCTCATCATCGGCCCGATCATCTGGATCCTCGCCGGCCTCCTCCTCAAAGGCCTCAACCGCCTCGCCACCAGCGCCGCCCACATTGCCGAAACCGCCGATTACAGCATCCGCGCCCCCGAGTCCGGTGAAGACGAGGTCGGACAACTCACCCGCACCTTCAACGCCATGCTCGATAAGCTCATGGCCGCCGACAGCGACCTGCGCGACACCAACGAAGCCCTGAACAAGGAGATTGCCGAACGCGCCCGCCTTGAAAAAGCCCTCGTTGAATCGTCCCGCTACGCCGGCATGGCCGAGGTCGCCACCGGCGTGCTCCACAATGTCGGCAACGTGCTCAACTCCGTCAACGTCTCCGCCCAGGTCGTGCGCGAACGCCTCGAAGGTTCCCGCATCAGCACCCTCCAACGCACGGTGCAACTGCTCGCCCCCCACCGTGAGGACCCCTCCGGTTTTTACGCCAACGACCCCAAGGCCAAGCTCCTCCCCCGCTTCCTCACCGAGATCCACCAAAACCTCGCCGAGGAGAACCGCCTCATCCGCGAGGAGATGGTCGCCCTCAACACCAACATCGAACACATCAAGGAAGTCGTCTCCGCCCAACAGAGCCTCGCTCGTTCCGCCGGGGTGGAAGAAAACCTCATCGCCTCGATGCTGCTCGAGGATGCCATGCGCATCCACATCGCGTCCTCCAAGCGCCACGACATTCACTTCGAGACCGAAAACCCCGAGGAACTGCGCCTCGTCGCCGACCGCCACGCCACCCTCCAAATCCTGGTCAACCTCGTCAGCAACGCCATGCACGCCGTCAAGCGCCTCGGCCGCGACCGCCGCCGCGTGGAGCTCTCCACCCGCCGCGACGGCGACGCCATCCAGTTTGTGGTTCGCGATCACGGCGTCGGCATCGCCACCGAAAACCTCGACCGCATTTTCCAACACGGCTTCACCACCCGCGAGGACGGCCACGGCTTCGGCCTGCACAGCGGCGCCCTCGCCGCCAAACGCATGGGCGGCGCCCTCTCCGTGCACAGCGAAGGCCTCGACCGCGGCGCCACCTTCGTGCTCAGCCTGCCCTCCAACCCCTCCGTCGCCCTCCGCGACCGCGCCAAACGCTCGCCCAACGCCCCCTCCCCGACGCCGCAGCCCGCTCCCGCTGCCGCTGCCTCCGCCGCTCCTGCCAAGGATTCGACATCATGAACAGCGCCAAGACCAGTTCCCCCACCCGGATCCTGATTGTCGACGATATGCCCTCCATTCATGAGGACTTTCGCAAGATCCTCGGCCAGACCGACAACAGTCACTCCGCCGAACTCGACGCCCTCGAACAGGCCTTTTTCGACGAGCCCCAGGACACCGCCTCCAGCTCCAAACTGCAGTGTGAATCCTTTGAACTGGTCCACGCCCTCCAAGGTCAGGAAGCCGCCGATCTTGTCGCCCGCAGCATCGCCGACCGCCAACCCTTTTCCGTCGCCTTCGTCGACATGCGCATGCCCCCCGGCTGGGATGGCCTCGAGACCATCAAACGCATCTGGCAAGTCGACCCCGACCTCCAAATCGTCATCTGCACCGCCTTCTCCGACCACTCCTGGTCCACCATCACCGAAGAGCTCGGGCAGTCCGACAAAATCATCATTCTCAAAAAACCCTTCGAGAACGTCGAAGTCCTCCAACTCGCCTGCGCCCTCTCCGAGAAATGGCGCCTCGCCCGCGAGGCCGGCCTCAAGATGGAACAACTCGAAGCCATCGTCGCCTCCCGCACCGTCGAACTCGCCCGCACCGCCGAACAGGCCGAGGAAGCCAACCGCGCCAAAAGCGCCTTCCTCGCCAACATGAGCCACGAGATCCGCACCCCCATGAACGGCGTCATCGGCATGTGCGCCCTGCTCATGGAAACCGATCTCGACGACACCCAACGCGACTACACCGAAACCATCGCCTCCTCCGGCGAAACCCTGCTCGCCCTGCTCAACGACATCCTCGATTTCTCCAAAATCGAAGCCGATAAACTCGAGCTCGAGAACCAACCCTTCCTCCTCGACGAAGCCATCTCCTCGGTCATCAACCTCTTCGCCCCCAAAGCCGCCGAGAAACGCATCGAACTCATTGCCGACCTCGACGAAAATCTCCCCCCCTCCGTCATCGGCGACGCCACCCGCCTGCGCCAGGTCCTCTTTAACCTCGTCGGCAACGCCATCAAGTTCACCGCCCAAGGCGAAGTCACCGTCCGCGTGCAGCTCGACCCCGCCACCAAAGCCCTCCACTTCGCCGTCAGCGACACCGGCATCGGCATTTCCGGCAAACAACTCGACCGCCTGTTTAAACCCTTCACCCAAGCCGACGCCTCCACCACCCGCCGCTTCGGCGGCACCGGCCTCGGCCTCTCCATCTCCTACCGTCTCGTGGAACTCATGGGCGGCAACCTCGCCGCCGACAGCACCCCCGGCCAGGGCTCCACCTTCCACTTCGAACTCGCCCTGCCCCACTCCCCCGAGCTCTCCGTTCGCGCCCACTCCGCCGCCGACCCGTCCCCCCTCGCCGGCCGCCGTATGCTCGTCGTCGACGACAACGCCACCAACCGCAAACTGCTTACCCGCCTCCTCGCCGCGTGGCAGGTCACCACCACCGCCGTGACCGACGGCGTGCACGCCCTCGACGAACTCCACCGCGCCGTCGCCGCCGACAAACCGTATGACCTCGTCCTGCTCGACTTCCAAATGCCCGACATGGACGGACTCGAAGTCGCTCGCCGTATCCGCGACGACATTACCAACCCGCCCCCCTGCCTCCTGCTGACCTCCGTCGGAGTGCACCCCGACGAGACCACTCAGGCGGAACTCGGCATCGTCGGCTGCCTCTCCAAACCCCTGCGCCGCCACCTCCTCCTCGACCGCCTCCTGCGCTCCAAACTCGCCGCCGGTCCCATCAACACCTTCACCCCCTCGGTTCCCTCTTCCGCCACCATCGCCCCCCTCGCCCGCGTGCTCGTGGCCGAAGACAATCTGGTAAACCAAAAAGTCACCCTCGGTCTGCTGAAAAAACTCAATTTGGCCGCCGAAGTTGTAAGTGATGGCCAAGCTGCCGTTGACCGCTTCCAAACCGGGGAATTTGATCTCGTCCTGATGGATTGCCAGATGCCCATACTCGACGGGTTTGCTGCGACCAAACGTATCCGCCTTTTCGAGGCAGAGCACGGGAAGACTCGCACCCCCATCCTCGCACTCACCGCCGGCGCCACCCTCGCCGAACGCGATGATTGTCTCGATGCTGGCATGGATGACTTCATCTCCAAGCCGGTGAATCCCGACGCCCTCGTCACCTTCCTCCACCGCCACCTCTCCAACGGCGCTGCCCCGGCCCCGTCACCCTCGCGATGAGCGAATCTAGCGAACTCCGCCGCGTGCTCATCGTCGATGACACGCCCAACATTCACGACGACTTTCGCAAGATCCTCGTCCCCGAGACCTCGTCGGCCAACTCCGGCATCAACGACCTCGAAGCCGCCATGTTCGGCGACGCCGGCGAAGAGCATCCCGAACTCCCCCATTTCGAGCTCGGCCACGCCTACCAAGGCCAGGAAGCCCTCCAACTCGTCAAAGACAGCCTCATCGCCGACGCCCCCTACCAAGTCGCCTTTGTCGACATGCGCATGCCCCCCGGCTGGGACGGCGTGGAGACCATCCGCCGCCTCTGGGAAGTCGACCCGCGCCTGCAGATCGTCATCTGCACCGCCTACTCCGACTACTCCTGGAAGGAACTCACCCGCTCCCTCGGCACCTCCGACAGCCTCATCATTCTCAAAAAACCCTTCGATAACATCGAAGTCGTCCAACTCGCCCACGCCCTCCTGCGCAAGTGGGACCTCACCCGCGAGTCCGAAGCCCGCGTCGCCGACCTCGGCGCCACCGTCGAACGCCGCACCGTGCAACTACAGGTCGCCGAAGAACGCTTCTCCGAAGCCTTCAACGCCAGCCCCCTGCCGCAGTGCGTCCAGACCCTCCCCGAAGGCCGCATCATCGACGTCAATCACGCCTACGAAGAGGTCATGAACATGACCCGCGAACAGGCCATCGGACTCACCCCCGAGACCTTCACCGGCATGGGCAACATCGAGGAATGGCACAAATGCCTCGAGACCCTCACCCGCGGCGAATCCATCGAAAAGGTCTCCGAACTACTCGACCCCTCCACCCAGAGCATCCGCCATTTCCGCTTCTTCGCCCGCCGCATCACCATCGAAGACCAACCGCACAGCATCTGGGTCTTCCAAGAGATCACCTCCGAGGTTCAACTCGAACGCCAGCTCCGCCAGTCCCAGAAAATGGAAGCCATCGGCCAGCTCGCCGCCGGCGTCGCCCATGACTTCAACAACGTCATGACCGCCGTGCAGGGCTTCACCCAGATCTCACTGGAACGTGACGACCTCGCCCCCGATCTGCGCGCCGACCTCGAACAAGTCCTCGCCTCCGGCAAACGCGCCTCCGCCCTCACCCGCCAGCTCCTGCTCTTCAGCCGCAAACAAGTGGTGCAGGAATCCATCCTCGCCCTCGGCGACATCCTCGCCGACCTGCAACCCCTGCTCACCAAACTCGTCGGCAGCAGCTTCGAACTCAAATTCGACCTCCCCGCCAACCTGCCCGCCGTGCGCGCCGATCAGGCCAACGTCGAACAGGTCGTCCTCAACCTCGTGAGCAACGCCCGCGACGCCCTCGGTCGCAGCGGCCGCATCGACGTCGCCGCCCGCATCGTCGAGGTCGACGAAGCCACCGCCAACGCCCACGCCGGAGCCAAGCCCGGCGACTACATCTGCGTTGATGTCACCGACGACGGCCCCGGCATCCCCCCCGACGTCCTCCCCCGCATCTTCGATCCGTTCTTCACCACCAAACCCGTCGGCGAAGGCACCGGCCTCGGCCTCGCCACCAGCTACGGCATCGCTCGCCAGCACAAGGGCTGGCTCGACGTCGAAACGGCTGTGGGCGAAGGCACCACCTTCTCCCTCTTCCTGCCGGTCGCAGAGATCGAGGACGAGCCGCCGCCCCCCGATTTTCCCGTCACCGGCATCCCCTCCAACTCGGAAGAGCTACGCGGCAGCGAACGCATCCTCATCGTCGAGGACGACGCCGTCGTCGCCCAACTCATCAGCTGCGTCCTGCGCCGTCACGGCTACGACACCACCTGCGTCGAAAACGGCCCCGATGCCCTCAAAACCTGGCACGACGCCGGCGGCTTCGACCTCGTCTTTTCCGACATGGTCATGCCCAAGGGCATGAGCGGCACCGAGCTCGCCGCCGAGCTCCTCGAACAACGGCCTGAGCTGCCCATCGTGCTGGCCACCGGCTACTCCGAGGCCCTCGTGCAGGAAGCAGCGCCCAAGGAACTCCTCGAGCGCTGCACCCTCATGCTCAAGCCCTACGACATCGGCAAACTCCTCCGCCGCATGCGCCAACTCCTCGACACCTCGAGCGAGTAATTTTTACGCACAATCCGCGCTGGTCGCATCCTCCTTCCCGGGCTTAGCTACCTTGCTTCGCCCATGGCTCGCTCCCCGCACATCGACGGCACCGCGCAACGCGCCGCCCAAATCCTCTCCCGCGCCAAACCCGGCCAACGCATCGACACGCTCCTGCGCGAAACCTTCGCGCACCAGCGCCGCCTCGCCCCGGCCGAAAAAACCGCCATCGCCGGAGCCCTCTTCGCCACCGCCCGCTGGCACCGTTGGCTCGATCCCAAAGCCGCCCTGCCCGTGCGCGTCGCCGCCGCCATGCACCTGCAGGCCCGCTTCGAAGCCGACCCAACCAGCGTCAAACCCGAGGCCCTCGCCGCCCTCGCCCTGCCCGACTGGGTGCGCGACGAGGTCGACCTCTCCCCCGCCGATCTCATCGCCCTGCAAACCCCGCCGCCCCTCTGGATCCGCACCCGCGCCGCCTACACCAAACGCATCAAACGTTTCCTCACCGCCGTCACCCCGGCGCCCGCGCCCGCCAACCGCACCGGCCTGCTCTACTCCGGCGACAAAGACCTCTTTCGCACCGAACCCTTCCACCAAGGCCACCTCGAGATTCAGGACCTCGGTTCCCAACTCGTCGGCCACGCCTGCGTCCCCCAACCCGGCGAAACCTGGTGGGACACCTGCGCCGGCGAAGGCGGCAAAACCCTGCACCTCGCCGAACTCCTCGAGGGCAAGGGCCTCATCTGGGCCACCGACCGCCACACCGGCCGGCTGCAAAAACTCAAACAACGCGCCTCCCGCGCCAAGGTGTTCAACTACCGCAGCACCACCTGGGACGGCGGCGCCAAGCTGCCGACCAAAACCCTGTTCGACGGCATCCTCATCGACGCTCCCTGCAGCGGCATCGGCACCTGGCGCCGCAACCCGCACGCCCGTTGGACCACCACGCTCACGGACGTGCAGGAACTCGCCGTCGTGCAACGCCAACTCCTCGAACACGCCCTGCCCGCCCTCAAACCCGGCGGCCGTCTCATCTACGCCGTCTGCACCCTCGCCAAGAGCGAAACCACCGCCATCGCCGACGCCTTCACCGCCGCCCACCCCGAGCTCCAGCCCCTCGCCCTCCTCAACCGCGGCCCCCAAGTCACCCTCAGCCTGTCCGAATGGAACGCCAACGGCATGTTCCTCGCCGGGTGGACCCGCCCAACCGCGAGCTAGGTTTCGAAGAGAACAAAGATAACCCAACCCTCCGTGTCTTCTGTGCCTCCTCTGTGATCTCTGTGTCGAAATTGCTCTGCCACTCGGCTCCTTTCCATTCTCAGTCTGCCTCCACCGGTTTCAGTGCGTAGACGGTAGGCGAAGCCATTCGTGTCCATCCGTGGTTAAAAAAATCTCTTTCAAACAAGTCCGGGAGGACTTCAACGACCTGCGCGCCGTCGTCCACTACACCCGCGCCGCGCACAAGCTCGGGCTCTGGGCATCGGAACTCGCTGTATTCGAAAAATACCTACCGCCCGCTCCCGACGCTCCCATCCTCGAAGCCGGCTGCGGCGCGGGCCGCGTCTCCATGGCGCTCTACGAAAGCGGTCGCCGCAACCTGACTGCCTTCGATTTTGCCGAAGAACTCTGCGCCATGGCCCAGTCGCTCTTCCTCGAGCGTGAGACCGGCGATGCCATCACCCTCTTCCACGCCGACGCCCGCAAGGTCGCCACCCACCCGCAGGTCGCCGACCAAAAATTCGCCGCCGTGCTCTTCATGTTCAACGGCCTCATGCAAATCCCCCGTCGCCGCAATCGCCGCGCCGCCATGCGTTCCCTGCGCGCCCTCGCCGCCCCCGGCGCGCCCTTCATCTTCACCACCCACGATCGCGACCATTCGCCCCACGAGCGCAAAGCCTGGTGGTATGAAGCCAAGCAATGGGCCGCCGGCAAACAGGACCCCTGCCTCGTCGAATACGGCGACCGCTACTTCGAAGACGACCTCGGCCGCACCTTCATGCACCTGCCCGACCGCGAAGAAATCCTCGCCGATCTCAAAGCCACCGGCTGGACGCACACCTGGGACGCCATGCGCCGCGAAATCGCCAAAGAGTCCCGCGCCGTCCGCGACTTCTCCGACGAAAACCGCTTCTGGGTCGCCCACGCCTGACCTCGTTTTCGCGCAGGAGGAAACAGAGGAAAACAGAGCCACTCCATCGCATCCCCTCCCTCCGAAGTTCGGCCACAAAAAGGCACGAAAAGTTACAAAAACCATCCACTACCTTTTCGTGAATTTTTGTGCCTCTTTGTGGCTATATAACCCACCTACCCCTCGGCTCCGCTTGCCCGCCTCAGGCGGGTTTCCCTCCGTTTCCTCCTGTAAAACCCCTCGTTGCCTCTCGGCTCCGACCGCCCTTTTGTCACTCGCATCATGAAGCGCCTCCTGTCCGTCGCCCTCTTCGCCTGTGCCGCCGTCATCGCCTCGCCGCAGCAATACCCGCAGATGGGACCCGACATCTACAACACCACCGCCGACGCCAAGCCGACCATCGCCCAGGCCCTCGAGCTCGCCCGTAAACAGAACAAACACGTCCTCCTCGATTTCGGCGCCAACTGGTGCGTCTGGTGCCACCGCCTCCACGAACTTTTCACCACCGACCCGCAGGTCCGCGCCGCCCTCCAACGCGATTACATCACCGTCATGGTCGATGTGAACAAACGCAACGGCCCCGCCCGCAACGCCGACCTCGACGAGTATTACGGCAACCCCACCCAACACGGCCTGCCCGTCCTCGTCGTGCTCGACGCCTCCGGTCGCCGCCTGCACACGCAGGAAACCGGCGCCCTCGAAGAAGGCCGCGCCCACTCGCCCGAGAAGGTCCTCGCCTTCCTCGCCAAGTGGGCCCCCGAGCGCTGAGCACCGCCCGCGTCTCGCAACCGTAGCGGCGGTCGTCAGCCGCCGTTCCCGCTGCTTCCACCGTATCCGGTGTCCCACGACGAGCCTTCCTATCGCCGCATCCTCGCGGTGGCGTGGCCGATCATTCTCGCCAACGCCGCCCCGCCCCTGCTCGGGCTCACCGACACCGCCGTCATTGGCCACACCCGCGGCGCCACCGGCCTCGGCGCCATCGCCATCGGGGCCCTCGTCCTCAACTTTGCCTACTGGGCCTTCGGCTTCCTCCGCATGGGCACCACGGGGTTTGTCGCCCAAGCCGACGGCGCCGGCGATACCCTCGCCCTGCGCACCGCCGTCCTCCGCGCCCTCCTGCTCGGCACGACGCTCGGCCTGCTCCTCATCGTCGCCCAAGCGCCGCTGCGCGCCCTCGCCCTGCACCTGCTCGACGCCGGCCCCACCGTCACGACCCAAGCCGCCGACTACCTCGCCATCCGCTTCTGGAGCGCCCCGGCCACCCTCGCCACCTACGTGCTCTTCGGCACGCTCATCGGACTCGGCCGCACCCGCGTCCTACTCCTGCTGCAACTCTGGCTCAATGGCGTAAACCTCAGCCTCGATGTGCTCTTCGCCGCGGTGCTCGATTGGGGTGTCACCGGCATCGCCTGGGGCACCTTCGTCGCCGAATGGACCACCGCCCTGCTCGCCCTCGCCGTCGTCTGGCGCCTCCTCCGCCGGACGCGCGCCTCTCCCGCCGAACCCTGGTGGGACGCCCCCGCCCTGCGCCGACTCTCCGCCTGGCGCGAAACGCTCACCGCCAACGTCGACATCATGGTGCGCACGCTCGGCCTGCTCGGCGGCTTTGCGTGGTTTGTCCGCCAGTCCGCCCAATGGGGCGCTGTCCCCCTCGCCGCCAACCACGTGCTCCTCGGCTTCATTTCCTTCGCCGCCTTCTTCCTCGATGGCTTCGCCTTCGCCACCGAATCCTTCGTCGGCCAGGCCAAGGGCGCCCGCGACCTCGCCCGCTTTGACCGCAGCGTGCGCCGCACCTCCCTGCTCGCCGCCGTCACCGCGCTCGGCCTCGGCGGCGGCTTCGCGCTCGCGGGCCCCACCTGTATCGCCTGGGTGACCGACGATCCTGCCGTCCGCGCCACCGCCGCCCTCTACCTACCGCACGCTGCCCTCTACATCGTGCTCGGCGTGGGCGCCTTCCAACTCGACGGCATCTTCATCGGCACGACCGCCACCGTGACCATGCGCAACGCCATGGTCGGCTCCGTCGTCGCCTTCCTGCTCGCCGCCGCCCTGCTAGCGCCGACGTGGGGCAACCACGGCCTCTGGCTCGCCTTCAACGTCTTCGTGCTCGCCCGCGCCCTCACTCTCGCCGCCGGCCTGCCGAAACTCCGTCGCTCCCTCACAGGCTGACGTCACCGCACCGTATCCACCCGCCGAAACAGCCAGACGCCGAGCACCAGAAACAACCCCGCCGGCAACCACATCAACAGATCCGGGCGCAGCGCTGGTCGTCCCTCCAGCCACGAGACGACGACTGTCAGAAAATAATATCCCATCACCAAGAGCAGCGCGATGCCCAGATTGGCCGACGTTTCCTTGCGCGAGACCTTGATCCCCAACGGCACCGCGATCAGCGCAAAGGCCAACACCGCGATCGCCGTGGAGCCTTTTTCGTTCAACGCCAGCGAGACCTTCATCAGACCCTCGTCATCGCCGATCTCGCTCAGCCGCGCCCGCTCCGCCTGCAATTGCGTGTAGGTGAACCACGCATACTTGGTGCGCGCCTTCCGCCGACTGAAGATGTCGTCGACCTGAAACACGAACGGCACTTCACCCACCGTCGTATTCCCCAACACCTTGGAATAATCCTCCGGATCGCGCAGCCCGCGCCCTTCTCCCGCCACGTCGCGCAACACCACATTCAGCGCCCCGGCTTCTTCGTCGAAGGTCACTTCACCCGCCGCCGCGCGGCCAAATTCCCGCACGCGTTTGTCATCGTCCAAACGCCAGAACCAGATGTCGCGCAACTGCGTGCCCTCCTTCTCGTCCACATAAAACACCACGTTGGGGAAATCGCGCACGAAGGTCTTCGGCACGATGAAGCTCATGGGATTGGCCTGCACCGCATCCGCCAGGATCTGTTTATAGGCCGAGCGTGCTCGCGGCATGAATTCGAAGTTCACCACGCCCGCCACCAAGGCCCCCAGCACGCCAAGCAATATCACCGGCCGCATGATCAACCCCATGCTCATGCCCGCCGCGCGCATAGCCGTGATTTCCTGCTGCGCCGACATCCGTCCCAATACGAGCAACACGCCTGTCAGCATGCCCATCGGTAGCGCGTAAGCCGCCACGTAAGGCACCAAGAGCCCCATCAGCAGTCCGAAAGTCGCCACGTCGATCTGCCCCGCCAGCAGGTAGCTCATCATGTCCTTGAGCACATTGCCCAGGATCAACACCGCCGCGAACAGCCCCACCGCCGCCAAACAGGTGCCGCCCACACTCCAAAACAAATGCCGTTGCAGTAAATTCATCCTCGGTCGCGGCGCAGTAGAAACCACCCCGCCCCCAAAACACACGCCCAGAATGCCCCGAGCGCCCGCTTCCCCGCCAGGTGGACGCGGACGTCCCCGGCCGCGTAACGTTGCCCCTCGGCCCCCGCCCCTCGGCATCACCTCCCTTCCTCCGCGCCCCACCACCCAATGTTCGTATTACGAACATTGCCCTTCCTCGCCCCAGTCTTGCCAGCCGCCCTCCCGCGCCATCCCCTGTCCTCGTCCATGAAGTTCACGCCCGCCAAACCGCCCCTCACCGGAGAGACCCTCGAGTCGCTCACCGCTCGCCTGCGTGAACACGGTGAACCCGCCTACCGCGCCAAGCAGATCCTCGAGTGGCTCTACAAAAAACGCGCCCGCTCCTGGGACGACATGACCAACCTCTCCAAGTCGCTCCGCGCTTGGCTGGCCGACACCTTCGAGCTGCTCCCCCTTTCCCTCGTCCACGGCAAACAGTCCCTCGACGTCACCGACAAACTCCTCCTCGAGCTCACCGACCGCTCCCTCATCGAGACGGTCATCATCCGCGCCCCCCAGGAGGGCGTCGGCCTCGAGCATTCCCGCAAGACCATCTGCATCTCCACCCAGGTCGGCTGCGCCATGGGCTGCAAATTCTGCGCCTCCGGCCTCGCCGGCCTCAAACGCGACCTCAACGCCGGCGAGATCGTCGCCCAACTCCTCCACGTCTGCTACCGCGAGGACGCCCGCACGCCCCGCGCCCGCCAGGAACTCGTCTCCTTCGACAACATCGTCGTCATGGGCATGGGTGAACCCCTCGCCAACTACGAGGCCATCACCACCGCCCTCAAGATCACCAACGCCGACTGGGGACTCGGTTTCGGCGCCCGCCGCATCACCCTCTCCACCAGCGGCCTCGTGCCCAATATCCTCAAACTCGCCGACGAGCCCCTCGGCATCCGTCTCGCCATTTCCCTCCACGGCGCGACCGACGAGGTCCGCACCCAGATCATGCCCGTCAACAAGGCCTACCCGCTCGCCAAACTCATCCCGGCGATCAAGGCCTTCAGCGAAAAACACGGCCGCATGGTCACCCTCGAATTCATCCTCATCGAGGACGTGAACGACAGCCTCGATCAGGCCGAGAAACTGCGCGACATCGCCGCCGACGTGCACGCCCACGTGAACCTCATTCCCTACAACACCGTGGAAGGCCTCCCCTGGAAACGCCCGTCCATCGCCCGCCAGGAAGCCTTCGCCAACATCCTCCGCTCCGCCCGTGTATCCGTCACGCTGCGACGCGAGAAGGGCCACGACATCGAAGCCGCCTGTGGCCAACTCCGCCTCAAAACCGAGAAAGAACGCGAAGCCGCCAACGCATGAAATACCACCTCCGCTGCCTGCTCCTACTCGTCGTCGCCTGCGCCGCCCAAGGCACCCTCCACGCCGCCGACGAGCCAAAGACCGAATCCACTCCCGCCATGACCGATTTTAAGAAACTCACCGACGCCGAATGGCGCGCCCGCCTCACTCCCACCCAATACCACGTCCTGCGCGAAGCCGGCACCGACCGTCCCTACGGCGCGGCCTACGAGGAATTTAAACACGAGGGAGCCGGCACCTACGTGTGCACCGGTTGCGGCGCCACGCTCTTCACCTCCGAAACCAAATTCGACGCCCGCTGCGGCTGGCCGGCCTTCTTCGACGTCGCCGACACCAACACCGTCACCCTGCACCGCGACCGCTCCATGGGCATGGAGCGCGTCGAAGTCGTCTGCACCCGCTGCGAAGGCCACCTCGGCCACCTCTTCGAAGGTGAAGGCTTCAACACCCCCACCGACCAGCGCTACTGCATCAACGCCACCTCCCTCCGCTTCATCCCCGACGACCCCGACCCGATCGACGACTGAATTTTTTAGCCACAAAAAGGCACAAAAAATCACCAAAACCAGCTCCCCAAAACCTGTGGGTCGGGCTTCATGCCCGACAGTCCCTACTTCATTTTTTGTGCATTTTCGTGCCTCTTCGTGGCTAAAAAAACACCTACCTCACCGCGCCAGTAGCTGCATTGGAGCGCAGCGATCCCGCGGTCGCGGGATGGCCCTCACCTCCTCCGCCCCCCGGCAGCTGCAGACGTCCACCAAGTCCTTCCTTCCTTACTTACTTTCGTTGCCGCCCAAAGAACCTAGCACTTCGACGCCGATGGTCGTCGGGCGTAAAGCCCGACCCACAATTACGTGACTCTGCATGATGTGGGTCGGGCTTTACGCCCGACATCCGTTCTCCTGTAAAAAACCATGCCCGCGACGGACCCGACCGCCACCAGCGCCACCACGTCCAACCGCTCTTGGCGCGGCTGGTGGATTTTCCTGGCGATCGGACTCGTCGGCTACCTCGTCCTCACCTTCGGCGTTTTCGCCCTGCACGAGTGGGCGCAGTTCGATGAGCGCCTCGCCTACGCCATCATGATCACACTTGTCATGATCGGTAACTTCATCGCCAACCGACGCATCGTTTTCCCCGCCGGTCGCACCGGCGCTCCTGCCCGCCAGGCCGTCAAATTCCTCATCGCCGCGCTCACCTTCCGCGTCATCGAGTTCATCCTCTACAGCCTCTGCATCGGCCCGCTCGGCATCAACTACCTCGTCGCCATCGCCGTCACCTCGGCCGTCGCGTATTGGGCGAAATACTACGTCTTCTCCTTCTGGGTTTTTCGCTGACCGCGCCGACCCAGCCCCCTGCCCAACATTACATTTTCGTAAGGTAGCGGGTCCGCCCTTGAAGTCAGCGGACTTCGGGTTTTTTACCGAAACTCCGTCCCCTTCACTGCCCATGATTGAAGTCAAAGGTCTCTCCAAAACCTATGGCAACAAACCCGCCGTCCGCGACGTCAGTTTCAAGGTCGAGCGTGGTGACATCCTCGGTTTCCTCGGTCCCAATGGTGCCGGCAAATCGACCACCATGAAAATGATCACGGGCTTTCTGCAGCCCACCGCCGGCACCGCCATCGTCGGCGGCCACGACGTCACCCGCGACCCCGTCGCCGTGAAACGCCAAGTCGGTTACCTGCCCGAGAGCGCGCCCTCCTACGGCGAGATGACCGTGCATGAGTTCCTGCTCTTCATCGCCGAAGCCCGCGGCTTCCGCGGCGCGAACCGCCTGCCGCCCGTTGACCGCGCCATCCGCCTCACCCATCTCGAGTCGGTCCGCCACCAAACCATCGAGACCCTCTCCAAAGGCTACAAACAGCGCGTCGGTTTTGCCCAGGCCCTCCTCCACGATCCCGCCGTGCTCATCCTCGACGAGCCCACCGACGGCCTCGATCCCAATCAGAAGAACGAAGTCCGCGCCCTCATCAAAGAGCTCGCCACCGAGAAAGCCGTCGTGCTCTCCACCCATATTCTCGAGGAAGTCGGGGCCATCTGTAATCGCATCATCCTCATTTCCGAAGGCCGCGTCGTCGTCGACGAAACCCCGGCCGAATTCCAGGCCCGCCAACCCGGCGCCCGCCTCGACACCATCTTCGCGTCCCTCACCACCTCCGACGTCTGATTTTGTCCTAGCGAGGAGTTAGTAGCGAGTAGCGAGCATCCGACCCGACGAACGCCGCCTTCGCACTGCCTTCTACTCACTACTCGCTACTCACCACCCGCTACTTTTCCGCCGCCATGCAACAGGTCCTGCCCGTCTTCAAACGTGAGTTCCTCGGCTACTTCCGCTCTCCCGTAGCCTACGTCTTCCTCATCGTTTTCCTCATCGCCGCCGTCGGCCTGGCCTTCTTTGTCGGCCAGATTTTTGAGGCCGGCGAAGCCAGCTTGGAACGCTTCTTCATGTTCCATCCGTGGCTCTTCCTCTTCCTCGTGCCCGCCGCCGGCATGCGCCTGTGGTCCGAAGAGAAACGCACCGGCACGGTCGAGCTGCTCTTCACCCTGCCCATCACCACGCTCGAAGCCGTGCTCGGCAAATACCTCGCCGCCTGGGCCTTCCTCTGCACCGCCATCGCCCTCTCCTTTCCGATGGCCCTCACCGTCGCCTACCTTGGCGATCCCGATTGGGGCGTCATCCTCGTAAGCTACCTCGGTTCCATGCTCATGGCCGGCGCCTACCTCGGCGTTTGTTCGCTCACCTCCGCCCTCACCAAAAACCAGGTCATCTCCTTTGTGCTCAGTGTGACCGTCTGCTTCGTCCTGCTGCTGCTCGGCTGGAGCGTGTTCAGCGAAGTCCTCGAAGGCCTCTTCCCCGTCGCCGTCGCCGACGCCATCGCAAACTTCTCCTTCATCACCCACTTCGATCCTTTCACCAAGGGCATCGTCGATCCGTCGGACGTGATCTTCTTCCTCTCCCTTTCGGCCTTCGCGTTGTTCCTCAACGTGCTCGCCCTCGAACGCTGATTCCCCATCGCCGCCCCTCCGCTCGCCATGAAACCCAGCGCCAAACTCACCGCCGCCGCCCTGCTCTTCGTCGGTCTGGTCCTCATCAACTACCTCGCGTCGCAGCTGCCCTTCCGCGCCGACGCCACCGCCGAAAACATCTACACCCTGTCGCCCGGCACCAAGTCCCTGCTCAGCAAAATCGAGGAACCCGTCGTTCTCGACTTCTACTACTCCCGCAACGCCGAGGGCGTGCGCATCGATTACAAAAACTACGCCGCCCGCGTGGAGGAAATGTTGCGCCAATACGAACGCGCCGCCCGCGGCAAACTTGTGCTCAACCTCATCAACCCCGAGCCCGACACACCCGAAGAGGAAGCCGCCACCCGCGCCGGCATCCAACCGCAGGTATTCCCCGGTGCCATGAGCCAGATCTACTTCGGCCTCTCCGCCACCCAGGCCGACCTGCAGGAAGCCCTCCCCGCCTTCAACCCGCGTCGCGAACAGTTCCTCGAATACGATCTCTCCCAACTCATCTACAGCGTGCAGGTCTTCGAGAAACGCCGCCTCGGCCTCATCACCTCGCTCCCCCTGCAGGCCCCGCCCTTCAACCCCATGATGCAGCAGATGGGCCAGCGCCCACCGCCCGATCAGTTCGTCATCGGCGAGTGGCAACGCACCTTCGAGATCGTGCCCATCGAGGCCACTGCCACCGAGCTGCCCGCCAACCTCGACGTGCTTGTCATCGCCCACCCGCAGGGACTGTCACCGGAACTTGAATACGCCATCGATCAGGCTCTGCTCGGCGGCACCCCGGTGCTGCTCGCCCTCGACCCGTCATCCGAACACTTCAAGCGCCAGACCAACCCGCAACAGATGATGATGGGCGGCGGCGCCCCCAACCTCTCCTCCGACCTGCCCGACCTGCTCAACGCCTATGGCATCACCTACGTGAGCGGCAGCATCACCGGCGACCTCGAATACGGGGCTCAGGTGCAAACCGGCGCCGGCCAAATCGCCACCTTCCCCCACTGGCTGCAGTTGCCCGTCGAGGCCTTTAACACCGAGGTTTTGCCCACCGCGCAGCTCAACACCATGGTGCTCATCGAAACCGGCCACCTCGCCCTCGCCACCGGCAGCGACCTCGAGTTCACCCCGCTCATCCAGACCTCCACTCAAGCCGGCGACATCCCGCCCGCGGTCCTCCAGTTTGGCATGTCCAACAACATCGCCGGCGAGCTCTCCCTCTCCGGGCAACAGACCCTCGCCGCCATGGTCACCGGCACCTTCCCCACCGCCTTCCCCGACGGCCCGCCTGAATCCGAAAATGTAGGCAGCGAGCTTGCTCGCGCTCCGACCGTCGAGAGCGGCCAAGGAACGTTGGTCATCATCGCCGACACCGACTGGCTCATGGACGACTATTCCGTGCGCCGCGTGAACCTCTTCGGCATGCAAGCTGCCGAGCCCATCAACGACAACCTCGCCTTTGCCTCCAACGTCGTCGAATACCTCGCCGGCTCGCAGGACCTCATTTCCATCCGCACGAAGGGCAGCTCCCAACATCCCTTCACCGTCGTGCGTGAAATGGAAGCCGCCGCCCAGCAGCGTTACCAGGAACAGCTCGCCGCCCTCGAGTCCCGCCTCAGCGAAGTGCAGGCGCAGCTCTCCCAACTCCAGTCCCAGGTCGGCGACAACGGCATGCTCGTCGCCTCGCCCGAAGTCGCCGCCAGCATCGCCGAATACCAAACCCAGGAAGCCGAGATGCGTCGCGAGCGCCGCGACATCCGCCGCGCCCTCCGCGAAGACATCGACGCCCTCAAACAGCGCCTCGTCTTCACCAACCTGCTCGCCGCTCCGCTCCTCCTCGCCGGCTTCGGCCTCTGGCTCAACCGCACCCGCCGCCGCCGCCACTAAGCCGCCGCCCGCCCTGCCTTCATCTTCTTTTCAGCCTCAGCCATGAATCTGAAAACCCTCTCCCTCGCCGTCATCGTGCTCGCGCTCCTCGCCGGCGCCGCCGCCTTCTTCAATCGCCCGACGCCCCCGCCCGACGCCGATCCTCGCGTCGACCAAGCGCTGCTCGACGCCTCCACGGCCAACGGCACCACCGAACTTTCCCTCACTCAAAACAGCAACACCGTCACCCTCCGCCACGACGCCTCCACCGACACTTGGCGCGTGAGCTCCTACCACGACCTGCCCGCCAATGTGACCAAGTTGCGCACCTTCGTGCAAAGCCTGACCGACGCCAAAATCCAGCGCGTCGTCACCCGCAACCCCGAGCGCGCCGCCCGCCTCGAACTCGACACGGCGTCCATCGAGCTCACCACCACCGACGGCTCCACCTGGTCCGTCGACCTCGGCAAAAACGCCGAACGCGGCGGTCGCTACCTGCGCTTCGATGACGCCCCCGACGCGCCCGCCTACCTCGCCGACTTCTCCGGCTACCTCGACACCACCGCCAAAAACTGGGCCGACACCAAGCTCACGAGCCTCGACCGCGACGACATCGCCACCATGACGATCACCTTCGCCGACGAAGCCCCCATCACCCTCACCCGCGAATCCGCCACTGCCGACTGGACTGCCGCCGATCTCCCTGGCGACCAACAGGTCAAAGTCGGCGCCATCTCCAGCCTACTCTCCGCCGCGACCAACCTCCGCTTCACCGCCGTCACCGCCCCCGACGTTCCCGACGCCATCGAAGCCGGCGCCAACAGTCGCACCCTCACTTTCACCACCTTCGACGGCGAGACGCTCACTCTCAACCTCGGTCGCCGTCCGGAAAAGACCGTCGTCAAAGCCCCTGAGCCCACCAACCCCGCCGACCTCGTGACCGAAGCCACCACGGCAACCGCCCCCGAGTCCGCCGACGAAGTCCTCGAAAACCTTACCGAAACCCTCCCCGCCGGCCCCACCTACGCCACCGTCACCGGCCCAGCGACCCTCGCCCCTCTCGCCAGCTATCAGAGCACCCTCGCCTTCCAAATCGGCGACTACACCTACACCAGCCTCCCCGCCACCCACGAAGCGCTCCTGGAATCTAACCCAGAGTAACAGGAGAATCAGGCCCCCGGCCCCGCCCCACCCCAGCGCATCCCTCTCCACCAGCGTGCCTTACGATACAGTGTCACGTAATACGTGACACTCGGACAGAGTCCCGGAAGTGGGCTAAACGGCGGGTCGGCCGGGGTTGATCGCTTGAATATTCAAAATCTCCGCTTGAGTTCGCATCATCATATGCCGATATGACGATTCATCATGACTCAAGACCGAGCCATCTCCTCGCTTTTCTCCGCCGACCGTCCCCTGCGTTCCCTCGAATTTTTCCCGCCGAAGAGTGAGGACGGCGTGACGGCCCTGCGCGAGACCGCCCAGGCCCTCAGCGGCATCGAGTGGGATTTTGTGTCGGTCACCTACGGCGCCGGCGGCACCACCCGCGACCGCACCGCCCAGGTTTCCTCCATGCTGAAGGATGAGCTCGGCTTCACCGTCATGCCCCACCTGACCTGCGTCGGCCACAGTCGCACCGAACTTGAGGCCCACGCCGACCGCCTCCACGCCGACGGTTTTCGCAATATCATGACCCTGCGGGGCGACCCCCCTAAGGGAGAGACCACCTTCACCCCGGCGGCCGATGGTCTGCGCTACGCCAACGAACTCGTCTCCCTGCTCAAGTCGCGCCACGCCGACTTCTGTCTCGGCGTCGGTGGTTATCCGGAGAAGCACCCCGAAGCGACCTCCCTCGAAGTCGACCTCGACAACCTCAAACGCAAGGTCGACGCCGGGGCGGATTTCATCACCACCCAGCTCTTTTTCGACAACGCCATCTACTTCGACTTCGTGGAAAAATGCCGGGCCCGCGGCATCACCGTGCCGATCGTGCCGGGCATCATGCCAGTGCTCTCGCTCAAACAGATCCAGCGCATCGTTGAACTCTCCGGCACGCGCCTGCCCGACGCGCTGCGCCGCCGCCTCGACGTCGCCGCCCCTGATCCGGCGGTGGTGGAAGTCATCGGCATCGACTGGGCCCTGGACCAGATCCGCGACCTCGTCGCCCGCGGCGCCCCCGGCTACCACCTCTACATCCTCAACCGCGCCCGCCCCGCCCTCGCCCTAGCCGCCGGCCTGGCCGCGTAACCCGCGCCCCTCGTCGGTGCTCTGTGGGTCGGACTTCACGTCCGATAACCGTTGCCTCTCGGCCCCAGCAGCCCCCCCTCCGACCAAACGCGGGCGACACGCCCGCGGCTACAACCCTATCCAAGTGTAGCAGCTGCCGCCTGTCCCACGACTGCGGTGATCTCGGCCGCTCCCCGTTGCCCCTCCGCCGCCCACCCGTAGCGGCGGCTTCAGCCGCCGACTCCTTCAGCTCGCCCGCGCCTCGGCAAAAACAATGCCGGCTAAAGCCCGGCACTACGCCCGGCCCTCCGCACCCTCTCCCTCTGCCTCTCCGCCCCCAGCCCCAAACCGCCCGCTGCCCACGCCGACCACTGACTTTGCGCAGCGACCGCCCACGGAGCCGACCGCGCCGACCGCGCTCCGGCCGCGCATGATCGGTGGCGCATGAACAAACCGACTTCACTCATCCTGCCTCTGCTTCTCGCCGGCGGAGCGCTCCTTGCTCAGGACGAATCGGCCCGCCCCAGCCCATTCACCTTCGAATTCGATGTCATCCACACCGCCAACCTGGCCATGGACCTCCCCAGCGGGGCCACCGAGGATATGCGCAACACGCAATACGCCTTCGAGCTGGAATACGATCTCGTGCTCGACGAACACGGCCGCCGCGTTCTCGGCTTCGGCTTGGAGGTCAGCCGGGACGAGTTCGGCGGCAACTCCCTCACCGGTTTGGTGCCCGAACAGTTCTCCAGCATCGGCCTCGAAGTCTCCTACCTCCACGTGTTCAACGAACGCTGGTTGTCACTCACCGCCCTCACCGTGAGCAACGCCACCGCCGGCACCGACGAGTGGGACGATGATGGTCTCGGCGTGCAAGGTCTCGCCCTCGCGCGCTACACCTTCAGCGAGTCCCTCAACGCCACCTTCGGTATCTACGTTGATTCGCTCGGCGTCGGCAGCGACAAGGTCAATCCCGTGCTCGGCGTGCAATGGACCCCCTCCGAGCGCTGGCGCATCGACATGGGCGTGCCTTCCACGGGCGTGACTTACATTCCGAACGAACAATTCGAATTCGGCCTGGTGGGCAACTTTCGCTCCGACGTCTTCGCCCTAGATCAACCCTATCGACAACCCCGCAATTGGACCGACGGCGCCAAGGTTGAACTCCTCGATATCCGCCTCGGGGCCCAACTCAAATGGCACCTCACTCCCGTCGCCCGCCTGGAGCTCGAGGCCGGCAGTGTGCTCTATCGCGAAATGGAATTTCACTACGACGATCTGCACGTGGATTTTGAATCCGACGGCTCCGGCGTCTACGGCCGCATCAAAATGTCCTTCGACTTCTAAGACCCGTGTCCTCCTCCGCGCCTCCCCGCACCGGCCGCTATTGGGTGTCGCGCGGGTTCCTCACCCTCAGCGCTCTCGGCGTCGCCGGCTACGCCCTCGCTATCTACGCGCGCATCGCGTGGACCGGCGATCCCAGCGGCCACGACGTTGACCTCTCCTCGATCGTCACCGCCCCGCGAGTCGTGGCCCTGCACGCCCTCACCGGCGCAGTCGCCCTGCTCAGCGGCCTGCTGCAAATCCTGCTCGGCATCCGCTTTACCCTCAGTTCCTGGCACCGTCGCGTGGGCCAGGTTTATGTCGGTGCGGTGCTCGTCTCGGGTCTGAGCGGACTCGCCATCGCCCCGCTGGCCGAGGGGGGCGGGATGGGCAAATCCGGCTTCGCGCTGCTCGATCTCTGCTGGCTTGGCATCACCGCTCACGGTTGGATCGCCGCCCGTCGTAGCCGTTTCGGTGAGCATCACCGCGCGATGGCCCGGAGCTTCGCCCTGACCTGCGCCGCGATCACCCTGCGTCTGCAACTCGGGCTCGTTTTTGCCCTCGGCCTGCCGTTCGCTTCCTCCTACGGATGGATCGCCTGGTTGTGCTGGGTGCCCAACCTGCTTGTCGTCGAATATTGGATACGTCGCCGCTCAACTCCCTCCTGACCCTTCGTCCCGTCACCTCCGCCTCCCATCCGGCGCGGCGGCGCTGGATCGGTCCCCCGGCCTACTGGGGCATGCAGGCGGCCGGCTGGGGCGGATACTTCCTGCTCAGCATTTCATCATTGCTCGTCGAGCGCGGCGAAGGTGCCGCCCTCGATGTGCAGGACTCGCTCGCCATGGTGGTCTTTGGCGTGCTCACCACCCACCTGTTGCGGGTGTGGCTGATCGCCATTCGCCGGCGCCGCCATTCCGGTTTCGGTTTTGCCTGGCGCCTCCTGCTCTGCGCCGTCGCCGGCGGTTGGGCGCTCGGGGGGGCCATGTCCTGGGTGAGCATCAACTTGCTGCCGCGCGAGGGCTTGGCGCTGGAGCTGATCGAAAGCGCCGGGCCGATGACGGACTATCTGGAAATGGTCACGCGCTCGATCTTCTTCGTCGGTGTCTGGCTCGCCCTCTACTTCGGCACTCACGTGTATTTCGAATACCAAGAAGGGCTGCGGGAACGCCTGCGGCTCCAGTCGATCGCGCGCGAAGCTGAACTCGCCGCGCTCAAAGCGCAGCTGAATCCCCATTTTCTCTTCAACTCGCTCAACACCATCCGCGCGCTCATTCCGCGCGACTTGGATCGACCGCGCGATGCCGTGACGTCGCTGTCCGAGCTGCTTCGCACTGCCCTGCAACAAGGCACGGTGGAACACGTGTCGCTGGCCATGGAACTGGGCATGGTGGAGCACTACCTGAGCCTCGAACACCTGCGGCATGAAAAACGCCTGACGGTGGAACGTGACTTTTCTCCGGACGCCCTTCGCTGCGAGGTCCCGCCCTTTGCCCTGCAAACGCTGGTGGAAAATGCCATCAACCACGGCATCGCCCAACGCCGCGCCGGCGGCACCGTCGCTCTCTCCGCTCACCTGCGCGATGACCGACTGGAGATTCGCGTCACCAATCCCGGTTGTCTCGGCGCGGGCAGCACCTCCACCGGCGTGGGTCTCACCAACGTGCGCGCCCGACTTGAGCTACTTTGGGGCAGCGCGGCCTCCCTCGAGGTGGTCCAAGCCGCCCCCGACCAAGTGGTCGCGACCTTGCTCATGCCTGCCCGCATCGCCTCTCTCAACGCCAGCGCATGAAGATCGTAATCATCGACGACGAACGCCTCGCTCGCGAGGAACTCCGGAGCCTGGTCGAGGACCTGCCGGACGCTCGCGTGGTGGGCGAGGCCGGTGATGCGGCCGACGGCGTGCAAGTCGTCCAGGCGCTCCAACCCGATCTGATCTTCCTCGATATCTCGATGCCCGAGCAGTCCGGTTTCGATTTCCTGCAAATGCTGCCCGCGCCCCACCCGCGCATCATTTTTGTGACCGCCTACGATGCGTTTGCGCTGCGCGCCTTCGAGGTCAACGCCGTCGACTACCTCATGAAACCCGTCGTGCCGGAGCGCCTCGCCGAGGCCTATGAGCGGGCCCGTCAGGTCAACCGCGCCCCCGATTCTGCTCCGCCCCCCGACACGCCCTCTCCCCTCACCGCCGCCGACCGCCTCCCATTGCGCGAAGACGACCAGGTGCTGCTCCGCGAAGACGACAAATGCTACTTCGTGCCGCTCCGGCGTATTCGCCTGTTGGAGGGCGAGGACAACCACACCCGGGTCTGGTTCGACGATCAGAATCTCATGCTTTACCGCACCCTCGTTTCGATGGAAGAACGCCTGCCCACGAGCATGTTCCTGCGGGCCAACCGCGCCCAGCTCGTCAACCGCCACGTCATCGCCAAAGTGGAGCCGTGGTTCAGCGGCACGATCAAAGCCACCCTACAGGACGGCACCGAGATCGAGTTCTCCCGCCGCCAATCCAAACTCTTCCGCGAACGTATGGGTCTTTGATCGAGCCTAAGTCAGCTCGCCCAGCCCCCAAACCGAGTGGGTCGAATTTCACGTCCGACCGCGTTGCCTCCCCGCCGCCCACCCGTAGCGGCGGCTTCAGCCGCCGTCTCCTCCAGCGCACCCGCGCCCCGGCGAACACAATGCCGGCTAAAGCCCGGCACTACGCCCGTCCCTCCGTGCCCTCTGTGCCTCCTCCGTGACCTCTGTGTCCCCAAGCCCTGCCTCTCCGCCCCGCTGCCTCTCGGCCACTCAACCGCCCGCCATCACCGGCCGAAACCCCGCCTCGCGCAGGATTTCCGCCACCGGCTCGCGCTTGTCGCCCTGGATCTCGATGACCCCGGCCTTCACCGTGCCGCCGCAACCGCAGACCTTCTGCATGCGCTTGGCCAACTGCTGCTTTTCCTGCTCACCGATGCCCACAAAACCCGATACCGCCGTGACGGTTTTGCCGCCCTTGCCGCCCGTAAGCCGGCGGATTTCCACGCGCCCACGATTCGTATTGGGCTGACCCCGCTTGGACGTCTTCTCCGGCTGCGCCCCCTCATCTTTGCCCGCGCTCGGCCCCGGCCCGCTCGGCAGATTACTCAATCCACCCAGCCCGCCGAGCGCGCCAAACGGGTTCTGCCCGAGATCTGCCCCACCGTCCGTCGAAATTTTGTTACCCTTTGCCATCGATCATCTTTCAGCGTTTCGAGCGCATCGTTCCGACGCGTTCAGTGTTTGCCTCCGCAGATGCCGGCCGGGATGTCTCCCTCGCCTTCGAGGAACATCAGCGCCTTGGCGTAGCTGCGGTTTTGCAGGAAGTGCACCAGCCGCGGCGGCAGCTGCCCGCGGCCCGCTTCGAGGAAGCCATCCAGACGCGCCATTTCGGTCGCGATCACGGCGCCATCGCCGCTCTGAATGGCGCTCATCAGACTTTCAAGAGAGATCTTTAGCTCACTTTGCATAAGGTCGAATAGGGTTATTAATGACGGTCTTCCTTCGAGTAAGTTCTCCTCAAACTTGCACGCAACCCCGCGCTTCAGTCCGGGATCCCCTTGAGAAAACCGCGGTGATGCTTTGCCCTGCCGACCAAATCGCTACATTAAAACGACTTCTAGTTGGACCACCGCGACGCCCGTTTTGAGACGCTTCGCGGTTTCTTTTCCTCTCCTCTCTCATGAACCCATCTTCCCTTTCCACCGGCGCAAACGCTGAGTTGTTCGAGCAACTCTACGAGCAATGGGTGGAAAACCCCGACTCGGTCGACGCCACCTGGCGCGCCTTCTTCCAAGGTTTCTCGCTGGGCCACTCCGGCGGTCCGCTCACCACCGCCGCGGCGTCCTCCGCCGGGGTCAACGTGGTCGACAGCCGCAAGCAGGTCATGGCGATCCGCATGATCAATGCGCACCGTTCCCACGGTCACCTGCAGGCGCATCTCGATCCGCTCAACCCGCCCCCGCCGGCGCACCCGAAGCTCGAACTCTCCGCCTTTGAGTTCACCGAGGCCGACCTCGACGAGTCCTATACGCTGACCCGCTACAAGGGCGGCGGTCAGATGAAGCTGCGCGACATCGTGTCGTCGCTGCACCAGACCTTCAGCGGCACCATCGGTGTCGAATACATGCACGTGGGCGACATGGAGGCCCGCGATTGGCTCCAGGCCAAGATGGAGGCCTGCAACAACCAGCCTTCCTTCGACACCTTCCGCAAAACCCAGATCCTGCGCCGCGTCCACAAGGCCGAGATCTTCGAGCAATTCCTCCACCGCAAATTTGTCGGCCAAAAGCGCTTCGCCCTCGAAGGCGGCGAGACCCTCATCGCCGCGCTCGACTCCCTCCTCGAAAAGTGCCCCGAGCTGGGCGTGCAGGAAGTCGTCATGGGCATGGCTCACCGCGGCCGTCTCAACGTTCTCGCCAACATCCTGCGCAAGCCCTTCGACGTGCTCTTCGACCAGTTCTCGGAGAACTACATCCCCGACACCGTCGCGGGCGACGGCGACGTGAAATACCACCTCGGTTACGAGGCCGTCCTCCCCACCAAGACCGGGGGCGACGTCGAGGTCCGCCTCGCCGCCAACCCGTCCCACCTCGAGATCGTCAACCCAATCGTCGAGGGCAAGGCCCGCGCCCGTCAGCGCATCCGCCAAGACCTCGAACGCCGCCGCGTTTGCCCGTTGCTCATCCACGGTGACGCCGCCTTCGCCGGCCAGGGCGTCGTGGCCGAGACCCTCCAATTCTCCCAGCTCCCGGGCTACCGCACCGGCGGCACGGTGCACTTCGTCATCAACAACCAGATCGGCTTCACCACCAATCCGGCCGACGCCCGCTCCACCCGCTACTGCACCGACGTCGCCAAGCTCATCGAAGCCCCCGTCTTCCACGTCAACGGCGACGACCCCGAGGCCGTCTGTTACGTGACGCAGCTCGCCCTCGAATTCCGCGTGAAGTTCCAACGCGACGTCGTCGTCGACATGGTCTGCTACCGTCGTCACGGCCACAACGAGTCCGACGAGCCGCTCTTCACCCAGCCATTGATGTATAAGACCATCCGGTCGCACCCGTGGGTCTCCGAGATCTACACCAAGAAGCTCGTCGCCGAGGGCACCATCACGCAGGAAAAGGCCGACGCCATCATCAAGGAATACTCCGACGCCATGGAGGCCGCCTTTGAGAAGGCCAAGGAAAACGACGCCGCCCGCGCCGCCCGCAAGGAGGAGCAGGACCAATTCCGCGGCTCCACCGCCATTTTCCAGCCGGGCTACAGCCACGCCATCGTGCCGACCGGGGTCAGCCCCGACTCGCTCAAACGCGTGTCCGATGCCCTCACCTCCACGCCGGAAGATTTCCACATCAACCGCAAGATTCAGCGCCTCCTCGACAACCGCGCCAAAGCCTTCAGCGAAGGCGGCCCGATCGAGTGGTCCTACGCCGAATCCCTCGCCTGGGGCACCCTCCTCGCCGAAGGCACCCCCGTGCGCCTATCCGGTCAGGACTGCCGCCGCGGCACCTTCAGCCAACGCCACGCCTACCTCTACGATGCCGAAACCCGCGAGCGCTACGCGCCGCTCGATCACGTCTGCGAAGGCCAGGCCAAACTCTGCGTTTACAACTCCTTGCTGTCCGAAGCCGCCGTGCTCGGTTTCGACTACGGCTACTCGCTCGATTACCCGGACATGCTCTGCCAATGGGAAGCGCAGTTCGGTGACTTCGTGAACGGCGCGCAGGTTGTCATCGACCAGTTCATCGCCTCCTCCGAGTCCAAGTGGCAACGCGTCTCCGGGATCGTCCTCCTCCTGCCTCACGGCTACGAAGGTCAGGGCCCCGAGCACTCCTCCGCCCGCCTCGAACGTTTCCTCCAGCTCTGCGCCGAGGACAACATTCAGGTCTGCAACATCACCACCCCGGCCAACTTCTTCCACGTGCTGCGTCGCCAGATGCACCGTGACTTCCGCAAGCCGCTCGTGGTCATGTCGCCCAAGTCCCTCCTGCGTCACCCCGCCGCCGTTTCCCAGGTCGAGGATTTCCTCGAAGGCACCGCCTTCACCGAAATCATGTTCGACCCCACCCCGGCCGAGGACACCAAGCGCCTCATCCTCTGCTCCGGCAAGGTCTACTACGACCTCGACGCCTACCGGAAGGAGAAGGAGATCACCGACACCACCATCGTGCGTCTGGAGCAGTTGTATCCACTCCACGAGGACGTCCTGCGCGAACTCGCCGAGACCCATCCGAACGCCAAACTCATCTGGTGCCAGGAAGAACCCGCCAACATGGGTCCGTGGTCGTTCATCGCTCCGCAGCTCGAAAAACTCTTCGGTCGCCAGGCCACTTATGCCGGTCGCGACGCCGCCGCCTCCCCCGCCGTCGGCACCATCGCGCAGCACAAAGCGGAACTCGCGCAATTTCTGTCGGAAGCTTTTAGTCTTTAAAACCCTCTCTCTTCACCATGAGCAGCGAAGTCAAAATCCCGTCCCTCGGCGAATCCATCAGTTCCGGCGTGCTTGCCAAGTGGCACGTTGCCGACGGCGACACCGTCAAATCCGGCCAAGCCCTCTTTGAGCTCGAGACCGACAAAATCACCCAGGAAGGCGTCGCCGAAGCCGACGGCGTCATCTCGCTCAAAGTCGCCGAAGGTGACGAAGTGAAGATCGGCGAAGTGATCGCCGTCATCGCCGAGGGCGCCGCCGCACCCGCCAAGGACGACTCGGAGGACGACGCTGTAGCCGGGAGCGGTGACCCCGGCCCGGACTCCGCCGCCAAATCCACTGCCGTCTCCCCGGCGGTGCGCCGCGTGGCCGAGGAAACCGGCATCGATCCGGCAGGCGTCGAAGGCACCGGCAAAGACGGCCGCGTGACCAAGGGCGACATGCTCTCGGCTGCCAAGGCCGCCGAAAGTGCCAAGAGCCAGAAACCCGCGTCCGCCCCCGCTCCGGCCGCTCCAAAAGCCGAAGTCAAAACTCAAAAATCCTCGTCCGGGGAAGCGAAGCAGACCCGGAAGAAGATGACTCCGCTGCGCGCCAAGATTGCGGACCGCCTCGTGCAGGCCCAGCACCAGGCCGCCATGCTCACGACCTTCAACGAAGTCGACATGAGCGGCGTGATGGCGCTGCGCAAAAAGTATCAGGACGCCTTCGTGAAGAAGAACGGCTTCAAGCTCGGCTTCATGTCGTTCTTCACCAAGGCCGTCGTTCACGCCCTCAAAGAAGTGCCCGGCGTCAACGCGATCATCGACGGCAACGAGATCGTCCAGAACCATTACTACGACATCGGCGTGGCCGTCTCCACCGACAAGGGCCTCATGGTCCCCGTCGTGCGCGACTGCGACCAGCTTTCCCTCGCCGGCATCGAGTCGTCCATCGCGGAGGTCGCCAAGCGCGCCCGTGACAGCAAGATCACCCTCGCCGATCTCGAAGGCGGTGTCTTCACCATCACCAACGGCGGCATCTTCGGTTCCATGTTGTCCACGCCGATCCTCAACGCGCCGCAGAGTGCGATCCTCGGCCTGCACGCCATCAACGATCGCCCCATCGCGGTCGACGGCCAGGTGGTCATCCGCCCGATGATGTATCTGGCGCTCAGCTACGACCACCGCCTCGTCGACGGCAAGGAAGCCGTCACCTTCCTCGTGAAGGTGAAGCAAGCCATCGAAGACCCCGCCCGCCTGCTGCTGGATCTCTGATCCAGCAGCCGTAGCGAGTAGACAGTAGCGAGTAGCGAGCACCTCCCGCTCGCTACCTTTCCTACTCACTACTCGCTGCCCACTACTCGCTACTTTCCCGCAAGCCATGTCCGAATCTTCTCCCTCCTCTTTCGACGTGCTCGTCATCGGCGCTGGTCCCGGTGGCTACGTCTGCGCCTTCCGCGCCGCTCAGCTCGGCCTCAAGGTCGCCCTCATTGAAAAGCGTTCCACCCTCGGTGGCACCTGCCTCAACGTCGGCTGCATTCCCAGCAAGGCGCTGCTCGCTTCCTCCGAGCACTTCGCCTTCAACCAACACCACGCCGCCGAACACGGCATCAAGCTCGACAACCTGTCCATCGACGTGGGCGCCATGCTCAAGAAGAAGGAAGACATCGTCGGCAAGATGACCGGCGGTCTCGCCGGCCTCGCCAAAGCCCGCAAGGTCACCGTCCTCAACGGCACCGCTTCCTTCATCGACGCCAAGACTGTCGCTGTAGCCGGGGTCGATGACCCCGGTTCGTCCACCACGGTCACCGCGCGTCACATCGTCATCGCCACCGGCTCCGCGCCGGTCGAGCTGCCCTTCCTCAAATTCGACGGCGAGACCATCGTCTCCTCCGATCACGCCATCTCCTTCACCGCCGTGCCCGAGAAACTCGTGGTCGTCGGCGGCGGCGCCATCGGCCTCGAACTCGGCTCCGTCTGGGCTCGCCTCGGCGCCGATGTCACCGTCGTGGAATTCCTGCCGCAGATCGCCGGCGCCGCCGACAAAGACGTCGTGCGCAACTTCACCCGCATCCTCAAGGCCCAGGGCCTGAAGATCGAGGTGAACGCCAGGGTCACTGGTTTCAAAGACGGTGTGCTGACCGCCGAGCGCGACGGCAAGACCCTCGAATTCCCCGCCGACAAGGTGCTCGTTTCAGTCGGTCGCCGCCCCTACGCCGATGGCCTCGGCCTCGACAAAGCTGGCGTCGAACTCACCGACAAGAAGCGCATCAAGGTCGACGCCAAGCTCAAGACCACCGCCGAGGGCATCTACGCCATCGGTGACGTCGTCGACGGTCCCATGCTCGCCCACAAGGCCGAAGAAGACGGTGCCGCCGTCGCCGAATGGATCGCCGGCAAAGCCGGTCACATCAATTGGGACCTCATGCCGGCCATCATCTACACCGATCCCGAGATCGCCACCGTGGGTATGGGCGAAGACGCCGCCAAGGCCGCGGGCAAGAAGGTGAATGTCGGCAAGTTCAACTTTGCCGCCAACGCCCGCGCCCACGCCAACGACGGTGCGGACGGTTTTGTGAAGATCATCGCCGACGCCGAGACCGACAAAATCCTCGGCGCCCAGATCCTCGGCAAAAACGCCGGTGAACTCATCAGCGAAGTGGTCACGCACATGGAATACGGCGGCAGCGCCGAGGACCTCGCCCGCACCATCCACGCCCACCCCACCATGAGTGAGGCCGTAAAGGAAGCCGCCCTGGCCGTCAGCAAAAGCGCCATCCACGCACTGTAAGCGCTAGAGTCGCCTATCCACGCCGGGAGCCCGTCGATGCCGAATCTCTTCATCATCGCGGGCCCCAACGGCGCCGGCAAAACGACCTACGTGAAGCGCTTTCTCCCTCAGGAGATGCGTTGTCACGAGTTCGTGAACGCCGACCTCATCGCGGCCGGTCTTTCTCCATTCGCACCGGACGCGGCGTCGTTCGCCGCCGGTCGCATCATGCTCGACCGCGTTCGCTATCTGATCTCTCGCCGAGAAGATTTCTCGTTCGAAACCACCTTGTCCGGCCGAGCTCACGCCGCCCTACTACGTGAAGCGCTAGCGGCCGGATATTCCATCCGTTTGGATTTTCTGTGGATCCCCGATCTCAGCATCACGCGTGATCGCGTCGCGCAGCGGGTGCGCAAAGGGGGGCACCACATCCCCGAAGAGGTTCAACAACGGCGATTTCTGCTCGGCATCCGCAACCTCGCTCTGCTTTACCGACCGCTCTTGGACGAGTGGCGTCTCTACGACAACACCGTGGGAAAACCGCACCTCATCGCCCGCGAACGTGACCGCCACCTTGAAATCGTCGATGCCGGTCGCCTTGCCATCATCGAACAATCTGCCAGCGTGAGCTTTATGTCCGGTCCCACCCACAACACCGCGGTTGAAGACCCCGCCGCCGTAAGGTTCGACGAAGAAACTCGCCGCTCGATGCGAGCCATGCGCAAGGCCTTCGCGGACGTTGTGCTGGAGAACAAGCAATGGGGCCTGCCCGTCATCCAATGGCGGGACGGCATCGGTAAAGTGGAGATACCCGCCGAACAGCTCGAACCCTTGGCTCGCCGCATCCTCGAAGTGGACGGCGATCCCCTGCCGGAAGCCGAAGAGCAGGCCCTGCTCGCGCACGTCAAAATCTAACCTCGAACGCCCACCGGACTTCCCAGTTGGGAGCAAGGCGCCGCGGAACCACCTGGTGCCCCCGGGCACGTCGTTTTCACTCTTCACCCTTCACTCCTCACCATTCTTTGAAACTCCTCCTCTGGGACATCGACGGCACCCTGCTCGCCTCCGGCGGCGCGGGGATGCGCGCACTCGAAAAAGCCGTATCCACGGAATTCCTACACGGCGAACCCGCTGACCTGACGCAGATTGATTGGGCCGGCCGCACCGACCGTTGGATCGCCGAGGCCATCTTTGCCCAATATGGCATCGAGCACACCCCGGAGCACGTTACACGTCTGCTCGACACCTACATCGGCAACCTGCCCGACTACCTCGAACGCCTCTCGACCGTGCTCCCCGGCATTCCGGAGATCCTGACCGCCGTCGACCAACGCGACGACATCCACCAGGGCCTGCTCACCGGCAATCTCGAGCGCGGCGCAGAAACCAAGCTCGGCCACTTCGACCTCTGGCGACACTTCGCCTTCGGCGCATTCGCCGACGACAGTCCGCGTCGCAACGACCTCGGCCCACACGCCCTGCGGCGCGCGACGACCCACACCGGCATCACCTTCGATCCGGCCAACGTCTGGATCATCGGCGACACCCCGCACGACATTGCCTGCGGCAAAGTCATCGGCGCCCGCACCCTCGCGGTTGCGACCGGTCATCACTCGCGCGAAGAACTCGCCGCCCACCAACCCGACGCCCTGCTCAACGACTTCGCCGATCCCGCCACCTTCTGGACGCTTTTGAGTTAAAGTGCGCTGTCACGACCACGGCCTCGTTCAAACCGGCTGCGCATGTGATCAATCCACTCGGCCGGGCCATGCAATTGCTCCAACGCTGCGAGGTGATCCAGGAACGATTCATCCTTCACGACTAGCGCTGTCGTTAGGATCTCTTCACCCAAATGAATCTCGGATTCATCAACCGGAAGCAGTTCATCTGATTCGAGTTTTTTGAGCCTCTGCGCCTCGCGTTCCGCGTGGGCGCTAAGGCAGCGATGCAGATAAGCTAGTGCATCTTCCCGCGAGACCCCGGCCGCCCATGCCACCGGAGAAAAATCCAGCCTCACCGTCAGACGGTCTGGCAAAAGCGTTCCTTGGTGAGCGAGAACGTGTATTCGAGAAAGCAAGACCTCGGTGAGGCGCCAGTCATCGCTGTCCGCCAGCAGTCCATATTGGTCGGCGGACACTCGCTCAAACCTCACCGTTCGATCCTTCCATTCCGGCCAAGGGACAAAGCCGATCCATCGCCGAAAAAACGACTGCCACCGCGAGCCCCAAGCGGGCACCTCCACGCACTCCATTTTCAGGCCGGAAAATACCCGCTCAATCACGCCCAGCACTTCCGAGTCATCGGGCCGATCCATCAGGAACGGCGACAAGTCCGTCTCCATGGCCGAAACTTCAACGAACCGTGCTTCGGCGTTCAGCGCTTGCTGGCTGTCTGGATGGAAGAGTTCGAAGCCTCCACTCCATCGTTTCGTGAGAAAGAAGATCCCAGCACTGTCACCAGGCCACAATTGCAGTCTGGGATCGGCGTGAACCATCAACGACGATTCCCCCTCCCCCTTGAGCCACCGCTCCACCCGCACCACCCCCTCCTTTCCCGACATCTCACAGGTGCCAACCACTATGACGTCCGCAAGTTCACGGAGTTCTCCCAGGGTCATGCGCCCCCAGTCGGTCGCCCGAGCTGGGATCAGCCCGCAAGCGAACATGACCAGCCAACTGACCCGTTGTCTCCATCGCTGCATCTCAATCGTGCCAGCGTTTCTCGCCGGCTTCGATGGCTAGATCCAAGTAGTCCTCGTCGCGCGGGATCGCGCAGCCGTAGGCCGGTGAGTAGGCGCACCACGGGCTGTAGGCGCGGTTGAAATCGATCGTGTAGACGTGGTCCGGGTCGGGGTTAAATTCGAAGTCGAGGTAGCGCCCCACTTCGTAGGTCGAGTCGCCGGTCGTGCGATCGGTGAACCAGATGCTGTAATAAAAGCCCGGACCATGGGCCATGCGGTAAACCCGCACGGTGTGGGTCTCGCCCTCGCGCTCAAAGCTCAGGAATCCGTAGAGGTGTCCCTTCCGCTCGCGCCCCTTGGTGTCAGAAATCGTCACCGGCTCCAGTTCCGGATAAACCGTCAGCGTGCTTTCGAACACCCACGCCGGATCCGGCGCGAAGTAGTGCAGCGGCGCAAAGTCCACCGGGTGCTTTTCCAAGTTGAAGGGCGACGACGCGTCATCACGCATCCACACATCCTTCTCCGCCCGAGCCGCCAGCACCGCCTCCGCCGTCCACGGCGCGTCCTCCTCGCCCCGTAAACCAACAACCATACACAGTAGCATAACAAGGGAGGCGACATGGCGTGCAGGGCGGCAATGCATCGCTCGATTCAACCTCATTCGAGGAGGTGGTCAATCGGGCTTCGCCAAGCCTTGATATCGATCAGAAAACGTATCGCACCGCCCGGCCAAGGCCCGATACTGCGCAGGATGATTCGGAAAGGCCGACTCCCCGGATTGATCATCCGCACAATTTTGCGGCTCTTCGCCATCGGCTCACTCAGCACCGTCGGTCACACCGCCCCGAACGGACAGAGCCCTGAGCACATGGCGATGCTCTCCTACGCCTCCTTGGATCACATTCAGTGGGGTGAACCGAACCGCGGCATGACCTTGGGCATCGAGGATATCGAAACCTCGGTAACGTTTCCGCTCTCCCCCGTAATCACTATCCATCTGGCAAATCAAACTGACGAAACCATCTCCAATCTCATGAGGCAACGCGCCTCGTTCATCGTGGAGATCGATGGTGTCATGTATGGGGAATCGTCGATGGGTGGCGCGATCGGTCAGTTGCGGCCAAGAGAGACATGGGGGCCGTATTATCTCTCCACTCAGTATTTCAAGCGCATAGCCCCCGCCAAGCGAGGGGTCCATGACCCCGACGCGCCTGCACTGACCCTCACTTCCGGCCACCACATTCTGCGCGTTCATTTTGGCCACATGAACTCGGTGGTGAGTCCACCGATCGCTATCGAGATTACTATGGTCCCCTATCCGGAAGCCGAGGCCGCAATCGAATTCTCTCAAGCGCTGCGCAGTTCCAATCAGGATCGTCGTCGTGACGCCGCGCTGCGAACCGGCGAACTCCGCGTCCGTGGCGCTATCCCTGCCCTCATTGATACGTTGGCGGATCGCGATCCCACCACCCGCCGTTATGCGGCGACCTCTCTCGGCCAGATCGGCGACCGAGCCGCGTCGGAAACCGCCCTGCGTCAGAGCCTGAACGATCCATCGATGGAGGTTGTTTTCGCCGCCGCCGAAGCGCTGGTTTCCTGTGGAGTCCCGCTCGATACCGCCTGGATCGAACCCGTTATCCGCTCCGAGGAGTCGATATTTCAGAACGCTATCTGGCTCATTCGCCGCCACGCCGGAGAGGCTGCCGTGCCCGCGCTGATCCGCTGTCTGGATCCCAACGACCCGAAGGTATCAAGCTACTATAACTATACCTTGGTCTGGCAAATCGGTGCCTGCGGCGGCCCCAGCTATCGGTTCAACCACGACTTCGACGGGAAGGGCACGCCGGAGCAAGTAGAGGAAAACCGTCAGACCCTCAGCCGGCTGATAGCGCTTCTATCCGAGTCCTGATCCCGCTCTCGCTCGGCAAGAGGTTCCAGGCGAAGGGCCCCGTTTTTTCGTGTCTTTCGTGTTTTTCGTGGTTTCTCCTTTTTGCCCCATGTCCCAGACCTTCTCCATCGCCATTGGATCCGACCACGCCGGTTTTGCCTACAAGGGCAAGATCATCGAAATGCTCCTCGCCGAGGGCCACACCGTGAAAGACATGGGCACCTACTCGCCCGAGTCCTGCGACTACCCCGACTGGATCCGCCCCGTCGCCGAAGCCGTCGCCCGCGGTGAGTTTCAACGCGGCATCGTGCTCGGCGGTTCTGGCAACGGCGAAGCCATCGTCGCCAACCGCGTTAAAGGCGTGCGCTGCGGCCTCTGCTGGAACGAACAGGTCGCCACCTGGAACCGCTCCCACAACGACGGCAACGTGCTCTCCCTCGGCGAACGCACCGTCACCGTCGAAGAGGCCCTGCACATCGTCAAAGTCTGGCTCGCCACCGAGTTCGAAGGCGGCCGCCACATCAAGCGCATCGAAAAGATCGACGCCTGAGCGCCGCTTCTTCGTCCACCCCTCTCCTTCGCGCCGGTCTGCCGCCGGCGCTTTTTTTGGCCCCGCTCCGTCGCCACGCGACCGTCGTGGCCCCCTTGCGCCACCGCCAACGCACGTTAGTCTGTAGTATGAAAACGACGACCGCCCGGCTCGCCGGCCACCACTACCTGCACCTGCCGGGGTCCGATCCCGGCGCGCCGCCGCTCCTCCTCCTCCACGGCACCGGCGGCACCGAACGCGACCTCGTCTCCCTCGCCCAGCGCCTCTCCCCCGGGTCAACCCTGCTCAGCCCCCGCGGCAACGTCTCCGAAAACGGCGCCAACCGTTTCTTCCGTCGCTTCGCCGAGGGCGTCTTCGACTACGACGACGTGCGCGCCCGAACCGACGCGCTCGCCGAGTTCATCAGCGCAGCCTGCACCCAACTCGACATCGCGCAGAACCGCCTGCTGGCCTTCGGCTTTTCCAACGGCGCCAACATCGGTGCGACGCTTCTCCAGCGACAGCCCACCGCCCTCGCCGGTGGCATCCTGCTCCGCCCAATGGTGGTGCTCGATGAACCCGCCGCGCCCGATTCACTCACCGGCAAATCCGTCCTGCTCGCCAACGGCACCTTCGATCCGATCATCCCCGCAGATCACCCCGAACGTCTGGCCAAACTACTCGCCGCCGGCGGCGCCACCGTGCAACGCCACACCAGCGCCGCCAGCCACAACCTGACCCCGGCCGACCTCGAGGCCGCCACCGCTTTCCTCGAGTCACTCTAAGATCTCGTCCGGTCTTCCCCCAAACCCGGCGCCCCACAAACGGGCCCGAAAAAACGACGTCAAAAAAGCCTCCAATCGGATCCCCGACTCGTCCCGGGACTGTCCATCAATTAACCACTCCTTTGGCCGCGCCTTGGCTTCGCGTTTCTTCGCGTCCTTCGCGGTTGAAAACCTACATCGCAGTCTCGCGGCTCGCTCCGCCTTCACCGCTCTCCCCATGAAAGTCACCTACTACGGCCACTCCGCCTTCCTCGTTGAAACCGCGCATCATCGCATCCTGATCGACCCCTTCCTCTCGGGTAACCCGTCCGCGCCGATCTCCGTCGATGAAGCCAAATGCGACTACATCCTGCTGACCCACGCCCACAGCGACCACAGCGCCGATGCCGAAGCCATCGCCACCGCCAACAACGCCACCATCGTCGCCAACTTTGAGATCGCCGAATACTACGCCGCCAAGGGCCTCACCACCCACGGCATGAACCCCGGCGGCGGCTTCAATTTCCCCTTCGGCCGCGTCACCCTCACGATCGCCTTCCACACCTCCAGCTTCGACAGTGAATCCCCCGCCATCTACGGCGGCGTGCCCTGCGGCATCGTCATCGAAGCCGACGGTCAACGCCTCTACCACGCCGGCGACACCGCGCTCTTCAGCGACATGCAGCTCATCGGTCGCCGCGGCCTCGACCTCGCCCTCGTCCCCATCGGTGACAACTTCACGATGGGACCGACCGACGCGCTCGACGCCCTCGATTACCTGAAGCCAAAGCTCGCCGTGCCGATCCACTACAACACCTGGCCGCCCATCGCTCAGGACGCCGATGCCTGGGCCCGCGCCGCCGGCGACCGCGGCCGCCCGGTCAAGGTCATGCAACCCGGCGACACGCTGGAACTCTGACCCGCCCCAAACGCAGTCGGGCGTAAAGCCCGACCCACAACCAGCAACGCAACCTCATTGTGGGTCGGGCTTTACGCCCGACATCGAGAGTATCCTCAGGTAGGGTCGGACCGCCGGGCCGACCGCTGCCTTGCCCCTCGGCCGTAGCGGCGGGCCCGGCGGTCCCGCCCTACCTTGGACGCGGCTTACGCGCACGCCGCGTCGATCGCTTTGAGCTCGTCGTCGCTGAACTCGGGCGCGCTCGCGCAGGCCACGTTTTCCTTGATCTGTTCCACGCTGCTGGCACCGATCAACACGGTCGTGATCGCCGGCTGACGCAGCACCCAGGTGAGCGCCATCTGCGCAAGCGTCTGGCCGCGCGCCTCGGCGATTTCGGCCAGCTTCAGGATGCGTCCCTGATTCTGCTCGATGTCTGTCGGATTGAGAAACACCGAGCTGCCCGCCGCGCGTGAACCCTCCGGAATCGACTTCAGGTAACGCGAGGTGAGCTGCCCTTGCGCGAGCGGCGAAAACGGAATGCAACCCACGCCGAGTTCTTCCAGCGCGGGCAAGAGCTCCGGCTCCACCCAACGGTCGAGCAGGTTGTAGCGCGGTTGATGGATCAGCAGCGGCACGCCGAGGTCATCGAGGATCTCGTGCGCGCGGCGCGTCATGTCGGCGTCGTAATTCGAGATGCCCGCGTAGAGCGCTTTGCCGCTGTGCACCGCGGTCGCGAGCGCGCCCATGGTTTCCTCGAGCGGCGTATCGGGATCGGGCCGGTGCGAATAGAAAATGTCCACATACTCCAGGCCCATGCGCTCGAGACTCTGGTCGAGGCTGGACAGCAGGTATTTGCGTGAACCCCACTCGCCGTAGGGGCCATCCCACATGTGATAACCGGCCTTGGTCGAAATGATCAGCTCGTCGCGATATTTGCCCAGATCGAGATCCAGGATTTTGCCGAAGTTCTCCTCCGCCGAGCCGGGAGGCGGACCATAATTGTTGGCCAGATCGAAGTGGGTAATGCCCAGATCAAAGGCCGCGCGGCAGAGCTCCCGGCCCTTTTCAAACACGTCCACCCCGCCGAAATTATGCCACAGCCCGAGCGACAGTCGGGACAACTTGAGGCCGCTGCGGCCACAGCGGGCGTAGGGCACTTGGGAGTAACGGTCGGAGGCGGCGACGTAGGGATTTGACATGGTGGCGCTACGCTGCGCGCGACGCTCAACCTTGTCCAATCGCCAATTGTCGGACTGATCGTGAACCGTTGAACGCGCGGTCGCGCACGCGTAGATCCGTCAGGGGTCAGGGTTTTCGATACCACTCGCCGCTCGCGTCCTGCAGCCAGACACCGGAGGCACTGCCGGCCGCGATCTGGCGGGCTCGCGCCTGCGCCACTTTATCGGCCGAGGCTCCCGCCCGTTTGGCGATCGCTTCATAAACGCTTTTGCGGTCCGCGTTCTCGCCGGCGACGAGTTGCGAGACCTGCCGATCGTTGCCGGTGCGCACGGCGAGCAGCCCATCGTGGGTCTCGCCGATCACCCCTTGGGCTTTCAATTCGTCGATACGCGGCAAGCGCTCCTTCATGCGGTCGCGGAGGGCGTCCATGTCTTGCGCCACTGCGCCGGCGGCGAAGAGGACGAAGGCCAAAAACCAAGTCAGAGGACGGGAAAGCGGTGCATTCATGACAGTAAAAGAAATGGGCAAAAACATGAGCTCAGCTCGCGGGGTCGGCGGTGATGGTCGACGACTGACGGTCGAGATCGCCGAAGAAGTCATCCAGCGCGCGATCCACCTTCACGTTCACGTCCACCACGGCGTGCACCTGGATGGGATCCATTTTGACGTGAACACAACCTGCCAGAAACAGGCAGGGCACGGCGGCGAGGAGGGACAGACGGCGCATAAGCAAAGAGATACTCGTTCCGACTGCCGGCGCAACCGGGAGGTTCCCGTTGGTCCGTGACAAAAACGTGGGGCGGTTCTAGCCGAAATGACGAAGTCGGGCGTAAAGCCCGACCCACATTCTCAGGTTTCAGCGCTATGCTGTGGGTCGGGCTTCACGCCCGACTTCGTTGCCTCTCCGTCCCTCACCCCTCACCGACTCCCTGCCGAGATACTCGCACGGTCATCCAAACCCAGCTCGATCAACTCCTGCAGCGGGCCGCTCACGTTCACCGTGAAATCCACCTTGTCCACCACCGCGGAATTCTCCGGTCGACCCACCAGGCGCACCCGCGCCGAGGTGCTGCCGTCAACCCCATCGGGATAGAGCTGAACCTCCAAGCGTTCCACTTGGATGAAACGCCGGCCTTGCTCGATTTCCTCCAACTCCGCTTTCGCCGGATTCTCCGCCGCGGTCCATTCCGCCAGCGGACCCAACCAGCTCGGCAACACCGCAATCTTCGCCGGCATGCGCCCGGAGAGCAGGCCCGGCGACGACGCCAGTTTCACCTGCGCCACTTCGGTGCTGAGCACCTGCAGGGCGCCCCGTCCAAACGCCAGGCCTTGCGCCAAACTCCAATTGATCGCGAAGCGTCCGCTCATGCGTCCGTTGGCCGCGCGCACAGCTTCCGGAAAATAGGGCGCCAGTTCGTCGATCGCCACCGCCTGCACCACCACCTCCGTGCTGAGCCGCGGCGCCGCCGGATCGATCGTAAACGGATCCAACGCCACTTCGCCCTGCCACAAGGCTATCCGCGCGTCGCTCACCCGCCATGCGCCGCCCTGCCCCTGCTCCTGCTCCGCGCGCAGGCTGCCCGGCCCGACCGGCGTATCCATAATTTCAGCACGCGCCCAGGCCAGCGTCACCGCCGCGTCGCGCAAGGCCGAGTCGGCCAGCTGCAACGTCGCCGCCACCTGCACCTCCTCCAAGCGCACGTTTTGCGCCGACCACGCCGCGGTCGGGCTTTGCCACGAAACGCTCAACCTGCCGTCCGCCCCGCCCTCGGCCTCAGCGCTGTAGGTGCCCTCTCCGGCCACCACCACGTCGCCCGCCAGATCCAACTCGCTCAACTCCGCCGGCAGCAAGGGCAAGAGCCACGTGCGCACCGCCGCCACCGCCAAGCGCTGCTCCGGGAGTCGCCAACGGTAGGCGCCGGCGTCGCCCGCCTCCTGCCACACCTCGACCCGCACTTCGCCCGCCGGAGTGTCGGCGGTAAACTGCAGCCGCAACGTTTCGCCCAGCGTCGTTTCGAGCGCGACGTTCCACGGGATTGCCGGCAACCGTTCGTCTGCGCGCAGCTCCCCCGCCCAGGCGCCGCTGATTCGCAGCGCGGGTGGGTGGGCTGCGGTCGTGTTCTCCGCCTGCGCGCCGATGCCCGTCCCTCCGACGAACAGCAGCAAAAAACAAAACAGGCGCGACATGCGGTTATTGACCGCGTGCGCGCCTGTCGGTTGCGAGGGAAAAGCCCGCGGCGATTACTTCGTCGGCACCGCCGGCAGGTTCCAGATGTCCTCGGCGTATTCGCGGATAGTGCGATCGCTGGAGAACTTGCCTACGCGAGCGGTGTTGAGGATCGCCATCTTGGCCCAGCGCTGCGGGTCCTTGTAGGCGAGGTCAACCTGAGCCTGCGCGTCGCTGTAGGCGCGGAAGTCGGCGAGGGCCATGAAGGGGTCACCGCCGTTGAGCAAGCTGTGGTAGAGCGGGCCAAAGGCGTGGTGCTCACCCGGCACGAAGTAGTCGGAATCGATCCACTCGAGCACGGCGCGCAGCTCTTCGTCGGCGTGATACACGTCCCACGGGTTGTAACCGGAAGCGCGCAGCGCCTCCACTTCGTCGACGGTCATGCCGAAGATGAAGATGTTGTCGTCGCCGACCTCCTCTTTGATTTCGACGTTGGCGCCGTCGAGCGTGCCGATGGTGAGCGCGCCGTTGAGGGCGAGCTTCATGTTGCCCGTGCCGGAAGCTTCCTTGCCGGCGGTGGAGATCTGCTCGGAGAGGTCGGCTGCCGGGATGATGCGTTCGGCGAGCGAGACGCGGTAGTTGGGCAGGAAGACGACCTTGAGCTTACCCTTCACCCGCTCGTCGTTGTTGATGCGGTTGCCGATGACATTGATCGCGCGGATGATGTTCTTCGCGAGGTCGTAACCCGGCGCAGCCTTGGCGGCGAAGAGGAACACGCGCGGCGCGACGTCGAGATCGGGGTTCTGCAGCAGGCGGCGGTAGAGCGCGACGATGTGCAGCAGGTTGAGGTGCTGGCGCTTGTATTCGTGCAGGCGCTTGATCTGCACGTCGAAGAGCGCGTCGGGCGAGACCTCGACGTCGCAGAGCTCTTTGATGAGCTTGGCGAGGTCGACCTTGTTGGCGCGCTTGATGTCCATGAACTTCTTTTGGAAGGCGGCATCGTCGGCGTATTTGCCGAGGTCCTGCAGCAGGTCGAGGTTACGCGGCCAATCCTCGTGTCCGAGGGTCTCGGTTATGAGAGCGGAGAGGCGCGGGTTGCAGTCGACCAACCAGCGGCGCGGCGTGATGCCGTTGGTCTTGTTGCGGAATTTGCCTGGGTAGAGGGAGTTGAAATACGGGAAGAGGTCCTTCTTCAGCAGCTCGGTATGGAGCGCGGCCACGCCGTTGACGGCGTGGGAACCGACGACCGCGAGGTTCGCCATGCGCAGCTGCTTGCCGCCGTTTTCTTCGACCAGCGAACACAGCTGCAGCATGCCGTTGTCGCCCGGCCATTTGGCGGCGACTTCCTCGAGGTGGCGACGGTTGACCTCGTAGATGAGTTGGAGGTGGCGCGGCAACACGCGCGAGAAGAGCGGCACGCTCCACTTCTCCAAGGCCTCGGGCAGGAGGGTGTGGTTGGTGTAGGCGAAGGTCTTGGTGACGATGCTCCAGGCGTCATCCCACGGCATGCTCTCTTCGTCGACGAGGATGCGCAGCAACTCCGCCACGGCGATGGCCGGATGGGTGTCGTTGAGCTGCACGGCGACTTTGTCGGCGAAGTTGTGCCAGCCGTTGCCTTCGATGCGCTCGTGGCGGCGGATGATGTCCTTCAGCGAGCAGGCGACGAAGAAGTATTGCTGCACGAGACGCAGCTCCTTGCCGTTCTCCGTCTTGTCGTTCGGGTAAAGCACCTTCGAGACGGTCTCGCTGGTGGCCTTGGCGCGCACCGCCTCGACGTAACCGCCGTCGTTGAAGGCGTTGAGGTCGAGCGGCTCGGTGGCGCGGGAGGTCCAGAGGCGCAGGATGTTCACCGTCTCGGTGCCGTAGCCCGGGATCGGAATGTCGTGCGGCACGCCCACGAGCGTGTGGGAGCATTTCCAGATCGGGCGGTAGTTGCCCTGATCGTCGAAGACGTTCTCCACGTGGCCATAGATCTGCACCTCCTGCTGGTATTCCGGGTGCATGAACTCCCACGGGGTGCCATAGATCATCCAGCTGTCCGGATGCTCGATCTGGTTGCCGTTTTCGTCGAAGGCCTGCCGGAAGAGACCAAACTCGTAATTGATGCCGTAGCCGATGGCCGGCAGGTCGAGGGTGGCCAGCGAATCGAGGAAACAGGCGGCGAGACGGCCCAGACCGCCATTCCCGAGACCCATGTCATCCTCGGCGCGACGCACCTGCTCCCAATCGACGCCGAGCTCGTCCAGAGCCTGGCGCGTGGCGGCGTAAACCCCGGCGTTGTGCAGCGTGCTGATGAGCAGGCGGCCCATCAAATATTCGAGGGAGAGGTAGTAGAGGCGACGGGCGTTGGCGTCGTTGTGGATCTCCTGCGTCTTGATCATGCGATCCAGCACGCGATCCCGCACCGCCATCGACGTGGCCAACTGCCAGTCGCGCGCCGTAGCCGTGCCCTCGTCGCGGGCTTGCGTGTAATTGAGGTGTCGCAGGACAGCCGCCTTCATCTCGGCCACCTCCGCAGCGGAGGGAGCGGCCTTCGTCTCAGTGACGACGGCTTTCTTGGCGGTCTTCTTGGTCGTGGTCTTCTGGGCAGACTTGCGAGTAGGCATGGGAAAAGTCGTAGGTTGGTGAAGCTCGGACAGAGCGAAAAGGGTGCCAACGGGCTCCCCGTCGGTCACTCCCAATCTTAGAACGGAACCCCAAAACGCCCGGACAAATCCGAGATAACCTATAACGTTACCTATCCGTCACTTCTGGAAGCGTCGCGCCAGCTCCCCGTGCGACATTTCCACGAAGGTAGGCCGCCCCGCCGGGCTGGTGAGTGGCGTGCGGCAGGCAAAAAGCTGACTCACCAGCGACATCCAATGCACTTCGCCGGTCTGCTCCGGCAGGCGCACCGCCTTGGCCGCCGCCAGCCGCGCCAGTTCGTCGTGCGCCAAATCGGGGTTGTCCTCCGGGAAACGCCCATCCCGCAACGCCCCGAGCAGGTCGCGCAGGAAGGACTCGGCATCGTTGGGCTCCATCCAGTCCGGCACCGCCTCGATGCGGAAAAAATTGCGCCCAAACTCCGCGATCTCGAAGCCGTGCGATTGGAGAAAACCGAGGCGATCGAGCAACAACGCCGCCGCGATCGGATCGAGCTCCACCGGCACCGCCAGCAACAGCCGCTGACTCGCCACTTTGCCCGCGCGAAACTCCGCCTGCAGACGCTCAAACCACACCCGCTCATGCGCCGACCGCCGATGCAGCATCACGATGCCCGCGCCCGTTTCGAACAGACCATACACGCCGTGCGCCATACCCACAAAACGCCAGCCTCGTCCGCCCGCCGCATGCGAGGCCTCGGCCGCCGGCCGCACGCCCTCCACGGGCGGCCCCTTGCCCGGCACCTGACGCAACGGTCCGAGCGAAGGCGTTGCCCCGCCGCTCCCTGCTGGTGCCGCCGCCGGTCGACTGCTCTGCACCGGCGCCGGACTGGGTGCCCGCGCCGCGATGCCGGAGTGTTGCGACGCCGTCGACGACGACGCGCTAGGCGGCGAGATCGGTCGCAGCTCCGCTGGCGGCAAGGGCTCGAGACCGTCGTCGCGACCAGGCGCCCCCGCGTCCCCGCGCAGCGCACGCAGCCGCTCCAGCACCGAGCGAATCACAAAGCTGCGCACCGCCGGCTCGCTGCGAAAACGCACTTCGCGCTTCGCCGGATGCACATTCACGTCCACTTCGTTCGGCGGCAGGTTAAAAAACACAAACGCCGGCGGATACCGCCCTTTCGGCAACGACTCGTGGTAACTCTCGATCAGCGCGTAGTTGAGCGTGCGATTGTCCACCGGCCGCCCGTTCACAAACACGATCATCTCATGCCGCGTCGACCGCCCCACCCCGGGTTTGCCGATCAACCCATCCAAACTCATCGACCCTTCCGCCGCCGTGATGGGCACGAGTTGCTCCGCCAATTGCCGCCCAAAAATCTCCGCCACGCGATCGACCAGCGCCGGGCACTCCGGCGAGCGGAAAATCACCCGTCCGTCCTCGATCAGGGTAAACGCCACGCCCGGACTCGCCAGCGCGTAGAGTCGCACTCCGGCCACGATGTGCGCCGCTTCGGTTTGGTCGCGTTTGAGGAACTTGCGCCGCGCCGGCACCGAGTTGAACAGATGCGCCACTTCGATGCGCGTGCCCACCGGCCGACCGCACTCGCGCACGTGCACGAGGCGCCCGCCATTCACCAACACCTCCGTGCCCAACTCCTCGCCCTCGGCCCGCGTCTGCAGGGTGAACTTCGACACCGAGGCGATCGACGGCACCGCCTCGCCCCGAAAACCGAAACTGCCCAGCACATCCAGATCGACCGCCTCGCTGATCTTGCTCGTCGCATGCCTCTCCAGCGACAGCAACGCGTTGTCCCGATTCATGCCGTGGCCGTTGTCCTCCACCCGCATGAGCGAGCGCCCGCCATGGCGAAACTCCACCTCGATGCGCGTTGCCCCCGCATCGAGCGCGTTCTCCACCAGCTCCTTCACCACCGCAGCCGGACGCTCAATCACCTCGCCCGCGGCGATCTGATTGGCAACTCGGTCTGGCAGGATGCGGATGTCGGGCATACGGCGGTAAAATCCCGATCCTCCGCACCGGCTCAACCCTCACGCAACGTTTAACCTCGCCGCCCTGCGGTCGTCAGCTCGACTCCGTCGGCAACTCGAGGTGGCGGCGCTCGATCGTGCGCACCGGCTCGCGGAAGAGCTGGAACCACCGAGTCTGGGACTCCCCTTCCACCCAGAAAATCCGGTCTTTCCACTCCGCCGGCAGGTCGAGTTCCACCACCGGCACCTCCACCTGCTCACTCATCGTAGGTTGGGGGATGTAGCTCGGAAACAGGTAGAGCGCGTCGTTGATCACCCGCGGCTCCACCATGGCCAAAAACACCGGCTCGTTCGGCGCCGACAGCCGCAACCGCACGATCTCCTCATTGGCCGAAATTACCGCCACCTTGGCGCCGTAAGCGCTCTCGTTCACGTCCACAAACTCGGTGGACTTGCGCAGCATCACGCAGCCGGTCGTCCCCCACACCGCCACCATTGCCCAACACAGGGCCAACAGGCGCAGGGGGGTAACCTTCACGCGTTTCATGGCGGACCTTACGTCACCGGCCGGGCCGGTCGGGTTCCATCCCATCCCCACCCTTTGGTGGCGGATCCAAACTCAACAACCCCACCAAATAGGTCGCCGCTCGAAACGGCCGCAGGATGGCATGCCCGATCGCTAGGGACGCCGGGGCATCCTCCTCTTCCTCCGGCAAACGCGCCAGCAGCGACGACAGCACTGCCACCGCCACCATCAGCAGCGCAAAAAAGCCCAAAAATACCCGCATATCGATGGCGGCCGCCCCCGTGACCGGATCTTCGCTCTTCAGCACCAGCCCCCACAAGATGGGCGACAATCCGCCCAGACACGCCGTCACCGCGCCATACACGCTCACCATCACCGTGCGTTCCTTCTCGTCCACCACCTGCGCCAGGTATTTCAGGTTCGCAATCGTCCAACAGGCTGCTGCCAGCCCCAACACAAAGTAGGCGACGTAGATTCCGCCCAACACCTCCCACCAGCCCAGGATGTAGGACGACCACGCCAACCCCACCGCCAAGTAGAGCAACATCGACACCAGGAAAAACGGTCGCGCCCCGCGCGCATCAATCCGCCGCCGGATCAACGCCGCCGCCACGATCACGCCACTGTAACGCAACACTTCGAAGCCCATGATCTGCCCCGCCGACAGATGCGGCCCGACTTTGAGGAAGTAAGCCAGAAACGGCGGAATCGGCGTCGTGAACACCGCATACCCCACCGCCAACCACAGGAAGCGCCGAAAATCCGAGCGCTTAAACATATGCCGCGGGGTGTCCCGCCACAGTTTGCCCAAACCGATCGGCTCCGGATTCGGCGCATCCGGCAACCGCCGCAGCGCCATAAAACTCAGCCCCGATCCCGTCAGCGCCAGTCCGTATTGGATCAGCAACGCCGTGTAGATCGGCAGCTGCGCAAACAGGGTCGCGCACAGCATCAGGGTCCCGACCCCCGCCACCCCCGACAAAAACTGGTCGCTGCCAAAATAACGCCCCCGCGCCTTCGGCGGCAGGATGGCATACAACCACGGCATGATCGACGCCGCCCCAATCGTGCGGAAGAAGCAGAACCAAAACACACTGCCAACCAGCGCCGGCGCCATCCAGGACTGCACGCCCCAGCGCGGCGCCACCACCGCCAGCCACATCGGCACCACCAGAAACACACTGCGCGAGGCCCAGCCGCCCAGCATGACCTTTTTGTAGCCAAACCGCGGCAACAGCGTCGTCGCCAGGATCTGGATCGGCGTCAGCAGAAACACAAAGGAGTAAGCCAACCCAACCTGAAACGCCGACGCTCCCAGCTCCTCGCAGAACAACACCATCGGCGTGCCGATGCCGATCTGCCACGCCATCGCGTTGAAAAATCCGAACCACAGCCCGGGCCGAAACGGCACCAGCTCCGGATCGCTTTTTTCAGTAGGTAGCAGCCGCGGGAGCATGACCCGACGGATATAGCTCAACCCAAACGCTTTTTCCAGCGCGCCAACTGCCGACGCACTTGTTTCGGCCCCGGCATACCGGTGCCAGTGCGGCGCGCGGCCGCCCGCTCGAGGTCAAAGACGCTCGCCCAATCGTCGCCCAACGCCGGATGAATCTGTTGCACGTCGGCGGTCGCCAGCTCGTTGAGCGGCACGCCGCTCGTCTCGGCCAGCTTCACCACCGCGCCCACCACGTGGTGCGCCTCGCGGAAGGGCACGCCATGCTCGACCAGGTAGTCGGCCAGATCGGTCGCCAGCAGCGCCGGATCGGCCACGGCCTTGGCGCAACGGTCACGGCGAATCTCCGCGCCGGTGAGCGTGCCCGCCACCACGGCGAGGCAGGTCATGGTCTGGTCAAAGCTGTCGAACACCGGCGGTTTGTCCTCCTGCAGGTCGCGGTTGTAGGTGAGCGGCAGCCCCTTCACCATCGTCAGCAGGGTCGTGAGGTTGCCATGCAAGCGTGCCGCCTTGCCGCGCAACAACTCGCAGGAATCCGGATTCTTCTTCTGCGGCATCAGCGAGGAGCCGGTGCAGAACGTATCCGGTAAGTTGATATAGCCAAACTCGCTGCTCGACCACAGGATGAGATCCTCCGCCAGCCGCGAGAAGTGCGCGCCGACCAGCGCACAGGCCGTGGCAAATTCGATGAACACGTCGCGATCCGCCACCGTGTCCATGGAGTTTTGCGTCACCCGCGGACGGCCCCGCGCGTCCACAAAGCCAAGCGTCTTGGCCGTAAACTCTCGATCGATCGGCAGCGTCGTGCCCGCCAACGCACCCGCGCCCAGCGGACACCAATTGGCGTGATCCGCCACCGCCGCAAACCGCGCGCGGTCGCGCTCAAACATTTCCAAATAAGCCGCCAGGTGATGCGCCACCTGCACTGGCTGCGCCCGCTGCAAATGCGTGTAACCCGGGATCATGACCTCGCCGTCCTGCTCAGCCAGCGCCAGCAAGGCCTTTTGCGCTTCGGCCAAGCGGCCGTCGACTTCAACGCAGGCCCACTTGAAGAACAGGCGCATGTCGGTCGCCACCTGATCATTGCGGCTGCGCGCCGTGTGTAACTTGGCCGCAGCCGGCACGCGCTTCGTCAGCGCCTGCTCGATGTTCATGTGCACATCCTCGAGCGCCGGGTTCCACTTGAACTTCCCGGCCGCCACCTCCTCGGCGATCACATCGAGACCGGCGTGAATCGCGTCACGCTCCGCCGCTGTGATCAGGCCCACGTGCGCCAGCATGGCCGAGTGGGCCTTGCTGCCCGCGATGTCAAAGGGCGCCAGTCGCGCATCGAACGAAACCGATTCGCTGAACGACAGCATCAACTCCGCGGGGCCAGCGGAGAAACGTCCGCCCCAGGTGGCTTGTTGTTTTTTGCGGGCCATGGTCGCGCGAGCACACGTGGCCACCCGCGCCCGCGCAACGCAGAAAGATAGGTCGCCACAAATGAGCGGATTCGATTGCGGCACCGCTACTCCCGCCCCACCTCTGTAGCATGCTGCGTTGTTTTCTTGCCCTGGCCTCCCTCTGGACCGGCATCACCCTCCTCGCTCAGGACGCCCCCACCCCTGCGCCTGCTCCGGTTGAGGCACCTCCGTCCACCGAGCCCCTGCCCGGGTTCTATCAGGAAGCCACCGTCGAGACCGCCCGCACCTCCATCTACATTGGCGCGGTCACCCTCAAGATGCCGCCCTTCGAACGCGACGGCGCGGCCTACGCCTCCACCTACTCGGCCAAGGTGTTTCCGTTCTTCTTCTACAACGAAGCCGGTTCACTCTCCATCAACCTCACCGATGAAGAGCTCCGCCAACTCGCCGCCGGCGAACGCGTCTACTTTAAGGGCGAAGCCTTCAACGAGGAGGGCGAACCCCGCCGCGTCGAAGGCCATGCCGATCCCACCGACGAACGCTCCGGTCAGATCAAGGTGCGCGTCTGGGTCTCGAAGAACATCGAGCTCATCTTCAACACCACCTACCGCTTCACCGGCGAAGAGACCGCGAGCGACGCCGACTCCGCCTGAGTCACCCGCCTTGCCGCGGCCGCAGATCGACCCACGCCACCACCAGCAACGCCGCGCCCAACAGCGCGAGCAACGGCGACACCACTTTGGCGAGAAAAACCATGCCGCCGGCCACCGCCAGCAGGATCAAACCCGCGGTGAGTTCGTAGTGCCCACGGTCCTTGCGCCGCTGGGTCAGGAGCTGCAGCGACATCGCCGCCGGAGCGAGCAGGCCCTCAGGCAACGGCCCGCCCTTTTCCACCGCCAGCCGCACCGCCTCCCGGACCGTCTGCTGCTTCTGTTTCATTTCCTGCCAGCCCATCCACATGCCGAACAATACGATCGGCAGGATGAAGGCGAACACCGCTAACACAACGGCATCACTGCGCCCCACTTGGGCGAGTAACACCGGGTATCCTGATGCTACGATTGAGTTCATGGTGTTTACTTTCTCGATACGGAGGGCAGCCTCGCCCCTCACAAAATTCGTCCCACGCCGGGCAGTCGCCGCAGTCCCGCGGCCAGGATCCAGCTCACCGCAATCGCGCTCACGGTTACCACCAGCGCCTTCAGCAGCCCCGGCCAGACCACCTCCAACAGGCAATACTGCAGCCACGTGACCACCGCATAGTGGATCACATACATGCCAAAGGCGTTCCGACTCAGACTCGTCCACCACCGGTTCGCCCCGCTGCGCTTCTTCGCAAAATAGGACAGCAGACAATAACTGGTCGTCGCGCAGCTCACCGTCATCAGCACCGCCGCCGCGTTGTTCCAAAACACCGAGGGTTCACCCTTTTCGAGCCGCAGCAGCGAGAAGATCAGCGCCGTCACAAACAACCCGAAGGCCAGCCACAACCCACCTTGCCACCAGCCCCATTGCCGCGCGAGCCGTCCATCCGCCGCCGCGAGGTCGCGGCCCAATCCACCGCGCTGCCCCAGCGCGATGCCGAAGACAAAGTAGGCCAAATAAAAACCCATCCGGGAGCTCTGCACAAAAAACGGTCCCCAGCTCAGCCAATGCGCCGGATCATAGACCCAGGTCAGCGGCAGATAACTCGCCACCCCGAGCCCGAGCAGCACACCAAACCCACGCAGGGGTCGCTCCCGACACCACACACCCAGCGCGCCGAGTCGCTCCAGCGCCCTCGGCGCAAAACGCTGCACCAGCGCCGCGAGCACACCAAAGACGAGCAACACCCACAGGAACCACACGGGCCCGGCCGGCCATCTACCCAAAGCCAGCCACGCCGCCCAAAAGCTCTCGGCCTCCGTCGCCGCCGCCCGCTGCAGATACGCCGGGTAATACGCCAGCGGCGCCAATACCGCCGCGCCGACCACAAACGGCAGTCCCAGCCGCAACAGCCGATCCCGCACAAAACGCCCCGCGCCTTTGCGCGCCAGGCTCGGTCCCACAAACAGACCCGAGAGCAGGAACATCAGCGCCATAAAAAACGAGTCGTTCCACAGCACCAACAGATCGAGTCCTTTGCCGCGCGCGGCATCGATGATCGGAAATCCGCCCCACACCAACCAGACATCAAACGCCCCCGGCTCCGGTGCATACGGAAAGTAAGCCAGCACCGCATGGTGCGTGATCACCAGCAGCGTGATGAAGGAGCGCAAGTTATCGAGGGCCGCACTGCGCGAAGACGGGGTCGTATTCATGATCTACCTACAGTTGAAGATTACGGGAGGCCGAGAGAGCGCGCCCCCTCAGTTCAGCTTCATGCGCCGCCGCACCGCCCGCGCATACACCGCCGTCGGCACCAGGGTGAGCAGGATCATCACCACGCAGAAAATGAGGCCGTCGCGCTGCGCGTCGGGATTGGCCAAAACCTGACCCACCAACTCGTCGTTGGCATGCGGGCCGATCGCAAACTTGCCGCCCGCAACCCAGTGCGAGATCGCCACCATTGCGCTCTGCGCCGTGCTCCAGGCCGACGCCGAAACCGACGCGATGGCATGGTAACCCATCGTCACCGACCCCAATGCAAGGCCACCGAAGGCAATCGCGCCGAGGCCGATGGCGCCGACACTCACCGCGCCGAAACTCACCAGCCCGAAGCTCACCGCCCCGCCACTGAACAGCCCGACTGCCCAACCGCCCCAGGCAAACAGAATACCGATCGCCCGATCGCCGCCCGCGATCCAACCGAACACCGGCGGCTGGCCGGACTCCGCCGCCGCGAAACGGATGTGCACCAGCGGCACGCCGAGGAAGGTGCGTTCACTTTTATACTCCGCCGCCTTCGCCCCTATCCGATCGCGCGGATCCTTGAACGCCGCCGGCTCGCGCGCGCGCTCGGCCGTGCGCAGCTCCGCGATCTCCCGCATCGACCGCACGATCAACACCGACCAGCCGATGGCAAAGCCCACGATCATCACGTGGTGCAACGGCACGGCCCAACCGTGGTGCTCCGGGCGAGGGCCCATCCAAAACACCCAGGCAACGAGGCCGGCGATGAAGACAAAAAAGCTGCCGAAGAGGCTCACCGTCATGCGCACCACCGCGCGGCGCTCCCGCTTGGTGCGGGCCTGGTCGAGGTTCATGCGCAGCGTCATCACCGTGCTCACCACCCCACTGACCGAGGCCAGGATGGCCGCCAACAAGGTTGTTTTGGCCACGCCGCCCGCGCCTTTCGCAGCGGCCCACGCCACGCCGCCCGTCCCTGCGGCTTTGGCCGTGGTGGGTGCCATCGCCGGCAACGCTGCGATGACCGCCGCCGTAAAGACCTTGCCCGGCGTGCTGCGAGAGAGCGCACCTTCGACAAAGGCCAGCGCCTGCTCCTTGAGCATCTTGCGCCCGCGCGAGAGCCGTTGCTTCACCGTGTCTTCGGTGAGATCGAGCTCCACCGCCACGTGCTCCACCGAGCGATGCTCGCGGTAATACAAGACCAGCGGCTCGCGGTAATTTTCCGGCAACTGCTCCAGCGCGTGCCACAGGATGGCCTGCTCCTCCGCCGCGATCGCCGCATCGCCCACCGGTTCGTCGCCGCTGCTGATGTCGTGGGCTTCATCGAGCTCAGCCGCGCCGCTCACCGGCTCAAGCCCACCGCGACGCCGCGCGTGGCTGATCTTGAACCGCAAGATTCCGCACAACCACGGCCGAAGTTTTTCGGGCTCCCGCAGTTCCCCGAGCTTCATCCACGCCGTTAGAAAGGTCTCCTGCGCCACATCCTCACTCTCCGCGATGTTGCCCGTGCCGGAGTAAGCCAGCGAGCAGAGCAGGCGTTGGTAGCGTTCCACGATCTGCTCAAACGCCGAACGGTTTCCGGCCAGGCAGGCGGCAACCAGGTCAGCATCACTCGTGGTTTCAATCAGGGCCATGACGTCGGGAGTTTTCATCGTATTTGAGAAAGCAGTGCCCGCAAAGCCCGATCCGGTGACAAAGTTTCCGAAAAAACTTTCGCCGCCCTTTGTCCGACCGACTGAAATCGGCGTCACCATGACCCGCTTACGCCTGCTCGTCTTCGCCGCCGCCACTCTCCTGGCCACCCCGCTCTTTGCTCAGGATCTCGGCCCGGCCGATCCCGCCAGCCTCGGTTTCTCGGCCGAGCGCCTTGCCCGCCTCGATGCGGTCTTTGAGGACTACGTCGCCGACGGCCAACTGCCCGGCGCCGTCGTGCTGGTCGCCCGCCACGGCAAGATCGCCCACCTCGCCGCCTACGGAAAGTCCGACGTCGAAGCGGCCCGCCCCATGGAGACCGACGCCATCTTCCGCATCGCCTCCCAGACCAAGGCCATCGTGAGCACCGGCATCATGCTGCTCCAAGAAGAGGGCAAACTGCTCGTCGACGACGACCTCTCCAAATACCTGCCCGAGTTCGCCGAAACCACCGTGGCCGAAAAACGCGAGTCCGACGGCCGCGTCGTCATCGTGCCCGCCAAACGTCGCATCACCCTGCGCGACCTACTCACCCACACCTCCGGTTACGGTTACGGTTGGGGCCTCGCCAGCGACCAATGGGAGGCCGCCGGCATCACTGGTTGGTATTTCGCCGATCGCAATGAACCTATCCGCGAAACCGTGCGCCGCATGGCCGCCCTCCCCGCCGACGCCCACCCGGGCGAGAAATTTGTCTACGGCTACAATACCGACATCCTCGGCGCCGTGATCGAGGTCGCCTCCGGCCTGCCGCTCGATGTGTTCCTCACCCAACGCATCCTCGAGCCGCTGGGCATGCACGACACCCACTTCTACCTGCCCGCCGCCAAACGCGACCGCCTAGCCGCCGTGTATTCGAAACGTGGTGACGGCGCCCTCGAGCGCGCTCCCGCCGCCGGCACCATGGAAAGCCAAGGCCACTACGTGACCGGCCCGCGCCAGAGCTTTTCCGGCGGCGCCGGCCTGCTCTCCACCGCCCGCGACTACGCCACCTTCCTGCAGATGCTCGCCAACGGTGGCACCTTCAAGGGCGAGCGAATCCTCTCCCGCAAGAGCGTCGAGCTCATGCACGTGAATCACCTCCGCCCGGGCGTGGGTTTCCCCTGGGGCGAGGGTCTCGGTTTTGGTCTCGGCTTCCGCATCGTCGAGGACCTCGGCGGCAGCGGTCTGCCCGCCAGCCTCGGCAACTACGGCTGGGGCGGCGCCTACCACTCCACCTACTGGATCGATCCGGTGGAGGACCTCGTGCTCGTGTATTTCACCCAAGTGATTCCGGCCGATAATCTCGACGATCACCAAAAGCTGCAGGCCCTCGTCTACTCGGCCTTGGTCGACTGAGTCGTCGATCGATCGCGTGTTTCGGGCGCCCGGCTTTGACTTAGCGCCAATATCAGAAACCGGTTTGGGCTCCTTTCCCAAACATGGCTTCTGATCCACTCGCGTTCTATCGCACGCTCTCCCGCGGCTTCTTTCCGCGGTCCTATTCGCTCAAGTTTCTCGGCATCGCGTTTCTCGGCATTCACCTGCCGCTGATCGCCTTCGTCGTCTACCTCGCCGCCAGCCATGGGTGGGAAGATGCCCTGCCAGCCATCATCGTGGTATTGCTCGCCACCTTGGTCGGCACCGCGCTGACCATGTGGAGCCAGCACCGTCTGCTCGCCCCGATCCGTCGCGCCCACTCTGACCTCGTCACCTATCGCGAAACGCGCCAACTCCCCACCTCCCCCGGCGAGTTTCCCGACGAGGCCGGACAACTCATGCGCGAGACCCGCGAGAGCATCGAGTCCCTCGACCGTTTGCTGAAGCTGAAGGACCAACTCGCCGCCGGCATCGCGCACGACTTCCGCAGCCCCCTCACCAGCATCGTCGCCGCGTCCGACTATCTGCTGGAGGATAACCCGCCTGGCACCGACACCGGCGACATCGTGACCGTGATGCGCCGCTCCGCCCTCGCTCAGGCGGAACACGTCAACCGCTTGCTCGCCGCCGCGCTCGCCGACACGCGCGGCGTCAGCTTCTCCAGCGAGAGTGTCCCTCTCGAGGCCGTCTGGTCCGAGGTCACCGCCACCCAACACCTGCCCGCTTCGCAAAAGGGCATAAAACTTACCTTCACGCCCACCTCTGCCGCCGTGCTCGGTAGCGCTGCCCGCATCGTGCAGATCATCAACAACCTGGTTAGCAACGCCATCAAAGCCTGCCCCGCCGGTTCGGAGGTCACGCTGACCGCGACCCGCGAAGACGACCGCGTCGTGATCCGCGTGAGCGACAACGGCCCCGGCGTGGAGCCGGGCAAACTCTCCGACGCCCTGCGCCGCCCGGCCGATCAGCCACCCGCCGCGGGCGAACTCAAACTCGGTCTCGGCCTGCGAATGGTGTCCAGCCTCCTCCACCTGCACGGCAGCCGTCTGGACATGGAACGCCCCGCCAGTGGCGGCATGCGCTTCTCCTTCAAGCTACGCCCGGCCAACTGACCGCGGCCTCACTCTGCTCACCGCGTGCGCATGATGCGGTAGGCCCACGCTGGCGAGAGCCGGTGGAGCCACCGCAGAGCCGCCGACTGCCCGATGTAGTTTTCGGCTTTATCGGCCGCGATCCCCGCGAGGATCGCCGTCGCCGCATCACGGGCACTCAGTTTGCCCTGACCGCGCCCGGCCGTCATCGCAGTGTCGACCAGCGGAAGGTAAGCTTGCTGGACCCGCACTGGTCGAGCGGCGAGCTGATAGCTGATTGAACGCCCAAAGCTGCGCAGCGCGGCCTTGGTTGCACAATACACCGCCGAGCTCGCCTTCGGTGCCAACGCCAAGCCCGAGTTGACCAACACCACGGCCCCCGGCGCATCCCTACGACCGCGCAACTCTGGCCCGAGCCGCGCGACCAATTGGCAGATTGAGGTAAAGTTGGTGTTCACCTCGGCCATGATGCTGCCGTGATCAAACTCCGGAGCCGTGATCCACGGCTCGTGCTGCACCGCCGCATTGCAGAGCAGGAGATCAAAACCGTCGCCATCCGCCGCCAACCGATCCGCCGTGACGCTCACCGCCGTCGGATCGCTCAAATCACAGGTCACAGGACACACGGTCGGATACCGTTGGGCCAACTCGGTCAACTTCGCCGGGTCACGCCCGATTACCACCAGTTCGTTGGTCGCCGCCAGTAGGTCCACGAGTTCCCGGCCGATTCCGGCGGTGCCTCCGGTGAGAATAATACGTTTTGCAGTAAGGTTCATGCCGCCAAGCCTACGCTCTTGCCGCCGCGCTCGCCTTAACCTCGGTTAAAAACGAATCGGAAATCGTTCGCCTCTCCCTCCCATCATGACCCTTCAAGCGCTCATCGCCGAGCACGGCACCGCTCGATCGCTCAAACGCGGAGAGATGCTCTTCCGCCAAGGTGACGCCTCGCCCCCGTGCTGTCATCTTCACCGCGGCCTGCTCAAAGCCACCTACCTGTCCGCCGTCGGCAAGGAGGCGATCAAATCCTTCTTCCTCGCTCCGACCCTGGTCGGCAGTCTGCGCGCCGCCTTTGAGGATGCTCCGGCGCCCTACAGCGTCGAAGCCCTCGAAGCCTGTGACTTGGTGGAGCTCCCGCTGTCGAAACTCCGTCAGCAGGCTCAAACCGACATCGAACTGGCCAACGATCTGATCGGTCTGCTCGTCCAACTCGCCATCAAAAAGGAACGCCGCGAACACGACTTTCTGATGCTTTCGGCGGTCGAAAACTACCGCCATCTCCAGCGCGAAATCCCCGACCTGCTCGGACGTGTCACGCAGAATGACATCGCTCGTTACCTCGGCATCACCCCTGTCGCGCTAAGCCGAATTCGCGGCCGCCTGGCGCGCGGCTAGCGCCGAACTGTATTCACCTCCCCCCTACATCGGACCTGTCTCATTTTTGGGATTGGAGTGTCGCGCCGTCGAACCGGCCCGCCGGATAAATGCCAGCCTCAAAAACCCCAGTGATTTTTATTTTCCTTTCATTCTGGCACTTACGAATCTCTCCACCGGTTGGCACGCGGCATGTTTAATAAAGGGCATGACCATGAAAAACATCTCCTCCCTTCCCTCCGCTCTGCTCGCCACCCTCGCCGGCCTCGCTGTCGCGATCGTTCCCGCCCTGACCGTGGCGCTCGTCTTCAGCAGCGTCGCCGCTGCCGCCAGCACCTTCATCGCCAGCATGCTTGTCCTGACCCTGTGCCAAGACTACGCGCCGCGTCCGCAACCGCTGACCGTCGCGACCACCGCCCGCTCCCTCGCCAAGTATCCGCTCGCCGCCTGAGCAGTTATTCTTCTTCGCCTCGTTGTTGCCGCGCCGTCCGCCGCAAGCCCTGCGGCGGTTGCCCAAAGACCCGAATGAATGCGCGCCGCATGCGCTCCGGATCCGTGAAACCCACTGCCATCGCAATTTCCTCCAGGGACTCCGACAGGTTTTCCTCCACCCGCACCCGCGCCGCCTCCACCCGGAGCTGCTCCACCGCCTTGGCTGGCGTGCGTCCCGTCTCTTCCGCAAAGACCCGCGCAAACTGTCGCGGACTCAAATGCGCCCGCTCCGCCAAGGCCTCCACCGATAGATCAGCGGTGAGATTCTCCCGCGCATACGTCATCACCATGCCGATACGGTCTGACTTGGCGTCCAATTCCAGCAGTGCCGAATACTGCGACTGCCCGCCCGGCCGCCGGTGAAACACCACCAGGTCCTGCGCGACCTTCCGGGCCACCTCCTCGCCAAAATCATCCCCGATCAACGCGAGGGATAAATCGATCCCCGCCGTGATGCCGGCCGAGCTCCAAAAGCGACCATCGCGCACATAGATCCGATCGGTCTCCACCCGCAGCGTCGGATGCTTGCGCAACAACTCCGGCGCGAAGCGCCAGTGCGTCGTCACGCGCCGTCCATCGAGCAGCCCCGTCTCCGCCAACAGGTAGGCACCCGTGCAAATGCTCGCCACCCGCCGCGCCTTCTCAGCCGCGCCACGCAGACTGTTGCGCGTGCGTCGACAGCCACACGGCGCCGACATCTCGTCACCGCCCACCACCAGCAGGGTATCAAATTTTTTGCGACCGATCTTCTCCGAGTTCAGCTCCACTCCGCTCGACGACGGCATCAATCCACCGTCCAGCGACACCACCCGCGGGTGATACACCGCCGCCCCATGAAAACGCTGCGCGATCTCAAACGCCGCCAGCGGGCCCGAAAGGTCGAGGAGCTGAAAGCCGGGGAAAACAAAAAGTCCGATTTCCATGACTGTTTTTGCGGTTTTTAGGTCATTTAAGCCATCCCCAATTTTCGCTAATATCTACATCGCTCCGACGACCTCAGAAAAAGTTTCGCTTCGCCTGTCACCTTCTCCCGTCCGCCGGGCACTCCTCTGCCTCAACTCACTTGTTTCCATGAAATCCTTGATGTTTCGCTTCACCCGCACGGTCGCCCTTTGTGCCAGTGCGTTATTCATCTCCGGTGCCGCCGCCCAGTCGGTGCCGTCCGCCCTGCAGGGCATCTGGCGCTCCGATGGCTACGGCTGGATCCTCCAGGCCAACGGCAACCAAATCACCCGTTACCACGAGTCCTCCGCTGGCCTCGTGGTCGGTCCGTCCGACGCATCCGAGCTGCGCGCCGAGTTCAGCTCCGCCTCCGTCGTCGACGCCGATCACATCATCGCCGGCAACCCCACCGAAGGCAGCGCCTACCACTTCACCCGCCTCAGCGCCCTGCCCGGCGCCGTGACCCAGCCGGGTAATGCCAGCCCGACCCAGACCCTCGACTACGCCATCGCGTATTTGCAGGACCACTACGCCGTCACCGCCGCCCATGGCATCGACTGGACGGCTCGTTTCGCCACCGCCCGCAGCCAGGTCAGCAACGGTTCTTCCAGCACCGCCCTGCGCAATGCCCTGCTGCAGATGATCGACGGCACCACCGACGCCCACCTGCGCCTGCTGTGGCCGTCCGGCAACAGCGTGGCCTACGGTCCCGACTTTAATTCTCGCGTGACGGTGCCGCTCATCGAAGCCGCCCACCTCGGCACCGGCGCGACCCGCCAGACCCGCTACGACAGCTGGCGGCAACAACGCATTCTCGACCACATTTATCACTTGCTCGATCTCGGCGCCAGCGGCGCCGCCGGTGGCGCCGTCATGTGGCACCGCGAGGGCACGATGGGTTACCTCTTCATCGCCGACATGATCGGCTTCACCGACACGGAGTCCGTCTCCGCCGACGTCACCGAAATCAACTCCATCCTCGACCTCGCCCTCACCGAGCTGAACGGCGTGGAGGAGATGATCGTCGATGTCTCCCTCAACGGCGGCGGACGCGATGCCGTGTCGCGCGCCATCGCCGCCCGCTTCACCGCCGCGCCGGTCACCGCCTACACCAAACACCCGGGAGACGGCAGCACCGACGCCCTGCAGACCATCACCATCGCGCCGACCGCTCGCCCGAGTTTCCTCGGTCCGGTTCACCTGATCACCAGCGACCTCACCCTCAGCGCCGCCGAGGTGTTCACCCTCGCCATGCGCGCCCTGCCTAATGTCTGCCACTTCGGCATGACCACCCACGGCTCGATGTCCGATATGCTCATCAAGCCTCTGCCGAATGGTTGGTTCATCGCCGCCTCCAACGAAATCTACACCGACGCCGACGGCGAAGTCTGGGAAGGCCGCGGCATCACGCCCGAGGTCGAACTGCCGATCTTCACCGCCGCTACAATCAACCAAGCCCACTTCGATCGCATCGCTTCCTTCGCCGATCAATTGGTGCACCCGGAGCCGACGCCCGAGCCCCAACCGGAACCCGAGCCCGAGCCCCAGCCCGAACCGGAACCTGAGCCGGAGCCCCAGCCGGAACCGTCGCTCGAACCGCAGGTGGAAGGCCTCTTCAACCTCTCCACCCGCGCCTACGTCGGCAACGGCAACGAGACGCTCATCAGCGGTCTCATGATCGAAGGCACCGGCACCCGCGACCTCGCCATCATTGCCCGCGGCCCCAGCCTCGCCGACTACGGCCTCACCACCGCCGTCGCCGATGTCCGCCTGCGCGTGCTCAACGCCGCCTTGGAAGAAATCGCCGCCGTCGACGCCCTCACCGACATCTCCGCCGAAGACCGCGCCGAACTCGCCGCCTACGGCATTCTGCCCGGCAACCCCAACGAGGCCGCGCTCATCCTGCGCAACGTGCCCGCCGGCGCCTACCACATCCACCTCAGCGCCCAGGACACGACTCCCGGCGTGGGCATTTTGGAGATCTTCGACATCTCCGCCGATGCCGACGACGACACCGTGCTCTTCAACCTCTCCTCCCGCGCCGCCGTCGGCACCGGTGAGTCGGTCGCCGTCACCGGTTTCATCATCACCGGCGAAGAAGAGGTGGGTGTGCTCATCCGCGCCCAAGGGCCGTCGCTGCGTCAGCACGGCATCACCAACGCGCTGGAGGATCCCATGCTCAGCCTGCTCGAAATGGGCGGCACGGAAGTCCTCGCCGAGAACCACAACTACACCGAACTCGATCCCGAACTGCGCGCCGCCCTCGAGGCCGACGGCGTGGGTGTGGGTGACGACACCGAGAGCGTGCTCATCCTCTTCCTGCCGCCGGGCGCCTACACCGCCTTGCTCGACGCCGAACCCGGCACCGACCACGGCGTCGCCCTTATCGAGTTCTTCCGCATCGAAGAATAAACGCGCGCACGCTTGCCCGGTAGCCGCGTTGGAGCGCTGCGACAACGTGGTCGCGAGATGGTCGCCCTTGGGCCACGCTTTCACCTGCGGCTCAAGCGCAGCTACTCATCGGCACCGGGAACCTCGCATCTGCGTGGATCCTTGGAATCCCTGACGAAAAACCACCCTAAGAAGTGGAATCAAACACCATACGATCGCCCGCCATCGGCGGGGTTGAGGTTTACTCCCCGACCGGCCGCGCTCAGCGTGGCCGGTCATGAGCCTCCGCCCCGTCTTGTTTCGGTTTGTTGCCCTAGTCTGCACGTTGATCGGTGTGGCAACCGCCACTGCCACTGCCGCCGACGCCCCCCTGCCGTTGAAGGTGATGACCTTCAACTTGCGCTACGCCAGCGACCAGAATCCGCACGCCTGGCCCGACCGCCGTCCCGCCGTGGCGGCCATCATCCGGCAGCACGCGCCCGACGTGCTCGGCACGCAGGAAGGGTTGCACCGTCAGGTGACCGATATCGACACCGACCTGCCCGGCTACGGGTGGCTCGGCCAAGGCCGCGCCGGCGGCAACGACGACGAGTTCTGCGCCATCTTTTACCGTCTCGACCGCGTGCAGCCCATCAAAAGCGGCCACTTCTGGTTGTCCGATACGCCGGAGGTCGTCGGCTCCATGACCTGGGGCAACCGCTACCGCCGCATGGTCACCTGGGCCCGCTTCCGCGAGCTGCGCACCGAACGGGAGTTTGTGGTGCTCAACACCCACTTCGATCACGAGGTGGAAGCCGCGCGCCAAAAGTCCGCCGCCCTCATCGTGGAGCGCCTGCCCGAGCTCGCCGGCGATTTACCGGTCGTCGTGGTGGGCGATTTCAACTGCACCGCTGGCGACAGCCCGGCTTTCTCCACCCTCACCGACGGCACGGGCTTGATCGACACCTGGACCGCCGCCTCCTGGATCGAACCGGACACCGGTGTAAACACCTTCCACGGTTACGAAGCGCCTGTCTTCAACAACGAGCGCATCGATTGGATCCTCGCCCGCCAGCCCGTGCAGGTCGGCCGTAGTGACATTGTCATGACACGCCACGAAGGCGAGATCCCCAGCGACCACTTCCCAGTCGTCGTGGAGCTGACGTTTCCGGAGTAACCGCATACCGCTGTAGGGCCGCTCCTCTCCTTGGGGCGGCCGCAGTTGGATGGGCGGAGAGGCAGACGCGGCGTGCCGCAAGCGGCAGCCCTACAAGTTTCCGGTGCCGAGCCTCACCAAAGTAGTGCCGGCTTCAGCCGGCATTTCCCCGTCACGCAAAACGGCGGCTGAAGCCGCCGCTACGGGGCCCGACAATTCAGTCGCTGTAGGGCCGCTCCTTGTCTGCGGCCGCGTTTGACCGAAATCTGATAGCGCCGTTGCCTCAGTTAGACAGCAGCGCTTCCAGCAACGCGAAGCTGCGTTGCGGGTGGATCAGGCGGGTGCGGCCGTCTTCGCTGCGGTCGGCGGCGAGGGTGATGAGACTCACGAGCTGATCCGTGGTGAGCGACGGCTCCACCGCCAGCAGCTTGCCAGCGAGGTTGGCGACGTTGGGCGCCGCCATGGACGTGCCGGAGAACTCCATCACTTCACCGCCCGGCGTGCCGCTGGGCACCCGGAAACCGTTGGCGTGCACGTCGACGTTGGCGCCGAAGGTGGAGAAAGAGGTCTCTTCACCCGCTTGGTCCACCGCCCCCACCGTGAGGATGTTGGGCAGATCGATGCCGGACGGAAACACGTCGGAAAACTCCGCGTCGTTGTCGCTGTTGCCGGCCGCGACCACGAAGAGGATTTCCGGCGTGGCTTTGATCGATTCGGTGAGCGCGTTGAGCGAGATCAGGAAAATCTCCCGCGACTTGATGCGACGTTCCTCGGGCGTGCCGCCGGCACCGTTGGCTTCAAACGCACTCTCAATGCCTTGCGGGCTGCCGCCCCAGCTCATGTTCACCACGCGCACGCCCTGCGCTTTGAAGTAGGCAATGGTGGCCTGCATGGCGGCGGCGTCTTTCTCCGCCTGCTCGAGGGTCGGCACATCGGGAATCATGCGGTAGTCAAAGGTGATGCGGCCGTTCAAGATCCGCGCCGCCGGGTTGCCCGCGGCGGCGATGCCGGCGACATGCGTGCCGTGCGAGTAGTTGCCGAACAGCCCGAGGTTTTCGATGAAGGGCTGCACTTCGCTCGGGTCGATTTTGCTGAGCTCCTGTTTGAGCTGGGTGGACTCGGGGCTGTCGACGTTGGCCTGCAGATCGAGCAGGCCCTTGGTCAGATCGCGGTTGGCGGGATAGGATTCCTGCTGCTCAGGCGTGAGCGGGAAAAGCAGGTTCGGGTCGACGTCGCCGTGCAGGTCGAAGGCGATGCCGTGCACATCATCGACGTAGCCGTTGCCGTCGTCGTCCTCGCCGTTGACCGTTTCGTTCGGGTTGGCCCAGAGCTGGTCCGGGTAGACGATCGGATCCACGCCGCTGTCCCAAATACCGATGATGACCGGCGTGAGGTTGGCGTTGTCTTCCAACACCACGTTGCGCGCGGCCCAGATGTCGGGCTTCTCCACGTGATGCGCGTCGAGATACTGCGAGAGCACGGCGGCGCGCACCTCGCGCAATGGCACGTATTCGGCGATGGAAACGTTGGCAGAGATGAGGCTTTGCGCGACGTCACCGCTGATGGTGCCGGTCTTGTCGACGCCGGGCTGCACGCCGCTCTCGATCTGGCCGAGAATGAGGGCCTTGGTCACGATCTCGGCGCTGGCCTTGGCGCTCTTCAGGTTGTCGCCCACCACTTCGTAGGGCAGCTCGCTGATTTTCTCGGCGTAGATTTTAGCAAAGGCAGCGGCATAGTTTTCTGGCGAGGCGTAATCGATTTGCTGCGCCTCGACCACACTCTCCAGCAGGAGACCGGTGGTGAGTTTGGCGGCGGGTTTGGCCTCGAGGTCGCGGATCTGTTGCAGCTTGGTCAGCGCCGCATCGGAGTCGCCGGCTTTGAAGTCCATCGCCATGAGCGTGGAGAGGATGCCCTGCAGCGTGGTGCGATCCTGAATGTCGTAGTCGTTGATCAACGCTTCCAAGTCGCGGCGCAGCGGCTCGGCCAAGCGCGCGTAGGCGGCATCGTCGGTGAGGATGTCCACGACCGGACCCTCGACCGGGTATTCGTGGCGGGGCAGTTGGTCCTGGGACGTGATCGCCGGCCGGTCGGCGGCAATCAGGGCGGCGGTCGCCCCCCATCCGGTGATCACGGTGAAGAGCGCGTAGCGAAGCAGTTTCAGCATGGGCGCACGCTGAGACGTCGCGCAGCGCGCCGCAATGCAACAAACTCGCACCTCAGTTGGGCAGCGCGAAGGGCGAGTTGGTGAGCATCGCCTTATGCTTGCGCTCGCGTAACGCCGCATAGCGCTGCTGCAGCTCATCCACCTTGGCCGCCGGATCCGTCAGCGCGGGCAAACGTTGCAAGGTGTGTTGGCGCAACTGCTCCCAATAGCGTTCGAGGTAGCGCTGCTTGGCTGTGGCGCAATCGGCTTCGACGTTCGGTGCCTGGGCGAGGAGATTCGCTTTGCCGGTTTGGCAAAACTCACGCGCCGCAGCTTCGCTCGCGCGCAACTCCGCGCTCGCCGCCGCCACGCCTTTTTCGGCCATGCGATCGACCCACGGCAGATCGGGCAGACGCGGCAGCGCGGGCAGAGGCAGGTCGCGACCGAGCACCTGCTTGGCCACCGTCGAGACCTCCGCCGCGGTCTTCGCGCACTCTTCGGCCAGCACACTCAAACCGGTGACAACCTGCTTGAGCGGCAGAAAGATATCCCCGCCAAATGGTGAGGCCGACGTCGTGCCGGCCACCAAGCCCTTGGCTTCGCGGGCGAAGCCTTGCATCGATTCCGCCAAACGTTGCACCGCATAACGCCAGCGCCCCACCAGCACCGGCAGGTTCTGACTGGCACGATAGTCGGGACTGGCGACGTTGAGATAGCGGTCCAACTCCTCCCGCACGCAGTCACTAAACAGCGCCCTGGTGTGCTCCAAACGTTGCAACTGCTCCCGCACCGCCTGCTCTCCCGTGCGCGCCTGCTCCATCGAGCTCTCAAACGCCTGCCGCGTTTGCTTCGAACTGAGAAAGGCAAACGGCGGCCGGGTCGCCTCCACGTCCTTGGTCTGCCGCTGCACCTCCGCCAAACGTTGAGTGAGGCTCTGCTGACATTGGATGGCCTGCGCCTCATCCTGCAATCGAGCGAGGAGCTCCGGCGGAAAGGTAGGTTGTTGCGACATCGTTATAGGGTATTATGCCCAAACCATACAGGCCCATTCGCGCCTGTCCACGCCAAGCTTATAAGTAATCCTTCACCGCCGTCGGGGCGGGAATCCACTAGCAGCCCCCCAGCACCCCTACGGCGCATGCCGCTCCAAATACTCCGCCGCGAGCTGCGCCATCGCCCGCACCCCGGTTTCGAGCGCCGCATCATCCACTAGAAAACGGGGCGAATGATTGGGGGCCGCCGTCGCCGGGTCCTGCCCTTCCGCCGTCACGCCGAGGAAGAAAAACACGCCCGGCACCGCTTGTTGGAAAAACGAAAAATCCTCCGACCCCGTCGAACGCACGTCGCGTTTCACGCGCTCGGCTCCACCCGCCACACGTGCGATCACATCGGTCATCTCCTCCGCCAAGCCGGTGTCGTTGATCGTCGCCGCGTAACCGGTGTCCGCGCCGATGTAGACCTCCGCCGTCGCGCCCGCCGCCTCGGCAATGCGTTCCGCCGTGCGCGTCACCCGCGCGTGGTATTCCGCCCGCACCGCCGGATCATAGGTGCGGATCGTGCCGGTCATCTCCACTTCGTCCGGAATGATATTGTTGCGATCGCCGCCATGGATCGTGCCGATCGAAACTACCGACGGCGTGTGCAGGATGTTCACCTGGCGACTCGCGATCGTTTGCAGGCCGAGCGTGATCTGCGCCGCCACCGTGATGGGATCCACACCCGCCCACGGCGCCGCCGCGTGCGTCTGGCGCCCCCGCACCGTGATGCGCAGGAAATCGCTGCTCGCCATCACCGCGCCGGGCCGGAAACCGATCACCCCGCTCGGCATCGATGACCACACGTGCAGGCCGAAGATCGCGTCAACTTTGGGATCCTCGAGCACGCCTTCCTGAATCATCTGCTTCGCGCCCCATGCCGGCGCCGGCCAGGCGCCTTCCTCGGCCGGTTGAAAAATGAACTTCACGCTGCCCGCCAAGTCCGCGCGCACCGCCGTCAACACCTCCGCCGCGCCCATCAGGATCGCCACATGCGCATCGTGGCCGCAGGCATGCATCACGCCCACCGTCTTGTCGCCATAGTCCGCCGTGACGGTCGAGGCGTAGGGCAGGCCCGTGTCCTCCGTCACCGGCAACGCGTCCATGTCGGCGCGCAGCGCCACCACCGGTCCCGGTTTGCCGCCGCGCAATACCGCCACCACGCCGTGACCCGCCACGCCCGTCTGCACCTCGAGGCCGAGTTCGCGCAGATGTGTCGCCACGTAAGCCGCAGTCTGCTCCTCCTGATTGGACAACTCCGGATGCGCGTGCAGGTGGTGCCGCCACGCGATCACCGCCGGGGCGACTTCTGTCGCCAAACTATCAATACGCTCGATCGGCGCCGCGCCGCTCACATTCGCCAGCACCACTAGCCCGCTACAAATCCGCATCCAGTTACGCATGGCTCCTGCATGACGGTTGCCGCTGATTTTGCAAAGCTCGGCAACGATCAACGGAGCCGACCTTTGACTCCCCCGTTCGCATCCCAAGACTGCCCTCACCGCCCGCCCCATGAAACCTGCCTCCGCCTTTAAGATCGTTTTCATCGTCGCCTTGGTCGCTGCCGCCGGAGGCGGGTTCTTCTACCAATACGAACGCGCCCCCGAGTCGTCGCCGGTCTCCCGCGGCGCCCACCTCGCGACCACCGCCGGTTGCTTTGCCTGTCACGGACTCGGCGCGGAAGACCCCCGCACCAACTACCGCCTCGGCAGCAACGACGCCTGGCGTTCGCGCGGCATCGATCCGATCTGGGAGGAGGGCCTGCTCGAAGCCGACGAAGTTATTGAGTGGATCACCCACGGCGTGCCCGAGCGCCGCCGCGAGCGCCACCAACAGCTGCTCCTGCGAATGCCCGCCTACGGTGACGACGGTCACCTGAGTCCGCGCGAGATCAACGACATCGCCGCGTGGTCGCTGGCCGAGGCCGTGCGCCGCTCGCACCGGCCCGCCCGCTTTGAACCCTTGCCCGATGTCGCCGCCGTCGCCGCGTTGTCGGACGACGACCTGATCCGTCGCGGCGACGCCCTCGCCCGCGACAGTGGCTGCTATCAATGCCACGGCGAACTTGGCCAGGGCGCCGTGTCCAACCTCGCTTCCTTCAAGGGCTACATTCCGGGCTTCCAGGGTGACGACTTCCTCGCCCTCACCGCCGACGGCGATCGCGAGGAGGTGCGTTATTGGATCGAGCACGGCCGCGGCCGCGCGCTCGAGTCCGGCCCGCTCGGTGGTCTCGCCTCCCGCTATCTCGATCAGCAAGCGATCCCGATGCCCGCCTACGCCGACATTTTCGACGACGTCGAAACGGAGATACTGGTCTCCTATTTGCTTTTGCTGAACCGGATGGGTCCCTTGGACGCGCAGGGCGTTGAAGCCCTCGCCATCACGCTCATCTCCGACTCCGAATAACGCTCGCCGATGTCTCTGTCCCTTACCCGCTCCTTCTCCGTTGTCTGCGCCGCACTCTTCAGCGCGACCGTCACTCAAGCCGACGAACTCGACGCGCTCTTCCCCATCCCAGCCGAGGTCCGCACGATCCTCGACCAACGTTGCGTGATGTGCCACGGCGAGGAGATCGACGGTGAACGCGAGATCCGCGAGGACCTGATCTTCTCCACCGACGCCGAGATCCGCGAGACGCTCATCGATCCCTATTTCATGTATGAGCTCATCCGCGACGATGAGATGCCGCAGGAGGCCAAGCTCTCCTTCCGCCTCCGCCGCGACGCCAAGATGCAGGAGCGCCTCGACCAACTGGTCGCCGATTACGAAGCCAAAAACGAGAAGGCGGTGCTCATCAAGTGGCTCACCACCGCCCTCAAAATCGAGGAATAATTCCCGCCCGCGCCCACCGCGCCACACTTGCCTGCCCCCGCCGCGCGGCGTAGGGTGTCGGCATGAGCCAGATCGTTAATCACCCCCTCGGACTTTCGACGTTTGGCCGCCTGCGCAACGTCGTCACCGCCTGTGTCACCCTCGGCCTCTTTGCCGTCGCTGCGCCCCTCGTCCACGCCGCCCCCGGCGACGTGACGGGCACCTACGCCGACAAAGGCGTCGTGGTGCAATCGACCGACGGCGAAGCGGCCTTCGAAGCCATCTCTTTTCACGCGCTGCTGAGTCAGCAATTCAGCCCGGCACTCTCCGCCGCCGACTTCCCCACCAGCGCCCGGTTTGAACTCAACGACGAAACCGACCGCCTCGTGTTGGAGATTTTTAACGACGACGGCAAAAGCCTGTGGCGCGCGCTCTGGGGCGCCTCCCGCGGCTTCTCTCACGAAGACGGCAAGGCGGTGCTCCGCATCCAACGCCGCGGCTCCAAAGACCAACGCTACAGCTACGTGCTCGAGCCGGCCGACGACGACGGCAACCTGCTCGTGACGGTTTACCTCGTCAAAGCGACCACCTTCGGCCCCGGCGCCGACCTGGTCGGCTCCTACATGTTCGTGCCGCTCAACTGAGCTTCAGCTCAAAGGCTGCGGCACCATCGTCAGCGTCCACGCGCCCGCGGGCAACTCGACCACGGGGCTGACGTCATCGGCGCGGCGCATCACCTTCACGTCGTCACTGCCTTCACCCGACACGACGGGCGTTCCGGCAAAAGGCAGATGAAACTCGGCCACCGTCCCAGCCGGGACGACGAGTCGCGCCGACCACTCCGCTGCACTCGTGCCCACCACCGCGAGTTCAATGGCGCCGTGCGGCGTGGGCAGCTTGACCTGCGCGTGCGTCAGACCCGCTGTCTGTGGGCGCACCACAAAACGCGCAAAACCCGGCTCCACCGGGTCGATGCCCATGACCTTGCGCGGAATCAGATTCGCTGGCGCCGCACCCCACGCGTGGTTCCAATCGAGGTTGGGCTTAAACGCCGGATCCCACGCTTCGAGTGTGATGGTGGAACCGACCTTCTCCGACATGTTGAGCCACGACCGTTGCCCTCGTGAGGTGAGCAGATCAAAACCCGCCTGCGCTGCACCACCGTCGTAGAGCGCCTCCAGCAAAAACTGCGCGCCATAAACGCTGGGCACCATGCCACGCGCCGCGACATACGCCGTCGCGCGCTCCACCCGCTCCGGCGGCACCACGCCCAAGGCCAACGCAAAAAAGGTCGCGTGCGACGCCGCGTGTTCGCTCAGCGTTCCGGTCTCCGAATCGAGTCCATCCCGATAGGCCCCGAGCCTCTCGTCCCAGAGCCGTGCGTTGATCGCGTCCCGCGTCTGCGCCGCCATCGCCGCAAAGGAAGCCGCGTCTTCCGCCCGCCCCAGATGCTCCGCGATTTCGGCCAACAGAAACACCGCCCGGTAGTGGAACGCCGACACCACGGTCTTCACATCGGGCGCCATGTCGTAGCCGTCCCGCTCGCCCCCCGGCCAATCGATGATGTCCCGCTCGGGATGACCATCGAAGCCGCGGAAGAGTCCATCGGCTGTGCGACGCTCGATCATCGCCCGCTCCACCAGCACGTCGTAATGCGTGCGCAGTCCGGTGTCGTCACCCGACCACAGAAAATCATTCCACACCAACATCACCATCTGCAGCCGCCACTCCGTCGGCCAGGTAGGCTGCGCGATGAGGTAGTCGTTGGTGTGCCGCGCCGTCTCGTATTCGGCGTCGACCGCGTAGTGAGAAAGTTGATTCAACAATGCGTCGGCTTCGTAGGGTTTCCGCTCTCGGTCGCCATCGACGTAGAGGCCCATGAAGGTGGTCGCTTTGATGCTGTATTTGCACAGCTGCCACACCGCATCGAGCTCCGGACTCGAGGAGCTGAAGCTCGCGGCCGCGTCGTTGAACGCCGTGCGCCAGCCGCGCCGCCTCACCGTGGTCGTCGCGTCCCACCACTCCGGCGCACCTTCGATCTCCGCATAACGAAACGGCATCATCTCCCCTGCCCCGGCCGGCAGTTCCAGCCAGCCATCCTTCATCCAACCGGGCGGCGCCCACGTCAGCGCCGGCCACACCTCGCCCCCGGGCACCAACGCCACCTCGTGTTGCTGGTATCGCACCGTGCCACCCGGCTCCGGCTCGACCGCCTTGGCTTCCGCGCGGCGGGCCTCCCCCATCTGCACCGTGACCGTCGCGTCGCTCGGCGCGTCGGCCGGCGTATCCAGGACGAGGTTACCAAAAGCCGCCTGCCCAAAATCGACCCACCAATGGCCCGGCCCCAGCCAAGTCACCTCCACCGGTTGATCTTCGAAGGCCTCCACCACTCCGGGAGACGGAATCTGAGCCGTGACGTGAAGCCCCGCCGTAAACAGCAGGCCGATAATTCCCAAGGTCTGAATTTTCATAAGCGCGCGCTCCGCGATCAGCACATAAAACTGACCAACCGCGCACCATGATCGCGCCCCGCCAGCCCGGGCAACGCAAACTCAACAACGACGCATAAATGACCGTTTCTCCGGCCCTTAGTCCGTGTCCGCCCACAGCCAGCGAATCGCGTCCGGCAGCAGGTGGCCGCCGTGTTTGTCGCTGTGCTCACCGTCGGTCCACACGTGCTTCTCCTGCCAACGCACGCCGGCAACATGCGCGGTCGGCGCGTTGCGATAAGGGTCCCACGGCGTGTCGCCGTTCTCCACCCGCTCGGCCTGCTGATTGGCAAAGTTAATCGCCGCCACCATCTGCTGGTTGGCGAGGAACCAGTTACCCCACGGGTTATCGAGATCGTTGGAGCCGTCCTGGAAGAAGATCTTGATCGGCTTCGGCGGCAGACGGCGGATCATCGCCGGATAATCCTGCCCGCCCGGCGACCACGCCCCAGTCGGATCATCCTCCGGCGGACGCGAGCCGATCGACACGTAGCTGCCGATGAAGCTGATGACTTTGCGAAACACATCGGGGTTGTTCCACGCCACCGTGAACGCGCAGATCGCGCCGCTGCTGGTGCCGCCGATGGCGCGCTGCTCGGGGTCGTCGGTCAGGTTGTAGTCCTGCCCCACCAGCGGCAGCATTTCCTCGATGATGAACCGACCGTAGTCGGCGGTGAGCACGTCATACTCCTGCCAGCGGTGGTTGGGGTTACCCCAGCCCAGATCCTGAGGAAACTCCGCCCGCGTGTCGCCGGGCGTGATGAAGATACCGATGGTCGGCGGGATGGCGCCTTCGTGTATCAGGTTAGTCAACACGTTCTGGACCCGCAGCGACCCTTCCGGGTGGGTGGCGCGGTGCCCGTCCTGAAACACCAGCACGCTGGCCGGCGTCGCCGGGTCGTATTGCGCCGGCACAAAGACCCAATACTGCCGCACCGTGCCGGTGATGATCCCACTGCGAAACTCAAACGGGCCCTTCAACTCCCCCTGCGGCACGCCGTCCTGCACCAGTGAGTCCGGCGTGAGTTCAAAGTCGCCCGTCATCACCGCGGCGGGATCATGGGCAACAGACACGAGCGGCGCGGCTAACGCGGCCAGCGCCACCCACAGAAGGGAGCGGAATTTTATCATGGGGGTATGGGGTAGCTGAAGGAGAACGGTCGACTCAGACGTTGCCGAGGAGGGCCGTCGAGTCGCCGAAGCGCGGCAGGTCCTTTACGCCCACCTGGTTGGCCAGCGTGAGGAAGAGGTTGCTCATCGGCTGCGAGTCGACTTCCACAAAACGTCCCGGATTGAGCAGGCCACCGCCGCCACCGGCCAGCAACACCGGCAGGTCGTGGTGGGTGTGACGGTTACCGTCGGCGTTGCCGGAGCCGTAAATGATGCGCGAGTTATGCAGCAGGGAGTTGCCGTCGATGTCCTCGGTTTCGTCCATCTTCTGCAGGAACTGGGCAAACTGCGTCACATACCAGTGGTCGATCGTCGCCACTTTTTCGATACGATCGGAGCGATTCTGGTGGTGGGACAATTCGTGATGCCCCTCGCTGATGCCGATCTCGCTGAAGGAGCGGTTGTCGCCGTCGTGACCGAGCACGAAGGTGCACACGCGGGTGGAGTCGGTTTTGAAGGCGAGCAGCATCATGTCATACATGACCTGCACATACTCCGCATGCTTTTCGGGAATGCCTTCGGGCGTCTTGATGGCCGGATCCACATTGGGTCCAAACCGTTCGGCGCGTTCGATGCGGGTCTCCACGTCGCGCACGCCGCTGAGGTATTGGTCGAGCTTTTCGCGATCCGAGGCGTCCAGTTTGCGCTGCAGGCTGCGCGCATCATCCATCACGAAATCGAGCACGGAACGGCGGTTCTCCATGCGGCGTTTGGCATTGGCCTGACGCTCGCCATGCGCGCCCGAACCGAAGAGCCGTTCGAAAATGAGGCGCGGATTGTTCTCCGGCGTCATCGGCTGGGTCGGTGATTTCCACGAGATGTTGTATTGGTAGGCGCAGGAGTAGCCGGAGTCGCAGCCCGACGACTGGCGGTTGGCGTCGCAGGTCATTTCCAGCGACGGCAGGCGCGTGAGATGGCCGACGTGATTGGCAATCACCTGATCGATCGAGATGCCCGCCTGCACATCGGTCGCACTCTTCTTCAGCCGCACGCCGGTAAGAAACACACCGTTGCCGCGAGCATGATCACCGGCACCGTCGTCGCCCGCGGTGGCGTTCTCGTGATCCAAGCCTTTGAAGATCTGCACCCGGTCGCGCACGTTGGCGAGGGGCGCGAGGGTTTCGCTCAGGGCGAAGTTGCTCATGCCACCGGTGGGCCACCAGCGGTCGGGGATGGCGCCATTGGGGAAGGTCACAAAGGCGGTGCGCAAGGGCGCGCCGGTCGGCGTGGTGGCGGTTTCCAACGCGGCGGTCGCGGCGAGCAACTTGCTCGGCGTGAGGGAGGCAAAAGCCGGCAACGCCAAAGAAGCTCCCATGCCCCGGAGGAAGTTGCGGCGGCTGAGCGCCCGAAGGTGCTGGCGGAGTTCGGTGTCGGCGGAGTGGTTCATGATCAGCGGCTCAGAGGGTTGATGGCCTGTCGTGACGATTCGGATACAGTCGTCGTCTCGGCGGGCGCAGGTGTTTCTTCGACCAGGTGGGTCGGGGTGGCGGGCAAACGCGCTTTCTGGAACGCGGGAGAGGTGATGATTTCACGCAGCAGCACCGAGGGACGCGGCCCTTCGGTTTCGAGGGTGTGCACGATGTCACCCAAGGTCTGCACGTCGTAATACTCCATGCTGCGACCGAGCGCATAGGTGAGCATCTTCTCGGTGAAGGTGTGGAGGAACTGCTCGCGGTAATTCGTCACCAGGATCTGTTTCAGCTCCTGCACGCCGGTAAAGGTTTCGCCGGTGATGAGTTTGCCCTGCGGGTCGATGGGCTGGTTCATCTCCTCGTCGCGCCAGCGGCCCATGGCGTTGAAGTTCTCCAAGGCCAGTCCCAGCGGATCCATGCGTTTGTGGCAGGAGGCGCACATCGGACTCGAGGCGTGCAGTTCGAGGGTCTCGCGGAGCGACATCTTCGCCAGCTCCTCCTCACTCGCGACTTCTTCCAGTCCGGGAATGTTCGGCGGCGGCGGGGGCGGCGGCGTCCCGAGGATGTTCTCCAAAATGAAGACCCCACGCTTCACCGGCGAGGTGCGCCCGGGATTGGAGGTGACGGCCAACACCGTGCCTTGCGTGAGCACGCCCCCGCGCGGATGGCCCGCGGGCAAGGTCACGCGGCGGAGCTCGTCGCCTTTGATTTCCACGTGATCGATGCCGTAGTGCTCGGCGAGGTCTTCGTTGAGGAAGGTGTAGTCGCTGTCGATCAGCTCGAGCAGGCTACGGTCTTCGCGCAGGATGTAGTCGAAGTAGCGCTCCGACTCCGCGCGCATGGCCCGGCGCACCTTGCCGCCCAAGGACGGACGCGGCATGCGGGCGAACTCGCGAAACACCTGCCCGGCTTCGCGCAATTCGGCGTTTTGCTCGGGCGTGCGTTGCGCCTCCGGCACGCGCCGCAGCTCCTGGAAGGTTTTGCGCGCCGACTCGACCGCCGGATTTGGATGCTCCCGCAAAAAGACCGCGAAGTCGCTGATCGCCACATCCACCACGTCGCGTCCCTGCAACCATTGGCCGGTAAAGTTATCCACCAATTGATCCGAGCGTGGATCCGCCAGCATGCGCTCGACCTGCGCGCTTAAATTGGCCCGCAACTCGCCGCGTTCCGCGAGGCCGAGCAGGGTCTCGTCCGGCATCGTCGACCACAGGAAATAGGACAGGCGCGAAGCGAGGGAGTATTCGTCGACATCCGGGTAACGTTGCCCCGGTTGCAGAGGTTCCAGCGCCTCTTCGCGGAAAAGGAATCGCGGCGACGCCAATACCGCCACCATGGCCTGCGCCACCCCCGACTCAAAGGTCTGGCCGTCCTGCTCCGCCACGCCGAGTGCGACCTGCGTGAGGCGATCGACCGTCGCGTCACTGGCCGGCCGACGGAAAGCCCGCCGCGCGAAATCACTCAGCAGCTCCCGCGCGTAATCGGCGCGGGCGTCAGCGCCCTCCGGCACCGGGCGCGGGAAAAAGCGCGCATAGTTGGCCGGCGGCACGTAGTGCGCCGGATCATCGGGGCCACGCACGGTGACGTTATCGAGCCGGATGCGCAGGTCGCGGATCTGTTCCACCGCGGGCGCGATGGGCCGCATCTCCACCACGACGTCATGTTCACCCGCGTCCAGTTCGCGCTTGAACGCATAGGAGAAACGCCGCCCGTAACCTTCGCGCACCATCTCGCGCTCCAGCAGCGTCTCGCCGTTGAGCTTCAGGATGACGTGGCACTTGTTGTGGTCGAACTGGGTATCGACGTATTTCTCCAGCGCCCGGTAGTTGATCTCCACCTCGTAGCTTCCAGCGTGTTCGGCCGTGAAGGTCGTCGCGATCGTCGCCGGCGTGTAATAACTCAAGTCCATCTCGCCGGCCCGCCGTTTGGCGACCGCGACTTGTTCCGACGCCACTGCCGGCTCGGCGCTGTCGAGTTGGGCTGGCACCGGCACCTCGGGCGCACCTTCCGGTGGTGTCGAATGACCGACCGGCGCCACCATTTCCACGGCGGGCGGGATCGGATCGGCCAGCGCGACAAACTGGTTCCCGCGCAACACCACCGCCGGCACCACGCCGGATTCCCGCGGCACCGCTTCGTCGACGATGCTTTGCGCCGCATCGAGATACTTCTCGAGCAACATCGGCGAAATCGTGAGCACGTCGGCCATGTTGTCGAAACCGTGCCCGGTATCGTCGGCCGGAAACTCCAGCGAGGTATCGTAATCGACGCCCACGAGATCGCGCACGGTGTTGCGATACTCCACGCGATTGAGCCGACGCACCGTCACGCGCCCCGGATCGGGATGCGCCGGATCGAGTTGGAAAGCCTTGGTTTTGATCCACTGCACCAGAGCCGCCTTCTCTTCGTCGCTGGGCTGAAACTCATCGGGCGGCGGCATCAGTCCCGCCTTCACATTCTTCAACACGCGCAACCACAGCGCGTGGTCCTTCACGTCCTCCTCGCTGCGAAACGCGTCGAGCACCACCCCGCCCTTGTCGCTGCCGAAGCCGTGGCAGTCGTAGCAATATTCATCGAGGGTGAACTCAATCTCCGCCCGAAAACTCGCCAGCACCGGCTCATCCGCCACCTGCGCCGAGGCCGCGCCCGCCCCTGTCAGCGCTCCGCAAATCCCCACCAAGAAACGTCCCCAGGCAGGTAAACGGACATAGTTCTGGGCACGCAAAGAGGCAGATAGCATAAGGTTGGGTAACAGCGAACAGGGAGCGAAAGCAGGCGCGCGATAGCGTTTGGGAGTGGGAACCACCGCGGACTTGCCATGAACAGAACTCAGCCCCCGGCCGTTCTCAACTCAGACCGGCAAGGGTTGCGTGACTGTTAAACGTGCAAACCGCCACGCCCCACGCCAAAGCTCTATGCGGTCGACGATCGCGCTCGACCGATCGACCGCCATGCCCTCCTCACGCCCCTCGCCTCTGCTCTACCCGCCCGTGTGGTTCCTGCTGCAGCTCGGACTCACGGTGCTGCTCATCCGCACGACCGAATCCGCGTGGTGGTCGACCCCGGCTTGGCTACGCGCCTTCGGTCTCGGGATCGGGTTCGCCGGGGTAATTTGGGCCGCCACCGCCATCCTCACCGTGGCGCGACACCGCACCGCTGTCCTGCCCTACCGCGATGCCAACGCCCTGATCACCACCTGCGTGTTTCGCTGGTCCCGCAACCCCATCTACCTCGGCGAAGCTTTCATCCTCGCCGGGGTTGCGCTGCGCAGCGGCGAGCTGCTGCCGTGGGTGGCAGTGCCGCTGTTCATGATCGGCCTCACGCGCGGACCGATTCGCTGGGAGGAGTCGACCCTGCGGCAACGTTTTGGCCCGCAGTTTGAGGCCTACGCCGCACGCACCCGGCGCTGGCTCTGAACCACTCCGGCCACAGCGTGTTACAACTTGGTAGGGACGTTCGGAAAAACTGGTCCCGCTCATGCTCTTACCTATTCTGGTCTGTTTCCCTCATGCCCCGCCGCCGCACCACCAAAAAAACCGCCCCTGCCAGCCCGCCCATCGACCGCGCGGGGGTGAGCATGCCGGCGTGCGACCATGACCCGGTGAGTGCCCCGGCCCGACCGATCAAAGCCGCCTATTTTAACCGCGAACTTTCCTGGCTGGCCTTCAACCGCCGCGTGCTCGAGCAGGCCCGCAACCCGAGCTGCCCGCTCCTCGAACGCGTCAAGTTCCTCGCCATCGTCTGCTCCAACCTCGACGAGTTTTTTGAGATCCGCGTCGCCGGCCTCATCCAACAGGTCGAGAGCGGCGTCGAAAAATCCGGCCTCGACGGCCTCGGTCCGCGCGAACAGCTCCGCCGCATCCACTCCGTCGTCGCCTCCCTCGTCGACGACCAATACCGCCTCTGGCACGACGAGCTGGTGCCCGCCCTCGCCGCCGAGGGCGTGCACTTCAAATCGGCCGACGAACTCACCTCCGCCGAACTCGCCTGGGTGCGTCACTACTTCGATGAACAGGTCTTCCCCGTGCTCACCCCACTCGGACTCGACCAAGCCCACCCCTTTCCCCAAGTCGGCAACAAGACGCTCAACGTCGTCGTCTCGCTCGACGATCCCGATACCCCGGAAAACGAGCGCCACGCCGCCATCCTGCCCGTCCCGCGCATCCTGCCGCGCCTTGTGCGCATCGATCCCGACGGCACCCACCAGCAGACCTACATTTTCCTCAGCGAGATCATCAAACTCTGCGCCGACGCCTTCTTCCCCGGCTACCGCCTCAACGGCGCCCACGCCTTCCGCGTCACCCGCAACAGCGACCTCTACATCGACGAGGAAGAAGCTGAAAACCTGCTCCAGACCATCGAAGCCGAGCTGCGCAACCTCAAGCGCGGCGCCGCCGTGCGCCTGGAGATCGAGGAAGGGGTCGACGACGAGATCTTCGAAACGCTCTGCAACCACCTCGAGCTCTCGCACGAGTATGTCTTCCGCCTCGGCGGCCCGCTCAACCTGCTGCGGCTGATGAGTCTGGTTGAACTGGATCGGCCCGATCTGAAGTATCCCAACTTCACCCCCGTATCCACCTCTCCCCTACACGCGGGCGAATCCCCCTTTGCCACCCTCGCCCAACAGGACGTGCTGCTGCACCACCCCTACGACAGCTTTGAGCCGGTGGTGGATTTTGTCACCCTCGCCGCCCGCGACCCGCAGGTGTTTGCGATGAAGCAGACGCTCTACCGCACCAGCGGCGACTCCCCCATCGTGCGCGCCCTGATCGAAGCGTCCAAAAACGGCAAACAGGTCACCGCCTTGGTCGAACTCAAGGCCCGCTTCGACGAAGCCAACAACATCCAATGGGCCCGCCAGCTCGAGGACGCCGGCGTGCACGTGGTTTACGGTCTCGTCGGCCATAAGACCCACTGCAAGTGCTCCCTCGTCGTGCGCCGCGAGGGTAAGGTCCTGCGTCGCTACGCCCACCTCGGCACCGGCAACTACAACCCCAAGACGGCCAAGCTCTACACCGACCTGAGCCTCTTCACCTCCCGCCCCGACATCACCGAGGACGTCGCCACGACCTTCAACACCCTCACCGGCTTCTCGCGCAAACCGACCTTCCAACGCCTGCTGGTGGCCCCCTTCAACCTGCACAGCCGCCTCCTCGATCTGATCGACCGCGAGACCGCCAACGCCGCCGCCGGCAAGCCCGCCCGCATCATCGCCAAGATGAACTCCCTCATCGACAAGGCCGTGATCGACCGCCTCTACGCCGCCTCCCGCGCCGGCGTGCAGATCGACCTCATCATCCGCGGCATCTGCGGCCTCGTGCCCGGCATGCGCGGCCTGAGCGAAAACATCCGCGTGCGCAGCATCGTCGGCCGTTTCCTCGAACACGTGCGCGCGTTTTATTTTCACAACGCCGACGGTGAACCCGACATCTACGCCGGCAGCGCCGACTGGATGCCGCGCAATTTCTTCCGCCGTATCGAAGTCATTTTCCCCATCGACGATCCGCAACTGCGCGCCTGGTTCCTCGACGAGCTGTTCCCGCTCGAACTACAGGACAACGTCGATGCCCGCGAGCTGCGCGCCAACGGCTCCTACCGACCCGTGCCCCGGCGCGCCGGCGAACCCACCTTCTCCGTGCAGACCTACTTCATGGCTGCCGCCGGCCAACGCGTCCGCTACCAAAACGAACGCGACTCCCTCGCGCTGTAGGCCGCGCCCACCTCGGCGCCTTCAATCCGAAATCGTAATTCGTAATTCGAAGTGGCGGAGAGGGAGGGATTGGCTGGACCTTCGGTCCACCGCTACGCGGCGCTTCCGCTTTGCTCCAGCGGCCCATCTCCGGTGCAGCTGCACTGCACCTCCGTCGAACCCGGGTTCTCATCCCTCACTTGCGTCCGCCCTTCCCGCAGCCTCACCCACAATCCAAAATCGAGATTCCAAAATCGAAAATCGACAATGGCGGAGAGGGAGGGATTCGAACCCTCGTTACCTTGCGGTAAACCGCATTTCGAGTGCGGCGCGATCGACCACTCTGCCACCTCTCCTAATTGTCACGGTGAAGCGTGGGAGGGCAGACCGTAGGAGCCCGGCACAAAAACGGAAGCCGAAAGTTAACCAACCGCAGAACGTGAAATCCTCCCTGGCCTCTGCCTCGCCCCGCGCCGCTTCCCCTCCGTGTCCACCTCAGGTGTTGGCGTCCTCGTCCGGTGCCAGTTCGCGCTGATTCGCCGGCAGGTGATGGTGCAGGAAAACGTAGTAGTTCATCAGCCACCAACTCCGCGACGAACGGTAGAGCAGGATCGGCACGACCACCGCTCCCACGCCCGCCACCACACTCGCGGTGACACCTGAAAATACGCCCGCCAGATAGAGCAGCAATACCGGCACAAGGAAGAGCACGATGGTGATGCCGTAGTTGAGCGACATCGATCCGAGGAAAAACCCCTCGTCACGCTCGATCGTCAGACCGCACTGCGGACAGGATTTATTGAGCTCAAAAAAACGCCCCTCCTGGAAGAGCGTGCGACCGCCGCAATTGGGGCAGCGGTTGGTCAGGCCGCGCGCGATGATCTGTCCTCGGGTAACTTGCATGGGGTGGAAAAGTCAGAGGCTAGGAGACGGCGACCTATTCGCCAAAACGAAAACGCCCCCCGCGAAAAGCGGGAGGCGTCTTCGAAAAACGAACCAAACAGCGGCGACTTAGGCGCCGAGCTGGTAACGGGTGAAGCGGCGGATCTGGATGTTCTCGCCGGTCTTCTGGATGGTGGCGGTGACGAGATCGCGGATGGTCTGGTCCGGGTTCTTCACGAACGGCTGGTCGAGCAGCACGCTCTGCGCGTAGAACTTTTCGAGCTTGCCCTCGACGATCTTCTGCACGGCCATCGGCGGCTTGCCCTCAGCCTGGGAAGCAGCGATCTCGCGCTCCTTCTCGACGAGCTCGGCCGGCACCTCTTCGCGGGTCACCGCGGTGGGAGCGACGGCGGCGATGTGCAGGCAGATGTCCTTCACGAAGGCCTTGAAGTCGTCGTTGCGGGCCACGAAGTCGGTCTCGCAGTTGACCTCGATGAGGACGCCAACTTTGCCACCGAGGTGGATGTAGCTCTCGATGATGCCATCCTTGGCCTCACGGTCGCCCTTCTTGACGGCATTGGCCTCACCCTGCTTGCGCAGGATGGTGGTGGCCTCCTCGACGTCGCCGTTGGCATCGACGAGGGCCTTTTTGCATTTCATGAGACCCGCGCCAGTCGCCTTGCGCAGATCGTTCACCATTTTGGCGGTAATCTCGGTGCTCATTGTAGGAAAGGTTCGATGTATTCGAAATTTGGAGACGAATCCCGGGGCTTATTCGGCCTTCGGGGCCTCTTCGGTGGCGGCCTCGGCGGGCGCGTCATCCTTGGGGGCGGCGATCTTCTTGCCGGAAGCCGGCTCGGGGATCACGACCTCGGTGGTCTCGACCGGCGCGGCGGCCTCGGGGGCAACCTCGGTCTCGGCCTCGACGCCAGCAGCGGCGGCGACCGCGGCGGTGGCGGCCTTGAGGTCGGCCTGGCCACGGGCGATGCGGCGGGCGTCACGCTGACCGAGACCGTTCTGCACGGCTTCGAGCAGGGTCTCGACGATCACGCGGATCGACTTCACGGCGTCGTCGTTGCCCGGGATCGGGTAGGTGACGTTGGAGGGATCGGAATTGGTGTCGACCAGCGCAATGGTCGGGATGCCGCAACGCTCGCCCTCGGCGACCGCGATGTCCTCGTGGGACACGTCGATGATCACCATGGCCTGCGGGAGGTCGACCATGTCGACGATGCCGGCGAAGTTCTTCTGCATGCGGACCATCTCGCGCTTGATCGCGGCCTGCTCCTTACCGCCGAGCTTGGAGAGTTCGCCGGAGGTGTCCATGGCCTGATACTTCTTATACTTGGCGATGGAGCGCTTGACGGTCGCGAAGTTGGTCAGGGTGCCGCCGAGCCAGCGGTCGACGCAGTAGGGCATTCCCACGGAGGTCGCGGCCTCGCGGACGATTTCCTGAGCCTGGCGCTTGGTGCCGACGAAGAGCACGTTGCCGCCGTCGGCGACGAGATTGGTGAGGGCCTCGCTGGCCGCTTCAAGGCGAGCGAAGGTTTTGCCCAGATCGATGATGGTGATGCCCTGACGGTGATCGAACACGAAGGGCTTGGAACGCGGGTTCCAACGTTTGGTCTGGTGGCCGAAGTGGACACCGGCGTCGAGGAGGTCTCGGACGGTAATGCTGAGGTTGCTCATGTGAGTTTTGATCTATGTATCTGCGACACACAGGTCGGTCTATGGACCGCCTTGCGATCGAGTAATGGTTAGTGTGATGGGTTAAACGAACGGGTCTTTCCGGGGAAAGAGTGGTCGAACACAGAGACCCGGCAGGCCCTAGGCAAGAGCAGATTCAGGAATTTTAAAAAACCCTGTTGACACGTAACAAACCCGCCACATTCCTCTGCCTCCCTTCGTTGAGGAGAGCCCTCCGGTTCGCCTCCACTGTTCTCTCAAATTTTCCCAATTTGACTCCGCCGACCGTCCTCGCGACGTTCCGCGTCCCACTTTTGTTGCAGGGTGGAGCAGTCTGGTAGCTCGTCAGGCTCATAACCTGAAGGTCCTGGGTTCAAATCCCAGCCCTGCACCCAATTTAAACCCGATCTGGGCCACGCCGATCGGGTTTTTTTGTGCCCCATTACCAGCGTGTAGCCATGGCCGTGTCGGCCATTCCCACGTGTCCACGATCTGCCACCCCGTGTCCTGCCGGGTCCGTCCGTAGGCCTCAAAAAATTATCCACCGCCCCATCAACGGCTTGCCCATTCGCTCACAAATCCCGCTTGGCGGCTCCATCAAGTAGTGTTCATTTGAACACATGCCTGATAATCTGACGCCCAAGCAACAAGCCGTGCTCGATTACGTGCGGGCCCACCGCGACCGGCACGGCGTCTTCCCCACCCTGCGCGAGATTCAGGCTCACTTCGGCTTCGCCAGCCCCTTCGCCGCCACCCGCCACCTGCAGGCGCTCGAAAAGAAGGGCGCTCTCAGCCGCTCCCCCGGCAAAGCCCGCGCCTTTCGCCTACCCGCCTCACAAACTGTGGGAGCGGGTTTATCCCGCGACGCCCTGCCCCTCGGCCTCCTCTCAGTCCCCGTCTTCGGCGTCATTCCCGCCGGCTTGCCTGCGGCCAACGCCCAACATCCCGACGCCGACGAAACCGTCGCCATCGACCCAACCACCCTCGGCCTGCGCCCCGACTCCCGCCGCCCTCTCTTCGCCCTGCGCGTGCGCGGCGACTCCATGATCGGGGCCAACATCGTGGAGGACGACCTCGTCTTCCTCACCCCCGGCGAGCCCCGCTCTGGTCAGATCGTCGCCGCCCTCATCGACGGTGAATCCACCCTCAAGCGCTTCCTGCACCACGACGGCCGCCCCGTCCTGCGCGCCGAAAACCCACGCTACCCCGACCTTCTGCCCGCCGAGGAACTCCTCATCCAAGGCCTGATGGTCGGCCTGCTAAGAAGGGTGAATGGAAAAGAGTGAAGGGTGAATTCCCTCCCCCGCCTCCCCGCCGCCCCCGCCCCCTTTCACCATTCCCTCTTCACCACTCACCCTTCCTCCGTGTCTTCCGCGCCTTCCAACTTGGCTGCGCTTCGGCATCTGCTCGCCGAACGCTTCCCGTCCGCCCATCGGACGGTCGACCCGGCGCGCCTGCCCACCGGACTGAAGGCCCTCGATGAACCCACCGGCGGTGGCCTGCCCCTCGCCGCCCTCACCGAACTCGTCGCCCCCGCTCCCAGCGGCGGCTCCCACCTCCTGCTCGGCCAACTGCTCGCCGCCACCCGCGCCCGCCGCCAACGCGCCGCCCTCGTCGATCCCACCACCAGCTTCGACCCCGAATCCCATCCGCCCGCCACGCTCCAACACCTCGTCTGGGCGCGCGGCGGCAGCGTGACCGACGCGCTCACCGTCACCGATCTCTTCGCCCGCGACGCCAACCTCGGCCTCGTCGTGCTCGACCTGCGCTCCGCCGCCCTGCGCGACCTCCGCCGCGTGCCCGCGCCCCTCTGGTATCGCCTGCAACGCGCCGTCGAGGACACCCAGCTCGCACTCCTCGTCATCACCCCGCGTGCCCTCGTGCCCAGCGCCGCCCTCCGCCTCGAACTCAACACCCCCCATCCCCTTGCCGACCTCGCCCGCAACCGTCCCGACCTCCTCCCGCAACTCCTCCCCCACCTCGCCCGCCAACGCCAGGCTCACGCGCTGAGCGCGTGAGCCATGTAAGATGTAGGATGTATAATGTGAGATGTATCCTTTTTCTCTATACACTGCCCACCGCCCCTGCCGCGCGTAGGCGGTAGCCGACTTGTGCGCCGAAGCCTTGGCGAAGGAGTAAGCCATCCGTGTCCATCCGTGGTTAAAAAAAAGCCCTGCCTCTCGGCATCCTCCTTCGCGGTGCTGCATCTTGCCGATTTTCCGCTGCAGGCCTTGCTCCGCACCGCGCCCGACCTCGCCACGCGACCCGTCGCTCTGCTCGACGGTGAACGCAAACGCGCCCTCGTCCTCGCCTGCACCCCGGCCGCCGCCGCCCACGCCGTCGAGCCCGGCCTCACTGCGCCCGCCGCCCTCTCCCGCTGCGCCGATCTGCTCCTGCGCCAACGCCAGCCCGCCGCCGAAGCCGAGGCCACCGCCGCCCTGCTCGCCGCCGCCGCCACCCTCGCCCCCCTCTACGAAGACACCGCCCCCGGCATCGCCACCGCCGACCTCACCGCCCTGCCCGGCCCGCAGCGCCTCCCCCGTATCCAATCGGCCCTTACACAACTCACGACCCTCGGCCTGACCGCCACCGCCGCCCTAGCCCCCACCCCCCTCCTCGCCCGCTACGGCGCCCAAAATCTTTCTCCTTCTTCTTTATCTTTCTCTTTCTCCCCGCCCACCGAGGCCTCACTCGAAAATCCAGAATCAAAAATCCAAAATATCCAAAACCCGCAGGGTTTCCTCGCTCCGCTCCCCCTCGCCATCGCCGAACCTTCCGCCGAACACGCCGCCATCCTCGCGCTCTGGGGCGTGCGCACCCTCGGCGACCTCACCGCCCTGCCCAAAGCCGACGTCGCCCAGCGCCTCGGCCCCGACGGACTCGCCCTCTGGGAACGCGCCGCCGGCCAGACCACCCGCCCCCTCCAACCCGTCACCCCACCCGCCACCTTCTCCGCCACCCTCGAACTCGAGTTCGCCATCGAAACCCTGGAACCGCTGCTCTTCCTCCTGCGCCGCTTCACCGATCGCCTCGCCCTCGAGCTCTCCACCGCCGCCCTCTCCGCCGCCGCCCTCACCCTCACGCTCACGCTCGATAACGACACCACACACACGCGCACGATCCGCTTACCCGAACCCACCGCCTCGGCCAACCTGCTCCACCGCACCCTGCACAGTCACCTCGAGACGGTGTCAACCGACTCGCCCGTCATCGCCGCCCGCCTCGACCTCGAGCCCACCCGCTCCCTGCACCGGCAACACGGCCTCTTCGATTCCGGCCTGCGCGATCCCCACGGCTTCGCCGAAACCCTCGCCCGCGCCGCCGCCATCCTCGGCGAAGACCATGTCGGCACCCCACAACTCACCGACACCCACCGCCCCGACGCCAGCACCCTCGCACCGCCCGCCGTCGCCATCGATCCGCTCGGTGAACCCGCCCCCCTGCCGCCGCTCGGCCTGCCCCTGCGCCGCTTTCGTCCGCCGCTCCCCGCCCGCGTCGAACTCGCCCCGACCACCCGCATCCCCACCCACCTCGTCACTTCCACCGTGCACGGCCCCATCCTCGCCCACCAAGGCCCCTGGCGCGCCAGCGGCGACTGGTGGCAACCCGACCAAGCCTGGACCCGCCAGGAATGGGACATCGCCCTCGGCCCGCCCGCCCCCGGCCTCTACCGCCTCACCCAAACCCCGTCCGGTTGGTATCTGGACGGTGAATACGACTAACCAAGTCATAAGTAAGAAGTCCGAAGGCAGAAGTATCAGGCCTCACTTCTTACTTCCTACTTCTTACATCATACTTGGCTTCGCCCGCTTACATCGAACTCCACGCGAGCAGCGCCTTCAGCTTTCTGCGCGGCGCTTCGCAACCCGCCGACCTCGCTGCCGAGGCCGCCCGCCTCGGCCTGCCCGCCATGGCCGTCTGCGACCGCGACGGCGTTTACGGCGCGCCCCGCTTCTACGCCGCCGCCCGCGAGCACGGCCTGCGTCCCCTCGTCGGTGCCGAGCTAACCCTGCTCGACGGCACCGCCCTGCCCCTCCTCGTCACCAACCGCACCGGCTACCAAAACCTCTGCCAACTCATCAGCCTCACCAAGCAAACGCCACGCCCGGATCCCGTATTGAACCGCGAGCGCAAACGTCCCTGCCACGCCACCTGGGACGAACTCGCCGCCCACGCCGAGGGCCTCATCGCCCTCACCGGCGACGCCGACGGCCCCCTGCTCTCCGCCTACCAACACGGCGGCCCCACCGCCGCCGCCGAGGCCCTCGCGCCCCTCCAACGCATCTTCGGTCCCGACCGCCTCTACGTTGAAACCCAACGCCACCGCGTGCGCGGCGAGGAACGCACCGTCTCCTTCCTGCGCGACCTCGCCGCCAGCACCGACCTGCCCTTGCTCGCGACCGGCGGTATCACCCACGCCACCCGCGACCGGCGCACCGTGACCGATGTATTCACTTGCCTGCGACATCACACCACCCTCGATGCCGCCGGCCGCCTGCTCGCACCCAACGCCGAACGCCACCTGCACGCCCCGCGCGTCATGGCCCAGCGTTTCGCCGACCTGCCCGAGGCCCTCACCAACACCCTGCGCCTCGCCGACCGCCTCGAGTTCACCCTCTCCGACCTCGGCTACCGCTTCCCCGATTTCCCCACCCCGCCGTGGCACAACATGGCCTCGCTCCTCCGCGAGCAGGTCTACGCCGGCATCGTCGAGTTTGTGCCCGCCCTCACCGCCGCCTACCGCCGCCAAATCGACGCCGAACTCGCCCTCATCTCCAAACTCGGGTTCGAGGGCTACTTCCTCATCGTCGCCGACATCTGCCGCTGGGCCCGCTCCCGCGGCATCCTCATCCAGGGCCGCGGTTCCGCCGCCAATAGCGTGGTCTGCTTCGCCCTGCGCATCACCGCCATCGACCCGGTCAAAAACCGCCTGCTCTTCGAACGCTTCCTCAGCGAGGGCCGCATCGGTGCCGACGGTCGCCCCTCCTGGCCCGATATCGATCTCGACCTGCCCAGCAGCGACCTGCGCGAATCGGTCATCCAAGAGGTCTACGCCCGCTATGCCCCCGACGGCGCCGCCATGACCGCCAACGTCATCACCTACCGCGGCCGCGGCACCACCCGCGAACTCGGCAAGGTGCTCTCCCTGCCCGACGACGTGCTCGACCGTTTCTCCAGCCTCTTCCACGGCGGCGACTTTCCCCACACCCTTTCCCTCGAAGACCAGCTCCAGCAGTCCGGCCTGCCCGCCACCCATCCCCGCGCCGCCACCCTCGTGCGGGTTTACGAGCAGATGCGCGGTCTGCCCCGCCACCTCGGCCAACACTCCGGCGGCATGGTCATTTGCGGCGGCCGCCTCAACCAGGTCGTCCCGCTCGAGCCCGCCTCCATGCCCGGCCGCGTCGTCGTGCAATGGGACAAGGACGACTGCGAGGACCTCGGGATCGTCAAAGTCGACCTGCTCGGCCTCGGCATGATGGCCACCCTGCAGGACTGCTTCGAGCTCTGTAACCAAAATGGGGATACGCTCTCGCTCCAATCCATCCCGCCCGACGATCCCGAGACTTTTCGCATGATGCAGGAGGCCGACACCGTCGGCGTGTTTCAGGTCGAAAGCCGCGCCCAGATGTCGACCCTGCGTCGTTTCAAACCGGCCTGCTTCTACGACGTCGCCATGCAGGTCGCCATCGTGCGCCCCGGCCCCATTGTCGGCAAACTCGTCCACCCCATCATCCGCCGCCGCCATCACGGCGAACCGATCGTATGCCTCGACCCCGAGGTGCACGACCTGCTCCTCCCCATCCTCGAGCGCACTTACGGCGTCGTGCTCTTTCAGGAACAGATGCTCGCCTGCGCCATGGCCCTCGCTTCCTACGACGGCACCCAGGCCGAGGAACTGCGCCGCGCCATGGGCTTCTCGCGCGGCACCGAACGCCTCGAACGCGCCCTCACCCACCTTCGCGCCGCCCTGCGCGTGCACGGTTGGTCCGACCGCATCGCCGACCTCCTCATCGAGTCCGCCTCCAACTTCGCTCTCTACGGTTTCCCCGAGTCGCACTCCATGAGTTTCGCTCTGCTGGCCTACGCCAGCACCTGGCTCAAAGCCCACCGCCCGGCCGAGTTTGTCTGCGCCCTGCTTAACAACCAACCCATGGGCTTCTACGGCCCCGCCACCCTCGTGCAGGACTCCCGCCGCCACGGCGTCACCTTCCTCCCCGTCTGCGTGCAAAAATCCGACTGGGCCTGCACGATCGAATACCCGGATCCTGCTGAGGGCCCTGCCCGCCGAAGCTCCGCCCCGCGGAGCGAAGCGCGGGTCCGCCTCGGCCTCTGCTACGTCAAGGGCCTCGCCGCCAAACCCACCCGCGCCATGCTCGCGGCCCGCGCCGAGCGCCCCTTCACCGACATCGAGGACTGGCTCGCCCGCACCACCTTCAGCGCCGCCGACCGCCGCGCCCTCGCCGCCCTCGGTGCCCTCAATACCTTCGCCGGCGACCGCCGTGCCGCCCTCTGGCAGGTCGAAGCCGCCTGGTCCCCCCACGAGCCCCTCTTCCAACGCACGTATCAACAAACTGAATTCGCCGCCCTCCAAGTGGCCGAGGCTTCCAGCCTCGGCGCGGCCCCTCCGTCACCGCCCCAATCCAAAATCGAGACTCCAAAATCAAAAATCCTCGCCCCGATGTCCCGCGCCGAGCGCGTGGCCGCCGACTTCACCGGCATGGGCCTCACCGCCGGGGTGCACCCGATGGCGCACATCCGCGCCCGCCTGCCCGACGTCTGGCGCGCCGGTGATCTGCCCTGCGCCAAGGACCGCCAAACGGTCACCGTCGCCGGCAGCGTCATCTGCCGCCAACGCCCCGGCACCGCCAAAGGCTTTGTGTTCATCTCCCTCGAAGACGAGACCGGCGTCGCCAACTGCATCGTCACGCCCGACCGCTTCGAACGTTACCGCCTCACCATCAACCTCGAGCCCGCCCTGCGCATCACCGGCAAACTCCAGGTCCAGCACGGCATCATCCACATCAAGGCCGAGCAGATCGAAGCCCTCCGCCTCGCCGACCTCCCCGCCCAAGCCTCCCACGATTTCCATTAATGTGCACTTTTTCTGCAAACTTGCACATTGTGCATTTTTTCTGCACTTTTACTTTTATTGCAGATATTCCGCACGATGAAGAATACGACCCAATTCATTTTCATGGCCGATGTGATTGGCAGCGAAGCCCATCCTTCACGCGCGCTGGGAACCCACCTCAAGGCCACCACGACCACCGCGAACCGGAAATTCGCAGAAGCACTGCGTTCGCCCCTCACCGTCACTTTGGGAGATGAGTTTCAGGGGCTCTGCACGAACCTTCGAGCGGGCATCGATCTCATTCTCTGGTTCGAACACCAGTTGCGCCAAAAGCCCCTCGAGGTGGCCAAAACGGCGCACCCCTATGCCCTGCGCTACGTTCTGCACGCCGGGCAAGTCGACACTCCCATCAACCCAGAACGCGCCCACGGCATGCTCGGACCAGGCCTGACCCACGCCCGTCGCACCCTCGAGGCCCATCGCCGCGGGGCTCCGCGCATTCAGGTCGATTTGCCGGACGCTCAACTTGCCTCGCGCCTCCAGAACCTCTTCGGCGTGCTGACAGCGCTGACCGACGATTTTAAGCCGGCCGACTTCACCTTCATCGAAGCCCTCTTCGCCACCACCGACAGCGAAAAACTGAGTCGCCAGTTCGACCGTCATCGGACCAGCATCGAACGTCGTCGCGTCACCCTCAAAATCGACGCCTGCCTGACCCTGGAACGCCTCCTCCGCGACCATGCCGATTGAGCTCAAACTGATCCTCTTTGCCACCGCCGTATTCGTTATTGGCGAAGTGGTCGCTCGCCCCATCTTCGCCCGCATTCGACGCGCCTACGGCCCCCAACTCGCCCGCCCGCCGGGCGACGGACGAGTCGCGCACCGCAAGGGTTTGCTTGAACGCCTCGTGCTCTACATCGGGCTCCTCCTCGGCTACGCGGTCATCCTCGCCGCCTTCGGCGCCTTCAAACTTGGCACGCGCCTGCAAAAGGACAGTGGCGACGAAATCACCAACGACTACTTCCTGATCGGCAACCTGACCTCGCTGCTGATCGTGCTGGCCGACATCATCGTGCTTCGGCTCATCCTCGGCCAACGCCCGTTCTAAGCTTCGGGCAACTCCGCCACGCCCATCCGCTCGCGCGTGAAGGTCGCCAGATCCTCCGGCCACGGCGCGCGGAACACCCAGTCCACTCCCGCCGGCCGCAGATCGATCTCGGCGCAGTGCAGCGCCTGCCGCCGCAGCAGCAGCGTCGCCGCCAGCTCCTCGCTCCAGCCGTCGTCGATGAAGCGCAAAAACAGCCGCGGATCCGGCCCGTAAATCTTGTCGCCCACCACCGGGTAACCCAGCCACTGCGCATGCGCTCGGATCTGGTGTTTGCGTCCCGTCTGCGGTCGCACCTCCACCAGCGAAAACCCGTTGCGCACCACCCGCGGCAGGTAGTGCGTCACCGCCGCCTTGCCCTCCGGCGTCACCCAATCCTTCACGTGCACCGGACTCTCGTAGTCGCGCCCCAGCGGCTGATCCACCGTCACCGGCTCCGCCAACTCCCCCGTCAGCACCGTCAGGTAACGTTTCCCGACTTTCCGCGTCATCATCGCCGTCTGCAACCGACTCGCCATGGCCGCGTTCTTGGCCATCACCACCACCCCGCTCGTCTCCCGATCGAGGCGAAACACCAGATGCATCGTGTCGAGCCCGGTGTATTCGCGCGCCGCGCCCACCAGACTCGAAGTCGGGCCGAACTTCGACGGGTGACACACCACCTCGCCCGACTTGCTCACCACCAACAGGTCGTCGTCCTCGTGCAAAATCCACGAGCGCAACTCATCCATGTCGATGAGCGTCACCCGATCCTCCCGAAACGGCCGCGGCGGCCACGGCCCATACACCTGGGCCGGACTCAAGGACTGCTGCGCGGAATCTGTCGACGACGTATCGCTCACCGCCGCACCCAACACCGCCAAGTAAATCCGAGCGAGACCGAACAACGGATTGAAACAAAAACCATCCCCTCCTAGAAATTAGGGAATACAGGTATGCAAACCACAGTGTCCATAAACCCCATCATTTCAAAATGGTATAGCGTGAGAAGCGTGTGGGAAGATTTAGACAGGTCCCACATCGCACGATGCCATGAAATTTTAGACTACGCATTCTACCTACTAGACGCTGACTCCCCAAATAGAGATGAGCGAGGCAGTATAGTCATACACCTCAATAAAATCGTCGAACTAAGGACCAAAGAACTAAATGAGACATACAAACTAAAACACTTCTACCCAGGAACAAGAAACCAGCTCGAACGCCTTGAGTGCCTCGGCATAGTTCGCCCCCACCTAATGAACAAACTCTCCAGAGTTCGTAACATTTTTATACACAACGATTCCGAACCACCCACAAACAAGGAACTTCGAGACTTGGGTGAATTCTGCTGGTATTTCCTTCAATCCACCAATCCATACCTCTCAGGGAGAACTTCAGAGATTGAACTGAATGAAATCGGATCCCTCGCAGAAACCGACATGTCAATTTCAGTAAAAACCGAATTCGACTCCCCTGAACCCGAAATAGAATTAACAGCACGAGGAACCAGTGAAATAATCCGATTCGGGCCAATCGATGGCTGGTGGCAATTTCCTAATTTTAAACCAATCGGCCCACTGGGCCATGAGTTTCATTTTGTCGAAATAGACAATGTCCCAAAAGACGAAATAAAAGAAATCCTACTTCAAAAATTCTTCACGGTTTTATAAATTCATGATCAAAAATCCCATCCTGCCCGGCTTTAATCCCGACCCGTCCATCGTCCGCGTCGGCGACGATTATTACATCGCCACCTCCACCTTCGAGTGGTTCCCCGGCGTGCAGATCCACCACTCCCGCGACCTCGTGAATTGGGAGCTCGTCGCCCGCCCGCTCGACCGCCCCTCCCAGCTCGACATGATCGGCAACCCCGATTCGGGCGGTATCTGGGCACCCTGCCTGTCCTACAGCGACGGCCTCTTCTGGCTCATCTACACCGACGTGAAGCAGTGGACCCACACCCGCTACAAGGTCACCCACAACTACGTCGTCACCGCCCCCAGCATCACCGGTCCGTGGAGCGAACCCACCTACCTCGACTCCGCCGGTTTCGACGCCTCGCTCTTCCACGACGACGACGGCCGCAAGTGGTATCTCTCCATGATCTGGGATCACCGCACCGGCAAAAATCAGTTCACCGGCACGCTCCTCCAAGAATTCGATCCGCAGACCCGCACCCTCATCGGTCCGCGCAAAAACATCTTCAAAGGCACCGACCACGAATTCACCGAAGGTCCGCATCTGTATAAGAAAGACGGATACTACTACCTCCTCGTGGCCGAGGGCGGCACTTGGTATACGCACGCCGCCACCATCGCCCGCTCCCGCACGATCGACGGCCCCTACGAGGTCGACCCGCTCAAACACTTCCTCACCTCCAAGGACGACGAATCCGCCACCCTGCAAAAAGCCGGCCACGCCTCCCTCGTCCAGACCAAGTCCGGCGCTTGGTATGTGGTGCACCTCACTGGTCGCCCGCTGCGTGACAAACGCTGCACCCTCGGCCGCGAGACCGCCATCCAGCGCTGCTCCTGGGAACCCGAGGGTTGGCCGCGCCTCAGTCACGGCGGTTGCGTGCCGACCGTCGACGTCGAGGACGACGGCCTGCCGCTCACCAGCCCGACCCCGCCCTCCCGCTCCCACCGCGAGGAGTTTGATACCGCCGACCTCTCCATTCACTTCCAAGCCCTGCGCCGCCCCATCACCAAGGATTGGTTGGAGCTCACCGCCCGTCCCGGTTGGGTGCGCCTCCACGGCGAAGAGCCCACCACCTCCAACTTCCGCCAAGCCCTCATCGCCCGCCGCCAACAGGCCTTCGATGTCGAGGTGACGACCCGCGTGGATTTTGACCCGGTCGACTTCAAACACATGGCCGGCCTCATCGCCTACTACGACACGACCAACCACTACTACCTGCGCATCACACGCGACGAGGAACTCGGTCGCTGCCTCGGCATCATCCGCACCGATGCCGGCGACACCGGGGAATTGCCCGACGTCGAGACGGCCCTGCCCGACGCCGGTCCCGTGCACCTGCGCGTGACCATCCACCGCGAGGCCCTCCAGTTCAGCTACTCCCTCGACGGCAGCACTTGGATCGCCATCGGCCCCGAACTCGACGCCACCATCCTCTCCGACGACTACCACTCACTCGGCTTCACCGGCGCCTTCATCGGCCTCAGCGCCCAGGACCTCAACGGCCACGGCCACCCCGCCGATTTCGACTACTTCGACTACCAGGAATTGTCGGAGTAAAAGCTCCCGCCGCGGCGGTCCGGTTCATTCCACCGGACTGCCGCGCAACTCACCCCCGGGCGCGGGCATTTCGTCCCAGCGCACTCGAACCTTCACTGGCCCTCGCCCCTCTTGGCGCCGGTAATACCCCCTATTAACCCCGCTTGATCCCCACTCCTCCGACCATGTCGCGTCCGTTCATCCGTCTCGCCCTGGCCCTCGGCCTCGCCTGCGCCGTCACCGCTGCCGCCACCTCGGCTGCCATCGAAAATCCCGTGCTCTACTGGAACGACCAGGCCCTGCACGCCACCCGCCTCTCGCGCAACCCGCCACCCGTGGCCGCGCTCCACCTCGGCACCTTCCACGCCGCCATCTTTGATACGGTCAACGGCTTCGACCAGACTTGGGAATCCTGGCTCGTCGACGAAGCCGCACCCGCCGACGCCAACCGCGACGCCGCCATCGCCGCCGCCGCCTACCTCGTCCTGCAAAACATCTGGGGCAACGAGGTGAACCCGCGCGTCATGAAAAAGGCCTACGACGAAGCCCTCGCCGACTTGCCCGCCGACGCCTCCCGCGCCGCTGGCATCGTCTGGGGTCGCGCCGTCGCCCAACGTGTTCTCGACGAGCGCGCCAAGTCCGGCCTCGACCAACCCTACGCTGGCGAAATCTCCTCCACCGAAATCGGCAAATGGCGTGAGACCCCGCCCGCCTTCCGCCCGCCCGTCTCCCCCTCGGTCGCGCACGTGAAGCCCTTCGTGCTCACCTCCCCCGACCAGTTCCGCGCCCCGCCGCCGCTCCCGCTCGACTCCGCCGCATACGCCGACGAGCTCGCCTTCACCGCCAAGGTCGGCGCCCGCGACGACGCCGAACGCGACGAATACCAAACCCTCTCCACGCCTTTCTGGGCCGACGACCTCGGCACCGCCACGCCCGCCGGCCACTGGTGCGTGATCGCTCAGGACGTTGCCCGCCGCAAGGAGTTCAGCGTCGAGCAGACCGCGCACCTGTTTGCCCTGCTCACCCTCGCCACCGCCGATGCCGGCATCTCCTCCTGGGAGTCCAAGTTCTACTACCTGCACTGGCGCCCCGAGACCGCCATCCGCGAGGTCACGCCCGCGGTCAACGCCCACGCCTCCGCCGAGCCGGAGTTCATTCCCAACATGGCTTCCCCCGCGCACCCGACCTACACCTCCGCGCACTCCACCTTCACCGGCGCGTCTTCCCGCATCCTCGAACTCTACAACGGCAGCGACGACTTCGAGTTCACCTCCACCTCCGACGGTCTGCCCGGCGTCGTGCGATCCTACGAGAGTTTCTCCGAAGCCAGCATCGAGCTCAACATGAGCCGCGTCTGGGGCGGCATTCACACCATGCTCGACGTCGTCGAAGGCCGCCAAGCCGGCCTCAAGATCGCCGACTACGTCTTCGCTCACGCCCTGCGCCCGCGCGAGTAAGCGCGCAACCCGCCAACCCCCTACGTGGCTACGAGCGTGAGCGAGTGGCCTCACCACCTGCCGAGCAAACGACCGACGGCAGGCCCCCTTTCTCTTACCCCAAACCACCCGATCCCATGCCCGCCCAACGAACCTTGCACCTCTTCGCTGGCGCCGCCCTCACCGCCGCCGTTCTCGCTTCGACCGCGCCCCTCGCCGCTCAGTCCGACGCTGCCTCCGCCCCCGCCGTCACCTCCCACCCGCTCGCCGCTCGCACCGCCGCCGCCGAGGGCGCCCCGCCCTTCACCCGCCTCTCCGCCGAGGAAACGGGCCTCACCGTGCCCAACCTCTACAACGACCCGCGCATGTGGGGTGACCGCTTCCGCGAATACACCCTCGGCGCCCTCGAAACCGGACTCGCCATCGCCGACTTCGACCGCGACGGCATGCCCGACATCTACGCCGTTTCCAAAAACGGTCCCAACGCTCTCTACCAACAAACCGTCGCCGGCCGTTTCCACGACATCGCCCCCGCCTGCGGCGTCGACGTTGCCGATGACCCCGCCGGCCAGACCGGCGCCGCCGCCGTCGACCTCAACCAGGACGGCTGGCCCGACATCTACCTCTGCCGCCTCGACGCGCCCAACCTGCTCTTCATCAACAACGGCGACGGCACCTTCACCGAGATGGCCGCCGCCTACGGCCTCGCGATCCACGACGCCTCCGTGCACGCCTCCTTCGCCGACTACGATGGCGACGGCGACCTCGACGCCTACGTTGCCACCAACATCCTCGACTTCTCGCGCAGCCCCACCGGTCAACCCGACTACCTCATGCGCAACAACGGTCCCGGCCCCGACGGCCATCCGACCTTCGAGAACGTTGCCCTCGACGCCGGCATCTGGGGCAAGTCCCAGGGCCACACCGCCATCTGGTTCGACGCCAACCGCGACGGCTGGCCCGACATCTATGTCGCCAACGACTTCGAGACCCCCGACCGCTTCTACCTCAACAACGGCGACGGCACCTTCACCGACGTCGTCGACGAACGCCTGCCTCACGTGACCTACTTCTCGATGGGCTCCGACGCCGGCGACCTCAACAACGACGGCGAGATCGACTTCATCGTCGCCGACATGCGCGACCGCACCCGTGCCGGCTTCATGACCGGCATGGAGGAAATGGGCCGCGGTCTCTGGGAAATGGAACGCGTCGCCGAACTCATTCCCCAATACATGTGGAACGCCGTCTACCTCGGCACCGGCACCGACTACTACGAAGAGGCCGCGTTCCTCACCGGCATGGAGGCCACCGGCTGGACCTGGGCCACCCGCATCGTCGACCTCGACGGCGACGGCCGCTCCGACCTCTTCTACACCAACGGCATGCTGCGCAACTTCGTCGATGCCGACCTTGTCGACCGCCAAAACGTCGCCCCCAATCTCACCGCCCGCGCCCGCGTCTGGCGCGACGCCCCCGTCCGCGCCGAACCCAACCTCGCCTACCGCAACGACGGCGATCTCGGTTTCACCGACGTATCCGAACTTTGGGGACTCAACCACACCGGCGTCTCCTTCGGCTGCGCCATCGCCGACCTCGATAACGACGGCGACCTCGACATCGTTTACGCCAACCTCGAAGGCCCGCCCACCATCGTGCGCAACGACCAGACCGGCCACCACCGCGTCGCCCTGCGCCTCGAAGGCCACGCCCCCAACCGCAACGCCATCGGCGCCGAGATCAGCCTTACCACCGCCGGCGGCACCCAGATCCGCCAGGTCTTCGGCGAGCGTGGCGTCGTCTCCTCCGAACTCGGCACGATCATCTTCGGCTTGGGCGAGCATGACACCATCGAAGCGCTCAGCATCCGCTGGCCCGACGGGGCGACCTCCACCCTCACCGACGCCCCCGTCGACCGCCTGCTCGTCATCTCCCAACCGGCCCCCGCGCCCGACACCACGCGCCCGACCGCCACCCTGCACGCCGACCTCAGCGGCGCACTCTTCCGCGAAACTGCCGCCGAGCGTGGACTCGACTTCACCAGCGACGCCTACCCCTTGGAAGAACTCGCCCGCCAGCGCCTGCTGCCCCGCCGCCTCGGCCAGACCGCCCCCACGCTCGCCACCGCCGACGTCAACGGCGACGGCATCACCGACGTCTTCGTCTCCGGTGCCCGCGCCCAAGCCGGCCAACTCTTCCTCGGCCAAGCCGATGGCACCTTCACCGTTGCTGCCAGCCAACCGTGGACCGAGGCCGCCGCCGCCGATGACACCGGCGCCCTCTTCCTCGACGCCAACCTCGACGGCCACCTCGATCTCTACATCGCCGCCGGCGGCGTTGAACCCACGCAAGGTGACCCGCTCCTCCACGACCGCGTCTACTTCGGCGACGGCGCAGGGAGCTTCACCCTCGGCCAGACGCTCAAGGACGGCACCAGCACCGACGCCGTCGCCTTCGATGGCCAAAATCTGCTCTTCGTCGGCGGCCGCTCCGTCCCCGGCGAATGGCCCAAAGCCCCGCGCTCCTTCCTCTATGTCACCAGTCCTGACGGTTTGGTCACCGTTGATGCGCCTGAACTTGCCGACCTCGGTATGGTCACCGACGCAACCTTCGCCGACCTTAACGCCGACGGTGAACCGGACCTCGTTGTATCCATCGAATGGGGACCGGTGAAAGTGTTCACCAACCACTCCGGCCACTTCACCGACGCCACCGCCGCCCTCGGCCTCGCCGACCGCACCGGCTGGTGGAGCGCGGTCAGCGTGAGCGATTTCAACGGCGACGGTCGCCCCGACATCCTCGCCGGCAACGTCGGCCTCAACACCAAATACTCCGCCTCGGCCGAGCGCCCCGCCACGATCTTCGCCGGCGACCTCGATGGCCGCGGCAACTTCGAAATTCTCGAAGCTCAATACGACACCGACGGCCAACTCTACCCCGTGCGGGGTCGCAGCAAATTGTCCTACTCGTTCGCCGCGATGCGTCGTCAGTTCCGCACCTTTGAACGCTTCGCCGCGGCCTCGGTTTACAACATCTTCGATTCCGAGCTGCTCAACGCCGCGCTCAAACTTGAAGCCACCGAACTGCGCAGCGGCGTTTATCTGCAGCAGGCTGACGGCACCTACCGATTCGAAGCCCTACCCACCGCGGCCCAGCTCGCGCCCATCCACGGCTTCGTGCACGCCGACCTCGACGGGGACGGTCATGCCGACCTCTATGTGGCCGGCAACGACTTCAGTCCCGAGCCCTCGACCGGCCGCTTCGACGGCAGCATCGGCCGCCTCTTCCTCGGCGAGGGGCAAGGAAACCTCACCGAAATCAGCCCCGGCAACTCCGGCCTCGTCGTCCCCGGCGACACCCGCGCCCTCACCCTCCTCGACGGCGAAACTCCCCGCCTCCTCACCGCCACCGCCCAAGGCCCCCTCCGCCTCTTCGAACGCCGATAACCCCAGCCTAAGGGGTCAATCTTATATTCTTGATTTCCTGACTCTAAACAACTCCGCGCCGACCATTGCTCGCCTTCTGGACTTGCCCCTCCGGCGCTCCTGATTCCCCATCACCATTCAAGTTTAGCCCCTGCCCCACACCCGATCTGCCCCTGCTCCGCCATGATCTCGCATCGTTCGTTGCTGACCTCTGCCCTGCTCGCAATCTCGACCCTTTCTGCCACCGCCGCCGTGGATTGGCTCGACTCCCTCGACGCGGGCCAAGCCGCTGCCACCGAGCGCAATCTTCCGCTCTATCTCCACATCGGCGATCCGCTCAACGAGCTCACCGGCGCCATGGCGCGCCAGACCTTCGCCAATGACGAGGTCTCGGCCTTCCTCAACGAGCACTTCGTCTGCGTCCACCTCAACCGCGACGATGCCCCCGCCCTCGCCGGCTTCGGCCAACAATGGCTCGCCGCTGATCAGAAACTCCCCGGCTGGCCACTCAACCTCTGGTTCACCCCCGACCTCCAGCCCATCGAAGGCGCATCCTACCTGCCCCCCACCGAGGAGTGGGGTCGTGAGGGTTTCATGGTGGTGGCCGGTCGCATCGCCGAACGCTGGGGAGCCGACGCCGAGTCCGTGCAACAAGGCACCGCCGCCACCCAGCGCCTCATCGCCGACTACCTGCCCTTCGCCGCCGAGCCGCCTGCCGACCTCGACGCCGCCCTCGCCACCGCCGCCTCAGATTGGCTCGCCCGCTACAACGCCGAGCTCGGCACGTTCGGCGAAGCGCCTCACGGTATCGAACCGGAACTCATCCGCTTCCTCATCGCCCGCGGCGGCGACGCCCGCGCCACCGCCCTCGCCTCGCTCAAGGCACGCATTCTCAGCCCCCTGCGCGATCCCATTGACGGCGGTTTCTATCGCGCCACCGCTGACAGCGAAGCCCGCCTCCCGGTCTTCCAAAAACGTCTCACCGATCAGGCCCGCATCGCCCTCGCCTGCATGGATGCCGCCGCCGTGAGTGACGACCCCATCTACGCCGCGGCCGCCAAGAGCGCGCTCGACTACGCCATCAACCGCCTGAGCCCGGTTGGCGACGGCACCTTCGTCATTGGCGAAGATGCCACCGCGCCCGAATCCGTCGCCCACCAGACGTGGCTTTGGAACGATCTCGTCGCGCTGGTCGGCGAAGACATGGCCACCGCACTCGGTGCCCGCGCTGACGGCAACGTCAACGCCGACGAAGACCTCGAAGGCCACCATGCCGGCCGCAACGTGCTCGACGCCGATCCCATTACGATGCGTCCGCAGCACATGTTCGATCTGCGCGCCAAGGTGCTCTTCGCCCGCGCCGATTTCGCCGCCGTGGTCGTCGATCACACCGCCACCGCGGCCGCCCACGCGCTCATGTATCACGCCATGAAACGCTCCGAAGCGGAGCTCGGCGACCTCGACCACGGCGCCTACGCCCTCGGCACCAAAGCCGCCCTGCTGCGCGACTTTTCCGCCGGCACCGAGTTCTTCTCGCGCACCTCCCGCAGCGAAGTCCCGGCCACGCCCGAAGACTACGTGCTCACCGCCCTCGCCTTCGAAGATCCCGCGCTCGCGGCCGCCGTGGACGAGAAGTTCTACGACGACGAACTCGGCCTCTACTACGTCACGTCCGACGAGGTGCTCGGCCTGCGTCCGCTGTGGTGGACGCCGGGTGCCGGCGACCTCCCGGCCCCGACGGTGTGGCGCGTGATGCTTGGCAACGCGCCCGCGCTCATGGTCGACGAGCTCACTCTACCCTTCGAAAACCCCGACGTGCCGCCCGCCGGCGCCGTTCTGCTCGCGTTGCAACAAACCCTGAACTGACGCGCCACGAATCGGGCGGCGGGCGATTACAAACAAGCCGCCGGTCCCGCTCGCATTGTCGATGCAACCACGTCACCACACGCGACGTCTACTTGCTCGATGCGAACCCCGTCAGCGCTCCGCTGTCACCCCGGCCCTCTCCGTCTGCTCTTTGCAGGCTTGCTGCTGACTGCGCTCATCGGGCGACCGCTGGACTTAAGCGCCGAAAGTCCCACTCCGCAGGTGGGCAGCCAATGGGATGAAACCAGCGAGTCTTACATCGAGCGCCACGAGATCACCCTCACCGCTCCGGCCGCCGCGATCCGTGCCTACCGCGAAGCGTTTACGCAACGCGAATGGTTTATCGGCGCCGAGTCGCGCAGCGCGTTTATGGGGCTGTTGTTCGGCCTCGAACTGCGTCCGGCCATCCGCGACCAGATCCTCGACCCGAGCCACTGGGAAGCCCTGCCGGATGGCGGCTTTCGGGTGCAACCGCCGCTCGAGCTCCAACGCGCCTTCACCTCGGCCGAGCGGCGTGAACTCTACCAACTGCTGGCGACCTGGACCCCCAACAAAGTCGAACGCTGGCCACTCGTCGCCAACCACGAGACCGACTTCACTCGCTGGCAAGCAGCCGGCGTTCCGTCCGCGCTGATCGCTCGCTTTCGCGAACTCAGTTATCCGTTCGCCGGCGGCTGGGCCTGCAGCGATTACGCGGTCATCGCGGCCGAGTTCCCGAATCCCGCCATCCTGCAACGCTGGTTGCGCGAAGTCTCCAGCGTGCGGACCATCGTGCCCCACCTGCGCCTCTCGACGACACGCTCGGTCTCCCGCGCACTCGCCTACTGGACAGCCGATGGCAACAACCCCTTCGCGCGCCCACTGCTCGAAGCGCTGCTCGAATCGGAGACCGAAAACGACATCGATCTCGCCAGCATCCTGCCCGCCGCCGCGCGCGCTCTCTCCTTCGAGCTCTCCCCCGATGACGTGCGCCATGACTTCACCCGCCAAAGCCTCATCGTCTCCACCAGTCTGGCGGTGCCGCCGCAGCACCTCGACCAACTCGACCGTTTCTTCAATTGGTTTGAGCGCAATTTTCGCACCGTCAGCGATCCGCCGCGCTTCGGGGATATCTGGAGCTTCGAATCCGCCCCCGACACCGCCCCCGGCATTCCCTACGCCTGCGCCCACGTCGTGCGCGATCTCGTCTTTGCCCGCGATCCGGCGGGCCTCGGCGTCTGGCGCTTCATGACGCTGGCCGAACTCACGCGGCGCAACCCTCACTTCACCGACGGCCACTTTGTCCATCTGCGCTATTCACCGCCCGTGCCCAAATCATGAATACAATGCTTTGGCGAGGAGCCATCGGTTTGATGGCATGGTTGGCCGGTTGCTTCGCCGCCACCGCCCAACCCTCCGCCCCCGAACTGCGCCACGGGCCCTGGGGCACGCTCCGGGTGAGTTCGTTCTGGCTGCGCACGCCCGAAACCGTGATCGCCAGTGCGCCGTTGCCCGACGCCAGCGAGTGGATCTTCGCCGGTCTCAGTCCGGCCGATGCCACCGCTCTGCTCACCTCGGTCGGGCTGTCGCTGACCGAGCTCCCTCACACCGTTATCACGCCCGACGACGACGCCCCGACGCTCGCCGTGCAGGTCCCCGCTGACCTGCGCCGCCACCTCACCGCCCGCACCCGCGAGGTGATCTACCCGATCCTTGCGCGTTCCGCGTTCAATCCCGCCCACGTCACGCCGTTCCAGGTTCCGAGCGACGCTCAGCTCGAGCGCAGCCAGCTCGCCCCTGCGCTCCTCTCCGCCCTGCGCGAACTCAGCTTCACGGTGCGCGGCCAACGCCTGTTGGTCGACGCCGACCTGCTCCTGCCCCTCGCCACCGATGCCGACCAACGCCGTCTGCTCCTGCGACTGCTCCATCGCTACGAAGCGTTACGCGTGGAACTGCTGCGGGAAACCCTCGACCAAGCCGACGCCGCCAACACCTACTGGAATCCCCACGGCGAAGATCCCCTCACGCCCTGGCTCGAACGCTTTGCGACCTCCCCGCAGCTTGAGTCCACCGATATCGGCAACCTGCTGCCGCCGCTGCCCCGCCGTCTCCTGCACAGTTTCCCCGACGCCGCCAACAGCCCGGCCGATGCGAACTGTTTTTGGACCTCGCTCAACTTCTTCCGGCGCGATCCCAACGACCGGCTGCTCCCCTACCAATTTGAGGACGACCAGAGCGAAGCCACCGCCCGCGCCGAACTCGCCCAAAACTACACGCCGGCCACCCCGCCCTACGCCTTTGGCGACGTGTGGGCCCTCTTCGTGCGCGACACCCCGGATGCCCGCCCCCGCCTCATCCATCTCGCCGTGCACCTCGCGGACGACCTGGTCCTGACCAAAAACGGCGCCGGCAAAATCACCCCCTTCATGATCACCCGGCTTTCCGCGGTGACCGGTTACTACGGCTGGGCGCAGGACCTGACCGTGCGGGTCTACCGGCCCCGCCCCGGTAGCCCGGCCATGCCCGCACCGGCGCTTTGAACGCAGCCGCGACGATTTCAACGTTTCCGAAGTCCGCCTGACCCGCTTTGCTCGGACACCCCTTCCGACGCATGGACGAAACCAACCTGATTCCCGATCGCATCGCCAACACCCTGCGGCGCTTCCCGCCGTTCTCCATGTTGCCGACCGCGGCCATCGACGAACTTGCCGCGCGCGCCCGCGTCCACGTTTACGTCACCAACGAACAGGTCTGGGGTCCCGGCGATCCTCCCGGCGATGAACTCTTCGTCCTCGTGCGCGGCCGCGTCGAATACCTCATCACCACCGATGGCCAGGCCGAACGCGTCGCCGTGCGCGACGAGGGTGACCTCCTCGGGCTCACGCCGCTTCTCCGCGCTCAGCCCACCCGCACGACCGCGCTGGTCGTCGAGGACACCATCCTCTACGGCCTGCCCTGGCAACGCATCCAACGCCTGCTCGCCGAGCACGACGACGCCCGCCACTACGTCAACCGCCACCTCTTCTGGACCACCCGCCTCGGCGGCAACTTCGAGTCCATGCCCGCCCCCGAGGACGGCTCCGTCTCCGGCCGCGCCAAAAACATCCTCCAAGCCCATCTCGCCGGCGGCAAAGTCATCCAACCCCGCGCCCTCGAGCGCCTGCTCACCTGCGCGCCCGAGACCACCATTCACGACGCCGCGAAACTCATGTCCTCGCGCCGCGTTCCGTCCGTGCTCGTTGTCGATCCCGATCGCCATCCGCTCGGCATCGTCACCCAGAGCGCAATCGTGAAACACGTTGTCGCCCAGGACCTGCCCCGTTCCGCGCCCGTCGGCAAAATCATGGCCAGCCCGGTCATCACCGTTTCGGCGCTATCCTCGGCCACCGCCGCCATCTTGCTCATGCTGCGCGAGCGCATCGGCCAGGTTTGCGTCACCGAAGACGGCACGCCCGACTCGCCCGCCCTCGACGTTTTCACCAACAAGGACCTGCTCGCGCAAGCCGGCCACCACCCCGCCGGCCTCCTGCGCGAGTTCCGCCACGCCCGCACCGTCGCGCGCCTGCGCGAGCTCTGCGACGAGGTGGAGGAGATCACCGCCTCCTACCTCGACGCCAACGTCTCCGCCATCTTCCTCGGTCAGATCTGCGCCGAACTCTACGACGAGCTCGTGCAACGCCTGCTCGAAATGAGCATCGCCGAGCTTTCCGCCGAGGGCGTGAAACTGCCCCGCATCGGCTGGGCTTGGCTCTCCGTCGGTTCGGACGGTCGCCGCGAACAGACCCTGCGCACCGACATGGACAACGCGCTCGTCTTCGCCGATGCCGACACGCCCGAGCAGGACGAGGTGCACCGCAAACTCTTCCTCAAACTCACCGATCGCGTCGTCGCCAAGATGGTCGATTGCGGGTTCGCCCGCTGCCAAGGCGGCGTGATGGCGTCCAACCCCCGTTGGTGCCGCACCTCACGCGAGTGGCTGGCCGAAATCGAGAACCTCGCCTCCACCACCGACCCCGACGAACTCTTTCGCGGCATCGTGCTCTACGACCTGCGCTACGTCGCCGGCGATCCCGCCCTGCCGCGCCCGCTGCGCCAGACCATCATCGACTCGGTGCGCAACAACGCCTGGCTGCAACGTCGCCTCGCCGAACTCGTCATCGAGACCCCGCCGCCGCTCAACTTCTGGGGCAACTTCGTCGTCGAGCGCAAAGGCGACCGCGTCGGCGAGTTCGACCTCAAGGGCCGCGCCCTCGCGCCGCTGCGCGACGCCGCCCGTCTGCTCGCGCTCAAACACAACCAGACCCGCCGCTACTCCACCGGCGGCCGCTGGGAAGACCTGCGCCGCAACGTGCCCGCATTGAGCGAAACCGCCAAGGTCGCCCGCGAAGCCTACGACGTGTTGCTCACGCTGCGCCTCACCACCGCCCTCGATCGCCATGACTCGGGCCGCTTCGTCAACCCGGCCAAGCTCACGAAACTCGAGAAAGCCCGCCTCGCTCACGCCTTCGATGTCGTGCGCATGGTGCAAACCCACGTCCGCCTCGCCTTCCGCCTCGAAGGAAAATGAAGCGTAATCAAGTAGGATGTAAGAAGTGTGAAGTCATAAGTTCCATCACGCCGGATACTCCTCACTTCAAACTTCTGACTTCGAACTTCTGACTTCTCTCATGTTCCGCTGGCTCCGTCGCACTGCCTGGCCTGAATTTGTCGTCGACTACGTCGAGGGCACGTCGCGCCGCGTCGACCGCAAACTCCCGTGGCCGGAGTTGGAGTTCATCGTGCTAGATGCCGAAACCACCGGCTTCGATTACGACACCGACCGCCTGCTGAGCATCGGTCTCGTGCCCGTGCGGCGCGGCCGCATCCTGGTCGAAGAGCGCCGCGCCTGGCTCGTGCAACAACTCGACGCGCCCAACAACGAAGCCGTCAAAATTCATGGCATCGCCCCCGACGCCTCCGCCCACGGTCAGCCCGAGGAAAAGGTCCTGCGCGAACTGCTCGATCTGCTGCGCGGGCGCATTCTGGTGGGCCATCACATCGGCTTCGATTCGTCGATGATCAGCGCGGCACTGCAACGCCACTTCGGCACCCGCCTGCGTAATCCCATGTTGGATACAGCCATGATCGCGCGTCGCCGGCTCGATGCCTTCCACAAAACCGGCTATGCCAATCAGCGTCCCCCCGGACTCGACGAACTCTGCACCCACGCCGGCCTGCCGGTGATCGGGCGACACACCGCCAGCGGCGACGCCTTCACCACCGCGCAGCTTTTCCTGTGGCTGTGCGGCCGCATGCGCGTGCGCCTCGGTCGGGAGTTGGTCGCCGGCGACCTGTTCCGCGGTTGACCCTCCGGCACGCCCCCTTTGCCCTCGCGCATGGGGATGAGTCTGGCCACCTATATAAAACGTCGCAACGGCGTGCCGCTCGGCCATCCTGCCTCCCTCCGGAACATGTTGCGACGTTCGCTCGGCGCGGAGTCGTTTGCGACCTTCTGGGTCTATTGGAATCCGATCTGGAGCTACTACCTCGGTCGCGGTGTCTTTCGTCCGCTCCACCGCGTCCTGCCCGAGTCGCTGGCGTTAGCGCTCACGTTTTTGGTGAGCGGCGCCCTGCATGACCTCGCCGTCTCGTTGCTGAAGTGGCGCGTGGTCTTTTTCTTCGGCCCGTGGTTTCTGCTCATGGGCCTGTTGGTCGTGATCAGCAAAGTCGCAGGCCTCAGCTACGGCTCGGTTCCGTTCGCCGGACGCGTCGCGCTCAACCTCACCTTCATCGTCGCGACCTTCGCGCTCACGGAAGCGGTGTTGTGAAATCGACGCCGTGAGATCCGTCCAACGAGAGCGCGAGCAAGCTCGCGGTCTACAATGTGCGATCGGTGACGAAATGTAGGCTGCGAGCTTGCTCGCGCTCCGTTGCCCCTCCGCCCGGCAATTCCCTTGCGACCTACACCGACCCGTTCTTAGGTCTCGCCCCGTTTCCGCAAAGACTGGCCGTCTTCCACTCCTCCTCCCTCCAACTCGACTCACCTTCCCTCTCTTTCGAGTTTATGGCCACGCTCCTCCCTCTCGCCTTCGGTCTTGGCGGTCCTGAAATCCTGTTCCTCGGTGGCACGCTCTTTATCGCGCTGCCGTTCTTCGTCTTCTGGCTGTGGATGCTGATCGACTGCCTCACGCAGGAAACCGACCCGACCCAAAAACTAATCTGGGTGCTGGTGATCATCTTCGCGAGTTTCGTCGGCGCGCCGCTCTATCTCTTCATCCGCAAGATCCCGCGTGGCCGCGCGGCACCGGCGAATCGGTAGAGCGACCAATTCGGCGATGTCGGGCGTTGCCCCACCGCTCACTCCGCGCCGCGCAACTTGGCCCGGCCGTCGCTAAACTCCGCTTCGTAACCAGCGCCCGTTTGCACGTCGGACGCCTGCATCACCGGCTTTCCGTCGGCGTCGCGCATGATAACAAATCCGCGATGCAGGACCGACTGCGGACTCGCCGCCTGCAGCCGTTTCCACATCGCCAACAAGCGCTGCGATTCGCGCTCCACCCGACGTTGCGGCGTCGCCGTGGCGAAGGCGCGGGTCACACTTTGCAGCGCGTGCCGTTTCTCGCGATGAGCCGAGGTCAACGCTGCCGACAAGCGATTGGCCAAGTCGTCCCGACGTAGCCACCCCTGCTCGATCTGCGCACGTGGCGTCAGCAACCGCAGACGCGATTTCAGATTCTTTACGCGGTCGCGCGCATCCTCTACCACGTTGCGCAGACCGTCACGCAGGCCATCGCCGGCGATGGCCAGGCGGTCGACCTGTTGACCGTAGGCCGTCGACAACAATTCCGCCGCGCCGCTCGGCGTTTCCGCCCGCACATCGGCGGCGAAGTCGCTGAGCGTAAAATCGATCTCGTGCCCCACCGCCGAAATCACCGGCACCGGACAGGCCGCCACCGCGCGCACAACGACCTCCTCGTTAAAGGCCCACAGGTCTTCGAGGCTGCCGCCGCCCCGGCCCACCACCAGCACGTCAAAACACGCCAATCGCCCCGCCGTAGCGATCATCGCCGCAACTTCCTCGGCGGCGCCCACACCCTGCACCTTGGCCGGCAGCACGACGAGTCGGCCCTTCCAGCCGCGCCGCACCATGATGCGCATGAAATCCTGCACCGCCGCGCCCGTCGGCGAGGTTACAAAACCCACCCGCAACGGCAGCTCGGGCAGCGCGCGTTTGCGCTCGCGGGCAAAGAGGCCCTCGGCATCGAGTCGCCGTTTGAGCGCCTCAAATTCACGTTGCAGCCGGCCCACGCCATCCTCGACCACCGTGCGCACGATGAGCTGGTAACTGCCCCGCGCCTCGTAGACGCCCACGCGACCATTGAGGATGACCTGCATCCCGTCGCGCAACTGCACCGTCTGGCGCATGGCGTCGCCGCGGAACATGACACAGGTCAACTGCGCGCCCGCGTCCTTGAGCGAAAAATACACGTGTCCGCTCGCCTGCCGCCGCAGGTTCGACACCTCACCGCGCACCCAACCCACGTTCAGGTTGCGCTCGAGCAACACCTTCACGCGCCGCGTGAAGGCGCTCACGCTCTCCGCGTCGGCCCCGGGTTGTTCCCGCCCGAGGTCGAGGGGTTCCATGCCCTCGTCGCGCCAGCTCATCCGGTGCTTTCCGTGGCCGGATCCGGCTGCGTCACCGCCGCTGCGGCCTTTTTCTTGCCCAGATGACGCCGCAGCAGGTGCGTGCCCACACTCAGCGCCGCGATGCCACCGATGCCGAGCATGACCATGCGGCCTTTACCCGCCAGCAGCGCCTCGCCGAACATCACAAAGGCCGTGCCGTAAAGGCCGGACACGATCACCGAGACAATCATGTAAACGCGGAGCGGCACCTGCGCCAAACCAAGAATCGCGCTCTGCAGAAAGAAGGGCGGGCCCGGCGTCACGCGCAGCAGAATGGCCACATCCCAATACTCGTCGGCCGGCACCTGCGGCCAGCGGTAGCCGAAACGCAGGACCAGTTTTTCCAACCACGGCCGCGCGATCCAGCGCGCCAGCACGTAGGTGATGAGCACATTCACTGCCAGCGCCAGCCACGTGAAGACCAGCACCAACGGCATGCCCAGCGTCGGACCAAAGATCGACCCGGCCGAGAGGGTGAAGGGCGACAACGGCATGCCCACCGCCGGCAGCACCGCCATCCCGCCAAAAAAGACCAACGGACCCGCCTCCCGCATCATCGCCAGCGTCTGATCGATGAGCCCGCGCACATCGAGGCCCTTCAGCACGGCCACGCCACCGATCCCTGCGAGGACCACCAGCACGGCCAGCTTGATGAGCAAGCCCTTCTTGGACTTGGGCGCAGGCGCTTGAGATTCCATAAGCGCGCACTGTGTCGGGCCCGGCGCGACACCGTCAAGCACCGCGCTTGCCCTGCCCGGTGGGTCGTGTTGACGTCTCGCACGCTCCATGGACGCCGACTCCCCCATCATCGCGATTGTCATGCCCGTCTTCAACGAAGAGGACGTGCTGCCGGAGACCTTCCGCCGCCTCGCTGCGCTCTTCGACGCCGAGGCTGGCATCCGCTGGCGCGCCGTGTTGGTCGACGACGGCAGCCGCGACGCCAGTGCCGCGCAACTACAGGCGCAGGCGACGGCCGATCCGCGTTTTGAGACCGTGTTTCTCACCCGCAACTTCGGCTTCCAGGCGGCGCTGGCCGCGGGTCTCGTCCACGCGGCCGACGCCGATGCCGTCGTGACCATGGACGCCGATCTGCAGGACCCCCCGGAGCTCATCCCCGAGCTGGTCGCGGCCTGGCGTGACGGCGCCGGCGTGGTGCTGGCGGTGCGGCGTTCGCGCCAGGAAACGGGCCTGCGGCGACTCGGCATGGACCTCTTTCACGCCACCTTCTCACGCCTCACCGATCAGCCGTTGGAGCGCAACAACACCGGCACCTTCGGCCTGATGGACCGCAGCGCGGTCGCCGCCTTCAACCAATTGATCGAGCGCAACCGCTTCTTCCCCGGCCTGCGTGCCTGGGTGGGTTTTGATGTGCGGGAAGTGCTCTACGACCGCCAGGAACGCGCCGCCGGCGAGCCCAAACAATCCTTCTCGCGGCTCGTGCGCTACGCCCTCGACGGCGTATTCAGTTTTTCGCGACTACCGCTGCGGCTCGTCACCTACCTCGGTCTCTTGGTCGCCGGTGTCGGTTTTGCGCTGGGCGCGTTTTACGCCGTCCGCCGCATCCTCGGTATCGAAATTGCGGAGACCGGCTTCACCACCCTGGTCACGCTCCTCCTCTTCCTCGGCGGCGTGCAGCTCATCGGCATCGGCGTGCTGGGCGAATACCTCGGTCGCATCTACGACGAAGTGAAGCGCCGCCCGCTCTATCTCGTGCGCCCGAACGACCGCGCGCGCCGATGAAGTCCGTGCCCTCGAGCCAACGCCGCGCGTGGGCCTGGGGAGCCGCCGTGCTGATCCTGCTGCCCGCCTTTTACTGGCTGTGGACCGGTCAGGTCTGGGAGGACTTCCTGATCACCTTCCGCCACAGCGAGAACCTCGTCGCTGGCCATGGGCTGAGCTACCACGAAGGCTTTCGCCTGCACGGTTTCACGTCGCCCCTGAACGTCCTGGTGCCGGCGCTGATGCTGGCTCTCAGCGGGGCCGACGGCTACCAACTGCCCCTGCTGCTGACCAACTTCGTCACCTTGGCGGCTCTGGCGCTGGGGGGACTGGCGGTCATGCGCACACTCGGCCACGCGACCACGGATCGCACCCGTTGGACCGTATGGCTGTGGCCTTTACTGCTGGTCACCAGCGTGAGGCTCGCCGCCTACACCGTGAACGGTCAGGAAGCCGGTTATTGGGTCGCTTTTCTCGGGCTCGGTTTTGTCGCAACGGTGGGAGGTTTAAAGAGCCATTGGCGGCTCGCCGGGCTCGCATGGGGTGGCCTGCTGTGGACGCGCCCCGACGCGCCCATTCATATCGCAGCGCTGGCGATCGCCGCCTGGCTCTTCCCCCGCGACACGCGTCGCGCCGAGTGGTCCGGCGGCTGGCGGGCGGCGCTGCTGGGCGCGGCCATTTATCTGCCGTGGCTGACTTGGGCGTGGATCTATTACGGCAATCCGCTGCCTCACTCCGCGCTGGCCAAGGAAGGGGCTTACGCGGGTATCGAACTTGCCGGCATCGGCGGCGAAAACTGGTTGCGCCTGCTCCGCTACTGGTTGGGCACGCCGTTCATGCCCATCTACGCCGAAGGTGGCGGCTGGCCACCGGTGCTGACCTCGCTGTGCGGATTGCTGGGCTTGGGCGCACTGACCGCGATCCTGCTGCCGGATCGTCTGGCCCGGCTGGCGGCGGTCGCTTTTTCGATTTCGGTCGCCTACCTCGCGGTGATGTCGGTGCGGGCGACGGTGTTCCCTTGGTATGCGGTGCCGCCGATCTTTTTTGGCACGATAGCGTGGAGCCGATGGTGGGCCGTGCTGGCCGAACGGGGCCAAATCGCACGCGGGGGAGCGGTGGCGCTTGCGACGCTCACGCTGGCCACCACCAGCTTCGGTTTCATTCGCTCGCTGGAGGTCAACCGCTTGCAGCAGGAGCTTATCGAGAACCAAGTGCGCCGGCCGCTGGGTCTCTGGCTCGACGCCCACATGGCGCCGGACGACCGGGTGTATTTGGAGCCGATCGGATACATCGGCTACCATTGCCACGGCCGCGTGCTCGATTACCCGGGCTTGGTGAGTCCGGCTGTCGTGGCGGCCCGGCGTGAACACGACGCGGATTTCATTTCGCTCATCACCTATCTGCAGCCCGAGTGGCTGGTGCTGCGCCCGCGAGACCTGCCCTACGCGATGCGTGACGTGGACCTGTTGGAGCACTACGCGCCGGCCGTGGAGTTCGACGTGCGGCCCGAACTCGAGGCCCGCGGCGTCGACCCCTCGCTGAGTTTTCTGTGGTTTGACGCGCACTACCTCGTTTTCCGTCGTTTGCCTTCATCCTGATCGCCCCCATGGACTCGACCAGCTCTTCCAAGATTCGTCCCGCGTCGGCCTCTTCGAGGCACGGATGGGAACGTTTCGTCTGGGTGGGTGCGACGCTCGCTGCCGCGGTGTGGCTTTGGCACTGCTGGGCCTTTTTCAGCACCAGCAGTTGGAACGACATCCGCTTGGCGCCGGCGGTCGCGCTCCACTACGGCCAAGCAATTTACCCCGGCCCCTCTGGTCCGCCGAACACGTGGATGTATGGTCCGCTGCCCATCTGGCTGCTGTGGCCCGCCGGCTGGTCCGGTTCCCCTGCCGCCGCGCTGGGAGTCGCCGCCACGATCAACGGACTCATCACCCTCGGTGCGATCATCGCGGTTTGTCGATTTACACCGCTCCCGTCCGGTTGGGACGCATCCCCTCGGCTGCGATGGACGGCCGCGCTGCTGGCCATCGCCATCTGGCCGAGAGCGGCTTGGCAGTTTATCCAGGCAGACAATCTGGCCGTCGCCTGCGGTCTGCTGGCCAATCTGTTGCTCATGCGGAGGCGTAGCGCAGCGGGTGACTGGCTGGCCGCGCTCTTCGCTACGGCGGCCCTGTTCTGCAAACAGACCTCGATCGCCGTGCCTCTCGCTCAACTGATCTGGTTATGGTCGAGCCGCGGTGCCCGTGCGAGCGTAGCCCATGCCGCGCGACTCGCGGCAGCCTTGCTCGGGTGGTGCCTGCTCACCGTCACGCTCGAAGACCCGGGGGCCCTGCGGCTGTCGCTCTTCCAACTGCCAAGCGCGCTGCCCTGGGTGCAGGATCTCGCCGCGCGCCTCCGCGATGTGGCCCCGGCGATGGGCGTGCACCTGCTGCTGCCGGCCGTAGCTTATATCTGGATACGCCGACAGCGGCGATCCGCACTCACGGTCCTGCACCTCCCGTGGCTGTCCTGGGCGATTGCGGTGCCTCCCGGGCTCGCGGCCTTGCTGACCTACGGCGGAAACCTCAACAGCCTGCAGGGTCTCGGGCTGTGGCTCCCGGCCGGACTCACCGCAACCCTGGCGGTCGCCCAGCGCACACGTTTGCGGCGCAACGCCCTGTGGATCGGCGTCGGCCTGGCCGTGGGACTCGTCGGCCTCCGCCTGGCGCTGGTTCCCGTCTGGGTGTGGGGACTCAACCACCCGCGCTACGCCCAGGCACAGACCATCGTGGAGACGTGGCCCGAGCAGGTTTGGTTCCCCTGGCACCCCTTGGTCACGCTCTATGCGGAAGGTAAACGCTACGCGGATGAGGATGGCTTGGCGGTCCGGGCACTGGCGGGCCGCCCTATCCGTCGCGATGTGCTGCGCGAACATCTGCCGCCCCGTTTTCACGCCATCGCATTGCCGGCCGGGACACCGCATTGGAGCATCGCCTACGAACTCAGACCGGAAGTCTACACCCGTCACCAGCACGGAGAGTGGGGCATCGATGTCTGGCCTGCGTCCCCTCCTCCCGACACGCCATGAGCTTCGGATTCAGTTTGTTCGCTGCCGTATTTTCTTCGGTTGGATTGGTGCTGGGCATCGGGCTTGGGAGCGTTCGGCTGCTCGGCTCGGCCTCGGCGCAACGCGCGGTCGTCACTCCCTTTGCCGGAGTTCTCGGACTGCACGGCTTGGCCACCGTGTTCCATCTCGCCGGAGTCCCGGCGGGCGTCTGGCCTTGGCTCGTGACTCCTTTGGCGGCATGGGGTTGGTGGCAGGGCCGCGAGGAGATCGCGGCATGGCGCAAACAAACCGAAACGCGCGAGACTTTCCTGCTGTGGGCCGGAGTCGTAACGGTCGGGCTCCTGTGGTTAAGCATGATTCGCAACTACTCGGGCGGCGATTGGATTGGCGACTGGGCGGGTCATTTCCACCGGGCGCAGTATTTCCTTCATCCCGAACAGGACTGGAGTTGGATGCTGGCCAGAGATCCGCTCGCCGGACGCCCCCCGCTGCAAAACCTTGTCACCGCACTCCTCCTTTCCGTGGCGGGCGAAAGCATGGCCCGCTACCAAGTCATCTCCCTGTTGCTCGGGTCTCTGGTGGTGCTGCCCATGAGCTGGTGGCTCACGCGTCTGGCCGGTGACGGCGCCCCGAAAGCCCGGCGGTGGCTTGGCGCCTTTCTGGTCTGCAACCCGATGGTAATGCAGAACCTCACCTATCCGTGGACGAAATTGCTCACCGCCGCATGGGTCGTGATGGCCGTGGCGCTCGCTTGGCAGGCGATCAAAACACAGCGCGATCCAGTGCACTCCAGCTTGCTCGCGGCCGGAGCAATGGCGGCGGCCCTCATCACGCACTATTCCGCGGCCATCTTCGTCGTCGTGCTCGGCCCCGTTTTTGTCGTCCAACTGTGGCACCGCCATACCACCACTGTCTTCCGGCGTGCGACGGGGGGCGCGCTCGTCGTTGGCGTAGTGGTTTGCGCCACATGGTTTGGCTGGATCCTGCCGCGCACCGGCATCAGTGGGCTCTCCGCCAGCACCACCACCGCCCAGTATCTGGCAGCCTCACAGGATTGGACCCAACCGTGGCGCATTTTCGGCGAGAATCTACTCCGCACCCTGGTGCCCCACTCCCTGTTAACGCCACCGCCAGACGCGAGTGTTGCGACTGACTTTTGGGCGTGGCTCCGAGATCAATTTTTCCAGCTCTATCAAACCAACCTGACTTTTGCTCCAGGGTTGGCTGGACTGCTGCTCACTTGGTCCGCATTTCGGCACCTCTCCGCCAAGGGGGCCCGCGTTCTTCTGCTCGGAGCGCTGGTCGGGCTCGGCGTTTGGGTGCATCCCGCCCTATCCCGGTGGGGTCTGGCTCACATTTGCCTGCAACCGCTGGTGCTGCTGGGCTTGGTCGTGCTCGCGCGCCACGCTGCCACGATCAGCTCGTGGTGGCCCAAAGCGGTGCTTGGATTATTGGTGGTCGACGCGCTTTTGGGAATCGGACTGCAGATGACCGTGGAATCCATCCGCGTGACTCCCGCCATGGTGGTGCTGCAGGAGGGGCGGCCGCTCTCCAACCTCTTCGGCCAGGCGATCCTGGCCAACTCCGGCGCGAAATTCGCCTTTGCCTACCAGTTCCTCGGTGACTTGTGCCCTTGGCCCGTTTGGCTCAACGGCCTTGGCGCTGTCGCCCTTACCGCGACCCTGTGGTGGCGCGCCGGCCGAGTCGCCTCCTCCTGCCCATGAGCCCACGTCCGCCCCGCCTCACTCAGTTACTCGGCTGGCTCGTGCTCCTGCCGCTGGCCGCACTCATCGCCTGGGCTGGCCGCAACCTCATGTTCTCCGTCTTCATGGTGTATGATGATGAAGGATACGTGCTCCTAAGCCTGCGTAACGCCTTCACCGCCGGAGCGCTCTACGACGAAGTTTACACCCAATACGGACCGTTTTTTTACCTCTGGCACAAAGCCCTATCGACCCTGGGGGGCTGGGAATGGACGCATACCGCCGGCCGCTGGCTGACGTTGGGCTATTGGCTCGGCACTGTGGGGCTGTGCTGGGACATCACGCGCAGACTGGTGCCTGCGCTGGTCGCTCAACTCTTCGCTCTCGCCGGCACCTTTGCCTACCTCTGGATCATGACCAACGAGCCTACGCATCCCGGAGGGATGATCGGCTTCTTGGTCGCTCTGGCCGCCTGGATCGGACTGCGGTGGGATCCGGCGCGCCACCCCGGGTCCGCGGCGGCAATCGCCGCCGTCGGAGCCGCGCTGGGTTTATCCAAGATCAATACCGGACTCTTCCTGCTCGCGGCCCTGTGGGGCTGGTTGGCACTCGCCAGTCGGGCGTCTCGCCTCGGTCGCATCGTCGCGCTCGTCACCGGCCCCCTGTTTGCGCTGGCGCCGCTGGTCGTCATGCACGGGCTGTGGCCCGCGCCGTGGGTGGTCACCTTCGCGCTGGTGGTCGCGGTCGCCCTCACCACCGTTGTATTCGTGGGTTGGCGACACCTGCCCGTGGTGCCGACAATCGCCCGCAGTTGGGCGGCGGCATCTGTCGGTGGCGTGCTCACTGCGACGGTCATCATCGGACTCACCCTGGCGCTCGGCAGCAGCCTCCGAGGGATACTGGAAGGCGTCTTGCTGGGTCCGTTGCGACATCCCGATGCTTATTGGTTCGCCTTCAATTGGCGTCCCGGGACGCGTTGGGCAGCGCTGCTGGCGGTCGGTCTCATGCTGCTCGCCTGGCGTCGACCAGAGTCCGCCCTGCTCCGGGTGCTGCTGCACGCCGTCCGGGCGGCGTTAATGCTCGCTGTGATGGCAGCCGTATTTGGGTGGGTGCCCCTGCTGCTACCATCGGCAGGCTTCACCTACGGGCTCCCTCTTGCGGCCTGTTTGGCGTATCCACTCGGTAACGACAAGTCTGCGCCCGGACGGCTGTGGCTCGCCCTGCTGGTCGGGTGGCAGAGTCTGCACGCGTATCCCGTCGCCGTCAGTCAACTCAACTGGGGAACCTTCCTTTGGGTGCCGTTGTTGGCCGCGGGCGTCGAAGACTCATTGCGCGACCTCCCGCTCGGATCAACGCGGGACTGGACGCGACGCGCCGTGGGCGCGATTGGTTTGGTGGTAAGCCTCACTCTGGCCGGCACCATGGCGCTACAGGGCCATGTCCACCGCCAGCAGGGCGAGGCGTTGGGCTTGCCGGGCGCCGAAGATCTGGTGATGCCGACCGCCACGGCGGTGCCGATCCAAATCATGACCCTCAACGCCCGCCACAACACTGATCCCCTCTTCACCTTTGCGGGTGCCTACAGTTTTAATCTCTGGAGTGGAGTGCGCACGCCGACACGGGCGAATGTCACGCACTGGTTTTCGCTGCTTCACGACAATCAAAAACAAGCCATCATCGACGAATTGGAAGCGTCTCCCCGCGCCGGTGTCATCGTCCAGCTCGACCTCCTGCGATATCTGCAGGACCAAGGGCGCCGGGTGGAAGGTCCTCTGGTTGATTACCTGCGCAGCCACTTTTCGACCGCACTCGAAATAGACGGTTACGCCCTCTGGCTGAAAAACGGCCGCGAGGTGCCCCTCCTCGGCGTTGCCCGCTGGGCCACGTCCTCTCGTCGCCTTGATTTTAACCTGCCGGAGCCGCTGCCTGTGTTGAGCGCCTTTGAGTTGTGGATCTACACGGGAGCCGAACGGGCTCTGGTGAGCCGGTTTTCGCCTGACGAGGTGTCGCTCGAGCCCGCTACTTCGGGCTCCGACGAGCCACTTTTCAGCTATCACCTGATTCTCCCCGACCGGGCGCCGATCGTGGACGGGCTGCTGATTCTGCGCGACCGCGACGGTCAGCCTGCGCACATCCTGCGCACCTACTAACGGCGCCGCGCCACCAGAATGGCGCTCACGCCAAACGGTGCCCACAGGCCCCGCACCGCGGGGGTCACAAAGGCCCAGCGAGCAAAACGGTTGATCCATGCCGGTGGCACCCGGTCTTCACTCCGGACCGACTTCCCCAATCCGATTTTCCGCAAAAGCGAACGTCCGCGTCGCAGCAGCAGCACCGCCGGGAAGGCCAAGGTATTGGTGTAGTTGGTGTGTTCGATCACCCAGTCTTCAGCCGGAAACAAGGCTCGCAACTGAGCCAATCGATAGCGGCGAAAGTGGTGTAGCACCTCATCCCATTCGCTCCACAACAACATGAACGCCGGCACGGTCACTACCACCGCTCCACCCGACCGCACCACCCGTGCAAATTCGCGCACCACCGCACGGTCGTCCGGCACATGCTCCAGCACATCGAGCGCGGTGACCATGTCGACCGATCCGGCTCCCAAGGGAATGCTGTCGCCCGACAAACCGATCACCTGCTCCGCCGAAAAACGCTGCCGCAATCGCTCGATCGACTCCTCATGGTCATCCAAAACCACCACCTGGCAGTGGTCTTGCATTTCATCGGCAAACGCTCCGGTGCCGGCCCCACAATCTAGCAGCAAGGCGTCTGGTTGTAGCACTCCCGTGCGACGCAGCCATGAGCGCACGATGGTGCGCTTCCCAGCGTAATACCAGTGCTCCGCTTCGACGGCGGCAAGATTGTCGTATTCAGCGGACTCCATGCTGGCGCTTCACTCTTGTCCGCAGGCTCCGGGGGGCTAAAAGGCCTGTCGATGAAATTATGGCCGCGGGCAACGTTCTCAGCCCTAACCCGGCGGGGAGGGTTAATGGTCGAGGCCAGTGCCTTGATCATCCTTGCTGGCGTATTGGCCTGGGCCGGACAACGGCTGCTGTTCTCCACCTTCATGATTTATGACGACGAGGGCTACGTGTTGCTCTCGCTGCACAACTACCACCTAGACGGTCAACTCTACGACCAAGTCTTTTCCCAATACGGCCCTGGTTTTTTCGCGGTGATGGATGGGCTCTCTCGTCTCGGCCACTTTGACTGGACCAGCGCAACCGCCCGCTGGGTCACCTGGGGAATGTGGCTGGGCACGGCGGCCTTTCCGGCTCTCTTGGTGGGCCGCACCGCCCGCTCACTCACCACCGGAACCCTGACCTTTGTGGCGACGTTTGCCTTTATGTGGGTCATGATTCGGGAACCGAGTCATCCCGGCGGACTCATCGGGCTGTTGCTCGCTCTAGGTGCGTGGCTGGGCAGTCGCCGCGATCCGGCGACGCATTGGCCCACCGCCGCCGCGCTGGGCGGCATAGGGGTGATCCTGCTACTCACCAAAATCAACGTAGGTGTCTTCTTCCTGACCAGCGCCGGGGGATGGTTGCTGGCGCACGCGCTCAGCGGACGCGCACGCACCATTGCCGTGTTGGCTACCGGCCTGTGGATGGTGCTGATGCCCGTCTTGCTGATGCGAAGGCTTGCGCACGAGGCGTGGGTGCCGGTCTTCATGCTCCTGGCCGCGCTCACCGGAGTGGCGTTATGGATAACCGTGGTCCGGCAAGCGTCACCCTCAGCGCGCCCGCGCAACATCGCGGTGATGATCGCGGCGGCCTGCGCCGTGGCCTTGAGTGTGCTGGCGCTTACCCTCGCGCGCGGCACAAGCCTCGCCTGGCTCTGGCGCGGCGTGATCCTGGATCCGTTGGAACAGACCAGCGTCTATACGTTCGCGTTCGATTGGCTGCCCGGCTCGATCGCGTTCGCCGCCGTGACCTGCCTCTTCGCCGTCACCCAGGATCGTTTGCCCGCCAAGATCCGATCACGCGTGCTGGTTTCAGTGAGACTGCTCGGAGCCATTCTGTTGGGGTTAAGCTTTTTGGGTGGTGTTGGACTAAGTGCTTCGGCCTTGGCCATGTCGTTTGGACCGGGCTTGGCGGTTTTCTGCGCTTTGTCGCTTCCAGGCATCAAGCCGGAAGACCGGAGCGACCGTGTGCGCCGCTGGTTGGCGTGGTTGCTTGCGGCTCAGTTTCTGCACGGATTTCCCGTGGCTGGCAGTCAGGTTAACTGGGCCACGTTCCTCCTGGTGCCGCTCGTGGTGCTCGCAAACCTCGATTCGGCCCGCCTGCTCCGCACCAATCAAGCAACCACGCGACACCGACTCCGTTGGGCAGCGGTGGCAGGCTCGTTGCTCTGCAGTGGCATCATCTCCCACAAGCTGGTGGCTACGGCTCGCTTCCAGCAGGCCTCCGGGGAGCGCCTGAACTTCCCCGGCACCGGAGCGATGGTCGTGACCGACGAAGTGGCCTTCGCGCAGCAATCGATTGTGGCCACCGTCGGCGCACAGGCGGACATGCTTTTCAGCCTACCCGGCACCTACAGCCTGAATTTATGGAGCGGTGTGCCCACCCCGACCCGGGCCAACGCCACGCAGTGGTTCAACTCGCTTTCCCCAGAGCGGCAGGAGCAGATCATTGCGCGCTTGGCCGGAGCCAACCGTCCGGCGGTGGTGGTGCAGCTCAACGTGCTGCAGCTGTTGGTGGACAACGGATTCAGTTCCGCCGGCCCGCTCGCCGACTACCTGCGCAACCATTTTCACCCCGTGTATTCAGTCGACGGTTACGCTTTGTGGGCGCGATCAGACCAATCCTTTACGCCGCTCAACCTGGCCCGACACGACGGCGAATTCCTAAACATAAGCTTGGCCGAGCTGGCCGCGCCGGTGGCCCGTCTGGACTGGTGGCTCCTGCATCCCGCCGGCTCCATTCCGGTGGACTCAGTCACCCCGGCAACCGGGCGGCTCGAGATGGCACCGCTGAATCCAGACAGATCTTCCAACAAAGCGCAGGGGCCTTGGCAAACAGGCTGGCGCCAGCCGCCGCCACCGGGTCCGGTGCAGCTCCGTTTGCGCGCCACGCCCCCGGATGCCCCCGTCGGTGCCCGTTGGCTGCTGTGCTTGGTCGATGATCAAAACCGGCGACTCGCCGCGGTGCGCTATTTGCCCTAGGACCCTTCCCTTGCCGACAACCGACTCAGTCTGCCCAGCTCCCGTGCCACCCCGTGCCGCCGCTCTCAGTCGCCGGGCGGGTTGGGGTCTCGCAGCGCTGTTGTTGTTGCATGCAGTGCTCGCGCTGTGGGGCATCCGGAGCACCGGCGTGACCAACGATGAGACCGCACATTTGACCGCCGGCTACGCGTATTGGAAATTTGGGGACTACCGGCTTCAGCCCGAGAACGGCAACCTGCCACAACGTTGGGCGGGCCTGGCCCTGTTACCCGCGCAACCTCGTTTGGATCCCCACGCCGCCTCGGAGCTTTGGCAACGCTCGGAAGTCTGGTTGATCGGCAACCAGTTCTTTTTCGCCGACGGCAACCCCATCGACCAATTGCTGTGGCGCGCCCGCACTTGGATGTTGTTTTGGCCGTTGGCCCTGGGCGGACTGGTATTTTGGTGGTCTCGCCGCCTTTGGGGAGAAAACGCCGCGCTGTTTTCGACCGCGTTGTATGTGGTAAGCCCTACTGTGTTGGCCAATGGCCCACTCGTGACCTCAGACACCACCGCGGCTTTCTGGTTATTGTTGTCCTCTTTGCTGTGGTGGCGCGCGCTGGGGCAGGCCACGCCGGGCCGAGTAGCCGCCAGCGTATTGGCCACGAGCCTCGCTTTTGTCGCGAAGTTCTCGTGCGTCCTCCTGGTGCCCATCTTCGCCGCCATGGCGTTACTCCACGGGGTGCAACACCGGCGGGACTGGCGGCGCGCGGTCGGTCTCGGGGCGTTGCACGCCCTGGGCATTTGGGTCGTCATCTGGCTCGCCTTCGGACTGCGCTTTTCGCCGGCGGGCGACGGCATGCCTCCGCTGGAGAAATATTTTCTTCCTTGGTCCCAACTACTCGAAAACGACGGGGGCTTGGCTCCGCTGATTCAGGCGGTGCGGGAATGGAGACTCCTTCCCGAGGCCTACATCGAAGGGTTTGCCCACGTGCGCTACCAAGGAAGCGCCCGCGACGCCTTCCTCTTCGGTGACTATCGCAGCACGGGCTGGTGGTGGTTCTTTCCCGCGACCTTTTTTCTAAAAAGCACCATCGTAGAATTGCTGGTGGGCGGGGCGGTCGCAGCGACCGCTTTGACCGCGCTCGCTCGCGGAAAAATTCGCCACCTGCCGCGTGCCGCCCCGATCGCGCCGCTGGTGGTTTTTGCCGGCGTATACCTCGGCTTTTCGATCTTGAGTCCTCTGAATATCGGTCACCGCCACATCCTTCCGCTGTATCCGATTTTGTTCATTCTGGCCGGCGGTCTGATCGCCCGCCTCGGAGACTGGGGAAAGCGCCTGGCCATCGCCCTGCCACTGTTTTCGTTACTCGGGACGCTAAGCGTCGCGCCGCACTACCTTACGTTTTTCAACCGACTCAACGGCGGTCCGGACCGCGCGTGGACCAAGCTGGTGGACTCCTCCCTCGACTGGGGCCAAGGGCTGCCAACTCTCGCCAGTTGGGTTGAGCGGAATCGTCAAAGCGACGAGCCGGTTTATGTTTCGTATTTCGGCAGCGACAACGTCGCCTATCGCATGCCGGAAGCCATTCGCCTCGCGCCCATCTACGAGCACTACCAACTGCGCCCCTGGGCTCCGCTGGAGCCGGGACTATACTGCATCGGTGCCACTATGCTGCAGGATGTTTACAGCCCGTTTCGGGGCGAATGGACGGCGGAGAAAGAGGCGGCCTACCGGCAGCTGCGCACGACGATCCTGCCGGAGATGGCCGCAGGAACCCGGTCCGCGAATATCGTGGATTTTGGCTACTTCGGCTCGGAGCCCCTCTGGCGCTTGGACCGTCTGCGCTTCAACCGCCTCACTGCCTATTTGAAAATGAAACCGCCCCTCGCGGTCGTCGCTCACAGTGTGCTCGTCTTTCGGCTCGACGCGGAAGAAGTGAGGGTGGTCACTACCGGCTCTCCCGCCGAGTTGGCCGATTTGATGGACCAGGCTCGCACCGCCGACAGGGCGTTTTAGTCGCAGACCTGCAGTTCTTCCGATGATGCAATCTCGTCCCATTTCTCCGCGCCTCCTCGCAGCGTGCGTAACGACCCTGCTGGCCTTGCACGCCTTGCTGGCCACGTGGGGACTGCGGCAGGTCGGGGTGACCCACGATGAGACGGCTCACCTCACCGCCGGCTACGCGTATTGGAAATTTAATGACTACCGGCTGCAGCCGGAGAACGGCAACCTGCCCCAGCGCTGGGCCGCGCTGCCCCTGCTCGCCTCGGCACCGCACCTTGACCCCGCAGCGTCGCCAGAGCTCTGGAAACGCACCTCGGTGTGGGAGATCTCCGACGATTTTTTCTTCGCCAGCGGCAACGACCACGAGTCGATGCTGTGGCGCGGCCGCCTGGCGATGCTGTGTTGGCCGCTGTCGCTCGGTGTGCTGGTGTTTGTATGGTCCCGTCACTATTGGGGAAACCGGGCGGCGCTGTTTTCACTGGGAATGTGGGCGGTGTGCCCGACGATTTTGGCCAACGGTCCTCTGGTCACCTCGGGCACGACCGCTGCATTCTGGTTGCTCGCCGCAACCGGTGCGTTCTGGCAGGCCTTGCGCCGAGGCGGGCGTTGGATCCCGCTAAGTTTGTTGGCCACCGGCTTCGCGTTTGTGGCCAAGTTTTCCTGCGTGCTGCTGGTGCCTATATTTGCGGTGCTCGGGTTATGGGACGCGCTGCAGGCGCCGAGCGGCAGGCGAGACTGGCGACGTCTCGGTCGCTGGTCGCTGCTCATGGTGGCGCACGCCTCGGCCGCGGCAGCAGTGATCTGGATGAGTTTCGGCCTGCGTTATCCCGCCGCAGCCCCAGGGATGCCCCCCCACGAACAGTTTATTCTTACGTGGGAGGAGATGCTCTCTTGGAAAGGCCCGGTGACCGCCGTGATCCAATTTGCCCGCGATTGGCAACTCCTGCCAGAGGCTTACATTGAAGGCTTCACTCACGTGCGTTATCAAGGCTCGGCCCGCGGAGCATTCCTCGCCGGAGAGCTGAGCACGACGGGTTGGTGGTGGTTTTTCCTGGCCACCTTCGCCTGGAAGAGCACCTCGGCAGAACTACTCCTGACTTTCCTGTGCGCAGTTTTGGGGCTACGCCGACTGGCACGGTCGGGGACCAGTTTGGTCAGCGCCCAGTTGACCCGTTTTGCGCCCCTCATCGTCTTCGTGGCAGTGTTCGGCTCGTTCTCCCTCATGAGCTCTTTGAACATTGGGCACAGGCACATCCTCGCCCTTTATCCGGTTCTATTTATTTTGGGCGGCGGCGTGGTGCAGTGGATGCCTCGCCGCGGACGAGCAGGACTCATCGCTCTGCCGGTCCTGTCTCTCGCCGGAGCGCTGACCGTCGCGCCGCATTACCTTACGTTTTTCAACTATCTATCCGGCGGTCCAAAGCAGGGTTGGCACAAGCTTGTCGACAGCTCGCTCGACTGGGGCCAGGGCCTGCCGGCATTGGCGACTTGGGTAAATCAGCATCGGGAGCCGGACGAGCCCTTGTATGTCTCCTATTTTGGCAGCGACTCGCTGAGTTATCACCTGCCCGACGCCATCCCCTTTGCGCCGATCTACGATCACTATCGTCCACGTCGCTTCGAGGAGCTGAAACCCGGGCTCTACTGTATCGGAGCGACCATGCTGCAGGATATCTTCAGCCCGGTAAAAGGCCCATGGACGGCGGATAAGGAAGAGAGCTACCGACGCGGGATGGCTTGGGCGCGGCGGCAGCTTGCCCAAGGCACCCTGGAAAACCGCATCATCGATTTTGGTAGGGAGAACACCGAAGGTCTATGGCAAGTTGAGCGCCTGCGTTTCGCGCGCATCGCCCGCTACCTGCGGGTTCGCCCGCCCGACGCCATCGTAGCCAATGCGACGATGGTCTACCGTCTGAATGAACTGGAGATAAGCGCCTTGGTCGAGGGTCCGCCGGAAGCCGTGTCACTCCTCATCGAGGCAGCCGAGCGCGGCGAAATCCTGGGACAATAGGGCGCATCTAAGGCAGCTTGCGAATCCACTCGTTGAGGGCGTCGACATCGAGTTTGACCTCTTCGATGCCTCCGGTGGGAGAGTCCAAATCCAACGTTTCCTGGTATTTACCCCACTGCAGGATTTGCTCCGCATCCACGGCCGTCACACGACTGACCCGGATCACATACGTCGGCGCGAACGTTTGTTCCATGACCGGCTCGAGCGTGAGCGCCGGACCATAATCGTGGACCGCCGAAATAAAACGTCCTCCGGTCGCGAGATCCACGATCACGCGTTGGACCACATACACGTCGTCGAAGGTGCCTTGCTCAAAATGAAACACAAACTCCTCTCCGCGCTTGGCCAAAGTGTAGGGATTCAGCGCTGATTGGTTGTGCAAAAACCACATGAGGTCTGCCACCGGGTCGATCACCAGAATCCGCCGTCCTGCGGCAGTCTGTTGCGCCGCGAAATCGCTGAGCCAATTGGTGGTCCGAGCCGCATAATTTTCGGCGTTATACTCCTGTCGGGCGATAGCCGGAACGGACCAGCCCAACCACTGAAAAGCCGCCAGGCCCAAGAGAATCCACCACCGTCGCGTCAGGCCCGGCACCTTGGACCACACCCAAACCATGGTCAGGGCCAAAAGCAGGTGTGTGGGAAGCGACAATCGCCGAATGATGGGATCATCCCATTTGCCCCAAAAATAGCAGAGCATGAGCACCGCGTGCAGCGTGAGGCCAATGATCGCGATCAGTAGAGCCGTGTCCCGGGGAGACTTCTGCCAATACTCGCGGCCCTTCTGGTAGATCAGCAGGCCCGCAAACCCCATGGCCAGAATCCCCAGCAGTGCGAGCAACCACGCGTTCGGCTGCGAACCATCGAAGGTGAAGAAGAAATTCAGCGCATGCCCGACATTGTCATAGAAATACTGAAAACCGAAAGGAGAGGTCGCCCCCTCCACGTCCTTCAACTGCCACGAGGCTTCGCTGAGCTTGAAGACATTTTGCAGCCAAGGCACCGGGAGCAGGAGCAAGGGAGCTGCCATGGCGCTAAAGGGCAGCAGCATACGACCGGCGCGCCACCAACCGTAAAGAATCACCCCCGCCACCGGCACCACGAACAGGGCGGATTCGTAACGCACCTGGGCGAGGAGGATCGTTGCATATATCAGCGCCCCCATCCGGTCGCGATGCTCAGGCTGTTCGGCAAAACGCATCCCCAGCCACACCACCAAAAGAATCATGACCATGTTGAGCAGTTCGAATCCTGCTCCGGCCGCATTCTGAATAACCAGCGGCACCAGACATATCCAGGCGACCAGAGACACCCCCGCCCAATAGCCGCCCAGGCGATGTCCGATCAAAAACAGCAAAGCCGTCAGCGCGACTGACAGCAGTCCATTCAGGATAAAAACGTTCTCGACGCGATACCCCGTGGTGTCGTGCAACAGCGTCAACAGAAACGGGAACGTCAAAGGGCGCTTGTCGACGCGTGAGTTGAGCGTGACGAAATTTCCCCCGTAGTCGTAGGCCCGCAGCACAATCGCCCCAGACCGGTATTCGTGCAGCTGTTTGGCCGTCGAACAGAGCAGGAACTCATCGGCGATGATCTTGAAGCCGTGCTTCTCCTGCACCTGCAGGTAAAGGGCTGCGAGACCGACCACGAGCCACACCGGCCAAGCCCGCCACACCCGCCGCAATCGATCCCCTGCCCCGATCGCGGTCCACCACCCCAAGGCTTCCCGAACCAGGTGAAAAACCAGTCCGCCAAAACTGATCGCAACAAACCAATACCCATAATCGCGAACGGCTTGGACAGCTTGAGCCGGGGTTAAGGTGATAAAGCCAAGCAGGACCGCCAGAAGCCCCACCAACACAAACAAAACCACGCGTCTGTTCATAAAAAAAACCGCCCGCACGGTGTGCGGACGGTTTGGAGATTGAAAACCAAAAACGACTTACTGGAGGTAGGTCATCGTGCGGGCGCCAGCGATACCGGTAACGGTGATCGGGGTGCCCTGGGTGTAGGTGGTCGGGTAGGTCTCGCTGGCCACGGTGGACAGGGACTTGATGTAGTTGGAAGCACCCACGAGGACGGTGATCTCAGCCGTGGAGGTGCCGTTCTCGAGGAAGTATTGGTCAGCGGCGGAACCGAGCTGGCGCATGTTGTTCAACACGGCCTTGTCCTGGGAGGACTGACGGACCTTCTGGAAGGCCGGGATGGCCATGGCAGCGAGGAGACCGATGATGACCACAACGATCATGATTTCGACGAGGGTGAAACCTTTGGAGGAGGAGCGTTTCATAGGATATCTGGATGTGTTTATGATGATAATAGTGCCCGACGTGCGGGCGATCTCTCCGATCAAGCGTCCGCCCTTGACATACCGCAAGTTCAATCTCGCAAACGATTTGTGCGTATTTTTACCCAAATCGGGCTGAGCCCAACTCCCTATCAACTCGGTAGTAACTAGAACCATTCGGCCCTGTAACCACCATACGCCAGCATTTTGCGTTTTTTCACCCTAGCTCTCTCCGCGAATTCTCGTCCTATTAACCCCTGCAGCATGCAGCACTTTTTCCGCCTCCGACTCCCTTTCCTGCTCAGCGGGTTGGTTCTCGCGGTGGCCAACGCCGGCCACGCCGCTGAACTCCTCCTCACCAACGGCGATCGTCTCACCGGCCTGATCGTGAATCGCACCGCCGAGGCCGTGGTCTTGAGCTCCACTATGCTCGGCGAGATCGAAATCCCGGTCGCAAATATCGACCGCATCGACACGGAGAGCGGCTTGAACACCGACCCAATCCCGGAAGAAAAACCGGTTCAGGCTGAAGAGACTCAGGTCGTCAAAGCGAAGCCTCAGCCGGCCCCACCAGTGGCCCCGCCCACTCCCAAACCAGATTCCTCTCCGACTCCCGCCGCCGACACCTTCTTCTCATTCCTCAATCCCTGGTCCGGCAAACTGGAGCTGGGCTTCCGCCAAATCGACGGTCGCACCGACGCCACTCACTTCGATTTCCGCGCCTCTGCCGAAAGCAAAATGGGGCGCAACTCGCTCAAAGCCTCCGCTCGCCTGCTCTATAGCGAACAGGACACCAAGGTGACCAACGAGCGCTACGACGGCAGCTTCCGTTGGCGCCGCGAACTCGGTGAACGCACCTTCGCACAGACCCTCACCAGCTACTACCGGGACCCCATCAAGCTGATCGACAACAACTGGGAGCAGAACGTCGGTGCCGGTTATCGGCTCTTCAAGAACGACGACCATACCATCAACGTTGGTGCCGGTCTCACCGCCCAATACCGCCAGACCAACATCGACGACGGCAGCGTCTACGCCCTGGTCGAGGTCTTCCAGGATTACAGTTACCAGATCAGCGAAAAGGTGAAGTTCTCCCAAAACGCCGTTGCCCAATACTCCCCCGACGGCCAGGCCCGCTTTATCTCGGTGGGCAACCAACCCTCCGTCGTCGATACCGGCGAATCCAACTACAAGCTGCGCTTCGATACCACCCTGCAGGGCACCATCACCCGCAGTATCTCGCTCAATCTGCGTTACGAATACGAGTTCGACAACGCCGTCGCGACCGAAGACGCCCGCGCCGATCAACGCATCATCAGCTCGATCGGCTACGGATTCTGAGCCTCACCGCCTGCGCGGCCACCGACCCACTACTTCGTCCGCTTACGTGCAGGGGCCGCTTTCTTGGCCGCCGTCTTCTTCGCCACTGTCGCCTTCTTCGCCGGAGCCTTTTTCGTGGCCGGAGTTTTTTTCGGGGCAGCCGTCTTCTTGGTCGCCGCTTTCTTGGTCGGGGCCTTCTTCACCGGCTTCGGCTTGGGCGGGTTCAGGAGGTCCTCCACCGAAATCTCTTCGGCGTCACGCCACAGTTGCTCGAGCTGATAGTTCTCCCGCTGTTCCGGCATGAACAGGTGGATTATGATCTGGTAGGCATCGAAAACGATCCAGCCACTCCCGTCCCCCGACTCCACCCCGGCAATCGGCGCACCCGCGCCATCCAGCACGCGCTCGGCCTCGATCCGCAGCGCCCGCAGATGCGGGTTGGCCTGACCGGAGGCGAGGATGAGATAATCGGTGATCGAGGAGTGCTCTCCCACCGCCAATACCCGCAAATCCTCGGCCTTTTTGGCGTCGAGGGCTTTAACGAGATCGGCCAGCAAAATGCGCGGGTCGGGGAGCTTGGCCGCCGTGGTGGCAGCAGTTTTGGAACGTGCAGACATGGATAAGTGATTAGCGGTATAGGCCGTTTTCACAGATGAACTCAATCGTCTTGTGGGGCATAAAATAATCGAGCGAGAGCCCCCGACACATACGTTCTCGCAGCTCCGTTGAGCTGATTTCGATTAAGTGACCGTCACAACGATGCAGCCGCAACCCTTCCACTTCCGGCGGTTGCTTGGCCGGGTGACCGGGTCGTTCGAGGAAGATGAACTCGATCAACTGCGCCAGTTCCGTGATGTCCCGCCACTGCCCCAGCTTCGGCACCTGATCACCACCGATGATCCAAAACAGCTGCGCGTCCGGATACTTCGCCCGAAAGTGCCGCACCGTATCGATGGTGTAGCTCACGCCGCCGCGTTTGACCTCAAAATCCGACACCTCGAAACGGTGATCCCAGTCGATCGCCGCCTTTACCATCGCCACGCGGTCCTCGCCCGAGGCACTCACGTCGTAGTCCTTGAGCGGCGCCTGCGCAGCCGGCAGCAGCACCACGTGATCCAGTCCGTGCTGCTCCATCGCATCTTGTGCCGCGACCAGATGACCGAAGTGCACCGGATCGAAGCTTCCGCCCATAAGGCCAATCTTCATCCCGCCGTTGTGGGGGGCATTCCGGGCGGCGGGAAGCGTGAAGTTCACCCTCCTGTAACCGGTGTGACGCAAAACCCGCCTTGTCTTGGCGCCGCACATCACGCTTAACACCCCTCTCCTCCGTCCGCGCCCCGGTGGTGGAATGGTAGACACTGGAGACTTAAAATCTCTTGCCCGTAAGGGCGTGCCGGTTCGAGTCCGGCCCGGGGCACCACGCTTCGCTACCGCATTTACGCCGGCTCGCCCGGCAACGTCCGCAGTAAGGCGTTCAACGCCTCGGCCATCGCCTCGCCATAACCTTCCCCCGGCGTGCGGCCAAAGAGCCGCCGGTCGCAGCCGGCCTCGTCCGCTTCAGCCAGCGCCCACGTGACCTGCCCTGCGTCGTCAGCTTCCCCGGTGATCGGATCGAGCCGGAGATCCCATGATTCCCAGCCGTGGTCTGCGATCTGCGCGAGCGGACAGAAGCGCCACCCTTCCGGCGTTTTCGCCAATCCCCGGCCAGCCGCCATGACCAGCGAAGCCGTCGACCACATGCTGCGCGACGCCGGTTGAATATTCTCCCACACCGCTCCCCGTCCCAAACTCGCGAGTGCGCCGATCACGTCCCCCCGCGCCGACCCCGTCAGCCCATAGGCAAACCAGCCGCGCCACGGTGCCGCGATCCCTTCCAACAACACCGCATGCGTCGCCCGCCAATGTGTGCCCCGCTCCGGCCGCCGATCAAACGCGCCCCGCTCCGTCGCGCAGGGATACCAATGCACCGGCAAGCCCGATCGCCACAGCCCGACAAACGCCGCCGGGTCCAATTGCACGTTCCACTCCAGATCCCGGTGCACCGTCGTGCCCGCGTTGATCACCACCGCCCGCACTTGGCGCCGCAACAAGTCCGGATCCCGATTAAACGCCGCCGTGACCACCCGCGCCGATCCCACCACCGAGATCACCACCGGCGCCGGCGCCTCGACCAACGCCCGCAACAGGAGCTCGACGCCCGCATGTTCCCGCTGCGGACGATCCCGCGCATCGTCGGCCGGATCCCGCAACGCCGCCGTCGGCCCCATCGCCGCCGGAATCGCCCGCCCCAGCAACCAGCCCGCCTGCGCCACCGTCACGAAGCCCGGATCCCGCGCCACGTCCCAACCCTCCGGCGCCGCGCGCAGAAATTTCTCCGTTGTATCCAAAATCACCGCACGCAGGTCCAGTTCCGGCAGCGCCAAAACCGTGGCCAGGTCGAACTGATCATCCGGATCCTGCGCGGGGTGGTAGAGGTCGGTCACGTGCACCAGGGGTATGCGCGTCGGCGGGGTGGGGACAGCAAGCGCCATACGCACCGCTCTCCCACAACGCCGCGCCGTTGACGACCTTGTTTTGGTCTCCGACGCCTTCGCCGCCTAACTTTCATTTTCTTTCAGCTTTAGTCTCCGCCGTCCCTGCCCTGTCTCGAAAGGCATGCCCCACCCCATCTCCGCTCGCCTGGAACTCCGCCAGGACCGCCCCACTTTGTTGCTCAACGACGAGCCCGTGGCCCCGCTGCTCTATGCACTGTCGGACTGCCCCGGGGCCCGCTGGTCGTGGGAAGAGGTGCCGGCGCGCAACATCGCGGAGTTCGCCCGGCGCGGCGTGCGTCTGTTTCAACTCGATATCTGGTTCGAGCAAATGCTCACCGCCGCAGGCACCCTCGACATCTCCCTCGCCCAACGCCAAATCGCCGGCGTGCGGGCCGTCGCGCCCGAGGGCGCCGTGATGCTGCGGCTCCACGTCAACCCGCCTCCCACCTGGTGCGCCGAGCACCCGGCCGAGTGCGTGGGTTACGCCGACACCGAGCCCGAGGATCCGCCGCGCCACGGTTTGTATCGCCCCCTCGCCGACGACGCGCAGCGACCCACTCGCGCCAGTTTTTACTCCCGTCCCTGGCAGGATTGGGCGCACGCCCGCCTGCGCGAATTCTGCGCCGCGCTCGCTGCCACCCCCGAGGGAGACGCGCTGTTCGGACTGCAGATCGCCAACGGCGTTTACGGCGAGTGGCACCAATTTGGTTTCCTGCACCACGACCCCGACACCGGCCCCGCCGCCACGGCGGCCTTCCGCGATTGGCTTCGCGCCAAATACCAAACCGCCCCCATCCTCGCCGCCGCCTGGAACCAACCCGGCCTCACCTTCGAGGCCGTGAGCGTGCCCGATTCCCCCGCCCGCGAAACCGCCGCACTCGGCATCCTGCGCGATCCGATGACGCAACAGCCGGTCATCGACTACTTCACCTTCCAACACCACGCCCTCACCTCGATCGTGCTCGAGCTGGCCGCCACCGCCAAAACCGCTTGGCCGCGTCCGCTGATCACGGCCGCCTTCTTCGGTTACTTCTACAGCATCTTTGGTCGTCAGGCCGCCGGGGCCCAACTCGCCGTCGCCGAGGCCCTCGCCTCCCCGCACCTGGATTGCCTGTGCTCCCCCCAATCCTACGAACCGGCCGCGCGCGATTTTGGCGGCACCGGCAACGCGCGCGGACTCATCGGCGCCGTGCGTCGCGCGGGCAAACTCTGGCTCGACGAGATGGACATGCCGACCAGTCACGTGGGTTGCCCGTGGGACGCCAAATTTAAGAGCACGCCGTCCGACGATATCGCCATCCATCGCCGTAACGTCCTGCAACCCGTCACCCGCGGCGGCGGCCAGTGGTGGTATGATTTCGGCCCCATCGGCGCGACGCCCGACTTCGCGCGCGGCGGCAACTGCGGCTGGTGGGACACCCCCGAACTCCTCGCCGATGTCAGCGCCCTGCACCACATCACCACCGAGCGCCAATCAGACGCCTTCCTGCGCCCCGCCGATGTGCTGCTGGTGCACGACCCCATGTCGTTTTGCCACACGGTGAGTCAGCGGCACCCGCAGGCCAAATTTGGCGAACTCCCCACCACGACCTCCGATCCGGTGACGCCGTTGCTGGTCGACGACCTCCTGCACGCGCTCTACCACAGCGGACTTTGTTTCGACGAAGCGCTCGTCGACGAACTGCCCTCGCTGGACCTCTCCCCCTACCGCCTCGTCATTCTGGCCACCACGCCGATGCTCGACGCCGCCCAACGCACCTGCCTGCAGGAACGCGTGGCCACCGACGGTCGCCATGTGCTGGCCCTCGGCTACACCGGCTGGAGCGACGGCAATCACCTCGACCCGCAACTCGCCACGGCACTCACCGGCGTCACCACGCGATCCCACCACCCCACGGAAGCCTGTCAGACCTGGACCTTCGCCGAACTCAACCCGTCGAAAACGCTCCCCGCCTCCCTGGCGCTCCCGGCGTTTGAGCCGGCGCCCGCAGACGAAGTGATCGCGCGTTGGCCCGACGGCACCGCCGCCGCCGTCCGTCACCCGGCCGACTCTCCCGCCGCCGCCACCTGGTGGGTTTCCGCGCTGCCGCCGACCGACCCCGAACTCGTCCGCGCCATCGCCGTGACCGCCGGTTGCCATACCTACAACGACGTCGCGGAAACCACGCTCGTCGGCGATGGTCTCATCGTGGTGCACACCATCGACGGCGGCCCGCGTCGCTTGCAGTGGCCGGGCGGTCCCGCCATTCAAACGGAGCTGGCGCCGCGCAGCACCACGGTCTTTTGCGGCCCCACCGGTGGCCGCCTGCTCGGCTAAACGCCCCCCCTTTTTGATGTCCTACCAACGCTGCTACTCCACGCTCGGCAATCCCGCCGCCACCTTATCCGAGGCCCTCGCGGTCGCCTCCAACTTCGACCTCGATGCGGTCGAACTGCGCACTCTGGAGGGACGCCTCGATCTGCCCGCTTTGTTCACGGCCAGGTTTGGCAGCCCCGCCGCGCTCGCGGATCAACTCGGCGATCAGCGCCTCCGTATTCGTTCCCTGGATACCTCCCTCCGGTTGCTCACCAACACCGCCGCCGATCGTGCCGAGTTCCTTGAGTTTCTGCCCTGGGCCGAGGCCCTCGGCGTTCGCTGGCTGCGCCTCTTTGATGGCGGCGAGAACCTCGCAGCGGACCTGCCCGGCGCGCTCGACACCTTCCATTGGTGGCACGAACAAAAGCAACGCCACGACTGGCAGGCCGACATCATGATCGAAACCCACGATGCCTTGCTCTCGTCCGACGCCATTCTGGCTCTGGCGGGTGCGTGCCCTGGCATCGGCATCCTCTGGGACAGCCATCACACTTGGAAAAAAGGCGGCGAATCTCCTGTCACGACCTGGCAGAAGATCCGCGACCACGTGGTGCACATTCACGTGAAGGAAAGCATCAGTCAGCCCTCCGCCAAACACCCCTTTTCCTACGTGCTCCCCGGCCAGGGCGAGTTCCCCATGGCCGAGCTGCAGCCGCTGCTGGCCGCGGAATTCGCCGGCGCGGTGAGCCTGGAATGGGAACGCCATTGGCACCCGGAGCTCGCGCCCTTGGAGGCCGCCCTGCAATCGGCGCAGGAACTCAAGTGGTGGTAGGCGTCGTCGTCGCCTGATCCGCCATCCACTGCTTCGGCGCCACCCCATGGCGACCGCGAAACAAGCGGTAGAAATGGGACAGGTCTTCGAAGCCGGACGAAAATGCCGCGCCGGTCACGCTGTAGCGGCCACTGCGCAGCAACCGTTCGGCATGGGCCAGGCGCAATGCATTGAGGTATTCGACGAAGGACTTCCCGGTCTGTTCGCGAAACCGCAGCGTGAACTGACGCCGGGACAGACCCACCTGGTGCGCCGCCAGATCGATCGACCACGGCCGGTAAAACGTCGTCTCCAAATCCTCGAGCAGGTGGGTGACCCGCTCCGCCGTCGAGTCTTCCACCGCGCGCAATTGGTAACGGTCGGCCCCGAGCAACACCTGCAGCGCGAGCATTCGCGCCGCCACACCGTGGCCGCGCCGCTGTTCGGTCTGCTCCAGGATCCCCTGCCGCCAGCAGCCCACCACGGGCCCCGCCTGCACCGGCCGCAAGCGCATCGAACTGCCTTGAGACCGCCGGAGCCGATTCCACATCTCGCGTAGATCCGCATCCGTATCCACAAACTCCTTACCGAAGCCCAACAGCAGCAGCACCGATAACTCCACATCGGTGAGACGATGGCGTTGCCCGGCCGGCACGATCAGCAGCGTGCCCGCTCCCGCCTCCAAAACCGGCCCTTCCTCGGCCGCCCCCAACTGCAACGCGACCCGCCCTCGCTGCACATACAACACCTTGTGAAAGGGGTCCGTGCGCTCGCTCATGCGAAAGTCTCCGGCATGCACACTCTCCGCAAACACCACCCCGTCGGCGGGCACAGTGAAGTGGAGCGGGGCAGACGTCGGCATGGGGCCACCGAAACCCCGATCGCCCGATATGCCAAACAATATTCCCGCCACGCCAATCTCGCCTCCAGAGACCTGTGCTACACTGCGCCTCCCCCGTTACCCTCACCCAATCAGCCAATGGCCCAAACCCTTCGCTCCCCCCTCACTCGCGCCCAAATCGAAAAGGTTCTGCGCTGCGACCCCACCGCCAACGTCGTCCCCTTCCTGCCGGCCATCTACGAACACAAGGCCGCCTTCATCGGCTCCACCCCCTCGGCCATCGCCCGTGACGCCAACCTGCTGACGCGCGCCCTCATCGCCGAGTATGAAAACGTCGAGCCCGATGCCCTCGCCGTCGGCGTCGATGTCTACAATCTCGAAGCCGAAGCCTGCGGCTGCAAAGTCACCTTCTACGAGGGCGACGACACCTCCATCCCCGGCATCAGCCCGGGCGATCACGTCATCCCCGCCGGCACCGACCTGAGCTCGGCCAAAGTGCCCAATCCGCTCACCGACGGTCGCATGCCGATCAACCTCCAGGCCGTGCGCAACGTGCGCCGCGCCCTCGGCGACGACATCTGGTTGCGCGGTGCCATCTCCGGCCCCTTCTCGCTCGCCATCTCCTTGGTCGGCGCCGAGACGCTCTTCTTCGCCTGCGTTGATGAACCCGAATGGGTGCACGAGGTGCTCGCTTACTCCGGTCGCATCATCAAGGCCTTCGCCAAAGGTTACATCGATGCCGGCGCCGAGCTGATCATCTTCGACTCGCAAGCCTCCCCCGAGCTGCTCTCGCCGGCCATGTATGAGGAGTTTGTCCTGCCGGTGACCACCGACTTCGCCAGCTGGGCCACCAGCCAAGGTGTGACCGACGTGCCCTTGGTCATCGGCGGCAACACCACCCGCATCGCTGAGCACCTGGTCGAGACCGGCTGCAACAACTTGCTCTGCGACTTCACCGGCGACTTCGAGGAATGGTCCGACCTTTGCCAGCAATACGATCGCGCAATGCGCCGCAACATCTCGCCGCACCTGCTGCAAAAGGGCTCGCCCGACGACATCTACGCCGCCGCCCAGGCCGAGATGGCAAAGGGCGCGGGCATCCCCGGTTTCATCCTCGGCACCGCGGTCATTCCCTTCGGCACGCCGACCGCCAACATCCTCGCGGTCAAACAAGCCATCGTGGACGCCGCGAGCTCCTGACCCGTTCGCCCTTCCTCCCTCCCGGCCATGTCTGATTCGGTGGAACTCCGACTCGACCCTGCAGCGCGCGGCGGCACGATCCCGCCCGAGCTCTACGGACACTTTGCCGAACACATCGGCCGCGGGATCTACGAGGGGCTGTGGGTCGGACCGGAATCGTCCATCCCCAATACCCGGGGATTACGCAACGACGTGCTCGAGGCGTTGCGGCAGCTCGACATTCCGGTTCTCCGCTGGCCCGGCGGCTGTTTCGCCGATGCGTATCACTGGCGTGACGGCATCGGTCCCCGCGACCAACGCCCGCGCCGTCGCGATCCGATCTGGGGCAACGTCATCGAGACCAACGCCTTTGGCACCCATGAATTCATGGACCTGGTCGAGCTGCTCGGCTGCAAAGCCTACGTCGCCGCCAATCTCGGCAGCGGCACCGTGCAGGAGATGTCCGACTGGGTGGAGTATCTGACCGGCTCCGCCGACAGCACCCTCGTGCGCGAACGCCGCGCTAACGGCCGCGAACAACCTTGGCACATCGACTACCTGGGCGTCGGCAACGAGAACTGGGTCTGCGGCGGCAACATGCGGCCGGAGTATTACGCCGATGAGTTTCGCCGCTACAATTGCTTCGTCCGTCCGCCTTACCTCAAGCCGGCCATCCATCGCATCGCCTGCGGCCCCAACGAGGCGGACTACCGCTGGACAGAGGTGCTCATGGAACGCGCTGGCACCGCCATGGACGGGCTTTCCCTCCACGCCTATTCGCTGCCCACCGGTGACTGGAAACGCAAAGGTCCCGCCACCGGTTTCGACGAAAACCAATGGTTCTCCACCTTGCGCGCCGCCGTGCGGATGGACGAGCTCATCACCCGCCACAGCGCCATCATGGACCGCACCGATCCGGACCGCCGGGTGAACCTCGTGGTCGACGAATGGGGCGCCTGGTATGACACCGAGCCCGGCACCAATCCGCGTTTTCTTTATCAACAGAACACGCTGCGCGATGCTCTCGTCGCCGCGGTCACCCTGCACATTTTCCACCAGCACGCCGACCGCGTGCGCATGGCCAACCTCGCCCAGACGATCAACGTCCTGCAGTCGCTCATCCTCACCGATGGTCCGCGCATGCTGCGCACGCCGACCTACCACGTGTTTGAGCTCTTCAAATGCCATCAGGGCGCCGAACGCCTCTACGTCCAGCTCAGCGCCGCGCCGACTTACACCTACGGGGCGGACACTCTGCCCGCCCTCAGCGTCGCCGCGACCCGCGCCCCAGACGGCACCGTCAACCTCACACTCGCCAACCTCGATCCCCACCGCGATCACCCGCTCTCCCTCCGTGTTCCCTCCAACGTGGCCGCCGCCGATTGGCGCGTGCTCACGGCCGCCGCGATGGACGCGCACAACACGTTCGACGAACCCGATCGCCTCGTTCCCGCCCACCTGCCTGCACCTGCGCAGGAAGCCGACGTCCTTCAGCTCAACCTGCCCGCCAAATCCGTCGCGCGATTGAGCCTCTCCCCCGTTTCATGACCTTTGACGAAGATTCTCCCTTCCTCGCCCTGCGTCGCACCTGGCAACCCGTTGCCCTCGCGACCGATCTAGCGCCCGGCCAAGTCATCGGCCGCACGCTCCTGGAGCAGGATCTGGTGCTCGCCCGTTTTGAGGACGGTCGCCTGCTCGCCGCCGATACCGCCTGCCCGCACAAGGGCGCCCGCCTCGCCAACGGTGCCATCGTCGAGGGCGAGTTGATGTGTCCCTACCATGGCTGGCGTTTCGACTCCGCCGGCGCGTGCCAGAGCATCCCGTCGCTCGTGGAGCCCAATCCGCAAAAATGCGCGCTCTCCCACCTGAAAGCCTACGGCGCGCAGGAGCGCTACGGCATGATCTGGGTGAAACTCGATCCGACTGGCGACCACGAGTTGCCCGACGTGCCGGAGTTTGAAGACGCCCGCTGGGCCTATCGACTCGGTCCGCCCATGCGCTTCGAGGCCGGCTTCCGGCGCGAGATCGAAAACTACCTCGACATGACCCACTTCGCGTTCGCGCACGGTGAGACTCTCGGCAAATGCGCCGACCCGCGCATCCCCGACATGAAGATCACCGTGCATGAGGACGGCTTCCAAATGGACGCGCCCTTCCCCGCGCTCGAAACCTCGCACGAACAACCCGGCAAACTGCAGAGCGCCCACCACCGCCGCCAGCGTTGCCACCTGCCCAACTTCACCACCATCCGCCAGACCTTCACCGACGGCGACGAGCGTGTGCTCGTGCACATCCCGTCGCCGGTGACCCGCGATTCCTGCGACGTCTTCTGGTCCCTCGCCATCTCGCCCGGCTTCGATGGTCCCCCGCCGAAGAGCCAGATCGATTTCGCCATCCGCGTCCTCGATGAGGACCGCATCATGTGCGAATCGCAGATCCCGTCCGAGGTGCCGATCAATCCCGGCCGCGGCGGCTGGGGCGTGCTGGTCACGCCCGGCGACACCCTCGCCAACCAATTCCAGAAATCCTTCCGCCAGTGGCTGCAACGCGAGCTCAGCGCCGCCGAGACCACCACGACGTCCTCCGCCACTTAATCGTTCTCATTCCATGACGTTCCCCACCCACATCACCTACCCGGACCCCGCCGACAAAACCGAGATTCAAGCCGCTTCGCTGCTGGCCCGTCTCGGCAAAGCACAACTCCAACCGTCCGCGCAAAGCACCGACACCACCGGCACCTTCAAAGTCGCCCTCGCCGCCCGCAATTGGGTCGAAGTCCCCGACGCCGCCGCCCACGCCGGCTGGATTTGGCTCCGCCTCACCGCCGATGGCTCGGGTGAGCTCATCGCCTCCCAAGGCTCCTACCTCTTCACCGGCGTGCACCTGCTCGAGCAGGGACTCGGTCCCGATCAAAGCGGCAAACTCGCCGACGGTCTGCTCCTGCCTGCCACCTTCGACATCCATCGGCCGCTCCACGACGCGTGTCTCACGCAATACTGGCGCTCCGCCCGCGGTTTCGACGACGAAGCTTACGTTCGCGCGCTCGCCGAAGCCGGCTTCACCCACTGTGAGGTCAACGCCCTGCAGGCCCATTTCCCGTATGAGGAGTCCATCCAGGCCGAGTTCTACCCGCAGTTCTACAACTACTGCGCCGGCTTCAATCACTTCATCGACACCGAACTCACCCGCGGTCTCTGGCCCGCCCACTACCTGGAGGCCAACCTCAACCGCCTCAAGCACATCGCCGCCCTCGCCAAACGCTACGGCCTCAAGCCCGGCGTGCTCATGTTCGAACCGCGCAGCCTCCCCGAAAAATTCTTCACCAAATACCCGACCCTGCGCGGTGCCCGCATCGATCACCCCTTCCGCTCCCGCCTGCCCCGCTACTGCCTCGCCCAGGACCATCCCGTCACCAAGCGCCACTACGCCGAGTGTATGGAAAATCTCATGACAGAGGTGCCGGAACTCGACTACCTCTCTATCTGGTCCAACGACAGCGGCGCGGGCTTCGAACACACCGGCTCGCTCTACGTCGGCCGCAACGGCGGCCCCTACATGATCCGCGAATGGCGCGACCACGCCGCCATCGCCGAGGTCGCCGGCAAGAGCGTGGTCGACTACATGGCCAACCTCCAGCAGGCCGCCGCCAAGACCAACCCGGACTTCAAGGTCTCGCTCCGCCTCGAACCCTTCAAGGGCGAGCACGAACACATCGTCAACGGCCTCGGTGGCAACCTCACCTGGGAAGGACCGTCCATGCTCGTGAAAGGTTACGAGCTGCCGTATCCACATCCCAAATACCCGGAAAACTTCGGCGTCGCCGGCACCATTTTCCATTCCTGGATGGACGAGACCGAGGCCCCCGCACTGGCCAAATCCAAGGCCGCCGGCACCAACCCGATCCTCAGTTACGCCGCCACCGGCCTCTATAACCACGAGCCCCTCATCGGCCTGCCCTTCCCGCGCATGCTGCACGCCAAACTCAAGGCGCTCGCCGATACCGGCGTCGACCGGGCCAGCTGCATGGGCGGCCTCGCCCACAACTCCGCCACGCCCTACTGGCCACATCCGACCGTCATCCGTGCCGCCCAGTTCACGCCCGATCGCCCGGTGGACGAGGTGCTGCGCGAATACGCCACGTCGCTCGTCGGCGCCGAGCACGCCGCCGAGTTGGACCAGGCCTGGCAGGACATTGAAGAGGCCCTCGTCTGGCAGCCGCTCGTCGGTCTCTACTGCGCCTTCGGCTTCTGCTGGCAGCGCACCTGGGACCGCCCCTTCGTGCCCGACATCGAGGCCGTGCCCGCCGAGGACCGTCGCTACTACGAGAAACACGGGTGCTTCCAACACAACAACCCAAGCATCAACGACCTTGGCCGCGATGTGCTCTTCGACCTCATCACCCGTGAACAGGGTCAGAAAATGAGCTCCGACATGGACACCGCGCTACTCCCGCGCCTGCGCAAAACCATCGCCACGCTCGATGCCAAACTCGAGTCCCTGCACGCCGCCGGCCAATCCGACTGCAACGGCGCCTGCAAAGTTTTCCGCGACCTGCGCGACCGTGCCCGCGGTTACCTGCACTGGGTGATCGCCCTGCGCAACGTCTGCTCCTGGTGCGCCGAAGTTTACGGCTACCTCGAGTCCGACGACGACGCCGAGCGCAACGCCTGCGTGCAGCGCCTGCAGCAGTCCATTGACCTCGATCTTGAGAACACCGAGGGCCTGCTCGACCTGATCGAAAACTCCTCGACCGAGATCATGGTGGTATCGGCCGTCGGCAACCACACCTACCTCTACGGTGAGGATCTGCCCGATCTCCTGCGCCGCCGCCTCGAGCTCACCCGCAAGTATCGCGACCACGCCCCACGCATCGATCGCAACATCCTTTGGCGCCCCGTTGCCGGCACCGCCTGGCCCAAAGGCTGGGCGGACTGATCCCTCTCCCGTTGTGTGGTAGCAATGCGGGCGGTCCCCTTTAGGGTTTTTGGGGGCCGCCCGTTCCTTTTTGCGCCGCCAGTGTCCAACTTCGGGCGAGGGGGCGTCGTCCAAGCGCGGTCTTGATTTTCAGGCTTCGGCGACGAACCTTGCAGCATGTCATCCACGGTAGAACAACTCGCCGCCGACGCTCTTGGCCTCCCCGCCGATGGTCGCGCGTTGTTGGTGGAAAAGCTCCTCGCCAGCCTCGCCGAGCAGACAGACCCCACGGTTCAGCGACTACATCTTGCGGAAGTGCGCCGTCGTCGCGCTGCAGCCCGTGACGGTTCGACTGAGATGATCGCCGGCGAGGATGCGCTCCGACGTGCTCGAGCCGCCCTCGACGAATGAAATACCGCTTCGCGGCCGAAGCGTTGGCAGAATTCATCGCGGCCGGGCAGTTCTATAATCGCCGGCTATCCGGCTTGGGCGACGAGTTCGCGGACGAGATCGAAATCGGGATTCGGAATATTCTCTCAGCGCCACACGCATGGCGCTGCGTCGAAGACGACGTTCGGCGCTACCTCATCCAACGCTTCCCCTACGGAATCTACTACACGGTCACGGAAGATTGCGTCGACATCTGGGCGGTGAAACACCTGCACCGCGATCCCGACTACTGGCAGGAGCGGCGTCACTGAACACCCCGCCCCTTCGGCGCGGCGCCCTCAATGCCCCCGCGTGCGTTGGCGGAAATCGGACGGGGTTTCGCCCACGACCTGTTTGAAGGCCTTCGAGAAGTGAAACACATCGCAGAACCCGAGCTCCACCGCGAGGTGCTTGAAGCTGTGTTCGCCTTGGTAGATCGCCGCACAGGCCCGCTCGATGCGGCGGCGCTTTTGAAACTGACCCGGTGAGCGTCCCGTGCGCGCGGCGAACTGCTTGCGGAAATTTTCGTAACTCAGTCCGACCTTTCGCGCGACCTCGTGCGGCGTCAGGCCGGCATGGCCGGGACGCACATCCCCCAGCAATCGTTGGCTCTCCTCCAACCACGCGTCACCCGGCGCACGTTGCGCTTCCGCATGAGTCGCCAGCAGGTCCAACACGAGCTGCATCAACGCCCCGTGGGTGCGCAACGCCGTCGCCCGCTCCCCCGCCCCATGCGCCTCAAACACCCGCTCGAAACGACGCCGCCACAAATCCACCGGCGCCGCCCGCGTGATGGGCCGATGCGGCAATAACACCCCTTGGGCTGCCCATTCTGTCCATGGCGACCCCTCCATCACCACGTAGATCTGCGTCCAGTCCCGCCCCGTCCGCGGCCCGTAAGCATGCGCCAGTCCCGGCTGAATCCACACCACATCCCCGCTCTGCAGCGACTCCTGCACGCCGTTGGCGTCGCAATAAAAGCCATCCACTCGCACCATGTAGATCAGGCCAAAGGTGCCCAACTCCCGCATCGCCGCCGGATCCAGCGCCGGCACGTTGTGCACCAACCCCGCCGCCCGGATCACCCCACCGCCCACCGTGAGCGGACGCGTGATCCATGGGTCATTCTGAAAGGGGCGATCCTCCGGCATGCTTCCCATTTCTTACATAGATAATCCCATTTCAACTATGTTTAGTGCTCATTAGACGGTGTAATCTGCTCCACAACTTACCCACCGCCCCTTTCCCCAACCCTCTCTTACCCACCCATGAGCACCACTGCGACTGCCCTGCCCCAACTGTATTCCTATGGCCACGCGTTGGACATGGCCGATGACAAGATCGGTCTGTTGCGCGACTCCGCCGACGCCGCCACCGACTTCGAAGAACTCCGCCGCCGCTTCGCCACCGATGGCTACCTCTACATGAAGGGCGTCCTCGATAAGGACAAAGTGCGCGCCGCCCGCCGCAGCATCACCGATCGCCTCGCCGCCGCCGGCATGCTCGATCCCGCCTACCCGGCCATTGACGCCTGCTGCCCCGCCGACTCCGGCTACGGATTCCGCCCCGACGTCACCGAGCACAACCCCGAGGTCCACGCCCTGCTCTACGAGGGTGAACTCACCGAGTTTTACCGCGGCTTTTTCGCCGAGAACATTCGCCACTACGACTTCACGTGGCTCCGCGCCATCGGTCCCGGCAAGGGCACCAACCCGCACTGCGACCTGCCCTACATGGGCCGCGGCACGCACCAGCACATGACCTGCTGGATGCCCTACGGTGACATCTCCTTCGAGCTCGGCGGCCTGATGGTGCTCGAGGGTTCACACAAGCGCATGGATCTGCTCGAAAACTACGTCTACCGCGACGTCGACACCTACTGCGAAAACAAGCCCGAGCAGGTGGCCAAGGCCAAGGACGGCGGTTGGACCTTCACCGGCACCCTCTCCCACAACCCGCCCGTCGTGCGCAACAAGTTTGGCGGTCGTTGGCTCACCACCGAATTTGAGCCCGGCGATTTTCTCACCTTCGGCATGTTCCTGGTGCACGCCTCCCTCGACAACCGCACCGAAAATCGCCTGCGCATCTCTTCCGACAGCCGCTACCAACGCGCCAGCGAACCGATCGACGAGCGCTGGGTCGGCGCCAAGCCGCCCGGCCACGCCTTCGCCGGCAAACGTGGTCGCATCTGCTGATCGCGCCCTGCCCCGCCCCGCCCAACACCTTCCGCCCCCGACCCGTCGCCCGCCCCCATGGTTGCTCCGCACAATTCTGCTTCCTCCTCCACCGCGAGCTCAGCCCGCACCGCCACCGGCCGCATGGCTGCGGTGCAGGGCATGACCCGCCTCCAGCGCGAACTCTTCGAACTCGAACGCGCCTTCGTCGCCACCGCCACCAGCCTCGTCCCGCGCGTCGGCGAACCGGAGCTCAAATACCTCGTCTGCCACCACGTGTGGGAGAACGCCAGCCACGGCCGTTTCCTGCGCGAGCGCGGCCGCGAACTCAGCGGCTTCGGCACCGACGACACCATTCGCCCCTCCATCTGGCGCGTCTTCATTGAAGCCGCGGTCGCCCCTTCCCCGGCCGCCGCCCTCGCGGGTTTCTACCGCGTGCTCAAACCGCACCTGCTCGCCACTTACCGCCACTACCTCGAGGCCACCCACCACCTCGCCGATTGGCCTTCCCGCCGCCTCGTCGAGGAATTCATCGGCGACGAAGAACGCCACGCCACCGAGATGGAAACGTGGTTGGAAGACTCGGCCGAAATCACCGCTTGGTGCGAACACCTCCACGCTGCCCTGCTGCACCACACCGAACCCAATGCCTTTGCGGCCGACTTCGCGTGGCGCCAGGACAGCCACCCCTACCGTCATCCGGTTACCTGCAACCGCGGTCCCTATCCGCTCTGCTCCAGCGTCTTCGAACAGAGCGCCGACGACGTGGCGCCCATCGTGCGTGATTGGCTCGAAGATCCGCAGACCGATGCCCGCATCATCCGCATCATGATCTACATCTGGCTGATGATGGAACTGGATGCGGTCGACTACCTCGCCACCGTCTTTATCGAAACGCCCACCGCGCCCTTCGATCTGCATCACGACTTGGCCCGCCACCTTTGGGACGAATCCCGCCACAGCCAGTTTGGCTTCCGCCAACTGCCCAAACACGGCATCGATCTCATGACCGTCGAGCACTCCCTCGACCTCTACCACATCCTCCTGCAGATGCCGCCGGCCGAGCGCTACGCCATGATGACGATGGAGTTTGAGGCCGGCAGTTTCCCCACCAAAGCCCACATCATGGATCGGGTGCGGGAGCTCAACGACTTCGAAGCCGACACGCTCCTGGCCTTCGACCGCAACGACGAACAAAACCACGTGCGCTACGGCCACCGCTGGTTGCCCGTCATCATGGAAGTCTGCGGTCACAACGAGCCCGTGGAGACGTTTGTGGAGAAAACCCGCCAACACTTTGCCGCCCTCGCGAAAACCCACGGTGGCCAGACCCCGCACTCGCTCAGCCCCGCCGAACGCCTCACCGGCGCCAAGATTCGCGCCATGTATTCATAGGCTGGTGACAGCACGCCGACCGGGCTCCGGTTGCACGGCGTTAATTTTCATTTATTTCAAACCGCCGAATCGCGTTTTTTTCGGCGGTTTTATTTTTCCAAGCAACGGAATTTCAGCAGCTAACGTATTTATGAAATTTCATGATATTTAATGACTTGTGAAATTCCGCGCATCAGGGATTTTGGCCGCACCCCCTCACCCTTGGAAACGTGCCCACGGGTTGAATCCATCAATCCGAAAACTCCCCCATGCGTCGTTCGTTTTTTTTCCTTTGTCTCCTGGTTTTCAGCCTGTGTGGCGGCGCCCGCCTCTCCGCCACCAACACCGCCGATCTGGTCTCGCTGCAGCTCCAGCCGGTCGACGAAGCGACCTTCTCGCCGGAGCTCATCGTGCCTTCGGAGGAACTGCCCGCCGAACATACCGCGGCGCCCGTTGAGCTGATCGACGACCTGCACGCGCCGTCCGGCCAGGCCTTCCGCCTCGGGATCACCCGCGTCTCCAACACCACGCTCGCGGTCTACTATTACCACATCATCACCGATACGTGGGCCCGCGTCGGCGAAGTCACTTTGCCGGCCGCCGTGAGCTCGGTGCAGCCCATCAGCAAGGGCTTCCTGCTCACCCTCGCGGATTCCTCCGCCGACACCCCGACCCGTTACACGGTCGAGGTGGTGCAGACCAAACGCAGCCTGCCCATTTTCGACTGGGTGGTCATCGCCCTCTACCTGCTCGGCATGCTCGGCGTGGGATGGATTTGCTATAACAAGGAAAAGCGCGGCGCGAACTCCACCGACGACTACTTCCTCGCCGGCCGCGACGTGCCGTGGTGGGCCGCCGGTCTCAGCCTCTACGCCACCGGCACCTCGGCGATCAGCTTCATCGCGATCCCCGCCCTCTCCTTCGCCACCAACTGGCTCTACCTCGCGCAGCAGTGCATCGGCGTCTTCGGCCTGCTCTACGTGGCCTACAAAATCATCCCGGTGGTGCGGCGGCTCAACCTCACCTCCATCTATCACTTTCTCGAGATTCGCTTTCATCCCTCGATCCGCCTCATGAGCAGCGCGCTGACCATCCTGTTCCAGCTGGTCGGCCGTCTCAGTGTGGTGCTTTACCTGCCGGCGCTCGCCATCGCCAGCGTCACCGGAGCCAACGTCGTCGTATGCATCGTGCTCATGGGCCTCGTCACCACCGCCTATACCTTGGTGGGCGGTATGAAGGCCGTGATCTGGACCGATGTTATCCAGGTCGTCGTCATGATCGGCGGCGCCTTCTTCGCCATCGGTTACATGATCAACGGCATGGAGGGCGGCCTGCCGCAACTGCTCGAAATCGCCGCGGCCGACAACAAGGCGCAGATCTTCGACTTCTCCTGGAACTTCACCACGCCCACCGTCTGGGCCATCATCCTCGTGGTGCTCACCGATGTGCCAACCTGGCCCAAGGAGCAGATCATGATGCAACGCGTGCTCGCCACGCCGGACGACAAAAGCGCCCGCCGTTCGGTGCTCACCCTCGCCGCCGTCGTCATTCCGGGCAGCTTCCTGTTCTACGCCATCGGCACCTCCCTCTACGCCTTCTACAAGTCGCATCCGGGCCAGCTGAACCCGCTCATCGACACCGATGCGACCTTCCCGGTCTTCATCGCCGCCGAGCTGCCCATCGGCATCACCGGTCTGATCATCGCCGGCCTTTTCGCCGCCTCGATGTCCACCCTGTCGAGCGGACTCAACAGCGTCGCCACCCTCACCTCGGTCGACTTCTATGAGCGCCTGGTCAAAAACAGTTCGCCCAAGACCAGCCTGCGTCTCGCTTACATCGTCACCATCCTCTCCGGCCTCATCGCCACGGCCTTCGCGGTGCTCTTCACCTTCTTCGACATTAAGTCGATGTTCGACGCCATGCTGCAGCTCACCGCCATCCTCGGTGGTGGTTTCGCCGGCACCTACGCGCTGGGTCTCTTCAGCCGCCGCACCAACTGGCAGGGCGCCCTAATCGGCACCGGCGCCTCCATCGCCACCGCGATTCTGCTGCGGCCGGTGCTCAGCCCCATCCTGCTCAACCCGGCCGCCATCGCCGCCTGCATGATCGTCGGCTTCATCGCGTCCTACTTCTTCCCCGCGCCGACCCGTGACCTGACCGGACTCACCGTGTTCACCCCGAAGACGCGGCCCAACCCTTCCTCCTCCAGCAGCTAACTGAAACGTATCAACCATGACCAAAACCTACCGCGCCGTCCTCGTCGGCACCGGCTCCATCTGCGACGCTCACCTGCGTGCCGTGGAGGCCACCGAAGGACGCGTTGAACTTGTCGCCGCCGTGGATCTGGACGCCGAACGCGTGAACGCCTTTTGCGCCCGCACCGGTGTCCCCCACGCCTATACCGATTTCGACAAGATGCTTCAGGAAATCGGACCCGACATCGCCCTCATCGCCACGCCTCCGGGTTCACACACCGCCATGAGCATCGCCGCCATGGAAGTGGGCGCATGGGTGCTCTGCGAAAAGCCGCTCTGCGGTTCGCTCGCCGAAATGGATCGCATCCGCGAGGTCGAGCAGCGCACCGGCTGTTACACCGCCTGCGTTTTCCAAATGCGTTTTGCCTCCTCCAATGTGCACCTCAAGCGCCTCGCCGATTCCGGCCAACTCGGGCGCCCGCTCGTCGGCGTGTGCAACACCATGTGGTATCGCGACGATGCCTACTACGCTGTGCCGTGGCGCGGTAAGTGGAACACCGAGCTCGGTGGTCCGACCATGGGTCTGGGCATTCACGCCATGGACCACTTCCTCGACATCATGGGCGACTGGGAAGAAGTCCGCGCCACCGCCGCGACCCTCGATCGCGACGTGGAGGTCGAAGACGTGTCGATGGCCCTCGTGCGCTTCAGCAACGGCGCCATGGCCTCGATCGTGAACAGCGCGCTGAGCCCGCGTCAGGAAACCTACCTGCGCCTCGACTACCAACGCGCCACCGTCGAGCTCACCCACCTTTACGGCTACACCCGCGACAACTGGAAGCTCACCCTCGCGCCGCCCGCGCAGGACGACGCCCTCCAGCAGGCCTGGCAAAGCTTCCCGACCGACGTCGGCTCCACCCACGGCGCCCAACTCAACGAATTTGTGCGCAACATGGACCGCGGCGAATGCCCGCGCTCCTCCGGTGCCGACGCCCGCCGCACCATCGAGTTGCTCACCGCCATCTACAAATCGGCCATCACCGCCCAGCCTGTGCTGCGCGGCACGATCGAGCCCGGCGATCCCTACTACTCCAACCTGCACGGTGGCGGCGTCCCGGATATTCGCAGTCCGCACAACAAGGCCTGAGGCCCCGACCCGCTCCGCCTTTGATGCTGCACCTGCGCCACGGCTCGTTGCGAGTCGACCTGCTCGACCCCACCTCGGAAGCGTCCCGCCTTGGCCCCCGGTTTTGCGCCGGGGGCTACGTGTGGCAGGTGCACGACGACACCGTCGGTCCGCTGCTCAGCGGGCCGGAGGGGCCGGAACCCGAGCCCGATCCCTTCAACGGCCACGGCCTGCCCGAGTCATTTCGCGATCGTTCCCGCAGCGGTGCCCCCCTGCTCTGGAACGACGCCGGCACCGAAGCGCTCGCTCCCGGCGCCGGCACTCTCGTCCGCCGCGACGGCGCCGTCGTCATCGGCGAGCCCTGCGTCTGGCACATCGCGATGACGCCGACGACGGCTGAGTTTCGCACCGAACACGCTGCCGCCGGTTACGCCTGCGCGCTCACGCGTCGCATCAGCCTGCAGGAGCGCACCCTCGTCAGTTTCAGCGCACTCACCAACCGCGCCGACCGGCCGATGCACCTGCAATGGTTCGCTCATCCGTTCTTCGCGCTGGATGCCGAACGCACCACTTCGGCCATCCTCCCGCGCGGTTCCCGCGTGCCGCCGGACTTCGGGTTTTCCATCGATGCCGACGCCACCCTGCGGCCCGACCGCGCGCACACCGGCAAGGACGACGGGGCCTTCGCCTTGCTCGAACTACCGCCCGATCTGCCCCTCGACGCCCGGATCGCGCATCCCGGGCTGCCTCATGGTATCCGTTTTTCCACGACGTTCGTGCCGTCCGAATGTCCCGTCTGGGTCAATGGCTTCACTGTCTCCATCGAGCCCTACCAAGTGCTGCACCTCGCCCCCGGCGAATCCGTCGACTGGGAGCTACGCTACACCTTTGGGTAGGGCTGCTCTGATTGATGGGTAAAGGGGCCACGGATCGCACGGATAAACACGGTTGTGTTCCTTTCACGCCGGTGAGTGGGGCCTTCGGGTAGCCGCGTTGGAGCGCAGCGACAACGTGGTCGCAGGATGGCCGCCCTCGGACCACGCTTTCGCCGCAGGCTCAAGCGCGGCTACTTATTAACCTCGGCTAACGCGCGATCACCTCGCCCGGGGCATACGCACGGCGCCCGACCGCATCACACACCCAGGCCGGCCCCACCTTCACGGTGAGCTGACCACCGTGCAGCCGCACCATGGCGCGATCGCCGAGCGCCAGTAGCCGTTCCGTCGGATTAAACTGCAGGTAGCGCGCGATCTTCACCGCCCGCTCGGCGTAAGCCGTCTCGTCCTCCGGCCGCGGGTGATGCGGATTGAGCACAAAAGGCAACACCCCGAGCGCGCGCCGCGAGGGCACGTCGGTCACGGGAAAATCGTTGGTCGCGCCAATCACCTCACCGGTCACATTCGCGCCCGCACTGCTGCCGCCATACACCAAACCCGCCGCCACCCGTTCGCGCAACAGGTCGAGCTGCCCGGTCTCGTGCAACACGCGCAACAGCCAAAACGTTTCCCCGCCACCCACAAACACCGCATCCACCGCCGCAAGTCGACGCGCGGCCTCGCCCACCGCAAAATGATGCAAGGACACCGCGTCGTGGTCGCCCAGCGCCCGAAACGCCGCCTGCAGACAACGCTCCATCGCATCACGCTCGTCCGGGTGCGTGGCATGCAACACGAGCGCGATCGAACGCCGCCCCGCATAGTGCTCACGCATCGTGGGCACGGTGATCGGCGCGAACCGATCGCCCTCCATCATCGAACCGCCGATCGCCAGGACCGACATTGCCGCATTGGGAGTATTTGCGCTCATCCGCGAGTCCGACTCAGTCATCGAACGGCCACATCTTCACGGCCTTCAGACGACCATCGAGTTTGGCCTTCTTGAAGAGTCGTTCGGTGTCGCGCTCGCTGCGCAATCCCGTCGGCAAATCTGGATCTTCCGCCAAACCCACCACCAACGATGCCACGATCGCGGCCGAGTCTTTGATGAGCTCCGGCGTAAGTTTGTCCCAGGTGTCGCCAAAGTCGTGATAGTAGCGCACGGACTCCTCCGGAATCGGCGCGTTGAAGGTCACCGCGCGCACGCCGGCGAGTTGGTAGGGCGTGTGATCACTGGCCATCCAGTTCTTGTTCTCCACGCCTTTTTCGAGCGCGCCTTTTTCACCGCGCGCGTCGTGCCAGCGTTCGAGCGCGGGCAACAGGTCCTTGTCGCCCAGTGCGTTCACGCCGATCGGCACGCCCACCATGTCGAGATTGATCATCACCAGCGGCGCCGCACCCGCCTCGCCGAGTTGGCCCGCGGCATGGCGGGAACCAAACAGCCCCTGCTCCTCTCCGTTGAACCACACCAACTCCACCGAGCGCTTCAACGGCTGATCCTTGAGCACCCGCGCCAACGCGAAAAGCTGCGCCACGCCGAGTCCGTTATCGATCGCCCCCTGCCCCAGATCCCAACTGTCGAAATGGGCGCCCACCAGAATCGTTTCGTCGGACTCACCCGGGAAACGCAGGTGCAGGTTCGCCAGTCGACGATCCGGCAGGCGGCGTGATTTCACTTCGATCGAAGCCGTCACCGGCTCGCCGCGCTCGAGACGACGACGCATCCAAAACCCTTCCTCCTGCGTGATGGAGAACACCGGCAGCGGCAGCGGCTCGCCGTGGAAGCCGCCCGTGCGCGCCAGCACCTGCCCACCACCCACACGGTTGATGTAGAACAGGCCTTTCAACCCAGCCGCCACCGCCCGTTCGGTCACCGTGTTGGGTCGGCCCGAAGCCGAGGGACCAAACATCCCGAAGGCGCCTTCCGGAAACTCGCGATCAAAATCCTCCTCGCTGCCGCGCCCGAGATCCACCACCGGCCCGGCAAAGAGCTCGCTCGGGCCAACATAACCGAGTGCGGCCACGCGCAGCTCCCGCTCCGCCGGACTGAGCATCTTGACCCGGTCCGGGCCTCGCTCCCAGCCGGGCATCTCAAACCACTCGCGCTCCGGCTCCAAACCGAGCGCGCGCAACGCGGCCTCGAGGTCCTGCATGGCGGCTTCGTTCGCCGGCGAGCCCGAGAGGCGACCACCGTGATCGTCGCACAGCTCCTGCAGAAAAGTGACCGGCGCGTCATCCGCCCGCACCCGCTGCTCCGCCTTTTCCGGCGTCAGTTTGGCCGTGGCTCCCAGCGCCAGCGCGCCGAAAAAAACCAGTCCGCTCAAGACTCGTAGTCGCGTATCCATATTCTCATTTCACCTTCGCCACGGTTGCCCCACCAGGCGTAGGGCACCGCGCGTAATGTTGTCGTCTCACGCTCGGCCAATTTGTCGGCGTGGTAAAGTTCACTTCCGGCCGCCTCCCGCACGGCTTCACCGCCGATCGTGACGACTCCGGCCCATGGCGCATCCGCGGGAACCGTCGCCTCCAGCGCCGCCGACCGCGTCACGCCCAACGACGACAACTCCGGCCCGTGATCGATTTCCTCCACCGCGTAAACCAGCGGTCCGCGTTGCAGCGCCACTCGTCCCGCCGCTGCGGTCAGCGACGGATGGGCGCGCATGCGTTGCACCGGCAGCGGCAGCTCGGCCGCCAACACGTCGCCGGTTTGCCATTCGCGCGCGACCCGCAGGTAGCCCTGGGTGGGCGTGGCGTCGAGCGCCGCGCCGTTCAAAGTCCAGCTCGCTCCCTGAGTCGGTCCGGACGCGCGCCAGGCCAGTTCACTGACGCCCGTCGGGGCCGACTCCACTTTGATCTCCACGCTGCCACTCCACGGGTAATCCGTCTCCAGGCGCAGCGTCCAACCCTCCCACTTGATGCTCAGCGCCGCAAAGAGATGCAGCGCCAAACCACGCTCGGTCCGGCTCACCGCATACTGCCCCAGCGACCCGAGCAGGCGCGCCACATTGGGCGGACAACAGGCACAGCCAAACCACGGCACCCGCTGTGTCTTCACCATGCGGCAATCGTAGCGGCGATGCGTTTCCCGCGGCTGCGTCGCCAGCGGGTTCACGTAAAAGTAATGGCACCCATCGAGCGAGATGCCGGCCAACACGTTGTTGTAGAGCGCGCGTTCCAGCACCTCCGTGTAGCGCGCGTCCAATTCCAGATCGAGCATGCGCCGCGCCCAGAACACCAGGCCGATCGCCGCGCAGGTTTCGGCGTAGGAGCGATCATCCGGCAGGTCATAGGGCGCGGAAAACTTTTCGCCCCCCGGTCCGTCGCTGCCCACGCCACCGATGATGTAAAGGTGGCGCGCGACCATGTCGTCCCAGAGTCGTCGACAACTCGCGGCCAATCCGGCGTCACCGCGCTCGCGGGCCAGATCCGCCATCGCCGCGTAAAGATACATCGCCCGCACGGCATGGCCGCGTGGCTCGGCTTGGTCGGGCGGCGGACGATGCGCCTGCCAATACGCTTGGTCGTCACCGTGCACGTAGATCGGCGGCTCGGCTTCGCCGCGGCGCTCCGCTTCCTCGGCAAAATACTTCGGTTCCTCGCTGCCGCGCGTGCGCACAAAAAACTCGGCTAGGTCGAGGTAACGCCCGTCTCCGGTCGCAGCGGCCAGACGCACCAGCGCGAGTTCCACTTCGGGATGCCCCGGGTAGGCGCGCAATTGCCCTTCTCCGTAGCCAAAGGTGCGCACCAGCAGGTCGGCAAATTTGATGCCCACCTCCAACAGGTCACGGCTGCCCGTCGCTTCATGGTGGGCCACCGCCGCTTCGATCAGATGCCCGGCGCAATACAACTCATGCAGATCGCGCAGGTTCGTCCACCGCTGGTCCGGCGCCCGCAGCTGCGTGTAGGTGTGCAGGTAACCGTCGTCGTCCTGCGCGGCGACGTAGAGCGCGACCACTTCGTCGAGCGCCCGCGCCATCGCCTCATTTGGCGCTAGCGCGATGCGGTAGCTGGCGGCCTCGGTCCATTTCGCCAAATCGGAATCCTGGAAACAAAGCCCGTAGTGCTCGCCATCCTCGCAACCCGCCGCAATGCGCAGGTTGCGCACCGCACGGCTGGGCGGCGCATCGGGAATGGCATCGTTGAGCGCCTGCCACTGCCGCGGCAGGGTGACCTCACGAATGAGTTGGATGCGGTCATGCCAAAGGCCGCCCGTGAAGCGGACACTCGGCAGGGGCAACGCGGTCGGGGTAGGCATCGGTGGGGGCTCCGGGGTATCAGAGAACGTCAGGGCAGCACGCGCTCGGTGATGGAGAGATCGTTAAAATCGATCACCCGTTCGAGACGGCCATGCGTGATGGTGAGCACCCGGCTACCCAACTCGCTGTTGAGATGGGTGCCGCCAAAGAGCTTCCAATTGTCGAAGTCGATTTCGCGACCGTCGATCAACGGGGTCTGGCCGTAGGTGGCCTGAATCTCATGCCCCCGCAGCGAGGTGAAACGCACGGTCGGGTGCGGCTCGATCGAGAAGGTCAACGGCAGCGCCCGGATGGCCGCCTGAAACGCGGCAAAGCTCTCAAACTCATCGGCCGACGCCGCCTGCACGATGGTGCCGTTCTGCGGGTGCGGACTCACCAGCACCCGACTGCCACTCGCCACCGCACTCGTCGGATCGCGGGTGTTCTCCCACAGCCGGTGGTCCACCCAGTGGTAGGGTTGCAGCGGCCGATAGGCGAGGTAGGCCTCACCACCGCGGGCGAAGATCCAGCCCGATTCGTCTTCGGTCACGTCCTGCAGGTCCTTCGAGAAGAAGCCGTTCACCTGCGGAAAACGTTCGTCGGCGGGGATATCGTAGAGCGCCACCACGGCGTCGAGGCTCTGCACCACTTCCTCGTAGGGCGAGCAGCCGAGTAACTTGTCGGCCGAGTCGTAGGACGGTTTGCCTTCGTAGGTCACGCCCCCCGGCATCGGCTCGGGGTAGGTGCAGAAGAACATCTGCATCACGCGACCCGAGGAGTGCGGGTGCGCGGAGAACATTGTCGGGTGTTTGCCGCGCGGATCGTCCTCCGCCCAGGTCACGTCCCACACGTGGCTTTGGATCGGATCGCTGATCCCGCCCTGCGTCGAACCAACCGCGTAGTGCTTCCGCAAATACTGCGTCTTGTAGATCGGGCGCATGTGCTCGTCACTGTAACGCCAGATGCGCCGGGACCGCGCTTGATCGTGTTGCAGGATGTCCTCATCCCGGTCGACCGCGATGCGGTAGATGACTTCCGGCACCTCGTAGTTGGCCGCCAGCACCGCGAAGTAGTTGCCCCAGCCAGCGAAACCGCGCTGGGCCGGCGTATTCCCGAAGAGGATCCAGTTAAAATAGTTCGCCAGCGCATACCAGCGCTCCGTCACCGAGTGGTCGTCCGTGCGGGAATTGGGTCCGCGCAACACGCCCTCCAGCGACACATTGGCCAACTCAGCGAAAAGCCAGTCGAGCATCATCGTGCCGCGCTGGCGCATCTCCGGATCGTCCGCCCAGGTGGCGAGCATGAGCATGGGGATGGCATATTCGCCGATGTAGTGGGTCGGGTTGTATTCGCCCTGCCCGATTGTGGTGGTGAGCTCCATCCAATCGAGCAGCCAGCCGCGAGCTTCGATAAAGTTCTCGGTCGAGCTTTGCCCATTGGCCCAGGTCGAAGCGTCCTCGCCGGCATACATCTGCGCCGTCAAATAGAGCGCGGTGTGATACATCACCCAGTGGTTCTCGGTGTCACCCCGCAGTTGGCGAGTGGTGCGCCAGGCCTCGCGAATGGCCTGCTTGGCTTCCGGCGAAAGGGTGTCGCGACCGGCAAAAGAAACGATTGTCGTCGGAAACATCCAGAAGGGACCGGTGCCCGGCTCCTGCATCATCTCGATGATGCGCGCATTGGCCGCTTCGAGGTGCTCTCCGCGTTGCAGCAGCATCGCGATGGCCGACATGTCGAGTTTGGTCCAGTCGTCGGGATCGTAGCGGTTCTCGATCCGCCAATCGATGACCTCCTGCACGCGCGCCAAATACTCCGCGCGGCGTTGGTCGGCCCGCTCCACCACCTCCCGGGACGGCGGCGGGGCTTCATAAGAGGGCTGAGCGGAGACTGAAACCGCGGCGCCGAGCAGGACAGTCGACACCAGCAGAGAACGAAGGGGTAAGGCTTTCATGGATAACAAAGGCGGGGTTGAACTCAGGGTTGCGCGCGCGGCACCGAGACGAAGCTCAACACCAGCGAGCCGGCCAAGGGATCCGCCTGCCAGGTGCGGCCGAAGTCATCGGAGTAAAACAGGGTTTCCTGAAACACGCTGGCGTAGAGGCGGCCGCGGTTGGGATCGACACCCACCCGATAGACTCGCGGGTTTTCGGGCAGACCGGCATCACGGTTGGTCCAGGTCGCGCCGCCGTCCTCACTGGTCCAAATGCCATCGGTCCAACTCGCGATGGCGAGCCGCTCGGCATGGGTCGGGTCAAAGGTGACGTTGTAAATCGCACTCTTGATCGGCAGCCCGTCGACAGCCGTCCAGGTCTCCCCGCCATCGCGGGAACTCCACGCGCCATGCGTGTCGGTTACCGCCAGCCAGTGCTGCGGATCATGCGGCGACTGCTCGAGATCGTTGACCGTCGTAGCCGTGGGCAACACCCGCCGCCAGACCGCGCCCGCGTCCTCGCTCAGGAACACGCCCTTTTCACACCCGGCCAAAACGCGGCCCTTGGTGGTGCGATCCACTTCGATGGTTTGGGTGTATTTGCCGCGCTCCGGCAGGCCGTTCTCGCGGCGCTCCCAGGTGTGTCCCCGGTCGGTGGATACGGCGATGCCACTCGGCAGCGCGAGGTAAACCATTTCCGGAGCGTGCGGATCGACCGCCACGTCGCGGCCTTCGGTCATGTCCCAACTGTTGGTCTGGCGCCAGCTCTCACCTCCGTCCCAACTCACCCAAATGCCGTTGAGGGCGGAGGTGAAGATCACGTCCCGATCGTCGGGGCTGAACGCAAACGCGCTCAGCGTCGTGTCGTTGACCCCGAAGTGCTGCCACTCGCCGGCTTCATTCAACTGGTAAAGACCGTTCACGGTTTCGATGCGCGAACCGATCACGTAGTTACGATTGATGTTCGCGCAGATGTAGAAGTCGTAGGCGGGCTGCGCGGCGGACGAGGCCGTCGCTGCGGCGCTCAAGCCGAGAAACGCGCACAAAACGCGCCGTATCCGGTTTATGGATTTGCTAGTCATGGAGGGGGGTATTGCGTGTTGCGGCATGAAGCTCCGCATGTGGATGGGAATGTTGTCGGGAATGCTGGCGCTGGCGGGATCGCTCCGCGCCGACACCCCGGAGGAAAAACTGGCCGCGCTCGGTCATGAGTTGCCCGCGGTCGCCGCGCCGGTGGCCAACTACGTGTCGGTGGTGCGCACCGGAAACTTGGTGTATCTGGCGGGTCACATCCCGCGCGACGCGGCTGGCAAACCGATCGTGGGCACCGTGCCGTCGACCATGGATCTGGCGACCGCGCGCGCAGCCGCCGAACGCACCGCCCTCGCCTTGCTCGCCAGCCTCAAGTCCGAGATCGGCGAGCTTTCCAAGGTGAAGCGCATCGTGCGCGTGGAAGGTTTTGTCGCCAGCGACGACACCTTCACCGACCAGCCCAAAGTCATCAACGGTTGCTCCGATCTCCTCGTCGCCGTGCTCGGCGATGCCGGTCGCCACACACGCATGGCCATCGGCACCAACACCCTGCCGCTCGGCGTGGTGGTCGAGATCGCGATGATCGCGGAAGTCACAGACTGAGCGCCGGAAACCCATCGCGTCAGGCGGAGCGCACCGCCTGATCGATGGCGGTCGCCAATTGGTCGATTTCGTCGGCGCGGTTGAAGAGATGGCAGGAGATGCGCACGGCGTTGAGCTCCTGCTCTGAGACCGGACGGCAACGCATCTGGTGCTGGCCCCACAGTTGGCCAAAAAGGTCGCGATACGAAAGGCGCGGCGAGCGCACCGTGAGCATCGACGCCCGCAACTGCGGATGCGACGGCGTGAGAATTTCCAGATCCGGCACCGCGCTCAGCGCCTCCCGCAGGCGTTCCGTCAGCGAACGACCATGCTCGGCAATTTGATGGCGGCCGACCTGTTCCTGCCAGCGCACCGCGCCGATCAGGCCAAAGGCCTTGGCGGAGTCACGAGTGCCGTATTCGTAACGACCCGCACCGGCAAAAAACTCCAGCGGCCCCGGCAGGCTTTCGACCTCGCCGGAGTAAGCGCCCACCAGTGACGGCGTGACCGCGTCGAGTTTCTCCCGCCGCACCATCAGCACGCCGGTCTCCCGCGGCGCGCCGAGCCATTTATGGCCACTGGTCGCATAAGAATCACAGCCGATCTCACGCAGGCTGAAGGGGAACATGCCCGCCGACTGCGCCCCATCGATGTGAAACCACATGCCATGCTGAGCGCAGAGTTTGGCGATCGCAGTCACCGGCATCACGATGCCGGTCGGCGCCGTCACATGCGAAACCTGCACCACCCGGGTGCGCGGCGTAATCAATTCCTTGATACGCTCGAGATTGCCCTGCGGCGACTCCGGATCCGGCTCAAACAGCCGGACCGCGATCCCGCGTCGCTGCGCCTGCAGCAGCCAGGGGAAGGAACCACCGGGATGGGCGTGCGATTCAAAGATCACTTCATCACCACGCTCGAGGGCGAGACCACCGGCGATGATGCCGTTGCCCTCGGTGGCATTGCGCACAAACGCGACCTCATCAGCGCCGCAATCGAGGAAGCCCGCCATGACCTTGCGCACCTCTTCGTAATGGTGGTGGCCGGTTTCGACATGATGTTCGAGTGAAGCCGCAATCTCGTCGACCAGCTGACGGACATTGTCGACGCAGGGTCCCAATCCGCCGGTGTTGAAATAGTGCAACTGCGGATCGAACCGATAGGCGTCACGCACGGCGCCCCAATAGGTCGGATCCAGCGAATCCCGAAACGTCGGCAGCTGCGGCAACACACTTTCCGTGCCGGCGCCAAAGAGGCGCGCGGCGCTCAGGCCGACCACGCCGACTCCGAGGCGTTGCAAAAAGGATTTTCGGCTCAGGCTCATGCGCGTTGGAAATGCATCAAATGGTCGAGTTCCCTGGTTTCATCGACCGCCAGAACCCACGTTTGCTCCCGGTGCGGCGCAAACGCCACCAGCGGGTCAGCCGGGCGCACAAACCACGGGATTGGCCCGGTCGGCGAGGTGAAGCGCACCTTAGTGCGGCGCAGGGAGCCGTCGTGCTGCGTGTGCCACTCCAACCAACGGGCCGGTTGACCGTGCAACGCGGCGGCTTCGCGGACGCCACTCTCGCCGACGAGGCCAACGGTCTCATCGCCATGTTGATCAAGCAGTCCCCGCGCGCCCCGGAATTGCAGGCCGGTATAATGCGATCCCTCGAGGCCGCCGAGACTGTGATAGTTGTGACACGTGAGGGGTTCGCCGGAAACGTTTCGCAACTGACTGGTCCAGCGCAGGGACCAGCCGTCGCCGGATGCGTCGGTCGCGAGCGCGCGCTCCTCTTCGATCAGCACCCGACCGTCTTGCCGCGGATCGCGCCAGAGCACGGTCTCCACTAGGAGCCCGGGCAACTGCCGCACCCAGCCGGCGTGTTCCTGCACGCCTTGATCCTCGCGCCACTGGTAACCGTCGGCGGCGCGGTGCGAGGGGCCTCCCCAGAAATTGACATCATTCACCACCGTGAGCGTTAGGCTCAGACCGTGGTGCCACGGATGGTCGTTGGGCCGCCAATTGGTCAGCACGTCACCATCGATTGAATACAGTGGGTGAATGAACGGACGGGGCGACTCTGCCGCCGGCGTGTCTGGTTGATACTGGTAGTGCCACAGCACCGGACCATCCGTGAGAGCGACCGCACAGGACCCTTCGCCGACTTGGCGCAGTTCCAGCGACCGACTCATGGGGTGACCTCCGCCGTGCCCTCCCAGTGACCGCCACCATGCTGGTGCACGCTGCCATCGGGTAGTTCGATCTCCACCGGCGTGTCCGCCGGCGCGTCAAGGCGGAGACGGAAGATCCCGTCCTCGATGAGCCAATCCACCTGCACCGGACCTCGCGGGGTGCACACATTACCCCTTGCCCAGTCGAGTCCGCAGCGTCGCGGTTGCACGCGCAGGGCAGCGAAGCCCGGTGCAGTGGATTGAACCCCCAATACCTGATGCAGGAATTCAAAAATCGGATGCGCACTCCACGCATGGCAGAGCGAACGCCAATAGCTGTTCTCCTCCACAAAGGTATCGAGGCCGAGCCCCACCGATTCGTGCCACGGACCCAAATGATCCGGCATCGTATCGTAGGTGCCGAGGGCGCGCATGGCCTTGAAGGCCGTATGCCAATAAAAGAACGAGCCCGGCGCGAGTTTGGCGTCATGCGGGAAACGTTGCGGCAGGCGCTGCTTCGCCGCGTCGTCGGCGGCTCCGCAGGCCACCGCCCAGGCGTTGCCGTATTGGCTGACTTCCGGTCCGCCCGGCCGATCAAAATACAACCCTTCCTCCTCCGACCAAAAGGTCTCGTGCAGGATCGGACGCAGGCTCGCCGCCTCGCTCGCGAGGTGCAACGCCTCGTCGTCGAGCTGCAGCCACTCACACATCTGCGCGACTTCCGCCAAGGCTTGAATGAACTGCGCCGAGATGATGCAGGTCGGCCCGGTATCCGCGCCCGGCACCACGCCGCGTGGCCACCACGGACACCAGTCGGTGATGTTCCAATACGGCAGCTTCTCCGGCAGGCCTTGGTCGTTGGTGTGGCGGCGGAACCAATCCAAGACCGCCCGCATACCGGGCAGCAATTCCTTCACCAAGTCCAGGTCGCCACTGCACAGACCGTAGTCGCGCACCGACGTGATCCAATGCAGCGACCACGAAGGGATCACCTGCAGCAATCGCGACGGGTAGCGGCTGGCGGTGAGGCCATCCGTGATGCGTGACCAATCAAAGTGCAGCAGCGCCTGTTTGCTCAGCCGATAATCACCGCTGGTCAGCATCCCCAGATACGACGTGATCATCGTGTCACCCGCATACTGCATCTGCTCGTAGTGCGGGCAGTCCTCAAAGGTCTCGTGCGAACAGAGGCGCATCGTGTGCACGCCCGCATGCCAAATCGCAGTGAGCGCCGGATCACTGCAATCGAAGTCCGCCTTCACCTCATACGGATAAGCCGAGAAACGATGCGCGAGGCCGGTGAGGTGCAGCGGTTCGTCGCCCACCTTGATGGTCAGTCCGATGAATCGAAACGCCCGCCAATGCAGCGGCTCAAACGTGGCTTCAATCCCCGCCGGGTGCCACACATCACACCACCCCTGGATCTGACCACGGCGATCAAAAGTCCAACCCGTGTCGCCGTCGGCGTAGTGCGAAGCCAGATTCGCCAAATCCTGTTTCCGCCCCATCAGGCGCGCGCCCGGGGTGTCCCACGGCAGACGCAAGGCTTCGGCGTAGGTCAGCCGCACTTCCGCGCCCTTGCCGCCCACGATATCCACCCGCGGATAACCCGTGGTGAGTTTGCCGGTATCGAGGATCACCTCGACCGTTTGCCCGGGCTCGAGGCGCACGCCCCGCGTCGGCTCACCCGCACGGCCGCCCGCGCCGATCAGGGGGCGCCAGCCTTCCGGCAGGTCGCCACCACCCGGCCGGAATCCGGCGACAAAACGTTGCGCCGGTCCTTCCTCCAACTGCGGAATCAGCCGAGGAATCAGGCCATACGGACTGGTCGGATCACGCCGTTCCTCTTTGCGCTCCGCCACGTAAAGCGCCGTTGCCGGCTCCCAGCCCTCGCTATCCGCATCGGCATCCAGCCAATCCGCCGGCAGCTCGGCATCCACTCGCTCTTCGAAGTAGCCGAGATAGCCCTCGAACTTCGTATTCAGGTTTTGAAAACGGTGCGCGCGATCGATCGCCACCTGCCAGGAGCCGTCGGCTTTGGTGCCGAGATCGATCTCCGCATCCGGTCCTGTCACACTGCCATCCAGCACAAAACCACCCGCATAGGTCATGACTGAACACGGCGCGCCCAGAAAATGCGGCCGGTGGGCCACCCGGGACATGTCCAGCACCAGCGCCGCCAGCACATTACGGCCGGCTCGCAAATAGGGACTCAGGTCAAAGGTGTCGTAAAAATGGTGGTGAATGTCGCCCTTGGCCGGACCGCGCCCGATCAACTGGCCGTTGCAGTAAAAAAGGAAACGGCTGTCGGCCGAAACATGCACGACCGCCGACATGCCCTCCGCCACCCCCTCGGTCGCCCGGAGCTCGAACTCCCGCCGGAAACGACGGACCTGATAATGCGACGGACTGCTGCGCTCCGGCGGCGCGACCTCATGGGTCGCTTCCCGAGACCAGATCCAACTCACGTCCCCACTGAAAGGGAGTTTCGAGGCCGAGGCAGAGAGCGAGGACGAAGCAGACAAAGTGGGGCGATGGTTGAGGTTTATCGTCACCGGGACGGGCGAATCTCACGTCACGACGTGCCCTGAAATTCAGACACCCAGTGAAAACAATACGGGTTTCTCCGTTGCAACATTGGCAAGCTATTTCCCATGATTATTTCAGCTTTCATAATGAAATTTCATTCTACCCCATCGGAGCCTCGCTATTGCGCCACGCTCTGGACCTTGGACCGCCACCCCACCGCCACCGCCGAATGGAGCATTGAGGAAAAGCTCACTGCGATTGCCACTGCCGGATTCGACGGCGTTCACGACCTCCTGCAACCCCGCCACCTCGCCTTCGCCCGCAGCCTGAAACTGGCCGTGATTGGCCGGCTGGACGGACGTTTTGCCGACACCTGGCAACCAAGCCTCCATACCCAGATCGACCACGGTGTGACGCTCTTCAACACCCACCTGGGCCTGCACGACACCCCACCCGCGACCGCAGCCGCCTGGGCCGCCGCCATGTTCACCGAAGGACAACGCCTGGGCGCTCGCGTGCAGTTCGAAACCCACCGCGATACCGCCACCGAAACCCCAGAGAAATACAACGCGCTGAATCAGGAATTCACCCGACTCACGGGCGAGCCGCTCCCCACCACGTGGGACCACTCGCATTTCGCCGTGATGAAGCACCTGCAGCCAGAGGACTACGCCTCGCGCCTGCTCGCCTGGCCAAACGAAATCCAAGCCTCCCACCTCTTCCACTGCCGCCCCTTCAACGGCCAGCATGCCCAGGTGCCGGTGACCGACCATCACGGCAAACTCACCCTAGAGTTTCACGACTACCAACGCTTCACCGCCGACCTCTTCACCCTCTGGCGCGAGGGCCCCACGCCTCGACCGGCACTCTGGATCTGCCCCGAGATGGGCCCTGGCAGCGCAGGTTACCACCTCAGCACCCACTCCTCCCCTTGGACGGACGCCCAAAGATGCCGCCTAGAGCTCGCTCGACAGTGGCAATCCGCCACACAAAGCACGGATTCTGAAACAATCCGACCACTAGGGGCTTGACTTTCAGCACGTTTTCAAATGTTTTTCAAATGAAATTTCACTGCAAGTATGCTCATCTCTGAAATCGCCAAGCAAGCCCGTGTTTCCCCCTCCACTGTGTCGCGGGCGATTAACCAACCCGACATCGTGGCCCCCGGTAGCTTGGAACGCATCCGCGCGGTGATGAAGAAATTCAATTACACCCCGGCGCCGATCAATCGCCGCCGCGGTCCGAAGTCGAAGAAGCCCACCACTCTGAACCTCGGCGTTTGGTTTGTGGGCGCCAAGGCCGACAACCCCTCGCTCAACTGGTTTCAGGAGCGCATGGCTGAGCTGCGCGAGCGCGGCACCATGAACCGGGTCGACCTCAGCATGCTGTTTTCCAACTCGCCGGGTGAACTCCCGCGGGCGCTCACCGAGGGCAACCTCGACGGCGTGATTATTCAGGGCATGGCGCCGACCGCCGCCGTCATGCAGAAGCTGAAGAACATGCCCTGCGTGTGGTTCATGACCCGACGCTCCTACGACTTCCCCGGCGACTACGTGGAACCCAACAACGAGGAAAACGGCCGCGTCGCCGCTGAATACCTCGCCCAGCAGGGCCACAAATCGGTCGCCGTGCTCACCACCGATCCGAGCTACAGCGCCAACGTCCGTCGCGTGAAAGCCTTCATGGAGCGCGCCGAAGAACTCGGCCTCAAGGCCCACAGCATCCTCGGCGAAGACATCCCGGGCGTGAGCTTCCTCGAGATCGCCCCGCTCAACTCCGAGATCGAGCAGCTCGTCAACCGCCTCGTCCACGAGCAGCCCCGCCCCACCGGCCTTTACATTCCGGTCGACCACTTTGCGGGCGCCTTCTTCCGGGCCCTCCGCTCCGCCGGCCTCCAGCCGCGCAAAGATTTCGACGTCATCCTGGGGAACTTCAACCCCATGATTTACAACAACCTCGAACACCACCCCGCCGCCATCGACATCCAGCTGTCCACCTTGGTGCGCAAGGTCATCGATCAACTGGTCTGGCGCATCGAAAACCGCGATGCCCCCGGTCGCATCGGTATCACCGTCTCTCCCACCCTTCGCCCGGCCTTCGACTGAGGCTGCGCCGCGCAGGTATCTCCTGCTTCGCTTTCGCCCCCCCCCTTGCCCCGACTACCCCCTTTCTTGCCAGTGACGCTCTTGCTCCGTCTCGCCCTGTGCTGAGACGCGTCCCCCACCCCCAATTTACCCCCTTTCTTCTTCGCGTTATCCCCACCGGGCCCGCGGGTTCTCCCGTAGGTTTGTTGGCGCGATAACGCCGGAAGCCACCCCAACCGCAAACCAACAGACTATGAGAATCAAGGCATTCAAGCCATGGCTAACTGCGCCATGTCTGGCCGCGACAGCTGCTTTACTACCCGGGCAGCAAACGGCCTCCGAAAACATTGACGATGAAGACATCGTCGTGCTTTCCCCCTTCGAGGTGACCGGCACCGATGACGTCGGCTATCAAGCCACGTCCACCCTCGCCGGCACCCGTCTACGCACTGACCTGCGCGATATCGGCTCGTCCATCTCGATCGTGAATGAGGAGTTCCTCCGCGACACCGGATCCCAGAACCTGGAGGACGTTCTGATCTTCACCCCCAACACCGAAATCGGTGGTTTGGGCGGCAATCACTCCGGCTCCCAGGGCGCCAACCCCATCCCCGAACAGCAACGTGACGACCCCTCTGGCGGTATCACTCGCGTGCGTGGTTTGGCCAGTGCTGACCTGACCCGCGACTACTTCATCACCAATATCCCGTTTGATACGTTCAACACCGACCGTGTCGACGTGCAACGCGGTGCCAACTCCGCCCTCTACGGTCTCGGTAGCCCCGGCGGTATCGTGAACGCCGCGACCATTCGCGCCGACTTCCTCGGCAACCGTGGTCGAGTCCGTTTCGAAACCGACAACTACGGCACCCTGCGCTACTCGATGCGCTACAACCAAATGATCGGTGACAAGGCCGCCATCCGCATCGCCGGCTTGTCCGAGGACAAGGGCTACGAGCAGAAGCAAGCCTTCCTCGAAGACAACCGCCTGTTCGTCGCGGCCACGGTTCAACTCCCGTTCAACCTCACCGCTCGGGCCAACGCGGAAATCGCGTCCCGCCACTCCGCGAACCCGGACTACGTCCCGCCGAATGATGGTATCACCCCGTGGATCAACTTGGGAAAACCCATTGCCAACGATCCCGCGATGGGCGCGGCCATCTTCCGCGGCACCGGCACCTTCGTGCCCGGCGTGGCCAACTCCAACTTCATGCACATTTCCTCCGGTAACGGTGCATCGGTGGGTCTCTACCGCTTCTATCAGGATCCTTCCAATCCGGAAGCGACCTTCGGTGGCCACAACTACCTCGTGCAAACCCCCGCTGACGGGAACCTGCCGGCGGCCAATCAACGCTTCACCTACCCCGGTGCTCCGGCCGGTCAGTGGATGCGCATCAAGCCTTGGGACGAGGTTCAAATCATTCGTCGTTCCGGTCACTACTCCGACGGCACGCCGGTGGCTCCCGGCACGGCACCCTTCTTCAGCAATGGTTTCGTGTCCTGGCAGATCACCGACCGTAGCATCTTCGACTACCGCGAAAACCTCTTCAACGGCGGCACCGCTCAACAGCGCGTCGACTGGGAGAACTACACCGCCAGCATCGAAGGCACCTACCTCGATAATCGCCTCGGCTTCGAGTTCACCTACAACGAACAGACGTTCGAAAGCATGGGTAACAACTCCCTCCAGGGTGTCCAACAGCGCACGATCTACATCGATCCCAATGCCTACATGATGGCCACGACTGACGGCACCGCCAATGGCCCCCTGATCCCCAACCCGACCTTTGGTCGTCCGATCATGGGTGGTGGCTCCGGTGGTAACCGCATCTACAACGATCGCGACTCCCTCCGCTTCCAAGGCTTCGCCGAACTCCGCTTCGACGATTTCATGGACGAGAACAGCTGGCTCACCAAGGCGCTGGGTAAACTCACCCTCACGGGCTTGCTCGATTCGAGCACCCACTACAACCAGACGCTCTACTCCGCCCGCGCCGACCCGATCGACTCATTCGACATCGACACCTACCTGCCGGGCCACCACGCCGTGACTCAGCGCAGCGGTCAGGAGTTCGCTCTGCCGGTCAGCAACGACATGAACTTCCTGAACATCAACTCCATCAGCGATCTCGCCGGGGTTCGCATTCAGGGTGTCTCTCATGGTCGCGCTCGCACCAACATGCGCAACACGCCCATCGCGGCGACCTTCACCGGTTGGAATCCCACCGCGGGTGAATTCGTGACCTTCGACTCGGTCGTGAACCATCTCTACCAGCCGAACAGCTGGCCGGCCGCGTCTCACGCGAACAAGAGCATCAACAAGGTCGATTCCGAAGTGCTCATTGCGCAGCACTCCATCTGGGACAACACCATCGTCCTCACCGGCACCTGGCGTAGCGACAAAGCGACCCAAGCCAGTGGCACGGGCCGCTCGGTGGCCAATGCCCGTCAGGACATTCGCGATACCCTCGATCCCGAATACCTCGCCGGTCCGCAAGGCCCCTACGTGGTGACCGCCGATGACGAGACGACCTCGTATTCCGTCATGGTGCACACCCCGCCGTTCCTCCGCGATCGCATGCCGTTCGGTCTCTCGGTCTACAAGAGCGAAGCCGATAACTTCACGCCCACCGGTGGTAACGTGACCATCTTCAACGACACGGTCGGAGCCACCGCCGGTGTCACCGAGGAAATGGGTTTCATCATCGAAGCCCTCGACGGCAAACTCTCCGCCCGTTTCAACTGGTTTGAATCCTCCGTGGTGAACAACCGTTACGAAGACGGCGCCGTCAACGCCACCGAAGGCATCCTGCTCGGCCTGGCACGCGAAGTGAACAATCCGGCCAACAGCGCGTTCTCCGCCGCCGACGTTCAGCAATACCTGCCGCCGGCCGGTGTCATCGCCGTCAACGGCTTCCAAGTCGATTGGAACAACCCCGAGGCCGCGACCACGTCCCGCAACTCGTCCGATACCGGCACGCAGGACTTCACCGCCAAGGGTATGGAAGTCGAAATCTCCTACAACCCGACCTCGAAGTGGACCATCCTCTTCACCGCCGGTCAGCAGGAAACGATTGCCGACAACACCTACCCGGAGATGCAGCGCTACGTCGAAGAGTTCGTTATCCCGCAATGGGTCAACAGCAGCTTCGCGCAGAACTACTACATCGACGCCGGTGCCACCCAGACGCTCGCGCAGCGGGCTCAGACCGCCCTCGTGGAAGCCGTCCAACGCGGCGCCCTTCAGGACGGTAACCCCTCCAAGGAACAGGCCGAATGGCGCTGGGCTCTCAACACCAGCTACAACCTCGGTCGTGCCGAGGATGGCATCCTGAAGTGGTTCGGCGACCTCACCGTCGGTGGTGGCGTCCGCTGGCAGGACAAGACCGGTATCGGCTTCGAAGTCGGGGTGAACGAACTGGGTGACTACGCCCTCGATATCACCAAGCCGTTCTGGGCTCCCTCCACGACCCACGTCGATGTGTTCGCCCGCATGTCCTACGATCTGAAGGACGAACGCTCCCTGGACCTCCAGTTCAACATCAAGGACCTGACCAACCACGACGGACTCATTCCGTTCGTGGCCAACCCGGACGGTAGCCTCCTCTACCGCATTCAGGAAGGTCGTCTGATCTCGGCGTCCGCTACGCTGAACTTCTGATCCGCGCCTTTTTCTTCAAAGGCCGTAATAAGCTGAATTCAAAGCCGGCTCTCACCTCGGGAGCCGGCTTTTTCATCCCCTTTTTTGCCGCTCACCATGCCCGCTCTTCTCTCGTCCTTCCTGCAGCGCCACGCCCTGCGCCTCGCTCTGCTCCTCCTCCCCTTTTCGCTCGTCGCCGCCGATCCGTCCCCCGCCCTCACCGGCACTTGGACGTTTGATCGCGAACGCAGCACCGACCTGAGTCCGTGGCGCACGGCCGACCTCGAAATCTCCCTCGAGGGCTCCGAGCTCATCGTCACCCGCACCCTCAAATCCGGTCGGCGCACCCACACCGAAACCCTCACCGTCGACCTCACCGCCCCGTCCACCACCAACCCCTTGGAGTGGTGGGTCGACAACCGCCACCTCGGTGCCTACGCGCCACACGATGCCACCCAGGTCGTTTCGCCCACCGTGCTCGATAACGGCCGCGTCCTGCGCCTGAGCATGGACTACACCCTCGAGACCCAACAGGGCCCCCACCCGGTCAACACGCTGCGGCAGTTCCAGATCTCGCCCGATGGTCAGGTCCTCACCGTCACCGACCTGCGCACCACCCGCCCCCGGCCCGTCGTGCACGTCTACCAACGCGCGACCGACTCCCGCTAACGCCCACCGCCTTGCTCCTTCTCATGATTTTCCGCCGCCTCACTCTCGCGCTCACCCTGCTCGCCGGCGCCACGCTGGTTGCCGCCAAGGCTCCCGTCATCGCCGTCGCCGACCGCGCGCCCGACTCCGCCGCCCTCATCCCTCTCACCAACAACTGGGAGATGTCCGGCGACGTGCCCACTCACGCCACCCTGCTTTCCTTGCAGGGTCTCGCCAACCGCCACGGTCCGCAGATCTACCTGCAGTATCCCGCCGATTGGCAGTGGGAGATCGCCGGCCCGCTCATCGACTATCTCCACGAACGCCACGGCATCGATTGGCAGCGCTATGAGATGGGGAACCTCGAAAAGCCCCTCACCGACTTCGCCTCCGTCGCCAAAGGCGTGGTCGTTTGGGACAAAGCCGTCCGTTCCTCCCTCATCGTCGCCTTCACCATCTCCGGCGTGGAAGAGCTCCTCGTCGTCAATGAGGACCAACTCGAACTCGCCCAACGCCACGGCCTCGAAATCAAGATGGACCTGCGCGGCAAGTTCACCGGTCAGGACGACGCCGATGTTTACCAGTGGGCCTACGACCACTACTACGAACGTTGCTCGCGCGACTTCTACGTCGTGCTCGGCGGCGAATACGGCCGCATCATGAAACCCGGTATCGCCGACTTCGGCGTGCAGCAGGGCGCCTTCTTCTCCGACCTCTCCGCCAACCCCCAACACCCGCGCCAACTCGCGCTGCTCAACCGCGTCCTCGCCGGCCAAAACCCGGCCTCGATCGTCCTCGGCTGGCACTCCTACGGCAAGGACACCGAGGGCCAGCACACCACCCTCACCGGTAACTACGGCCTCAAGATGGAAGGCCTGCACAACCTGCCCAACGTCTCCTTCACCTCCCAGATCCCGCTCACCCCGGACTTCACCTTTAAGAACAACCACACCGTCGAGCCCGACGCCGATCTGGTCCCTGAGAAGAAGGTCTACGTCGCCGCCCTCGCCACCGATTCCATGGGCATCGGCGCCTGGACCAAACCCGGCCGCGGGCGCATTCCCTACGGCTGGCAGGTCCTCATGAACTGGTCGTGGATGAACCCGCCCGCCCTGCAATATTTCTACGAGGACAAGACCCCCAACGACTACTTTGTCGCCGGTCTTTCCGGCCCGGGTTACATGTATCCGAAGTCCATCCCGGCCGACAAATTCCCCGCCCTCATGGCCGATGCCCGCGAGCTCATGGACCTGCTCGATCTGCGCATCCTCGAGATCATGGATTACTCCGAGGGCAACCGCCACGTCGGCAACACCGACCTCACCCCGGAAGTGGTCGACCGCTACTACGAGCAGTTCCCCGACGTCCTCGGTTTCATCAACGGCTACGGCACCGCCCGCACCTTCGACCTGCGCGGCGAGCAACCCTTCATCAGCTACGACTACTACCTCGGCGTCTACCGTCCGACCGAGGAAGCCGCCGCCGATTTGGAGGAGTTGATCCTCCTCAACACCGACCGCCCCTACTTCCTGCTCATCCACGTGCGCGAACGCACCACCATCGAGCAAGTCGCCAACATCCTCGAAAGCCTCTCCGACCAAGTCGAAGTGGTTCCCCTCGATCGCTTCATGCGCCTCGCCGCCAAGGCCAAGACCTACCGCACCCGCTATCAGCAGCCCGAGGATCCCATCGATCTGAATCCTTAATTCGCCGTCGCCATGTCGACCTCCCGCCGTTCGTTTCTGCGCCGCACCGCGCTCGCCGCCGCCGTGCCCTTGCTCGCCGGGCGCACGGCCACCGGCCATCCCCATCCCGAGTCGGGTGCGACTCCCGAGCCGAACCCACAGGCCGGCCTGCTCTTCGATCGCGCCGACTTGCCGCGCATCCGCGCCAACCTCGAGCTGCCTCGCTTCGCCGCGCTGCGCCAACACCTCCAGGAGGTCGATCACACCGCCGAGTTGCACTTCCTCCGCGAGGAGTTGCGTCTCACCAATCGTGTCACCGACATGCGCCGCGCCCGCGTGCTGCTCGAGGAGAGCGCCTTCGCTTACGCCGTCTGGGAAAAGCCCGCCGATCTCGAACTCGCCCGCACCGCCCTCGCGCGCCTCATGGACTATCCCACCTGGGATTATTTCACCGAAGCCGGCCAATACATCATCGGCATCCAACGTGCCTCCGAAGCCACCATCGCCGTCTGCTACGCGCTCGACTGGATCGGCGAGCACCTCACCGCCGCGGAGATAACCGCAGCCGAGGACAACGTCGCCACCAAGGGCGCGCCCGCCTGCTACCGCACGCTCTACGGCATGAAATTTCCCGACCGGGTGCAGGGTTGGGGCTTCAGCGAACTCGACGACTACCCCTACCGCTTCGACCTCTCCCGCTGGCCGCTCATCCTCAACGCCACCAATCTCAAAATCATTCCCACCTGCGCCCTCGGCATCGCCGCCGTATGGTTTCACGGCCGTCATCCGCAGGCTGCCTCCTGGTTGGAAATGTCGCGCCAAAGCGCCACCGCGTTCTCCGTCATGTATGGCCTCGATGGCTCCTACGACGAGGGCATCGGCTACTGGGGCTACACCACCCTGCACCTCGCCATGCAGGCCGAGGTCCTCTACCGCCGCCTCGGCATCGATGACCGCCATCTCATCAATTACCCCGGCACCACGCGTTACGCGCTGCACATGAGCATGCCCACCCGCGGTGCCATCGCGACCAACCCACACGAGACTGCGACCTACACCGCCACCCCGAAAGGCGCGATCAATCCTGCGCTCGATGTGATCAATTTTGGCGACTCCGGCACCGGTGGCGTGGACGTTTCCGTCGCCCCCTGGGTCGGCCGTATCACCGGCGATCCGCTCTGTAACCACATTGCCAATACCATCGGCGGCATGAAACACCTGCCCGCCGCCATTTGGTATGACGCCGACGCGCCCACCGCCGCGCCGTCCGCCGATCTGCTCGACGTGCGCCTGAGCAACGACTGGGTGATCTCGCGCACGGGTTGGACGGCCGACGATACCGTGGTCGCGCTGCGCTCCGGCGGCCCCGCCAATCACGAGCACGCCGACCGTAACAGTCTCATCTTCAAGGCCCACGGCGAACGCCTCTTCCACGACCCTTTCAAAGCGTCCTACACGCCCACTCACCCGCAATGGCTCCTGCGCCTGACCGAGGCCCACACCGCCATCCTCATCGATGGCCAGGGTCACCAATACCACGACGGCAGTGAAGGCACCAACGCCTCCTGGGCCTCCGCCACCGTCACCGCCTACTCCACCGGCGAGGCGTGGATGTGCGTCACCAGCGAGGCCGCACCGGCGTATCAACTTATCAATGACAAGGTGTCGCGGGTGGAACGCAGCCTGCTCTTCCTCAAGCCGGATGTTCTTATCGTGCTCGACCGCGTCGTCCTCGACGCCCAACACCCCGCGCCCGTGCAGGCGCGGTTCCAAGTTTACAATGAAGATGGCGCCGGCCGCGCCGATGCCGGAGACCGGCTCTTCACCATTCAGCGGCCGTTCGCGAGTCTGATCGCCAGCATCCACTCGGCAGGAAATTTCATTGTGCGCACCGCCCAACACGACCTGCCCGCCACCGCCGGTGTTTTCCCCTACGTTGAGATCGAATCCGCCGCCGCCAGCACCCACACCTTGCTGACCGTCGCCTCGGCTTCCGCCCCCGACGGCCCCAAACCCCGCGTGCGGGTCAGTGCCGCCGGTGAGGGTTGGACTGTTACCGCGACGCAAGGCGCCCGCACCATGCAGGCCCACATCGACCCCACCGGCGACCACCCGACCTTCACGGTAGTCTGACGACGTCAGCTCTTTCTCTTTCTTCTTTATCTTTCTCTTTATCCCCGTTCGCCGGCGCCTTTCCGCCTCTCCTAACTCGTTTCACTTCTTTCCTTCGCCTCGTGGATCAACCGGTTTTTAACACCGTCAACGGCTTCGACTACGCGCTCATCGCGCTCTACTTCGCCATCATCATCTACGTTGGGTTCTACGCAGCCAAACGTAACAAGGACACCGACGAATACTTCGAGGGTGGTGGCCAGATCCCGTGGTTCCTCGCCGGACTCTCCAACTGGGTCTCTGGCTTCTCCGCCTTCATGTTCGTGGCCGCTGCCGGCTTCACCTACCAATGGGGTATCGGCGCCGCGCTGATTTTCACATCGGCGACGTGGGCCTACCTCGCCGGCTTTCTCTACTTCGCCCGCATGTGGCGGCGTTGCCGCTTGTCGTCTCCGTTGCAATTCCTCACCCGGCGCTTCTCGCCGTCGACGACCTACTTTTATTCCCTCACCGCCGTCATCCCCGCCATCGTCGGCATCGGTCAGGGCCTCTACATCCTCTGCATCTTTGTCTCCACCGCGCTGGGACTGAACGACGTCACCCTCGACCTCGGTCCGCTGCAGCTCACCGGTTTCCAAATCCTCACCATCGTCACCGGTTTTGTCATGGTGCTATACACCGCCGTCGGTGGGCTGTGGGCCGCCGTGCTCTCCGATGCCGTGCAGGGCATCATCATCGGCGTGATGACCCTCATCATCCTGCCCTTGTCCTACCTGCATCTGGGCGAGGGCGCGGGACTTGTCGCCGGCGTGAAACGCCTGCTCGCCGAGGTGCCCGCCGACTACTTCACGCTGCAAGGCCCCGCCGCCAACATCTGGTTTCTCATCGGTTACACCATCAACATGATACTGGGCTACAACGTCGCCTGGCACCTCGTCCAACGCTACAACAGCGTGCCCGACGAACGCGGCGCGCGCAAAATGGCCCTGCTCTGCGCCGGCCTCAGTATGGTCGGTCCCCTCATGTGGATCCTGCCCGTCATGGCCGCCCGCGTGCTGTTCCCCGACATGGCCGCGCTCTGGCCGCAGTTTGCCAATCCCAACGAAGCGTCCTTCGTCAGCCTCGCTCTCATGCTGCTGCCGCACGGCATGATCGGCTTCGTCGTTTCCGCCATCCTCTCCGCCACGCTCGGCCAGGCCAACGATGCTTTCAACTGGCTCGCCGCCACCATCACCCGCGACATCGTGGTGCCGCTGCGCCGCCGCCTGACCGGCCACACCCTCAGCGAGCACGGCCAGCTCCGCGTCGCCTGGACCACCATGACCATCGTGGGCGTGCTGGGTGTCGTGGTCGCCTTCGTTATTCCGCGCTTCGGCGGCGCGTTCCAGTTCGCGCTCATCTACTTCTCGCTCACCGCCTCCTTCCAGATGCCGGTGGCCCTCGGCATGATCTTCCGCCGCACTCCGTGGTGGTCGGCCATTGCCGCCTCCTCCGCCGCGCTCACCGTGGCCATCATTCTGATGGTGCTGCGCGTGTGGCCCGAACACGACTTCGCTCGCAATATGATCGTGGAGGCCGTGGTCGCCTCCCTCGTCTTCGGCCTCTCCTCCTTCTGGTTCAAAGCCGACGATCCCCGCCACGCCGGTCTCGCCGCGCTCGAGCGCGATCTGGCCACGCCCGTCGATCCGTCACCAGAATCTCAATACGGCGGCGCCGCCATGCAGGTCTACGGCCTCATCGGGGTGGTCTGCCTCATCCTCGGTGCCGTGCTCACCGCCTGCACCTTCCTTCCGTCCACCCCGGTCGCCCCTGGCCGGATTAACCTCATCGCCGGTGCGCTCCTGATCGTGCTCGGTCTGGGCCTGCGCCGCCTCGCCCGCCGTTCGACCGCCCGCGCCGCTTCCAGCTGATGTCCCTGCCCGCCCCGCTTCCCGCACCTTGGTCCCCGCCCCCGGCCGGCCTCGGTTCCGCCGCCATCGGCGCCGAGGAAGAAAAACTCGCTCTCGACGTGCTTCGCCGCGGCGAACTCTTCCGCTACTACGGCGACGACCCCGCTCACGCTCCCCCCATGGTCTCCAGTCTGGAGCAGGAGTTTCGCGAATGGATCGGCGTGAACTTCGCCCTCGCCACCTCCAGCGGCACCGCCGCGCTGGAAGTCGCCCTCGCCTCTCTCGCTATCGGTCCCGACGACGAGGTGATCGTGCCCGCTTGGAGTTGGTTGTCCTGCGTGACCGCCATCGTGCGTATGGGTGCCCGTCCCGTGCTCGCCGAGATCGATGCCAGCCTCAATCTCGACCCGGCCGAAATCGATCGTCTCGTCACCCCGCACACCCGCGCCGTGCTCGTCGTCCATTACCAAGGCGCCGCCGCCGACATGGCCGCGATCAACGACCGCGCCGAAGCCCACGGTTTGCGCGTCATCGAGGACTGCGCCGAAGCGCCCGGCGCCAGCTTCCGCGAGCGCTGCGTCGGCTGCTGGAGCGACGTCGCCATCTACAGCTTTCAACACAACAAACCCATGACCGCCGGCGAGGGGGGTATGTTTGTCACCAACGATAGTCGCACCTACGAGCGCGCCGTGCGCATGCACGATCTCGGGCAATTCCGCCCGCATCACGAACAGTTTGCCGCCGCCCTCGAACCGGCTTTTTCCGGCGCTCAATACCGCATGTCGGAACTCACCGCCGCCGTCGCCCTCGCCCAACGCCGCAAGGTCGACGCCATCATGGCCCATTGCCGCGAGCTGCATGATCACATCATCGCCACCGTCGGCGAGCCCGCCGATCTGACCTGGCGTCCGCTGCCCGATCCCGACGGCACCTTCGGCTTCGAACTCTATTTCTATTTGCCCACCGCCGACCGCGCCGCCGCCGTGCGCGCGTCGCTCGCCGCCCAAGGTGTGCCCTGCCAACAACGCACCGGCACCTACCCGCAATACCATCGACCGCACCTGCTCACCGGCCGCGCCCACCATCCCGGCCTTTCCCCCTTCCGCGACCTGCGTCCCTGGCCGGCCCCCGGTTATCGCGCCAAGGACTTCCCGCGCACCGAGGACCTCACGCGCCGCTTCGTCGCCGTGCCGATCGGCTGGCGCTATCAGCCCGAAGACGCCGACCACATCGCGGCCGCCATCCTCACCGCCTTGGCCGAAACCGCCTAGGTAGCTGCGCTTGAGCCAAAGGCGAAAGCGTGGCCCGCATGCACTTCCGCGACCGCGGCCGCGCCCTCACGTCGAGATGTCGTAGATCTCCGGCGTGACCACCGCTTGCAAGGGCTCGCCCGCGGCGAAGGCCCGCAGGTTGGCCAACGCGAACGCCGCCGAGTCCTTCCGGCGGTCGTGCGTCGGCCCGGCCATGTGCGGGGTGAGAAACACGTTGGACAATCCACGCAGCGGCGAATCCGCCGGCAGCGGTTCATCGCGATACACGTCCAGCCCCACGTGAATCCGCCCCTCCGCCGCCACCCGCGCCAACGCCGCTTCATCCACCACGTGACCGCGGCCGACATTTACGAAGACGCCCCCCGGACGCAGCAGGCGCAGTTGCGCTTCACCGATCGAATCCCGCGTCTGGTCCATCAATGGCGCCAACCCCACCACCACATCATTTTCCGCAAACAAGGCATCGAGCGAGTCCACCGTCCTCACGCCGTGCTCAGCAAACAGCGCCGGATCCATCCATGGCGCAAAACTGCTAACCGCACAGCCGTAGGGCGCAATGAGCTCCACAAACGCGCGCGCGATGAAACCGAAGCCGTGCACGCCCACGCGTTGACCAAACAATGACGCGGTTTCGGCCCGTTCCGCGCCCCAGCCTCGTTCGTCGTGCATCGTGACATTCCACAACCGCGCGCGCCGCAACGCCGCCATGACCAGGAACTGCGCGTGCTCCGCCACCGTGCGGCTGATCGAGTTCCCCCAATTGGTCACCGGCAGCCCTGCCTCCAAATGCGCCCGACCTACGATGCCTTTCAACGACCCGCCCAGGTAACAGACATACTTCACGCTGGCCGGCATCGGCAGCGGCAAACGCGGCGTGCCCCATCCTCCCACCACCACCGTCGGCTGCAGCTCAACCATGCGGTCGCGAAACGCTTCCGCGTCCGGTCCCGGGTGCTCCCAGACCACGAGTTTTTCGGTCAACTCGCCGATGGCGGCTTCGATCTCCGCCGGCAGATAAAAGGGACGTTGATCCGGTTGGATATGGAGCAGGATGCAGGGGATCTTGGACACGATGATTAGTTCGAAGAACGCGATGAGGTTCAGGCGGCGTAATACCGCAGCAGTTTGGTGAAGGCCGCGATGACCTCCTCGAGATAGCGGTCACTCATTTCTTCGTGCAGCAGCACCGTGAGGTTCCGCGCCAGCAGGCGTTCGGCCTGGGGGAAATGTTGCTTCCGGTAATCCATCGACGTGAGGCCCGCTTCGCGCAACGGCCAACGCCCCGCGAAGAAATCATGGTTCTGAAACACGTCGTATCCAGGGACCGGAGACGGAATGTAAGCCCCCTGTCCCTGCACGCCCTCGGCCTGCAGAGCCCGCGCAAACTCATCCCGCGATATCCGCACCGCGCCGGGCACCACCTGCGGCAGCAGAAACCAAAAACTGCTCTCGCCGCCGGGCGTCTCCGCCGGCACCTCCAACCCCGGCAAGGCCGCGAGCGCCGCCGCCAAGCGTCGCCCCATCTCCTGCCGCCGCGCCACGATGACATCATGCCGCGTGAGCTGACCCGCCGCCACCGCCGACTGTGGTTCACTGATCCGATAGTTGGGCGACAAGGTCGGCGGATTTCGGCCGCCCGCCACTCGATCATAGTGTTTGTCTCCCCACTTGCTCAGTCCCCGACCGAGGTCCTCCCGATTGGTGCCCACAATGCCGCCGTCGCCACAGCTCAGGTGCTTAAATTCGTTGAAGGAATAGCAAGCCAGGTCCCCCTGCAGACCAACTTTCTCGCCCTGCCAGGTGGCTCCCCACGCCTGCGCGCAGTCCTCGATGACGGCCAGTCCGTGTTCCCCGGCGAGGGCCATCACCGCCGCCATGTCACAGGGATTGCCCGCCAGATGCACGGGCATGATGGCCTTGGTCTGCGGCGTGATGCGTCCCGCCGCATCGCTCACGTCGAGATTGCCGGTGAGCGGATCCACATCGGCAAACACCGGCACCAACTGCTGATAAAGGATCCCAATCACCGAACCCATGTCGGTAATCGCAGGCACGATGACTTCGCTGCCCGGGGGCAGTTGCAAAGCCGCGACCGCGATGTGCAACGAAGCCGATCCCGACGAACACGGCATGCAATGCTCGAGCGGATACAGCTCCCGGAAGCGCCGCAGCAACTCGTTGGTTTGGGGCGCGTCCCAATAAAAGAGCGACTCCTGCTCCACCATCGCCGTGAGCCGTTCCAACTCCGGCGCCCCCCAACGGCGCCGCCGCGTGCAGGCGTGTTGCACGATCGCTTCGCCGCCCTCTGCGGCCGGGGTGTTTTCCGCTGCACTCATAGCTTTAGAAACGTCGTCGCGTTGCCTGCCGCCACCGCTTCACGGACCCGCGCGCTCTGCGGTGAAGCCTCGACTTTTTGCACCTGCGCGGTGGTGATGTGCAGCGGCGTGAGTGAACCGAACACGATGCGTCGGGCCCCGACCGCTCGCTTCATCACCCCGAGGGTATCCTCCCACTCGGCGTAACTCAGATCGGTCAGAAAACCCTTCGTCTGCTCCGCCAGCTTTTCCACCTCCCAGCGCGTGAGCCCGTGCACCAACGGCGTGCAGTCCGGCACCGCCGCCAGCCAACGCACGATATCCGCGACCTTCACAGGCTTCACCTTCAGCGCCGGATGTTCGTGCCGCTCATCCCACAGGCGCGCCGTCAAGACCACGCGCTTGCCCGCCGCCGTGATCTGCTGGGCCGCCTCCCGCGCCGCCGCACTGCGCAGGGTCCAGCCACCATACCCCGGTGCGAGACGGACGGCCTTCAACTCCGGCCAGCTGAGCAACTCCGCCAGATCCTGTTCCCAGCCGGGGCCAAACAGGTTAAGCACCGGCAGGGGCGTCATCCCCCGCGCCCGGCCGATCGCCTCGCGCAGCGTCCGGTTCGCCGGCATGGGGTCGGTCGGCCACAGCGCCGCGAAACTTGAAACCAAGCCCCCGCCGATCCCGTGCTTACGCCAGTGTCGGCGCAATGCCGCCGGGTCCCGCACCGGCAGATTCAGGAAGGGCCACTCGCCCACCCAGGCATTCGTATCATAAAAGGTCATACGGCAGGCGGCAGGAGGTTGACGGCGTTGTCGTGCAGGATGCGGCGCTTGGCCGCCGCAGAGATCGATGCGCCGGTGATGCGACCCATCGCCGTCGGCAGATCGCGAATCGGTAGGTCCGACCCGTAGAGCACACGGTGCGCGCCCAGTTCATCCACGGCGCACTCCACCAGACCGGCTTCCGGCGCCGCGCCCGAGGTGTCGATGTAAAGGTTCTCCAGGCCCCGCGCCGCCCGAATGCCCCGCACCCCACAACCGGTCAGATGCGCCATCACCACCTTCACCTCCGGCCAACGTCGCGCCAACTCACAGGTGTCTTCCGGATCGGAATGAAACGCCCGTTCGCGGATATTGGTCTGACTCCATGAATGCTGCAGCACCGGCACCTCGTAACGCGCCGCCGCTTCCATCACCGGCTTCATCGCCGCATCGCGCGCATTGCACGAGATCTCCAGCTTCAGGCCGTGGAACCCGCCCACGGTTTCAAAACAGCGCTCCACTTCGCGCCAAACCTCCGCCTCCCCCAGCAGCGGATTCAGCCCGCAGAAGCCGACATAGAACCGTTTCGACCGCCGCACTACCTTGGCCACGTCGTCGTTCAGAATGCGCGTCTGCTCCGCGTCGGGCAGCCGCCCGTAGCGCAGCACGTCCCCCAGCGCCACCATGCGGGTGATGCCGAGACTCCGTGCCCGCCGGAGTTGGCGCCGGGTTTCCGCGGGTTCCGCACCTTCTTCAAAGAAGATCGGATGGGTATGGAAGTCGATGATGCTCAAGGGTTCGATCCGGGGCCGAGGGGGTAATGAAATTTCATTCGTAAGCGACTGCTCTTTAATGACTTGCCGCAACCTTTTGGGCCTGCCGTCTTGGAGTCAATGCCCCACGGTTTCCCCGCTAAAAATGACGAAATCGACCCCTGGTTGGCGCAGCCCGATGCTGCCACCATTGAGGCCGTGAAATTTCAAACCGGCGACTACCTTATTTTGGGGGTGGGCGGCAAAATGGGCACCACCGTCGCCCTCATGCTGCGCCAGGCTTTGGACGCCTGCGGTCGCTCCGCCCGGGTCATCGGCGTGTCGCGATTCAGTCGGCCGGACGCCCGCACCTATCTCGAATCCCATGGGATCGAAACGCTCGCCTGCGACCTCGCCGATCCCGCCGCCGTCGCCGAGCTGCCCCCCGTGGCCAACGTCTTCTTCCTCGCCGGCCAGAAGTTTGGCACCACCGACGCCCCGGAAGCGACCTGGCTGCAGAACACGATCGTGCCGTCGCTGGTCGCGCGCCATTTCACCACGTCGCGTATCGTCGCCTTCTCCACCGGCTGTGTGTATCCCTTCGCCCCGGTGGATGAGCCCGGCTGCAACGAGTCCGTGCCGCTGTCATGCCAGGGTGAATACGCCAGCTCCTGCGTCGGCCGCGAACGCGTGTTCACCCACTTTTCGAAAGCGCACAACACGCCCGTCCTGCTCTTCCGCCTCAACTACTCCTGCGAACTGCGCTACGGGGTGCTGGTCGACATCGGTCGCCAGGTGCTCGCAGGTCAGCCCATCGATATCTCCACCGGATGGGTCAATCTGATCTGGCAAACCGACGCCGTCGCCATCGCCATCCGTTCACTCGACCTCGCCGCCAGTCCACCGCATCCGCTCAACGTAACCGGTGCCGAGAAGATCGGCGTGCGCGATATCGCCTTTGCCTTCGGCTACCGCTTCGGACTCACGCCCACCTTCACCGGCGAACCCGGCGACACCGCCTGGCTCGCCGATGCCAGCGCCGCGATCGCGCGGTTTGGCCCGCCTCCCACTCCGCTATCCCAAATGATCGACTGGGTGGCCGCCCACCTGCAACGCGGCGGCCCCCTGCTCGGCAAACCCACCCACTTCGAAACCCGTGACGGCAAATTCTGACCCCCTCGCGCCGTGGCGCGAACACCTGCTGGCCGGTCACGTCATCCCGGCCCACCCGCTCGCACTTGATGCCTCGCGCCAACTCTCCGAACGACACCAACGCGCGCTCAGCCGCTACTACGTCGACGCCGGTTGCGGCGGCATTGCCGTGGCGGTGCACTCCACCCAGTTCGAGATTCGCGACCCCGCCCACAATCTACTTGAGCCGGTGCTTACGCTCGCCAGCGAAACCATCGACGCCCAGCTCGCGGCCGCACCGCGGCCCTTCATCAAAATCGCCGGTGTCTGCGGCCGCACCGCCCAGGCCCGCCGGGAAGCCACCCTCGCGCGCAACCTCGGTTACCACGCCGCTCTCCTCAGTCTCGCGGCATGGGGCGACGCCCCCGAGGACGGCATCCTCGCCCACTGTCACACCGTGGCGGAAGAGCTGCCGCTCATCGGTTTCTACCTGCAACCCGCTGTGGGCGGGCGGGTGTTCAGCCGCCACTTCTGGTCCCGCTTCGCCGAGATTGAGAACGTGCTGGCGATCAAGATCGCGCCCTTCAACCGCTACCAGACCCTCGACGTGGTGCGGGCCGTCATCGAAACCGGCCGCCACGACATCGCCCTCTATACCGGCAACGACGACACCATCGTCACCGACCTGCTCACGCCCTTCACCTTCACCCACCACGGCGAAACCATCACCCGGCACATCTCCGGCGGATTGCTCGGCCACTGGGGCGTCTGGACCCACGCAGCAGTGCGTCTGCTTAACGAGCTCAAAGCCGCCCGCGCCGCCCCGTCACTCGACCCCGCCTGGCTCGCCCGCGCCGCCGCCGTGACCGACATGAATGCCGCCCTGTTCGACGCCGCCAATGGTTTTGCCGGCTGCATTCCCGGCATCCTCGAAGTCCTGCGTCGCCAAGGTCTCGTCCCCACCCACCACTGCCTCAACCCCAACGAGGTCCTCTCCCCCGACCAGGCAGCCGAACTCGACCGCGTGACCTCCGCCTACCCCGACCTCACCGACGACACCTTCGTCGCCACCCACCTCGATTCATGGCTGCGGTAACCCCTCTCTGCGATGGTGGGTCGGGCTTTACGCCCGACATCTCCGGCTCTCGCCGCTGGCTCACGGCCTTCCTCGCCGGGGCCACGCTCCCTCTCGCCCTCCTCGCCACCGACGTCACCACTGCAGTCGGTCTGCCCCCGCTCGACGCCTCCCGCGTGGTCACGGTGGACCTGAATAACGACCAGCACGCCGACCTCGTCATCCGCCCCAACTCCCGCGACGACGCCACTCCGCTGGTCTACCTCTGGGAGCCCAACGACACCGCGCCCCTCGGCGGCACCTTCCTCGCCAGCGACACCTCCACCCTGCCGGTGCTCTCGCCCCGCGATGTGATCACCTTCGCCGACCTCAACAACGATGGCCACGCCGACGCCATCATCGGTCGCTACCTCGATTACCTGCAGCCCGATTTCACGCCGCCCACCAACGCCCCCCTCCGCACGTCCTGGTTGCCCGGTCGCGGCGACGGCACCTTCGACGCCCCGCAGCCGATCAATGCCGCCCCCGCCGCCACCACCACCGCCATCGCGGTCGGCGACGTCAACGCCGATGGCCTGCCCGACCTCTGGCTCGGCAATTGGTATCAACGCTACTTCTCCGGCTACGAGGCCTTCAGCAACGACCTCCTGCTGCAGTATCCGATTTCCGGTGACACGACCGCGATCGCCTTTGCCCGTTGGTCCGTGCCCGGCGAAACCAGCCCACTCGACTCGGCCACCGATCCCGGCGGTCGCCCGACCTATGGCGCGATGATCGCCCGCCTCGGCGACCCGGCCGCCGCCGAGCTGCCTTACTTGTTGGAGCTCAATTACGGCCGCCGTTGGAACCGTCTCTGGCAGCTCACGCCCTTCGCTCCGATGATCGAACCGCCGACCACCGAGGAACGCCTGCCGCCCCGCCCCGGGGGCCCACTCGCGTTTCGCGGTGATGAGGTCGCTCGCATCCTGCGCGGCGTCGATATCGCCCCTGCAGCCGGTTTCGACGGCGACAAAATCCGCCACGGCATTCACCCCCAGTGGCTGCACGCCCGCGCCGAAGACGACCCGCGCTTCAAACGCGACGACGAGCTGCCCTTCCGCGCCAACGGCAATACCTTCGACGCCGCCGTCGGCGACATCGACAACGACGGTGACTTCGACGTCTTCGTTTCCACCATCATCCACAACTGGGCCGGCGATTCCTCCGACCGCTCACGTTTCCTCGTCAATCGCCTGCAGGAAACCGGCCGCCTCACCTTCGACTCCCCGGCCCGACTTTCCGTCGATCGCGTCCCCGAAATCGTCACCCCCGACAACCGCAATTTTAATCAGGGCGACATCTTCTGCGAACTGGCTGACCTGAACAACGACGGTCGACTCGATCTCATTCTCTGTTCGTCCGATTACAGCGACCCACCGCCGCACGACGAACGTCTGCGCATCTTCCTGCAACAGCCCGACGGCACCTTCGCCGACCACACCACCGCGCTCGGCATCGACCACATCGGCGCAGGTCAACCCGCCCTGCTCGACCTCGATCAGGACGGCGCCCTCGACCTCGTGGTCGGCCAGACCTTCAACCGCCTCAATGCCGAGCGCCGCCGCACCGCCGCCCTCGCCAACGGCAGCCTCGCCGCCGACGCTCCGGAAGACGCCCGCGGCCAAGCCATTCTGCGCGTGTATCACAACACCTGGACCGAGGGCCGCGCCGGCCTCGTCCTCCGCCTCGTCGGCGACCCCACTCGCGGCGTCACTCGCGACGCCATCGGCGCTATCGCCACGGCCACCGTCGACCTCGACGGCGATCCGACCACGCCCCCCGTTAAACTCATCCGCCAATGGGTCGGCCCAGGAGGCCACGCCGGCAAACGCAGCGACGCCCTCCTCCACTTCGGTCTCGGCGCCGCCGCTCGCGTCGAGTCGCTCACCATCACCTGGCCCGACGCCGCCCGCACCGTCACCACCCACGGTCCACTCAACGCCGGCACCCACACCATCACCCTCTCAGCCCCCGATGCCTAGGCTTCAGCGCGTAGCGGTAGCGGAGCCTTTCGTGTCCATTCGTGGTTAAAAAAGAACCTGCCTCTCAGCCCATGTCCCACCGTCTCATTCTCTTCGCCCTGTCCGTGGTTCTAACCACCGGCGTCCTCCGCGCCCAGGACACCTTGCCGCGCCATTTCTCCGCCGAGCTCGTGCAACGCGCCGTCGACCTCAACGCGCCCCGCTGGAAGTTCGTCGAGCCGCGCCGCTACCGCGAAATGCCCGAGACCTTTGGCCTGCAGATCACCGCGCTCGCCGCCCACGCCGCTCCCGCCTACGAGGTCAACGGCCGCCCGCTCGCCGATCATCTCGCCGCCAAACTCCGCCACTTCCTCGTCACGCCCGAGCCTTACCCCGACGGCACCACCCGCGAGCCGGAAGCGCTCGGCGGCATCGGCGGCTGGACCCACCACGTGCCGGCCAATGCCCTGCTTCTCGCCAAGCATACCCCCGCGGTTTGGAACCAACTCTCCGCGGATGAACACGCCCGGGCCGACCTGCTCATGCAGGCCCTCGCCCTCGCCGGCCACTGGTGCCTCGACGACGACAACAACTATTACGTGCTCATGGACGGGGTGACCCTCTTCCATCGCAGTTGGAATCCCAACCACGTCGAAGGCTACGTCGGCGTCATGGTCGCCGCTTCCCTCTACTTCGGCCCCGACGAGCTCAACGCCTTCTTCCGCTCCTTCGATTTCGATCGCTTCACCGCCCGCCTCGAAGCCGCCAATTTCCGCAACATCCTGCGCTGCTGGACGTGGACCCCGGCCCTGCGCGATCGCATGATGTTTGGCGGCGACCTCGCCGTGCCCGACGACCAAATCCTCGTGCCCGGACTCGTCACCACCGGTCGCGGCGTGCGCAATACGTTCAGCTTCGACGGCATGGGCCTCGACGAGCCGTGGGCCCTTTACCGCAGCCAGGCCATGCGCGTCTTCAACAAAGCCGTGCGCAACGAGGTCAACATCCACGGCGACCTCACCGGCCACATCCTCGGCGAAGCCACCGGCGCCACCACCTCGCCGTGGAACGGCCAGACCGGCTTCATCTTCGAGTTTGAGAGCATGGATTGGTCGGGCCTGCGCACCAACCTCGCTTACGCCTTCGAGGCCGCGATGATCGACCTGATGACCGCGACCACCCTCAAGGAACTCAACGAGTGGCAGCTCGACGCCGGGGGCCGCCCCCTCGAGCGCCGCATGGCGGTGGGCATGGCTGACTTCATCTTCCGGGCCGAGGAAGGTTACGCCGGCTGGGCCAACGGCAAACCCGGCAACTACGACTGGGAAGAGTATTTTCTTCCCAAGGGCGCCGACCTCGTCATCGACCTCTGGCGCAGCTACTTCGAGGCCCCGCCGCCCCCGACCCCGGACCGCCCGCTCGATATCGCGGTCGCCGCCAACGTAGGTGAAACCCAGACCCTCTTCGCCGATCCCGAGGTCTACGCCGCCTGGCCCACCATGGTCCAACTCCCCGACGGGACCCTCGTCATCTCCTTCTGCGCGACCGAGGAACACCTGGGTCCCAATGGCCGCGCCATGATCATGCGCTCCACCGACAATGGACACACGTGGAGCGATCCGGTCGTCGCCGTCGACACCCCGCTGGACGATCGCGAAAACGGCCTGACCGTCGGCCCCGATGGCACGCTCGCCCTGCACGTGCGCAGCGTTGCCTGGACCCGCGCCGCCTACGACGCCCTCGCCCCCGGCTCCTATCCGGACGAAACCCTCGCCCGCTGGTCCGACTACGTGGAGCAACCCGCCTACCGCGCCGCCGCCGATCAAGCCGGCACTTGGATCTACACCTCCACCGACGGCGGCCATACCTGGAGCGAGCCGGTTCCTGGCCCCGACTCCATCCACGGCGGCATCGTCCTCGAAGACGGCACCTGGATGTCCAGTGCCTATCGCGACGAAAAAGGCAGCGTGGCCCTCTACACCGCGCCCGCCGCCAACGGCCCGTGGTCTCGCATCCAGCGTCTGGATACACCCAATACCATCAACCGCCGCTTCGGCGAACCGCACCTTGCCCAACTGCCCTCCGGTCGCCTCGTCATGGCCATTCGCTCCACCGCCAGCCCCTACGACGATCACAACAGCAACAACCAGTTCCACGTCAGCGTTTCCGATGACCTCGGCAAGACCTGGTCCACCGCCGCCAACTCCCAACGCTGGGGCTACCCCGTGCACGTGATCACCCTGTCCGACGGCCGCCTGCTCGCCAGCTACGGCTACCGTCGCCCACCCTACGGCATCAGGGCCAGTCTGAGCACCGACGGTATCAACTGGACCGATACACCCGAACTCGTGCTGCGCTCCGACGCGCCCAACCACGACCTCGGTTACCCGGCCTCGGTTGAAATCGCCCCCGGTGAGATCCTCACGATCTACTACATCGAAAATACCCTCGGCGACCGCCCCATCATTCAGTCCACCCGCTGGCACCTCGAATAAGCGCCCCCTCGCGCCGGTCGGCCGACCCTGAGCACACCCTAGCTGAATTCGGCCCAGCATTCGCCGGCGCCATCCAACCCGAGGTCCCACGCCCCGCCGAAGGCGTGATCGGTTGCCGCGCGCACATCGATCTCGCCCTTGCGCACCTGCAGCATCGTCGCCCCCCGTCCTTCCGCGGGACGACCATACAGCCCCGCGTAGCGCGCCAACACCGCGGTGTTCACACGCTGCGGCCAACCCGCCAAACCGGCAAAGTAGTGGTGCCCGTTGCGCTCCACACTGGTGTTGCCGAGCAGCGCCTGCACCGCGAGGTCCTGCGGCAAGGCCACGGGGCCAACGTTCGACAGGTCCTCGCCACTCATCAGCAGGTTCCCGCCCCGTCGCGTCAGCAAACAGCGGTTGGCGATGCCATGGATCACGCCTTTGCAGTTCTTGTGACTCACGCCCGCGTAGCCGATCGCCAACGCCCGACGCAGGTCAGCCGGCTCCGCACCGGATTCATCAATCAGTAAAGCCGGGCGCTCCCACCAGCGCGGCAGCGCGGCCGCCGTTTCGTCATTCAAGGCCACCGCCCGATGCAGCGGCTGCTCAAAAAACCGCAGCCGTCCCCACAGGTTGCGCAGGCGCGGTCGCTCCTGTCCCCGCGCCCAAAACTCCCGCAACGCGTCCACCGTCTCAAAGGCTTCGTTGCCATCCAAGGTCGCCGCGTAGTCCGTGCCGCGCTCCGCCTCGATCACGGCCGTTACCCGCTCCAAGCGATCCAGCCCGGCCTCCACCTCGGCGCCGACTTTGATCTTAAACTCTCGCACCCCGTAGTGCCGAATCACCGCGCGCAGATCCACCGGCAGACCATCGTCGACGCCAGCCGCCATGGTCTGTGCCTCCGCCTGATCCAAGGCATCTCCGAGACCCACCGTGTGCCGGCAAAACACCCGCTCCACGCTCGTGCGCGGCAACAGATTATCCAGGTCCTGGTCGCCCAACTCCTCATGCAGGTCGCCCAAACGGATGCCCAGACCTCCATCCCGCACGGCTTGGACCACCGAGCAACGGTGCCGCCGGCAAAACGCATCGATCAGCGCCCGCTCCACCAGCGACACGCCGAAGTGCGCCAGCAAGGCCGGCCATCCGCGCTGCGCCGCCTCCGCCCGCTGCGCCTCATCCACCGTCTGCACCAGCGCGTGCACGGAGCGCGCCTCCTGCCCCGACGCGGCCGCACTGGCCTTTCGCAGCACGGTATACATTTCGGCCAGCTCCAACCCGATCGACCGCATCGGATCCTTGGTGAACCATTTCGGCGGCAGGTGATCCGCCGCCCGCCCCCTGACCCGCTCCCCGTCGATCGTCGCTTCCAGCTCCAACCAGGCATGCGGCACCTGCTCCATCACCGTGATGCCGTAATGAAACGGCAACCGGGTGCGGAGCTCGCGCCGATACCAGCGTTGGGCGTGGATCGTGATCATGCGTCGCGTCCCCAGCGCCAGAGGATGGCTTCCAACACGCTGAACTGGTCGGTCAGCAACCCTTCGTAACCGCAGCGTTCATCCTGCCACGTGCGCCAGTCGACGCCCGAGTTGTTGCCGCCAAACACCCGCGCCTCGGCAAAGCCGACACACAGCCGCTTCAGGATGCGGTCACCGTCGCGGCGCAGACCCGCCGCATACAAGCCCATCACAAAACGCCGCGCCTGCGAGTGCGTGCGACCGCAGTTTTGGTAATAACCTTTTGGATACCCCTGCATGATGTCGGCCAGATCTTCATCCGGAATCGGCCACAATGCCAGCGGCAGACCGTAGGCCGGATCCGGCATCTGCACCCGCTCCATCTCGGCCAGCATCGCGGTCATGGCCGCGCGGGCGTCGTCCGCGTCCAGCAGGCCTTCCTGCACCGCCGCGCCATTGACCGCCGGAAACGCATGGTCGTGCAGCTGACCGTCGCGGCAACGCCAACCGGCCAGCCAGCCGGTCTCATCATTCCAAAACATATCGCGGTAATTCGCCCGCAGGCGATCTGCCCAAGCCTCCAGTTCGTCGGCGAGTTTGGTTTCTTCCCAACGCCGCAAACCCATCACGAGGCTGCGCAGCGCGCCGTAAAAGACCGCATTACTCCAAGCGCACTTCCAGCCGAACGAAATCACGTCGGCCCAGCAGGTGCTCCACTGCCCGGTGCCACTCACGCCGGTGCGATGCGGACTTTCAATCAAGCCGTCACCGTCGAGGTCGCGCGCCCGCGCCGCCTCGATTTTGCGCCGAATCGCCGCGCGTTGACGGCGATACCACGTCGCGTCCGCCGCGCCGCTCAGGTAGTCGCCGAGGGCCCGCAGCGCCGCGGCGCCGGTCATGAGATATTCGTCCTCCGCATCGTAGCGGTGACCATTCTTGGAGAGCACGCCGGCTGCGTAACCGGGTCCGTCACTTAACCAACGCTCGAGCGAAACGCCGAGCAGGTCACTGCCATCGGGCCCACCGTGCGTGGCGTCCCGCAGTCCGAGCCGCGGCAGCACCGCCGTCCAGGTTTCAAAACTGATCGCACACGGCATCGAGGCGCCGTTGTTGCTGAGCGTCGCGCCGTCGGCCCGCAGCGTCGGGGCGACGAACATCGTGCGCTCCAACGCCCTCTTCGCCACCGCCGGAGCCCCGCGTCCGAGACGATCTTTTGGCGCGGCCAGCGGACGCATCGTCACCACCGCCTCGTGCGTGCCCGGGCGCAGCACCGCCAGCCCGCGCGCATCGGTGGTTTCGCCCAACTTGAGTTCGAGCAGGTTCAAGTCATCCGCGCGGCGGCACTCGGAGCGCAGCGATACGGCGCCTTCCGACGACTCAAACAACCACGTGCCAAAACCCGGCGCGTTGACCCACGCCGGCAGTTGCAGCCCGCCGGTCTGCCCTTCCTGCACGAGATGACCCACCGCGTGCACCGGCGCGACCGAGTTGCGCCAGCCGATCGCCCACGCCGCGCTGTGCCACGCGGTCGCCGACCGTTTCGCCGTGCGTTTGGCGCGCAGGGTCATGCCATCCCGCCCCACCGTCCACGCGAGTCGATAACTTTGGCCACCGGCTTCCACCTCGTAAGTCACATCGGCACCGCGCACCGCGACCGTGCCCTTGAGATCACAACGCACCGATGGCGCCACCCGCGGGGCCTCCCCCACCGCATGCCATTGCAGTCCCTGCACACACTGCACCGGACTGGTGAAGAGGAGATTGTCGCCGCGCCGCGCCGGGTCCTCCAAACCGAGCCCAAGATGCGCCCAGCCCGGACGGTCCAGGCGGAAGCCCACTTCGTAGTGGGGAGTCCGATACACCACCACGCCGTCACGCATCTCGGCCTCCACCCCACGCGGCAAACCGTCATTCGGATTCACCTCCGTGATTTCCAGGCGTCGCTCGCAGCGCGGTGCCAAATCGCACAGGCGTTCGCCCTCCAGCACCAACGCGCCCATCATCAAATTCCAAGGCGTCCAACCGCCATCGATCCCGCAACGGCGAATCTCAATCAGCGCGGCGTCCGTCACCACTTTGCCGAGGGAGAACCAACGCACGTTGGTGCCCCGCGGCCGTGGCAAGCCGGTGCGTTCCAGCACGACCGTCCACTTGCCCTTCACCCGCGCCCACAGGCGCACATCCACCACCCAATCGAGGTCCAACCGACTCCCGCACTTGTGATAACCCTGCGCCGGACGCAGCCCGAGACGATCCAGTCGCGTCGGTCCCTGCAAGCGCACCGCGCGCTGGTGCACAATGCGTTTATTGGGAAGATCTGTTTCCCCGCGCGTGCGCCCCGCCCAGCAGGAACGACCGGCATCCAAACGGTTGCCGGTGCTCAAGTCGCCCATCGGCGGCTCCAAATCAACGATCTTCAAAAGGTCCTCTTTCATGGCTAGTTATCGAGGACGCCCGCCGGTTGCACCGCTTCCGCCTTCGCGTTCAAGGGTTCCCCCGACGATCGCGTCCAGCCTCAGAGCATATCGCGACCGCCCGCGCAAATCCATGCACGTTTTGGGAGCTGTTGGGTAGTTTCTGGAGGTCGCAACGCTCGGGCTGCGTCGCCCCAACCGCCCTCACTGGAAAAACTCGGCCGGATTCACCGTGATGGTCGAAGCCACCGCCTCGCCGTCGCGCAGGGCCGGCACAAACACCATCTCTTCCACCACATCGCGCACCATCGGCGGGATCACCGCCAACTCGTCATGCAAACGGATCAAGCGACCTTTCTCGTCGAGGTCGACCTGGACCGGAAAATCAAGATCGGCGCCATTCTCACGCTCCAGCAGGGCTCGCGGAATCAGCGACCACGCCGGCGCGGCCGAAACGGTTTCACCGCGATGCTCCCCGAGATGAGCCAACCGCACATACTCGCGGGCTTCCTCGTCGGTGACCGCGTAACGTTTTTCCGAGAGATTGGTCGGCAGCTCCTCCGCCCGCAGGAAGAGGTGCAGGCGGGAGTCCTTGACCTCATAACCCGGCGGAATGCCACGCCGCATGATTTCAATTTCCCGCGGCTTCGGACCGATGTCCCCGAGTTTGTGCGTAAAGCTGATATCGCTGAGTTCCCCTTCCTTGCTGAAACGCACCACCACCACGCCCTGCACATCCTTGAGCGGCGTCGCGGAGGAGACCTCAAACTTCAAACGCACCGCATCGAACTCCGGCGCCTTGCGCGCCGGACCAGGCAAGCCACCATTCGAGGCCGCCACCGACCACATGTCGGATTGAAACTGTTGAGCCTCAACGAATGCGGAGAAGATATCGGTTGAGATCAGCATTTGCTGTTCCGCCGAGGGGGCGTCCGCACTCACCGAGTTGGGGTCGGCGGGCGTGGCATCGCGCCGCAGGTCCATTTCAGCCTCCGCCGCGCGGTCCGCGGCAAAGTCCTGCAGTGCGACTTGATTGCGCATCTGTTCGCGGGTCGGGTCCGCCGCTGGCGAAAAACAACGTTCCACCTTCAGGTCCGCCACCGTCACATCCGTGGCGCTAACTTTCGTGGTCGGCTTGAGCCGCAGGCCGGACGTCTGACGCAAGTTTAAGCGTTCGCCCGATTCGAGTTGGATGCTTCGCCCATCCACTCGCCGCACGGGAACAAGCTCATTTCCTTGGCGCACGGTTAGTTCCGTGCCGACAAACAACACGTGATCGCGCGTCGGCGCCGGACGGGATTCAATCACCTTAGGGTCAGCCGCGTGGGACAGGCTCAACAAGCAGCCACTGCCCAGGACCAACCGCACCAAGTTTCGGGGTAAGTAAAACAGCATGGCGGGTTCGTGGAATGTAGGACCTGCCCCCCGTATGAAAAGAGAAGACCGCCGCAGACGAAACTTTCATTCGTTTCATCGCCGCGGCGGTCCTGCTGCCCACAAAGGGCGGGTCGGCATTCGAAGTCCCTTCCGATCAGCCGACCCGCCCGAGCTCTGGTTTTCCTCTACGAAGCGACGCCGGCTCTACGGCGCCACTTCGTAAATCTCGATGAGGCCGTCGCGGCCGTCTTCGCTGCGGGGCTGCAACTGCACCGTGTAGGCGCCCGGTGCCAGTTCGACCAACACCGCCGCATCGGCCGCGTCCGTTGCCAGCGCGAACGCACCGACAGCCGCCGTCTGCGTTGCAATCACCGTCGCGGTTGCACCGCCGTCGAGCGGCGTGGCCCAGTCTTCGTTGCGAGCGATCAGCTCACCGGCAGCGTTGCGCACATCGATGGCCACATCCGCGAGCGCCGTGCTCACGCCGTAGTCCTCCAGCGTCGGGCCGATGCCGCGAATGAGCATCGTCTTGCTGGCATTGCCTTCGATCACGAAGCCCACGATGAGGCTGTCCTCGCCGTCCCCGGCGCGACTGAGCGCGGAGAGGTTGACCAGTCGGTCCGCCACATCGACGGCGCCGAGGTCATACACCTCCGCCAACACGATGCCCCCGGCACTGGCTTCGTCGTTGATCGCCAGCGTGTAGGGGCCGGGCGCCAACACCGGCGCGAGCACGGCATCGGCACTGCCCGGCGTGAGGCTGAACGCTCCGGCTTGGGCAAACCAATCGCGCATCTGCGGGCTGCTTTGCCAACCGGTGTTCACGGCCAGCTCCGCGCCCTCGGCGTTGTGCAACGCGAGCCGCGGCGATTCCAGTTCTCCGGCGCCGAGATACGGCGCGAGCCCCGGTCCCACCGCGCGCAGCAAGACGCGGCGCGGCGCACTGCCTTCAACGACAAACCCCACCGTGATGACGTCGTCGAGCTCCAGCGAGACGCGCGTGGAGAGGTTGCGCAGACGACTGCCCAGGATGTCGATGCCGCCGTCGCCAGGATCGCCGCCGCCGTTGCCCCCCTCACCGCCGCTGCCGTCGGGATTCACCGTGATGCCGTCGCCACCCGGTAACCAATCACCGAGATCGCCGGTGATCGCCCCAAAGCGCGTCGGCAAGGTGGAACCATAACCGTAGCCCGAAGGCTGCGTGCCGATGAAGTGCCGGTAGTATTCACGCACCGACCCCGAGCCAAACTGCGTCGCCGAAGTCAGGGTGCGCACCCGCAGCACGTATTCTCCTTCGATCGGCAATACGTTGCCTTCCCAGCGCCAGACGGAACTGCCGTCACGCCGCCACGCAAAACCGCGTTCGCTCCAGGTTTCCCCGTCGGTGCTCACCGCAAGACTCACCGCGTTGGCACTGGCGCCACCACCGGTTTGCACCCAGGTGAGTCCGCGGCCGTCGTCATCGACCAACAAGGCTTGGCCAAACGCGTTGGCCGCATTGGTGCGGGCAAGCAGCGCCCGCGACGCGCCGGCAAACCGCGTGAAACTGCCGCCCGCCACCAGGCGACCTTCGCGGTCGATGGTGAGCGCGCGCACCGTGCCGTTGGTGGCCGGGTTGCCCGCGACCGCGAGCGTCCCGTCGTCACCCAACACCGCCAACTTCGGACTGGTGCTGCCATTCACCGTCGTGAAGTCGCCACCCACGCCGATCAGGCCATCGGCCCGCAGCACGACCGAATACACCCGGCCGTCGAAGCTCGGCGTAAACGTCGTATCGAGCGCACCGGTGTCATCGAACCGCGCCAGATAAGCGCGCGCCGAGCCATTCGCCGTGGTGAAGGCGCCAGCCACCAACACCCGCCCGGCCAGGTCCACCGCCACCGCGTCGACGGTGCCATTGACCGTGGGTGCCCAGGCGGCGTCGAGCGCACCGTCATTCCACAGACGCGCCAACCGCGTGCGTGACGCGCCCCCGACCTGACTGAACTCTCCGGTCACAATGATGCCGCCTTGTTGATCCAGCGCGACGCTGCGCACCGGACCGTTGATCACCGGCGCAAAGGCCGTATCCAGGGATCCATTACTCGCCAACCGCGCGAGGCGCTGACGCGTTTGCCCGTGCAGTTGCGTGAAGGCGCCGCCGACCAGGATTCGCCCGTCCGGCGTGGCCACCAGCGTGTTCACGTCGCCGTTGGGCGCCGGCCGGTAGGAGCCGTCGGGATTGCCATCGAGCTGCACGCGGGCGAGCGCGGGCAGATCGTTCGAGTCGAGCGTTGTAAACGCGCCGCCGAGGTAGAGCACGGCTTCGATATCGAGGCGGGTGAAGTCACCGCCGATCAGGATGCTGCCATCGGCGCGCTCCAGCATCGCGTAGGTGCCGTCGTCCGGGTTCGGGTTGAAGGTTTGATCAATGCCGCCATCGGGCAGCACGCGAGCGACGCCTGCCCGCGCCAGACCATACTCGGCATCGTTGGGAAAGAACGCCCCAAAATCACCGCGCACCAACATCGCGCCGTCCGCCTGCACGTGCACTTCACGCACCGTCGCGTTGGGCCGCGGATCAAAGCTGGTGTCGAGCGTGCCGTCGGCATTGAGCCGGGCGAGGTAATAGACGTCCGCATCTTCGTCGGCGATCGCGTTGCCTTCATCGTCTTCGTCGCCGTCGGCATCGTCGTCGTCGTTTTCGTTGTCGGTCAGATTCGTGAAGAGCGTGAAACCGCCCGCCACGATCAGCCGACCATCGTCGAGCAGATCGAGATCCCAGACCGCACTGTTGGGCGACGGATCAAAGTCTGCATCCACCACGCCGGTGCTACTGATCCGTGCCAAACCGCTGCGCGCATAGGTGGTCGCATCGTCGTCGTTGGAGGTGACCACGGTGAACTGACCACCCATCGTAATGTCGCCATCCGGATGGATCGCGAAGGACCCCACAAAGGCATCGGTGATCGGCGCGAAGGTGGTGTCGAGGGTGCCGTCGGCATTGAGCCGCGCAATGTAGGCCTGTCGGGTGTCGTCGTTGGTGGCGCCGTCACCGTCGTCATCGTCTTCTTCGCCGTCATCGACTTGGAAGGTCGTGAAGTTGCCGCCGATCAGCACTTTGCCGTCGGCCTGGAGCGCGGCCGCCGAAATCGAGGCCGAAGGCGCCGGCACCACGAAGCTGTCGTCGTAGCTACCGTCACTCAGCAGGCGCGCCGCGTAGCTCTGCTCCACGCCATCCACTTCGGTGAAGGAACCCACGATAACGATGCGGCCGTCCGGCTGCAGCAGGATCTCCGTCACCGTCGCGTCCGGGGTCGGACGGAAGTCCGGATCGAAGGTGCCGTCGGGCCGCAGGCGCACGAGGTTCGGACCGGAGGTATTGGCGGTGTTGGTGAAGAAACCACCCAACAGCACCGAACCATCCGGTTCCTCGACCGCCGCGAAGAGACGGCCGGAGAGATCGTCGATCTGCGTGTAGTTGGCCCCGGGCAGGTCCTGACCGTTGGCATCCAACAACGCGATGTTGCTGCGCAGGTCATCCCAAATGCCGGTCTCCACCCGATCGAGCAAGGCATGCACTGCGCCGTCGGAACGCAGGTTGAAGGAGCTGAGCACCGAACCGTCGGCCGTAAAGCGAGCCACGTTCTGCCGCGCCACACCACCGATGTCGTCAAAGCGACCGGCCGCCAGCACGTGGCCGGTGCGTTGCACGGTGAGCGCACTCACATAGCGCGCCGGATCGACCGAGGCGGTGGTTGCCCACGCCGTCGTGTCGACCCCGCTCGGCGCGTAACGCACCAACGACGTGGTCGTTCGCACGCTGCGGTCCGCCGTCGAATAAAACACCCGGAACGCGCCACCGAGCAGGTAGTCCCCATCGGCCAGCGGCAGGATCACCTGCAGACTGCCATCGGTGTTCCATTCCTCGCTGTCGTCACGCGTTCCGTCGGCGTTGAGCCGCACCAAGGAGTCGGCCAGGTCGTAAACCGTATCAGGATCCGGCGCGTAACGGTTAAACTCACCGCCCACCAGGATGTCGCCGTCGTCCATCACCTCGAGGTCAACGACGGCGCCATTGAGCGTGGGGGTGAAGGTTTGATCCAGCGAACCGTCGGCGTTGATCCGGGCGAGGTTGTAGCGGTCGGCATCGTCGTCGGTGACGTCGTCGCCGTCATCATCATCGGCCTGCCCGTCGTCGAGTTGCAGCAGGGTGAATTCGCCACCGATCAGGATGCGACCATCGGCATCCACGACGACGGAGTTCACCACGCCATTGGGCGCGGGATTAAAACCTTCGTCGACGTCTCCGTCGGTTTCGAGGCGCGCCACGTAAGCGCGGGTCTCCGTGCCCACGGTCGTGAATCCACCGGCAATCAGCAGGCGGCCATCCGATTGGCGCGCGATGTCGTTCACACTCGCATTCACCAAAGGCGTCCAATCCTCATCGATGCTGCCATCGGCCAACACGCGGGCGAGGTAGGCGCGACTCACGCCTTCATAGTCGTCGCCCGAGGTATCGGCGTCATACCCGGGCGTGAAGCCCGTGAATCCACCGCCCACCAACATCGCTCCGCTGCTCTCCCGCAACAGACTGCGCACCGTCGCGTTGGGTTGCGGATCGTAGCTGGTATCTAGACTGCCGTCCGGATTGAGCCGCGCCAAATAGGGCTGCGAGACGTCGTCGATCGTGGTGAACGCGCCGCCCACCACGAGCTTGCCGTCGTCCTGCAAGGCCAGCGCCGTGACCGAGCCGTTTAACTCCGGGGCGAAACTCGCATCCACCGTGCCGTCCGGCTGCACCAACGCCAAACCGGAGCGAGCCACGCCGGCGAAATTTGCGAACGAACCGCCCACGTAGACCGCGCCGTCGCCGCGCTGCACCGCCGCAAGCACGACGGCTTCACCGCCCGTGGTGAACTCCGCGTCAATGCGACCCGTTTCGTTCACCCGCGCTCCAAACAAACGCGTCGACGTCACGCCGGTGGTGCCGTCGTAGATGGCCACAAAGTGACCGCCCAACACGATGCCGCCGTCCTCCTGCAGCGCGATCGTATTGACCGTCCCGGAGGGCCCCACCCGGAAGGTGGTGTCGACCTGACCATCCCGTTCCAGTCGGGCAAACCCGGCTGCCGACTGCGAACTCTGCGACACGAAGGGCAGGAACTTCGTGAACTCGCCGCCCACGATCGTCGTCCCCGCGTGCTCAATCGCCAAAGCAGTCACACGTCCATCGGGCCGCGGATGATACGCCGTATCGCGCACGCCATCGACCGACAGGCGCGCGAGAAAGAGCTGCTGCTGCAGCTCCGCTTCGCCGGTGCCACGCAGCGCCAGGAAATCGCCGCCCAGCAGGATCGAGCCGTCACTTTCGATGGCGATGGCCCGCACCAGGTTGTCGGCCGCCACATCCCAGGCCGTATCCAAACTTCCGTTACTCGCGAATCGCGCGATCCGGCCGACCGCCTCGTCGCCCGCCTGCGTAAAGGCGCCGGTCGCGATGAAGCCGCCGTCGCGCTGCGCGGCCAGCGCCAGCACTTCGTGGTTCAGCGCGGGATCAAAGCCCGCCACCGGGGTGCCGTCTGACTCCAGCAGCGCCAGATAGTCATGTGCCGCAGGGGTGGCCTCCGGTCCGGTCGCCACGGTGCGAAACGCACCACCCACCGCGATGCGACCATCCGCCAACACCGCCAACGCCAACACCGCGTCGCGCCAGGTCGCTTCGCCGGCAAACTGCGGCGCAAAATCGGGGTCCACGCTGCCGTCGACGCGAATGCGCACCAAACCGTGGCGCACGTGCGCGCCGCTTTCGTCGGTCACAGTGGTGAAACCACCTCCGACCAGCAGGCGGCCGGTGGCATCAAGGGCGAGTGCGCGCACCGGGCCGTCAAACGCTGGCGCAAACGCGGCATCGAGCGCCCCGTCGGGCGCAAAGCGCGCGAGGCGGTCGCGGGTCTGCGGCGCCCCTCGACGACCGGGATGCAAACCGGTGAAGGCACCGCCCATGACGATGGCGCCGTCGGGTTGCACGAGCGCGGCATGCACGATGCCGTTGAAGTTGGGATCAAACGCTTCGACCGGTGCCGTGGTGGCACGGCTCATCGACGCGGCGGCGAGCAGACAGAGGCTCAACCACCACGCACTCCAGCGAGGGGAAACAGGGACAAATCGGTTCATAACAGGGACGGAAAACAGAGAGGTGAAATTCAGCGGAGGACCGGGACGGGACCGGGGTTAAAAACGGGTGGTGACGCCGATGCGCAGACCCAGACCGCTGGCGACTTCGGCCTGCGCCTGACGGCCATCGATCTCGAGGCTCAGCTCTTCGTCGAAGTCCTCGTAGTAGGCGCTGGCGAAGAGCGAGGTGCGTTCGTTGAGCGACCACTCGCCGTCGACACTGCCGTAAATGCCGGCAAAGGTTTCGGTCATCGTGCCGCTTTGTTCGCCGATCTCGGGACTCTCGATGTCGTCGTTGATGACGAGCTTCTCGCGGTAGTTCATCGAAAGGCCGATCAGCGTGAACGTGCCGCCGCCGCTCAGCTTCAGAGACATGTTTTTAAACGGTTCCCACCGCACCCAGGGGCCGGAGCGAAGCGTGAAGTAAGCGCCGCTCATCTGCCAGAAACCGTCGATCTGCGCACCGTCCGCAATGGTCTCAACGGTGCGCTCCACCGGGCGGCTGCCGAGCAGCGTGGTGTTGTCGACCACGTAGGTCGTGGTGACCCCGTCGTCACCCACCACTTCGATGATGCGGGAGGACGGCGCGGTGTAACCTTCGATCGGTTCACCGTCGCTGTCGTAGTCATAGGGGACCGGGGCACCGTTCAGCGAATAGGTGTCGGTGATCACGATGAGGTCGGCCGTGGTGCTGCCGTTGTATTTGGCATTCACGTCGGACAGCCCCCACCCCGCCAGCAGGCCGAGTTGCCAGGCCTTGCGCCGCGGTGAGACCGGTTTGCCCCACTGGTAGAGCACGCGGCTGTATTCAAGATCCGGATTCACGCCCTGCGGCGTCTCCGCCTCGATCACCGCGTCGCTGGGCGACGCCGCGTAGGCATGGAACATGATGCCATCGCCCTCGGGTGTGATCTGGTCGGCGTAGTCGTAACTCCAGGTGTTGGTGAGACCGTCGGAAAACGCCTCGCCATCAGCACTTTGACCCCGCGCATCGAGCGCGACGTAACCGTCGGCATACACGCGGTTGGCCAACGAGGTGGAGTCGTCGTCCTCAAAGTCGGTGCGTATTTCGCCCATGCCACTGAAGCGCACCGAGCTGTTGCCCAGGAAGCGCAGACTCACCGAAAACTCGTTGCGATAAGGGCGCACCAGCAGCGAATCAGGAATCGCCCGAGCGTAACGCGTGAGGGCGTTTTCGACTTCCGACGGCGGTTTCGCCTCTTGGCCAAACGCGAGCGCCGGCAGCAACAGGGCAACAAAGCGAAGCACCCTCGGACAAGGGTTCAGGGCAGGACGGGATATCATCATGAGAGCACGGTGTGACTCGCGTTTTTTGCGAAATCCGGAACCCGCTGGATGAACCCGCCGGACACCGGGATGAATCCGCGCCGAAGCGGGACGAATACACGGCACTTTGTCAGACCAAGTTGAAACCCTGGTCCGGAACCACGGTCCCATACGCCCTCGCCCGATTTCAGGCGCTTCCAGTTCCATGACCCATTTCTGCAACCTCGACCAAACCTCGTCTCCGGTAGCCGCGCGCCCGCACCTCGCGCCGCAATTGCCGTGGGGCTTGGTCGCATTGCTCGCCGGCGTGTCGATCATGTCGGGCCTCGCCTTCACCTGGCCGCTGCTGCGTTTCATCGAGCTCGACGCCGCCATGGCCGCCACCCTCGTCCTGCTCGGCTGGGGCCCGTGGGCACTGCTCGCCGGCGGCATCATTGCCTTTGCCCGCCTGGCGCCCCTCGACCCCCATCGCTGGCGCCGCACGCTGCCGCTCCACATCGCGGCCTGTTCACTGCTCGCTCTGGGATCCTATTTGTTCTCCGACTGGATGCGCGACCGGCACTTTCATCAAGGCGGTGGTTTCGGTCCGACAGGTCCCGCTCCGCGCGAGATGGTGCTCAATCAACCGCCGCCGCCGCCACCGGACAGTGGCTCCGGACCCGGCACACTGCCGGCGCCCGACGCCACCACCCTCGCGAGCATGATGTTGAGCCGCTCCTTCGGCTCCGGCCTCGTGGTGCCGGTTTACCTGCTGCTCGTCGCGGTGACCCAGGCCATGCGCAACCATCGCCGCGCCGATGAAACCGCCCGGCTCGCCGAACGCGCCGCCCACCAGCTCGCCCAAGCCCGCTTGCAGGCCCTGCAAAACCAGCTCCAGCCCCACTTTCTTTTCAACACCCTCAACGCCGTCACCAACTACATCCATACCCAGCCGCAGGTGGCGGAGGAAATGGTGTGCGCCTTGAGCGACCTGTTGCGGCGCGTGCTCAAACTCTCCGACCGCACCTCCATTCCTCTGCGGGAGGAACTGGAAATCGCCGACCTCTACCTCGCCGTGCAACGCCACCGCTTTGCCGGACGGCTCGTGCTGGTCCGCCACATCGATCCGCGACTGCTCGACCGCCCCGTGCCGCCCCTCCTGCTGCAACCCGTCATCGAAAACGCCATCGTGCACGGCGTCGCCCACGCCACCGAAGCCAAACCCATCGAGTTGCGCGTGGAGGAGGTGAACCGTCACCTGCGCTTTTCTCTCATCGACCATCACCCCGTGCCGGCCCCGCGGCTCGATCCCTCCCGCACCGGCGGCGTTGGTCTCTCCAACATCCGTTCGCGTCTCGCCACCCTCTACGGTGGTCACGCCGGCCTGCACGCCGAACCCCGACTTGAGGGTGGGTTTCTCACCGAGATCAACCTGCCCCTCCATCTCCCCGCCTTGTCCTCATGAAGGTCCTCATCGCCGACGACGAAGCCCCCGCGCGCCAACGTCTCCGCAGCCTCCTCGCTGCCGAGCCCAACCTCGAGATCGTGGCCGAATGCGCCGACGGCACCGCCACGCTCGAACAGGCCCTCGCGCTGCGCCCGGACCTCATCTTTCTCGATATCGCCATGCCCGGCATGGATGGCATCCAAGTGCTCGAGGAACTCAACCGCGTGTGGTCGCCGCGCGTGGTGTTCACCACCGCTCACGCCGAGCCCGCCGTCGCGGCCTTTGAACTCGAGGCCGCCGACTACCTGCTCAAACCCTACTCCCGCGCCCGTCTAACCGCCGCCCTCGCCCGCGTGCGCCGCCTCGTGCCCGCGCCCTCACTCGACTCCACGCCGCCCTTCGCCGATCCGGACGCAGACCCCGCCGCCGACACGCTCGTCACCTCGCCGCCTGCGACGAGTCCGGAACGCCTCTTGGTCAAATCGGGCTCACGTTACCATGTCGTGGAGACTGCCGACATCCTCTCCGTGCAGGCCGCCGCCAACTACGTCGTGCTCCACACCACCAGCGGCAAACACATCATGCGCAGCACGCTGCGCCAACTGGAAGCCGACCTCTGCCCCCGGCGGTTCTACCGCACCTCCCGCTCCACCATCGCCAACCTGCACGCCGTGCGTGAAGTGAAGACCTCCAGCAGTGGCACCCACGCCATCATCCTCAGCGACGGCAGCGACCTCCCCCTCACCTCCGGCCTCCGCGAACTCGAACACCGCCTCCGCCACCTGAGCTGACTCGCCCCGCGGCACCACCTCTCCGGCGCGCTGCGGCAAGATGCCGCACCCACTGTGCACACCCTGTGGCCGAGGCTTCCAGCCTCGGCAGCACTTTCACGCCAACCAACTGGCCAGGCTTGCCCGCAACGCTTCGCGCGCGCGCCGCAGGCGGGTCTCGACGGCTTTCGGGCTGCAGCCCAAGACCGTCGCCGCCTCGGCATGGCTCAAGCCTTCATACTCCACGCACACCACCACTTCGCGCCAACTGCGGCGCAGCTGCTGCACCGCCGCGCGCACGGCCCGCGCGCGCTCGGCTTGTTCCGTGCTTTGCGCGCCATCGGCTTCGGATCCGGCGGTGGTATCCAAGGCTACTTCGTCCAACTCCGTTTCCGGTCGCCGCCAGCGCCAACGCAACCGACTGCGGCCGAGGTTGACCGCCAGCGTGAGCAACCACGCTTTGAGCGGCGCGCCCCGCCGGTAAGACGCCCGCTTCTGATAGAGGCGCACAAAGGTGTCCTGCGCCACGTCCTCCACATCGGCCGCAGTTACGCCCACGCGCCGCAGGAAGGCTTTCACCGGCACTTCCCAGCGCACCATCAGTTCCGCCACCGCCGCGTCGTCGCCATCCTGTAGGCGCGCCATGAGCGCCTCGTCGGACTCGGTTTCGTCAATCGCTGGTGGGGTCGGCGTCATGCTGGTGCGGTGCCGACCAGTTCAGGTCAGGAGCACCCTCATGGTCAAACTTCGCCAACCGCGGTTCCACCAGCGCCAAATACCGGGCGCCGGCCTCGTCGCCCATCGCTCCGGCCACGCGTGTGAGAAAATCCCGCAGATCCGAACGGCAATGCGCGTCGTGCTTGGCGAGGATGCGCTCGGCTCGCGCGACTTCCGTCGCGTCGGCGTTCGCCGCCCGCAGGCTGGCCACTTCGGCCCGGCCTTCGCGGATCATGCGGCAGTGTTCGTCACAGACCGATCGATACGCCGTGTGCATGCGTTCGATCTCGTCCATCTGCGCCGCACTGAGCGCAAACTCACGCTGCATCCACGCCACGTCGTCGTGCGAATCCGCCGGAGCCATCGCCCCGCCGCGGGCAAAACCAAAACCCGCCCACGCCGCCAGCAAAGTCAGCGCGAGCAACGCCAACCCCACGCGTCCGCGATGCCGCCCCGTCATGGCGAGTCCTCCAAGTCGACCCGTTGGTGCGGATCAATGCTGCTCACGTAAGCGTCGAGTCGGGCCGCACGCTCGCGCTCGTTGAGCCGTTGGGCCGTCAAGACGCCGCCCGCTCCGGCCATGAGCACCGTCGCCGCCGCCATCGCGCTGAGACCGAGGCCGTGTTGACGCAGCCACACCGCGAACGACCGATCGGCGGCCGCTTCGCGTTCGATGCGTTGCCAGACTTCGGCCCGAAACTCGGGGCGGGCCGAGGGCTGCTCACGCCAGGTGGCGAGCAGCTTGGAGAGAGGATCTGGTTTCGGGTCGTCGGACATGGCGGGAAAGGCGTCTGCCCAACAATACGCCGACGATTCCCGCATCCCTCGTTTTTTCTGCCGAAAACTTTTTTGCACTTTTCGCGAGGGGTAAAAGCCCCGCTCCGCGTAACGCCCCCATATGAAAAACCTGATGCTTGCGCTTCTTTCCCTCGGCCTGGCCTCCGTCGCCTTCGCCGCCCACCACGAATCCGACGAATCCCACGCCGCCGCCAAAACCGACGACGCCTACCCGCTCAACACCTGCGTGGTCTCCGGCGAGGAGCTCGGCAGCATGGGAGATCCGATCGTTTACATGCACAAGGTCGACGGCCAACCGGACCGCGAAGTCCGCTTCTGCTGCCGCATGTGTGTGGGCCGCTTCAAGAGCGATCCGGCCAAATACCTCGCCAAGCTCGACGACGCCGCGCACGCCGGCCACGACGCTGCCATGACCGAGGGTGAAGCCTGTTGCGAAGACGGCTCCTGCGCCTCCTGCCAGGCCGGACACGAAAAACACGACTCCTGATGGCGACCAAAACCGCCACTCCTTGGTTTGGCTACCTGATCGTCGCGGCCCTCGCGGGCGCGATCGGCTACTTCGTCGCCCGTCCGTCGACCACGCCCGTCGCCCCCTCCGGCGAAACGGCCAACGCGGGCGATGCGCCGAGCGCCGAGCGCAAGATCAAGTTCTACCAGAGCCCCATGCACCCATGGATCACGTCCGACCAACCCGGACGTTGCACCATCTGCGGCATGGCGCTGGTGGCGGTTTATGAAGGTGAAGCCGGCTTCGGTGACGGCGAAACGGTCACCTTGTCCGATGCCACCGCCGCCGTCATCGGCGTGGCCACCAGCGAAGCGACCGAGCGCGACCTGACCCGCACCCTGCGCGTCAACGGCACCTTTGAGGCTGACCACACCCGCCACCGCGTGCTCTCCGCCCGCGTGCCGGGCCGCATTGAAAAGCTGCACATCGATCAAGTCGGCGTGCGCGTCGAAGCCGGCGCGCCGCTCATCACGCTCTACAGTCCGGAAATGCTCACCGCGCAACGCATCTACCTCGAGCGTCTCGCCGTGGGGCCCAGCGCGATCTCTTCCTCCCAAATCGCCGATGCCCGCGAGCGCCTGCTCGACCTCGGCGCCAGCGAAGATGACCTGACCCGCCTCGAAACGGAAAAGCGACCAGAGGCCGTCGTCACCGTGCGCGCCCCCTTCGCCGGCACCGTGATTTCCCGCGGCCCCAATGCCTACGAAGGCGCCTACGTGGCCGAGGCCGACAAGCTTTTCGAAATCGGCGACCTATCGTCGCTGTGGTTTGTTTTCGACGTCTACGAATCCGACCTCGCTCTGCTGCAGGAAGGTCAGGCGGTCGCCGTGACTCCGGCCGGTGCCGCCGGCGCGCCGCGCGAGAGCACCATTTCCTTTATCGATCCCAACCTCAACGAGACCACGCGCACCGCCCGCGCCCGCGTCGTCCTCGACAACGCCGACCGCGACCTGCGCCACCGCCAGACCGCCACCGCCGAAATCACCATCGACCTCGGTCCGGCGCTCACCGTGCCGCGCAGCGCGGTCCTGTTCACCCGTGCTCAACCGACCGTGTTTCTCGCCCTGCCCGACCAGGCTTACCAACCGCACAGCGTGCGCCTCGGCCGCGCCAATCCGGAGGTGTATGAGATCACCGCCGGACTGCAGGCTGGCGACCGCGTCGTCACGCGCGCCGCGCTTCTGCTTGAGGGGCAGGCCCAGCTCTCCGCTCCCGCCACCGCCATGGGCGGCGAGATGGCCATGGCATCCGATCACGGCATGGATGGGATGGCCGAGGCCCATGCTGATCCGGCAACCGACATCGCCGCGCTGGAGCCCTTGATCTTTGCCGCCGCCGACGCCGCCGCCGCGCTGGCCAACGACGATGTTGCCGCCTACGCCGAGACCCTGCCGCGTATCCACGAAGCTTGGACAAGCTACCTCGACGCCACGCCACACGCCGCCGACGGTCCGCTGGCCGAGTTGGTGGATGCCTTGATCGACGGTCCATCGCTCGAGGAGGCGCGCACGCCCTTTGAACCCTTCAGCACGCAGGTCGCCGACCTCGCCCGTGCTGCCGGCCTGCACCACGCCGGCAAGGTGAGCATTTTCCAATGTCCCATGTCACCCGTGCTCGGCACCGGCCGCTGGGTCCAACGCAACGACGACCTGCGCAATCCGTTTTTCGGCGAGATGATGCTCACCTGCGGCTCCAAGCTCGACTGAGCCCCTCCGCCCTATGATCAACCGGCTCGTTCATTGGTCCCTGCACAACCGCTTCGTCGTGTTGTGCGTTTTCCTCGTCCTCTGCGGCTGGGGTGTGGTCGCGCTGCAGCGCGTGCCGGTCGACGCGATTCCCGATCTGTCGGAGAATCAGGTCATCGTCTACGCCGACTGGCCCGGTCGCTCGCCGCAGGAGGTCGAGGACCAGATCACCTATCCGCTGTCGGTGGAGTTGCAGGGTCTGTCCGGCGTCAAAACCGTGCGCGCCTCGTCGATGTTTGGGTTCTCGTTTCTCACCGTCATTTTCGACGAGAAAACGGACAACGCCTTCGCCCGCACGCGCGTGCTGGAACGCCTCAACGCCATCGGGGCCGATCGCCTGCCCGCCGGAGTCACCGCCCGCCTCGGACCCGACGCCACCGGCCTCGGCTGGGTTTACCAATACTACCTGCAGGACGAATCGGGTCATGAAGATCTCGGCTCGCTGCGCACGGTGCAGGACACCTTTGTGCGCTACCAGCTCGCTGCGGTCCCCGGGGTGGCCGAGGTCGCGTCCATCGGCGGCTTCGTGCAGCAATACGAGATCGAGGTTTCCGCGACAAAGCTCCGTCAATACGACGCCACCCTCGGTCAGGTGCTCGACGCCGTCGCCGCCAGTAACCGCAACGTCGGCGGCAAAACCATCGAGGAAAACGGGGCCGAGTTTGTGGTGCGCGGTGTCGGACTCATCGAGGACGTGACCGATCTTGAGCTCATCGCCGTGCAGGCCCGCGACGGCACGCCGCTGCTACTGCGCGACCTCGCCGAAATTCGCATCGGCGGCGCCTTTCGCCGCGGCGCCCTCGATGTAGATGGCCGCGAGGTGGTGGGCGGCATCGTGGTGATGCGCTACGGCGAGAACGCGTATCAGGTAATCCAGGACGTGAAGGCGCGTATCGCCGCCATTTCGCCGGGCCTGCCCGAGGGCGTGAGCATTGAGTCGTTTTACGACCGCAGCGCGCTCATCGAACGGGCCATCGACACCCTCAAGGGCGCGCTCACCGAAGAGATCATCCTCGTGACCCTCGCGCACGTGCTCTTCCTCTTCCACTTCCGCAGCATCCTCATCGTCACGCTGCCGCTGCCGGCCTCCATTCTCATCTCCTTTATCCTGATGGAACGCTTCGGCATTCCGTCGCACATCATGTCGCTCACCGGCATCGCCATTTCCATCGGCGTGCTGGTCGACGCCGGCATCGTGATGACCGAAAACGTCATCCGGCACTGCGAGCGCGAACAGGAGAAATCCCACGGCGCAACCCTCACGCCCGAACGGGTTTTCCAACTCACCCTCACCGCGGCGCAACAGGTGGCCCGACCGATCTGTTTTTCGATGGGCATCATCATCCTGGCCTTTGTGCCGGTGTTCCTGCTCGGCGGCCAAGCGGGCAAACTCTTCCACCCGCTCGCCTTCACCAAAACCTTTGCGCTCATCGGCGCGACCCTGCTCGCCATCACTGCTGTGCCGGTGTTCTGCACCCTGCTGGTGCGCGGCCATTTTCGCTCCGAGGACAACAACGTGCTCATGCGCGCCTTGCTCCGCGGTTACGATCCGCTGCTGCGCGCCGCGCTACGCCACCGGGGCCTCGTGCTGACTGCCGCCGCCCTGCTCCTGCTCGGCACCGCCCTCTTCGCCTTCGGCTTGCCGCGCGCACTCAACGAGCGCCTGCCCGCCGCAGTCGCCCGCCACACGCAGGGTTTTGGCCGCGAGTTTATGCCCCCCCTCGAGGAGGGCGACCTGCTGTTCATGCCCGTGCTCCTACCCGCCACTTCCCTGTCCGAGGTGAAACGTATCATGTCCTGGCAGGACGAGGTGATGAGCCAACATCCCGAGGTCGTGCGCGTCGCCGGCAAACTCGGTCGTGCCGACACCGCCACCGACCCGGCGCCGGTGGAGATGATCGAAACCACCATCACGCTTAAACCGAAGGACCAATGGCGTCCGGGCGTCACCAAGCAGCAGATCGTCGACGAACTCTCCGGCCTGCTCACTCAGGTCCCCGGCTACGTGCCCGGCTTCCTCATGCCGATCGAGAACCGCATTCTCATGACCAGCACCGGCATCCGCGCTCAGGTCGGCGTAAAACTCTTCGGCGACGATCTCGATGCGCTCCAACGCAAAGCCTTCGAGATCGAGAAAGTCATCAAAACCATTCCCGGCGCCGCCGGCGTCGCCCCGTCGCGCATCCAGGGCAAACCCTACCTCGAGATCCGTATCCGCCGCGCGGATATGGCCCGCTACGGGTTGCGCGCCGAAGACGTGTTGCGACTCGCCGAAACCGGCATCGGCGGCACTACTTCCACCTCGACCCTCAAAGGCCGCGAGCGCTGGCCGATCCAAGTGCGCCTCGACACCGCCGATCGCGGCGACATCGAAGCCCTCGGCGACATTCCGCTCGCCACGCCCAGCGGCGCGATCATCCGCCTGCAACAGGTGGCCGACATCGAGCGTGTTCTCGGCCCCAGCGCCATCGCCTCGGAGAACGGCCGGCTGCGCGTTTTTGTGCAGGCCAACGTGCAGGACCGCGACCTCGGTTCCTTCGTCGACGAAGTAAAACGCCGCGTTGAGTCCGAGGTCACACTCGACCCGGGCATGACCCTCGATTTCGCCGGCGAATACGAAAACCAACTCCGCGCCCGCCAAACCTTGCAACTCATGGTGCCCGCGGTGATCGCGATCATCTTTGTGCTCCTGGTGATGACCTTCCGCTCCGCCAAGGAAGCCGCCCACGTCATCCTCGCCGTGCCCTTCGCGCTCACCGGTGGTTTCCTACTGCAGGGTGCCCTCGGTTATCCATTCAGTGTCGCGGTTTGGGTCGGCTACATCGCGCTCTTCGGCACCGCCATTCAAACCGGCGTCGTGATGGTGGTTTACCTGCAGGAGTCCGTGGATCAGGCGCGCGCCGAACGCGGCCGGGCTCTCACCGCCAGCGAACTTCGTGAGGCGGTGATCGCGGGCGCGCGTTTGCGCCTGCGCCCCAAGGTCATGACTGTCGCCACCACCGTGGCCTCCCTCACGCCACTCTTCTGGCTCGACCGCAGCGGCGTCGAAGTCATGCGCCCCATCGCCGCCCCGGTGGTCGGCGGCATGATCTCCAGCCTGCTGCACATCCTCATCGTCACGCCGGTAATCTTCCTCTGGCTACACCAACGGAAAACCAACCAAAGCTGAGGACCACGAAACACCCAAAATACACGAAAGATGTTCGGAATTGAGGAGCCCTCCGATGCATTCGTGTGTTTCGTGTCTTTCGTGGTTTATTCCCTCATTCTCTCATGACTGATCACGAAATCGTCTACATGGGCATGCCGCACGAACGCGTGCTGCGGCCGCGCTTCTACCTCGCGGTGGCCCTCACTCTGCCGATCCTGCTCATCGCGATGGGCCCGATGCTGGTGCCGGCGTGGTCGCACGGTTTCCCCGGTCTGTCCCACACCGCCAACGGCTGGCTGCAGGCGGTGCTCACCACCCCGGTCTTTTTCTGGAGCGGCCGCTTCTTCATCCGGCGCTGGTGGTATTCGATCCGTGAACGCGACACCAACATGTTCACGCTCACCGTCACCGGCACTGGCGTGGCTTACTTCTACAGCCTCGTCGCGCTCATCTGGGGTGACCACTTCCCCGCCGCCCTGCTCACCGATCACGGCGCTCCGCTCTACTTCGAAGCCACCGCCTTCATCACCACCACCGTGTTGCTCGGCCAGATCATGGAGCAACGCGCCCACGCCCGCACCGAGTCCGCTATCCAAAGCCTGATGGACCTCACGCCGCCCACCGCGCACCGACTCGATGCGGATGGCAACGAAACCGACGTTCCGCTCAAAGACGTGCAGGTCGGTGACCGCCTACGCATCCGCCCTGGCGAAAACGTGCCCGTCGATGGCGAGGTGACCGACGGCCGCAGCGAACTCGACGAAGCCATGCTCACCGGCGAACCCGAGCCCGTGCTCAAGGAATCCGGCGACACTGTGAGCGCCGGCACCGTCAACACCTCAGGCACGCTCGTCATCACCGCCCGCCAGGTCGGCGAAGACACCCTGCTGGCCAAGATCATCAAACTCGTCGAAGAGGCCGCCGACAGCGATCCGCCCATCGCCCGCCTCGCCGACCGCGTGTCCGACTTTTTTGTGCCCACCGTCGGTGCCATCGCGCTCGTGTCGTTCCTCAGCTGGACGATCTTCGGCGGTGACCAAGGTTGGCTCTGGGGTCTGCTCAACGCCGTCGCGGTGCTGGTCATCGCCTGCCCCTGTGCCCTCGGTCTGGCCACGCCCGTGTCCATCGTCACCGGCATCGGTCGCGGCGCCCAGGCCGGTGTGCTCGTCAAAGACGCCACCGCTCTCGAACGCCTCGCCCACGCCACCACCCTGCTGGTCGACAAAACCGGCACCCTCACCGAAGGCCGGCCCCGCGTCGTCGCGGTAACAGTAGCCGGGGGCGGTGACCCCGGCCCGGGCTCACCGAGCCCGGCTACAGAGGAGAGTATCCTTGCCCTCGCCGCCGCCGTCGAGACGCACAGCGAACACCCGCTCGCCCGCGCCATCGTCGACGCCGCCAAGGAGCGCAAACTGACAATCCCCGACTCCACCGATTTCGCCAGCGAACCCGGCCAAGGCGCCTCCGCCACCATCGATGGCCACACCATCACTGTCGGTCGCGCCGCCGCCGACGCCAAGGTCGACTCTCATCCCCACGCCTCACTGGTCGCGGTGCGCCGCGGCGACGAGGAGCTCGGCCTGATCGCGCTCGAAGACAAAATCAAAGCCAGCACCCCCGCCGCGCTCAAAGCCCTGCACCACCGCGGCATCAAAGTCGTCATGGTCACCGGCGACCGTCAGGCGTCCGCCCAACGCATTGCCGACGAACTGGGTCTCGACGCCGTGCACGCCGAAGTCACGCCCGAGCGCAAACAGGAGCTGGTCAACGCCGCCAAAGCTGAAGCCACCCACGGCGCCACCATCGTCTTCGCCGGCGACGGCATCAACGACGCGCCCGCCCTCGCCGCCGCCGATGTCGGCGTCGCCATGGGCACCGGCACCGATGTGGCCATGAACAGCGCCGGCCTTGTCCTGGTGCGCGGTGACCTGGCCGCCCTAGCCGCGGCGGTCACGCTCGCCCGCGCCACCCTGCGCAACATCAAGCAGAACCTCTTCTTCGCCTTCTTCTACAACAGCCTCGGCCTGCCCCTCGCCGCCGGTCTCTTCTACCCCTTCACCGGCTGGCTGCTGCACCCCATGTTCGCCGGCGTGGCGATGAGCCTAAGCTCCATCAGCGTCGTTTCCAACGCCCTGCGCCTGCGACGGGTAAAGTTGGACTGAGCGCCCTTCCAACGGCAGCGCGACCAAGGTCGCGCTGCGTTGCCTCTCCGCGCCCCTGAAATACGTAACCGAATAGCGGATACGTCCGACGGCTCCGTAACGTATGTTACATCTGCAAATGCAGGCCAATCGCGTGTCGACTGTGTTACATACACGTTACAGATTTGTGACACGTTACCCGTCATGCACCGCCTCATCGTCCTCCTCCCTGCCCTCTTGCTCGGGTTGGTCGGCTGTCAAACGGCCGAGACCCGCGCCCGTCACCACCACGAACTTTTCACCTCGCTCGACGCGGGCACCCAGGCGCGCCTGCTGTCCGGCGAGGCCATGGTCGGCGACACGCCGGCGATGGTGGAGATCGCCTATGGCTCCCCGCAGATCGACAAAGCCATCACCACCGCCAGCGGCCGCGAGCGCCGCACCTGGGTGTATACGAAAAAGCACTACACCAAAGAGGAGTCGCAGATTTCCCACAGCTCCGGTCGCAGCGGCGCCGTGATCGAAGACGTCTATCGCGTGCTCAACGTGCTGGAACGCGAAATCACCTTCCTCGACGGTCGCGTCGTCCACGTGCGCGACCCCCAACGCGAAGCTCAAGCCCTGGCGGCCATCGGCCCCTTGGACTAGTTTTTTAAGCCACGGATTCCACGGATTTTCACGAATGGTATCGCCGCGTTAACACGCTAGCCTAGTGGATGAATTCCAGGTGTAGTTTTGGGCCTACTGACCCAGATAATGCCGTAAAAAGCGATCCAGCCGGCGGCAGGAATGATCAGCCAAAAGTCCCCGACCAACGAACTGTAAAGCAAGATGGACCCGCTCACCACCATCAGTATTGCCAGCCACCAGTTCCCGTTACCGAGCGTCAGTCGGTAGGCAACCGACCGCCTCCGTTTGAATAGTAAGGCATGGACAACGCTCCACGCGACGAGTGCCAAGAGTATTGGCAGGACGCCCGCCAAAGGAATACCGATGGAGTCTGCCCAATGCGGGAACTCCCCGCGCTCGAGATCCAGCCTCAGCGACCCTACTTGCCCCGCTACCGTGAGGATCGCGACGACACCTCCAAATAGAGCGACGGAACGGCGGCTTCGCGCCAGAAATCGATTAACTCGATCGCGACGAATCCACGCTACGAGCACGAGCCCCCACGAAATCGAGCACAGACCATAATCTTGGAACGTCAGGCTCATAGTAAGCGACTCGCGTCTCAGCTCTCGAAAATCCTGTGCCCTGTCCGGACCCGCCAGCACCATATATCGGCGGTCATAGTCCGCTTGATTGTGATACCGCGGAAGCAAAAGACCCACCACCAGCAATGTGGCGCCGCCTACGATTAAACAAATCGGCACGAGTCGCTTCATTTCATCCTTAATCCGTGTCCATCCGTGTGATCCGTGGCGTAACCTTTCCTCCATCGTGTTCGGGTTAAAACAGCACCGCCCCCAGCCCGCCGCAGGCGAGCACCAAAGCCCAAGGCGGAAGCTTGGTGAACTTCAGCGCGGCAAGGGCGGCCGCCGCCACGACGATGCGCAGGGGTGAAGTCATCGCCGCTGGCCAAATGGGATCGATGAGCGCGGCGAGCAACAGGCCCACCACCGCCGCATTGGTGCCTTTCAGCGCAGCCTGCGCCGCCGGCACCTGCCGCAACTTCTCCCAATACGGCATCGCGCCCAGGATCAGCAACCAGGACGGCACGTAGATCGCCAGCAGCGCCCATACCCCGCCGACCACGCCGCCCGGACCAGTGGAGATCGAAGCGCCGAGGAAACTCGAGAACGCAAACAACGGCCCCGGCAAGGCCTGCGCCGCTCCGTAACCCGCCAGGAAAACCTCCACTTCGATCCAGTCACGCCCGACCGTAAAGGCATCGAGCAACGGCAACACGACATGCCCGCCGCCAAAGACCAGCGAGCCGGCACGATAAAACCCATCGAAGACCGTCAGTATCTCGCCGCCGACGCCCGCTTTCACCAGGGCCGGCAGGCCGAATAACCCGACCGCAAACACAAGCAGCCACCCCCAACCCGGCAACAGGATGCCGCGACCCTCCGCACTCACGGCGCGCGGCGCGTTTCCCGCCTCCTGACGGAACAGGATCCAGCCCACCACCCCGCCGAGCAAGATCGCCACCACTTGCCACAGTGCCCCGGTGGTGAACACCAGCAGCGCCGCCGCGCCCACGGCCAACGCAGCCCGCGGCACGTCGGGACACAGCTTGACCGCCATGCCCCAAATCGCCTGCACCACCACGGCCACCGCCGCGAGTTTCAGGCCCACCACCCAGCCCGCCCGACTCACGTCGCCCAGTGCCACCACCCCCAGGGCAAAGCCGATCATCAACACCGCCGACGGCAGCGTGAAACCCACCCACGCCAGCAGCCCGCCGACAAAGCCCCCCTCACGCAGCCCGATCGCGTAACCCACCTGACTGCTCGCCGGCCCGGGCAAGAACTGACACAGCGCCACCAAGTCCGCGTAGTCCGCGTCACTCAGCCACCGCCGCCGCTGCACAAACTCGGTTTGAAAATATCCGAGGTGCGCCACCGGTCCGCCAAAGGAAATGCAGCCCAGTTTGAGGAAACACCAAAACAACTCCGGCAGGGTAACACGTCGATCGGCCATGGTCGTTGACTGAGTTAGCCTACCCTCCGAGCGCCGCAACCGAATCCGGCCGTTTACGGTCCTTTCGCCTCGCCGGCCTGCAACAAGCCCATCCGGGCGCAGAAGCCGCGGCCTTGTAACGAAAGCGGAACTTGCACCGCCGGAGCGGATTCCCAGCCTAACGGGGCTTGATGCCAAAGCTGGCCTTGGGGTCAGCAGGGAACCTGCCTTGCTTCCCTGAGTTTCCGCATCACCGTCACCATCCTGCTGTGCCATCCGATTCCATCATGTTAGAGACCTCGCCCTTCGCTCCGGAGCCGGAGCACGGTGCGCGGGTGGTTGCCCGGCTGCAGGAGTCGTCCCTCTTCCTCCAGTATCAAGCGGACTTCGAGGAAGCCACGGGGCTCCCACTCGCCCTGCGGGCCGTCGGTATCACGCAGCCCCTGCTCAACAACTCCACCCGGGCGAATCCCTTCTGCATCCTCCTCGCTGCGCACAATCCCTCGTGCACGGCCTGTCGCGAATTGCAGCTACGCTTTGACCGGGAATCGGTGCACGAACCGCTCATGCTGGAAGGGTTTGCCGGCATCGCCGAAGCGGCCGCGCCGGTGCGCCTCGGCGACGAAGTGATCGCCCATCTCGAAACCGGACAGGTGTTGCTGCACAACCCCACCGAGAAACGTTTTCTGCAGGTGCTGCGACAGGCCCAGGAACTCGGCCTGCAGGTGGATCCGGCAAAACTGAAGAGCGCCTACTTCGGCACCCGCGTGCTGCGGCGCAAGCACTTCGAATCGATCGTGCGCCTCATGAACATCTTCGCCCAGCACCTCGGCGTGGTGAGCAACCAGATCGCGGTGCAGGAACACGAAGATGAACCCCCGGCGGTGAAACGCGCCCGCGCCTTCGTGGCGGAGCATCTGGATGAGGAGCTGAACCTCTCCCGCATCGCCCGCGCCAGCAACATGAGCGAGTTCTACTTCTGCAAGGTTTTCAAAAAGGCGACCGGCATGACCTTCACGCACTTCCTCGCCTGTCAGCGTGTGGAACGAGTGAAGCAGGACCTGCTCAACCCGCACATCCGGGTGAGTGAATCGGCCTTCGCGCACGGTTTCCAATCCCTCTCGCAGTTCAACCGCGTCTTCCGCCGCATCGCCGGCGAATCTCCCTCCAGCTACCGCGAACGTGTCCTCCGCCACTCGGCATAAGGCACGACCGACCAGGTAGGGTCGGACCGCCGGGCCGACCGCCGTCGTCTTACACCAAGGTCACGGAGGGTAACACCGTGGCGACAGCGACCGAGAGGCAGGGCCGCTTTTAACGCAAAGACCGCAAAGAGCGGGAAGGTCGCAAAGGCCACTCCACCGCAACGCGGGCGACACACCCGCGGCTACATTTCCCGTCTGGATGTAGCAGCGGCCGTCTCGGCCGCTCGTCGTTGCCTCTCGGCTCCATGTCCCGCAACCGCGGCGATCGCGTCTCTGCGCGTCCTTCGCGGCTGGAAATCTTCGGGTGCCATACCGGCAAATCCCCCTCCAGCTACCGCGAACGCGTCCTCCAGAACTCGGTGTAAGGCACCACCGGCCAGGTAGGGTCGGACCGCCGGGCCGACCGCTGACGTTTTACAAGGAGGCAGCGGAGGGCAAACAGAGGCAATAGAGCCACTCCGCCGGGGTTTTAACGCAAAGACGGCGAAGCTTCGTGGCTACGAGCGTGAGCGAGTGGATGGCGCACCATGTCCAGCGTAGTTTTACACGGAGGTCACGGAGGACAAACAGAGGCGACAGCGACCGGTAGGCAGGGCCGCTTTTAACGCAAAGACCACAAAGAGCGCATCCGCCGTCGCTCTACGAGCTTTGGCGGACCAGGAAGGTCGCAGAGGCCACTCCGCCACAACGCGGGCGACACGCCCGCGGCTACATTTCCCGCCTGGATGTAGCAGTCCCGCGAACGCGGTGATGTCGGCCGCTCTACCTGCCTCTCCGCTTCGCGTCTCTTCGCGCCCTTCGCGGCTCCCAAAACCACCGTGCCTGCCCGCCGCGTAGCCGGGAAACGCCTGACACTATTCGCGTTCCGGTCCCAGCCGACTAGGATGACGCATGCCAAGACGCTCGATTGCTTCCCTCTCCGGCCTGCTCTCGTCCTTCTTTTTTTGGGTCGGATGCCAAACCGGCCCGCAACACGGGGACCCACCCATGCCACTGGCCGACTTCGTCGATCTCAATCGCTTCATGGGCACGTGGTATGTGCATGGCTACACGCCGACGCCAATCGACGGTAACGCCTTCAATCCCACCGAGACCTACGAACGCGGAGAGAACGGTCGCATTGAAACGAGTTACCGCTTCAACGATGGCAGCCTCGACGGAACGACCAAGGAGTATAATCCCACCGGCCGCGTCTTCGACGAGACCACCAACGCCGAGTGGCGCATGACCTTCTTCGGGATCATCACCTCGCCCTACCTCATCCTGTATGTGAACGACGACTACACCCAGACCGTCATCGGCCACCCCGATCGCGACAAGGCCTGGATCATGACGCGCGATCCGCAGATCGACGAATCCACCTACACGGCGCTGCGCGGCGAACTCGAACGCCGCAACTTCGACCTCTCCGAGCTGCAACGCGCCGAGCACAACCAACGAAATTGAGAACGTGCCGCGTTTTGCGGTAGAACGTTGATCCCGGCGGACCGGGGAGAGGACAGTTTTGAAACAACGCCTCCCTCACCCTTCCGGATCAGGCCGGGGCCGCGCCACAAACAGGGCGGGAGGCGGTAGCGCTCGTTCCAATTTTCGCCATTCTTTGATCAGCTTGGCACGGTCTGATTTTTGCGCGGTGCGCTCAAGCGTGCGTCCGAGGTGGGCCTGCTCAAAGTCGTCGTCCACGCCGTTGGCATTCTCGTCGACGTAGAGGGGATTGTCATCGGCCTGCACCAACCCCTTGAGCCACGCGCCCTCGCTGCCGGCAGCGAAGGTGATCTCCCGACGTCCCTGACCAGGGACATACGGAACGTCCACCTCGGCCAGGCGAGTGCCACTATAGACGTCGAACACGCCGTTCTCTGGATCAAGTCGCAGCGTGAGCACCGGCACCATCGCCATCAAAGCCCCGTCAAATTTGCGTAAGGGCACATGTAAACGGCGGGGTTGCACTCCAGCGGACGGAGCGCGCCCCCCCCCGCGCGGAGGAGCAAGCAGGGCTCGTGACGGACGCGTTAGCGGCGGGCGCGAGACGTGCCGCTTGTTGCGGTTGTTTAGCGCGGCGACGAGGCCGTTTTGGCCGGGTCAAACTCGAGGTTGCGCGTCCAATCCGGATTCAGCACATACGTGAAGCTCACGTTCCGGCCGATCTCGTTGTTGCCGCCCACCGGGATAAAATCACCGCTCACGACTCCATACATTGCGCGGACGACGTTGCCTTTTTCGTCAACCTCGCTGCGGACCCGGAAGAGGTAGTTGGTTTCTCCACCCAGATCGATGGTCGTTCCCCGGCCGCCTTCCTTGAGGCTCCATTTTAAGAGCCAAGTCCGCGAAGACTCGTAACCGGATAGCGGTGCTTCATACGGCCACTTCAAGGCCGAGCCGATGTCCTTTGGATGCTTGAAGACGGTGATGCCGTCCTGTGGCCTGCTAAATCGAAGCGTAAACTTTTGGTCGTAGTCTCTGCTCGATGTGAAGCGCCCGCCCAACTCGAAGATAAAATCGGGCGTGCGACCCTTTCCAAAAGGCGCGACCCAATCCCCGATTTCTAGATCGAAGCCCATCGGGCCATCCGTCTTGGGTAGCGGCCGGCGATCTACGTCACGAGAGAAGCCGACGACGGGATTCCGGACTGGGCGGAGCTCCATCTCGATCTTCTGCACGCCAGTCGCATATTGCTGGAAGCTCTTCTCGTCGTTGATGCCGCGGTGCGGGCCTTGCGTCCGATAATAACCAGCCTTCTCGACCGACAGTAGGTAGTCCTGTTGAGCGGTGCCGGAGACGGTGGCGACGCCTTCCTTGTTGGTTTTTGCCTCCGCCTCTTGGTATTTGTCGCCGAGTCGATAACGGGGAAGCGACAGATGCACGGTGGCACCCTCCACCGGGCTCCCTTCGGGGTCGCGCACACTGGCTTCGACCGTGATCGGAACGGCGGGCATCACGAGGTCTTGGGCAATCGCGCATCCAGGCGATACAAGAAGCGCCCACACGCCTAAGGTTGAGGTTAGCAGTGTCTTCATTGGTATTCTTCGCGTGCGGCGAAGAGCGGAATCGGATTCAGAATACGGGGCAGAACGTAAGTGCGTTCAACTGGCTTTCTAGGGTCGATCGAAAACTCGCTTTCCGTCTCGTAGTGGCCCGACTTCCACGCCCTTAGCGTAACGCCATACGTTGTTTCACCTTGAATCCGCACCACGCCATTGGCGTCGCTTTGCAAGATACGTTCGCCTTGCGGTTTGGCCTTTTCACCTTGAAACAACACCAGCACGTCACCACCGGCCAATGGGGTGCCAAGGTCGTCAATCACCTTCACTTGCACGCTCACCGGTTCGCCGAATACGCAACCGGAGCCACAGGCAGCCAGCATCATGAGCAACAGTCACTTCATTGGTTTAATCCTCCGCGGCTAATCATTTCTTGGAATATCGGGTAAACGTAGCGCAGCACCACGTAACAAAAGTCGCTATGTTTCCAGCGGTTCTCTGTGTCATGCCAGCCGTTGCGCTTCGCGATGTTGGGAGCAGGGTCGTTAGTTTTTTCATCGGAGGTTTCCTTCGTCGCTAAACAGGTCCCATGCGCGGTAAGAGGCAGACCGGGGGGGGGGGGTGAGGCATGACCCCGTCGGACCGTGACGCAAAGACGGCGAAACTTCGTGGATACGAGCGTGAGCGGATGGATGGCACACCATGTCCAACGTAGTTTTACACGGAGGTCACGGAGGAATGAACAGAGGCAACAGCGTCCGAGGGACTGGGCCTCTTTTAACGCAGAGGCCACTCCGCCGCAACGCGGGCGACACGCCCGCGGCTACATTTCCCGTCTGGATGTAGCAGCGGCCGTCTCGGCCGCTCGTCGTTGCCTCTCGGCCTGAATAGCTCAGGCGAGGAACATCGTGTTGGTCGCGACGCCGGCGGCGAGGCGGCGGTAGATGGCATCGAGGGACTCGCCGGTTTGGTGGGCGCGTTGCAGACGCTCCGCGAGCGGGCCGTGTTCAAGGATGACCGCCAGCGCGTTCTGTTCGGCGGCGGAGGTCGTCGCGCAAGGGTTCAGGCGCTGACCGGCTTCGCGCCAGAGTTCCAGCATCGTGGCCTTTTCACCGGTGTGGCCAAACGCGCGCAGGAGGAGCGGGTCCGTGACGACCGCGCTGCTGCCTTGCTCCACTGCCGCGTCGAAGAGCGCACGCAGAGGCTCAACTTGAGCGGTCTGTTGTTCGGCGAGGGAAACCTTTGTTTCGGCGACGAGTTCGCGGAGCACGGCGATGATGAGGCGCAGCACCGCGAGGTCGGCGGCCGGGCATTCCTGGATGTCGAGCACGCGGATTTCGATGGCGTCGCGGTCGAAACGCGCGATGGCTCCGCGGGAGTTGGAGAAGCGCGCCTCCAACACGCCGTCGGGGTCGTGGGGCGCGAGCTGCTCGGCGATGGGATCGAAGATGACACGTTCGTAGTCGTCGCGTGAATACACCGGCTCCGGGATCACGCGACCGCAGAGCGCGGGCAGCTTGATCGAGTTGCTGCGATAGAACGCGAGGCGGTTGTCCGCGAAGCCGGTGGCCCGGCCTTCCACAAAGGGCGACGACGCGGCGAGCGCGGGCAGCAGCGGCAGCACCAGACGGATGGCGGCGTGCAGGCGGGCAAACTCGGCGTCGTTGGCAAAGGGCAGGTTGAGGTGCACGCTCTGCAGGTTGGACCAGCCGTGACCACGGCAGTCGAAGATGCGGTCGAAGGCGGCGTAAACCTCCGAAAAGTCATGCGTCCAGAGCACGGCTTCGTCCGGTCGCATGGTCGGGTGCATGGCGGTGGGCAGCACGCACACGTTGTGCGGCGCGAGGCGACGGTTGGCCTCGGCGACTTCGGCGGCGAAGGCATCGGCGAGACCGTCGAGGGACTCCTCGGGCAGCGTCGTCTTGATCTCCAGGACGTGGGCGATGAGCTCGTTGGACCAGGTGAGGCGGCCGCGTTCGATGTCGGAGATGGGCTGGCCGGCGGCGTCGATGAGGATGCGATCGGCCCAGGGGCGCACGCTGAGGTCGTCGCGATCGACGAGCATGTATTCGAGTTCGACGCCAAAGTAGGCGAAGAGGTGCGGAGGTTTCATGGGAAATTTGTGGAGAGAAGGAGAAAATGAATTGGCCACAAAGAGGCACGAAGAGTCTCAACTGTTAGCGGACATCGGCGTGCGCCTATAGGCGCGGGGACGGTTTTGAGGGACTCGCCTGCCTCATTTTTGTGTCTCTTGGTGCCTTTTTGTGGCCAAGACCAACCCACTCACTCTTCCGGGCGGCGTTCTTTGCGGCGGTCGAGCTTGCGGACGAAGTGTTCGATGATGCGTTCGTAGAGGGCATCCTTGAGCAAGGTGTCCTCGTAGCCGGCGTCGATGGAGGGATTGTCGTTTACCTCGATGACGTAGGCGGAGCGGCCGGACTGTTTCACGTCGACTCCGTAGAGGCCGTCACCGATGAGCGACGCAGCTTTGACCGCGGTGCGGATCACTTGCTGCGGCACGAGTTCCACTGGCACGGCTTCGACTTTGCCGTAGTCGGCGCCGCCATCGGCTTGGTTGGAGATGATCTGCCAGTGTTTGCGCGCCATGAAGTATTTGGCGGCGTAGATGGCTTTGCGATCGAGCACGCCGATGCGCCAGTCGAAGTCGGTGACGAGAAACTCCTGGGCGATGAGCAGGTCGGTGTCTTCAAACAACTCGGCGGTGACCGCGTCGTATTCCTCGCGGGTTTTCACCTTCTTCACGCCGAGGGAGAAGGCGCTGTCGGGCTGCTTGAGGATGATGGGGAAACCGAGGGCCGCCGGCACCTCGTCGACGTTGTCCTTGTGCACGATGATGGTGCGCGGCGCGAGGATGTCGTGGCGATCCAGCAGCTCGGCGAGGTAGACCTTGTTGGTGCAGCGCAGAATGGACTGCGGATCGTCGACCACGACCAGCCCTTCGGCTTGGGCACGGCTGGCGAAGCGGAAGGTGAAGTGGTTGACCGCGGTGGTTTGGCGAATGAAGAGCGCGTCAAACTCGGCCAGACGCGAGTAGTCGTCGCGGGAGATGACCTCGGCTTCGATGTCGAAGTTCTCCGCGGCGCGGATGAACTTGGCGATGGCTTTGTCGTTGGACGGGGAATGCGCTTCGGCCGGATCGTAGAGGATGCCCATGGTGTAGCGCGGCGGCGTCTTGGGCTTGTGGGTGGGGCGACGTCCGGCGAAGAAACTCTTGGCAACCTCCGCAACAAAGGGACGGTGCGACTCGGGCACATCGGAGGCCGAAATGGAGCTAATGTCCTGCATCTCCCAGTGCGCGTCGTGGCGCACGAAGGTGGCGCGCATGAGCGGGGCCTGGAATTGGTTGTAGAGCTGCTGGCAGAGCCGGTCGTAGGCCTTGGCGGTATTGCGGGCGAAGTAGATGCTCAGGACGAAGCGGTCGGTCTTGAGCGGAGCGAGCGACTTCTGGATAAGTTCATCGACCTCGCCCGAAAGGATGCGGGCCACGACGGTGGACTTGAGGTCCTGGATGGTGGCAACGCTCGGCAACGGGCGATGGCCGCGGGCCTCGGCGAGGAGGGACACGTAGTATCCAACCGACTGATACCGGTAGGAGCGGCACAGGTTGTAGACCCGGGTGTGACGGCCGGAGAGGAAGGCCGGATCGGTAAGATAGGTGCGGGCGGCGACGACTTCGACGCCGGGGATCGAGAAGGGCCACCGCTCAGGTTGGTTGACCACAATGAGACTGCGCATGACGAGGGACCCGCGCGGATCAGGCGGCGGGAGGGGGTTCGATGACGATGAGGTTGGCGTCGTAGGTAAGGACGCCGAGGAGGATAGAGGACATGACCCGGTTGATGTCGATGGCGTAGCGCCGGGTCGGGGAATGAGGGTTCGACTGCAGCGGGTCGGCGATCTCGACGTGGCGGGCTTTGCGATCGTAGCCGCAGAGCACGACGAAGTGGCCGGACGGGTTGCCGCGCAGATCGTCGTCTTCGTCGTCCGGACCGTATTCGCGCATGGCCTGATAAAGGTAGGTCGAACTGAGACCGGAGAGGATGGGCAGGTCGCGATTGAGGTAGCGGCGAATGAGAGCGCCGCTGATGGGGTCGAACTGGAGGCGGCCGCCGAGTTTCAAGAACTCGATGTAGGCGGAGCAGGCCAATTGGAGTTTGGGCGAACGGCGCACCTTGCGCTGGGCCTCGAGTTTGGCGATGAGCTCGGGCGCGGACAGTTCAAACCACGTCGGGTCAAAAACCTGCAGGTTGTAGGTGTGCACGGTGGCCCGATAACCGCGCCGGAGGGCGTCGAGGGCGAGCAGCACACCGAGCGTGCCGCCGGTCTCCAGGCGGGGCACGGTGCGGATCAGCTCCGGCAGGGGCACCTCGCGATCAAAATAGCGGTAGATCGCGTGCAGGCAGGTCGGGCCGCAGGTGGTATCGTCGGGTTGCGGGAGGATCTCCAGGGAGAGCAGGTGCCGGGGAGGCGAATCGTGAACGGACATCTAACGGGTCAGGCAGGATTGTCGTCCATAGCATCGGCGAGTCCACTGCCAAGCACGCTGATGAAACCTGTTTGTAATCGGTCGAAGCTGGACCTCACCCGCGTCGCCCAACACGGTTATCGCCATGAATTCGCAGGCATGGCGGGGAATCTTGGCGGCGGGCATCGTAGCATTGACCGGTTGTGAATCCACCCAGTCCCGGTTGAAGGAGCGCGAAGCCACCGCCCGCGGTTGGAGCCCGGTCACGCGGGAGCGGGTCACTCGCGGCGAAATCAAACCCGGAGACGATTACGACATGGTGTATGTCGCCCTGGGCCAACCGGGCGACATCGAGACGATCACCGTGCGAGATGGCGGCGTGCTCACGATTTGGAACTACCCCAAAATCGTCCAACGCCAGATCAGCGAAGAAACGGTGGACTACGAGGAGATCACGGAATTCGACGTGCGCACCGGACAACGGCTGCAATATCGCATCCCCGTGCGCGAGGGGGTTTACGAAACCAGCAAACAGCAAGGCCTGCAGGTGATTTTCCGCGACGGCCTTGTAACCAGTGTGCGTTGGGGCCGGAACGGTCCGCCGGCTGCCGCCAGCGAAGAAAACTAAAAGCAAAAGACCGGACCCGCGCTGGAGTCCGGTCTGCGAAAACGAGCAATGTGGTGGGGTCGCTCAGCGACCGTGGCACTGCTTGAACTTCTTGCCGCTGCCACAGGGGCACGGGTCATTGCGACCGACCTTGGGCATGGCCTGCGCCGGCTGGGGCTTGGGCATGGGCAGCTTGATGTCGCTGGCCGGCTTGCGCGCGGGAGCGGCGCCGGGCATACCGCCCACGCCACCACCGGTGACATGGGAACGGATCTGCGGCGGAGGCGGTGCGGCAGCAGCGGTGGGCGCTTGCGGCGCGTTCTCCGGGCCCTCGGTCTTCGCGCCACGACTGAGGAGCTGCAACATGTTTTCGAAGGCTTGGATGTTGGAGGCGCTGCGGAAGAGGCCGGTGCAAATCTTGAGCCGCACGTTGCCCATGAGTTCCTCGAAGTATTTGAAGGCCTCGCCCTTGTATTCAACGAGCGGATCCTTCTGGCCGTAGGAGCGCAGGCCGATGGCGCGGCGCAGCTCTTCCATTTCGGTGAGGTGCTCCTGCCAGTGGCGGTCGATGGCGTTGATGATCACGTAGCGCTCGAGGGCGCCGAGGGCTTCGGGGATCTCGACGGATTCCTTCACCTCGTAGGACTTTTTGACCTTCTCGAGGACAATGCGCGTCGAGTCCTCGAAGTTGCGGCCCTTGAGGTCCTGCACGTGCAGGCCGATCGGGAAATGGGTATTGAGCCAGCCGATGAGCTGTTCGAGCGACTCCTCGGTCGGGCCGCCCTTCTCGCCCCAACCGGCGGTCTCGAGGCGTTCTTCGACCTCTTCCTGCACCTGCTCGAAGATGATGTCCTTGGGGCGCTCGGCGTGGATGGCGGCATTGCGGATGCCGTAGATGACTTCGCGCTGCTGGTTGAGCACGTCGTCGTATTGGAGGAGGCGTTTGCGGATGGAGAAGTTCTGTTGCTCGACCTTCTTCTGCGCGCTCTCGATGGAGCGGTTGAGCAGGGAGTGCTCGAGCTCTTCGCCTTCGCGCATGGAGCCTTCCATGAGGCGCGAGGCCAGATTGCCCTGGAGGAAGAGGCGCATGAGGTTGTCTTCCAGCGAGAGGAAGAACTTGGTCGTGCCGGGGTCGCCCTGACGCGAACAACGACCGCGCAACTGGCGGTCGATACGACGCGATTCGTGGCGCTCGGTGCCGATCACATAGAGGCCGCCGAGTTCGCGCACCCCTTCGCCGAGCTTAATATCGGTGCCGCGACCGGCCATGTTGGTGGCAATGGTGACGGCGCCGCGATGACCGGCGCGGGTGACGATGTCGGCCTCCTGCTCGTGGAACTTGGCGTTGAGCACGGTGTGCACGATGCCGGCGCGGCGGAGCATGCGGGAAAGCACTTCGGACGACTCGACCGAGACGGTGCCGACGAGGACCGGTTGGCCGCGCTTGTTGGCTTCGGTGATCTCCGCCACCACCGCGTTAAACTTGTCGCGGCGGGTCTTGAAGATGGAGTCGTTCTTATCGATGCGGATGTTGGGCTTGTTGGTCGGGATGACCTGCACGCCCAAGCGGTAGATTTCGCTGAACTCGGTGGCTTCCGTCTCCGCCGTGCCGGTCATACCGGCCAGCTTCTCATACATGCGGAAGTAGTTCTGGATGGTAACGGTGGCGTAGGTGCGGGTCTCGCGCTCGATGTTGACGCCTTCCTTGGCTTCGACGGCTTGGTGGAGACCGTCGGACCAGCGACGGCCCGGCATGACGCGGCCGGTGTTCTCGTCGACGATGTTCACCTTGCCATCTTGGACGACGTATTCGACGTCGCGCTCGTAGAGGCAGAAGGCGCGCAGGAGCTGGGAAATGGCGTGGATCTCTTCGGAAACCTCGGCGTAGGCCTCGTGGGACTTGTTCTTGCGCTCCTCGCGTTGCTCCGGCGTGAGGGAGGTGTCGGCGTCGATGGCGGAGTGCTCGGTGGCAAGGTCGGGCAGGACGAAGGCGTCGGGGTTATCGGGGCGCAGGGTGCGACGACCGATTTCGGTGAGGTCGGCCTGGTGTTGGCGCTCGTCGATGGAGAAGAAGAGCTCTTCTTTGAGGGCGAACATCTCGGTCTTCTGCAGATCGGAGTTCATCTCGGTCTCGATCTTGTCGAGGGCCTTGCGGGCGGCCGGAATCTCGAGGACGCGCAGGAGTTGTTTGTTGCGCGGGCTGCCGAGCTTCACCTGGAGGAGCTTGCGCATGGCCTCGTGGCGGGCGTCGGCATCGGCGCTGTCGTCCTCGATGACCGGCTTGGCTTCGGAGACGAGACGGTTGCAGAGCTTGGCCTGCATGTTGACCAGGCGCTCGACCGTCGGCTTGAGGCGGGTAAAGGGCTGCTCGCGCTCAATCGGCGCCGGACCGGAAATGATGAGCGGGGTGCGGGCTTCGTCGACGAGGATGGAGTCGATTTCGTCCACGATACAGAACCAGTGGTCGCGCTGCACCTGGTCCTCCTTACGCGTGGCCATGCCGTTGTCGCGGAGGTAGTCGAAGCCAAATTCGGAGGCGGTGCCGTAGGTGATGTCGCAACCATACATCTCGCGGCGCACGGCCGGGGCCATTTGTTGCTGGATGCAACCCACGGTGAGCCCGAGGTATTTGTAGAGATGGCCCATCCACTCGGAGTCGCGGCGGGCGAGGTAGTCATTGACGGTGACCAGCTGCGAATTGCGACCGACGAGGGCGTTGAGGTAGAGCGGCAGGGTGGCGACGAGAGTTTTACCTTCACCGGTCGCCATTTCGGCGATCTTGCCTTTGTGCAGGGCGATGCCACCGATGAGCTGCACATCGAAGTGGACCATGTCCCAACGCTGTTCGTGGCCATTGACGACGGCGGTGGTGCCGACGAGACGGCGGGCGGCGTTCTTCACCGTGGCGTAGGCCTCGGGCAGGATGTCGTCGAGGGTTTCGCCGTTTTTGAGGCGCTCGCGAAATTCGGGGGTCTTCGCCTTGAGCTGCTCTTCGCTGAGCGCCTGATACGACTCCTCGATCTCGTTGATCTTGGCGACGAGGGGCTTAACGGACTCGAGGAACTTGCGATAGTGACGACCGGCGAAACGTTTGAACAGAAAGTCGAACATGAGGAACCGGCCAGCGTAGGCCGGGCCACCGCCTTGGCAAATGACAAATCCCGATGTTCCTCAGAGGTAACTTCCGTCAAAAAGACGACGGGCGCGCCCTCGAGTGAGACAGCACCGGGCGACACGATGACACACTTGGGCTCGCGGTGGCGCAGGTTATAGCGCGCCCCGCCTCGGTCTCAGACCTGCGTGCGGAAGTAATCGATGGTGCGTTTAAGGCCTTCCTCGAGCGGCACGGTCGGCGCCCAATCGAGGTGTTTTTTGGCCAAGGTAATGTCGGGCTGGCGCTGCTTCGGGTCATCGGCCGGGAGCGGCTGGTGGATGATCTTGGAGGGGCCGCCCACCAACTTGAGGGTGAGCTCCGCCAGCTCGAGCATGGTGAACTCGCCGGGGTTGCCGATGTTGACCGGGCCGACCGTAGCGTCCTGCGCCATGAGTCGCAGGAAGCCTTCGATGAGGTCGTCGACGTAGCAGAAGGAGCGCGTCTGGGAGCCGTCGCCGTAGACGGTGAGATCCTGCCCCTGCAGCGCTTGCACGATGAAGTTGGAGACGACGCGCCCATCGTTGGGGTGCATGCGCGGGCCGTAGGTGTTGAAGATGCGCACCACGCGAATATCGACGCCGTTCTCCCGGTAATAGTCGAAGAACAGGGTCTCGGCACAACGCTTCCCTTCGTCGTAGCAGGAGCGCAGGCCGATGGTGTTGACGTTGCCCCAATACGACTCGGGCTGCGGGTGCACGGTTGGGTCACCATACACTTCGCTGGTGCTGGCCTGGAAGACGCGGGCCTTCACGCGCTTGGCCAGACCGAGGCAATTGATCGCCCCCATAACCGAGGTCTTGGTCGTTTTGATGGGGTTGAACTGGTAGTGCGGCGGGGAGGCCGGGCAGGCCAGGTTGTAGATCTGGTCGACCTCAAACTTGAACGGATCGATCACATCGTGGCGCACCAACTCGAAGTCGGGATTGCCGACCAGATGGGCGATGTTGGCCTTTCGGCCGGTGAAAAAGTTATCGAGGCAGATCACCTCGTGCCCCTCGCCGAGGAGACGATCACAAAGATGGGAACCCAAAAAACCAGCCCCGCCGGTAACAAGAATGCGCATGCGCGCAGTGGTAGCACGCCGCTCCCTGCTGTCCAGCCATGAGCCGTGCCTAGCTCGAGTTCTGGGGTAAGTGCCCCCCTCTTCAGACCTTGCCTAGAGGGTCGCCGCGCCTGCAAATTACCCGCGTTAGGCGCTCCGCCGTCCCTCCAAACGGTCGCAACACTTTGATGCCGTCCAACCATGTCCCCCGTTGCCCCTCTGCCCCAGTCGGTTCCCGGTTCCGCCGCACCTGCATCCTTACCTCACCGCGCCCTGCCCATGGAAGATCCGGCCCGCGTGAAGGCCTTGGCGCGGCTACACCTGCAAACTCCCTCCCCCGACGGAAACTTCCACCGTTTCACCCGACTGGCCAGGGAGTTCCTGAAGGCTCCCGTCAGCATGATCGCTCTCGTCGGAGAAAAGCATCAAACCCTGCAAGCTTACGAAACGGCCGAGGAGGAACCGCCCTTCCCCATCGACCCGGACCTCGGCCTCGAACTCAACCGCATCGTCGTCGAGCAGGGACATCCGCTCATCCTCGAGGATCCGACCGCGGTGCGCGCCGCCCGGGGCGAAAATAACTCGATCAGCCTGATCGAAGCGTATGCCGGCTACCCCATCTGCACGCCGGACGGCTTTGTAATTGGCGTGTTCTGCATTCTCAGCCCGACGCCACAGCGCTGGCAGTCACAGGAGCTCGAACTTCTGCATGACCTCAACCAACTGGTCCAATCGGAGATCGCCCGCATCCAACAGCGGGTGGTCAACGAGGCCGCCTTGCAGGCCAGCGAAGATCGCCTGGCCAAGGTGCTGGGCTGGGCCGATTGTTTGGTCTGGGAAGCCGAGGTCGACTGCGACTCCGAGCACTGGGACTGGCACTTCAATATCCAGCCGTCGGGTCTCAGTCAGCGGCTGTTTGGCAGTCGCGTTTTGGCCAGCAGCGAGGGCCTTTACTACAAACTCCATCTGCCCGACCAACCCGACATGGATCGTCGCTGCCGTGAAGCCATCCTCGGCGGCGCGCCCGGTTACCAACAGGAGTTTCGCATCATCAACCAGGACGGGTCCGAGACGTGGCTGAGCGAAAGCGTCACCATCTCCGCCCTCGGCAACAAACGCTACTGGTTGGTCGGCGTGGCCACCGACATCACCCTGCGCAAGCGTCTCGAACAGGAAATGACCCGGGCCCGCGACAAAGCCGTCGAGGCTTCGCGACTGAAGTCCCAGTTTCTCGCCAACATGAGTCACGAAATCCGCACTCCGATGAACGGCATCATCGGCATGACGGACGTGTTGCTCGCCACCGAGTTGTCGGACCAACAGAAGCAGATGACCGAGGTCATCCGCCAGAGCAGCGACGCCCTGCTGCTGATCATCAACGACGTGCTCGATCTGTCGAAAATCGAAGCCGGCATGTTGAAGATCGAGCGCGCTCCGGTCGCCCTGCGCGACCTCCTGCAGGAAGTCACCGAACTGTTTGCACAGCCGGCCCGTGCCAAGGGGCTGGACCTCGATTGTCACATCGACTCCGCGGTCCCCGACACGGTTCCGAGCGACAGCCTGCGCCTGCGACAGATCCTCTCCAACCTGATCGGCAACGCCATCAAGTTTACCGAAACCGGCCGGGTGGCGGTCGACCTGCGGATCAGCACAGCGCCCCGCCAAATCCGTATCACTGTTTCGGATACAGGCCCCGGCATCCCTGCCGCCGAGCAGGACCGTTTATTCACCCCTTTCGTTCAGGTGGACGGGTCTTTCACCCGCCGCCATGGCGGCACCGGGTTGGGTCTGGCCATCTCCCGGGAGCTCGCCGAGCTCATGGGCGGCACCATCACGTTGAAAAGCCAACCCGGCGAAGGGGCCGCGTTCACCATCGAACTACCCGTGGAGCTACCGGCCGCCGAATCCCCCGCCGAGCCGGTTGTCCCTCCCTCCCCTCCCCCCGTAGCACCCGCGACCGCCGCCGCACCGGAGCCGACCGCCGCGGAAACGGCACCTGTCGCCACACCTGAGAACACGGCGTCGACCGACCTCGCCCGCGTGCTCTTGGTCGAAGACAACGTCACCAATCAACTGGTCGCGTCCCTGCAGCTCCAACGGATGCGGGTCGGCTTCGCCATCGCCAACCACGGCGAGGAAGCCTTGGAGATTTTGGCCCGGGAGACCTTCGATGCCGTGTTGATGGATTGCCAGATGCCGGTCCTCGATGGCTACACCGCCACGCAGCGCATCCGAGCCGGGGAAGTGGCGGGACTCGATGTAAACATCCCCGTCATCGCCCTGACCGCCCACGCCATGGTGGGAGACCGCGACCGCTGCCTGGCCGCCGGCATGAATGACTACGTGGCCAAGCCCATCACCATGCGCTCCCTGCAGGTCGCTCTCAAAAATTGCGGGGTGCTGCGGTCCGAGGACGCTCCCCTCCGCCCGAGAACTCCTGCCGCCGCGGCGACCCGCCCGTTGAATCTGCAACCCAGCGTAATCGCCGAATACCGGGAGCTTCCCGGCGAGCACCACCCTTCCCTGCTGGAGGATCTGTTGCACGAATTCTGTGACAACGCCCCCGCTGAGATGAAAAAGCTGCGCAAACATGTGGAGCGAAACGAGCCTGCCGAGGCCGCTCGCCAAGCCTTCGAGGTCGCCGGCTTGTGCGCCAACCTGGGTGCCAACGAGGGACGCAACACCTTGCTCGCCATGAGTGAGTCGCTCCGCCACGGCGACCCGTCCACCGCCCTGGCCCAGCTCAACGCCTGCGCCCCCCTGATCACCGAGATCGCCGCCGAGGCGCAACAGCTCCTCGATAAACTGGGCCACGAAAAACCGACTACTTGAGCCCGGCTTCGTAGCGCTCGATCCAGGCGAGGTGCCACGTGCCGTAATCGCCGGCCTCAATGTGGGCCCGCGCCTGCGCCATCAGATCGAGGTAGAAGTGCAGGTTGTGCAGCGTGAGCAGCGTGCCCGCCAACATCTCCTCCGCGATCACCAGATGCCGCAGGTAGGCGCGGCTGAAATTGCGACAGGTGTAGTTGGCCAGCCCCTCGACGATCGGGTTCGGATCGCTGCGGAAGCGCTCGTTGCGCAGGTTGATCGGTCCGTCCGGGGTAAACACCAAACCGTTACGCGCCACGCGCGACGGCAACACGCAGTCGAACATGTCCACGCCCAGCGCGACCATTTTGAGCAACTGCGGCGGCGTGCCCAGGCCCATGGTATAGCGGGGTTTGTCGGCCGGCATGAAGGGCGTCGTCGCGCCCACCTGTTTGAGCATTTCCGGCTCAGGTTCGCCCACACTCACGCCGCCCACGGCGTAGCCCGGCAGGTCGAGCGTGGCCAACTGCTCGGCCGCCTCGCGGCGCAGATCGTCGAAGGTCGACCCCTGCACGATGCCGAAGAGGTGGTGGCGCTGCGCCAAAAAGCCCGAGTCGACCGCGATGTCGCGACATTGCTTCGCCCAGCGAAAACTCCGCTCCACCGCCGAGGCGCAGGCATCCCGCTCGCACGGCCAGGGCGGGCACTCATCGATGACCATGGCAATGTCGCTGCCGAGGTTGGTCTGGATCTGCATGACCTCCTTGGGCCCGAGGAAGAGCTTCGCGCCGTCGAGGTGGCTTTGGAACTCGATCCCGTTGTCCTTGAGCTTGCGCAGCTTGGCCAAGGAGAAGACCTGGAAGCCGCCGCTGTCGGTCAGGATCGGTTTATCCCAGCCCATGAACTTGTGCAGGCCGCCCATCTCCGCGACCAGTTCGCTGCCGGGGCGCAGATTGAGGTGGTAGGTGTTGCCCAGAATGATCTGCGCGCCGATTTCGCGTAAGTGGGCCGGTGTCAGCGCTTTGACCGTCCCCTGCGTGCCGACCGGCATAAAAATGGGCGTCTCCACCACCCCGTGACGGGTGCGAAGACGGCCGCGACGGGCGGCGGTAGCTGTATCGGTGGTAATGAGATCGAAGTGGGCGGGCATGGCGCTGCGACAGCCTACCCGGACGCTTGACCCCGCTGTCAATCCGCCAGCTAATGGCCGGCTACTCAAGTTCGCCGTGCTTCTCGTCATCGACAACTACGACTCCTTCACCTTCAACCTCGTCCAGTATTTCGGGCAACTGGGCGTGGAGCAGCGTGTTTTTCGCAATGACCAGATCACGCCCGAGGAGGCCCTCGCCCTCAATCCCGAGCGCGTCCTCATCTCCCCCGGCCCCTGTTCGCCCAAGGAAGCCGGCGTCTCTCTCGAGATGATCGCCACCTTCGCCGGCAAAGTTCCGCTCTTCGGCGTCTGCCTCGGCCACCAGTCGATCGGCCACTACTTCGGCGGCAACGTCGTGCGCGCCGACCGCCTCATGCACGGCAAAACCTCGCCGATCACCCACACCGATACCGACGTGTTTTCCGGCCTACCCCAGGGCTTCGCCGCCACCCGTTACCATTCTCTGCTCATCGAACGCGCCTCCCTCCCCGACTGCCTCGCCATCACGGCCGAGACCGCCGAGGGCGAAATCATGGGCATCCGCCACAAAACCCTGCCCATCTGGGGCGTCCAGTTCCACCCCGAGTCCATCGCCACCGAAGGCGGCATGAAGATTCTGGAGAACTTTCTGGCGCTAAACTGATCCCAAGTCCGCACGTAAGCACACCATGCGCTGTCCCAAATGCACTTCGATCGATGACAAGGTCATCGACTCCCGCATCAGCAAGGAGGGCAACACGATCCGTCGCCGCCGTGAATGCCTGGAATGCGGGCACCGTTTCAGCACGACCGAAACCCTCGTGCGCGAGGGCCTCTCCGTGATCAAACGCGACGGCCGCCGCGAGGACTTCGAGCGCAGCAAACTCGCCCGCGCCATCAACGCCGCCTGCCACAAGCGCCCGATCGACGAGGAGCAGATCGCCATGCTCATCGAGGACGTGATCGACGCCCTGGAGGCCCAGTTCGACACCCAGATCCCGTCGCGCCACATCGGCGACGCGGTCATGCAACGCCTCTCCCGCATCGATCAGGTGGCCTACGTGCGCTTCGCCAGCATCTACAAACAGTTCCGCGACGCCTCGGAGTTCATCCACGAGATCAACGCCCTCGATCGGCCGAAGACGCCTCAGGTATGACCAAGCTCGCGCGCGAAGACCTGCGCCGCTTGCACCTCGTCAATGCCCTCTTTGCCCACGTCACCGGGCAGGACCTGTATTTGGCCGAGCAAATCAAGAGCGCCATCACCTTCAGCCTCGCCGAGTTCGAGGCCCAGACCCGAGAGCACCCGGAGTTCGCCGCCCAATACGACGCGGCTTTCAACAACGCCGCCGCCAAGCTGCTGGAGGACTCCTTCAGTCACCTGCCCCGCCACGGCTTTTTTCACTGGGACGCTACCTCGACGCTAACCGCCGCCGAGCCGCTCTTCGCTCGCGCCGAACTCATGACCGGCCTCAAGCGCCTCACGCCGTTCCGCGAGTCGACCCTGCTGGTGACCAACCTGCGCCCGGCCTTCCTGCCGCCCGACAAGCGCCAGACTCCCAAACGCAAAGAGCGTTACGCCGAGTCACTCACCTACATCCGCGAACTCGCCGCCGCCCGCACCGCCCCGTCGGCCAACCTCAATTTGCTGTTTCTCTAGCGGTCCGCCCCACGACCGCCCCGCGGACGATTTTTTCCGTGTGTTCCCGGCCGTCCGTCGGCCAAGCTGGGTCTCATGCCCACCCTCTTTGAGAAGATCATCGCCCGCGAAATCCCGGCCAAGATCGAATGGGAAGACGAGTTTTGCATCGTCATTCACGACATCCAGCCGCAGGCCCCGCTCCATCTGCTCATCATTCCGAAGGAGCCCATTCCCCGCCTCGCCGAAGCCGGTGACAACGATGGCCCACAGCTCGGTCACCTCCTGCTCATCGCCCGCGAAATGGCCAAGAAATTCGACCTGGCCAACGGCTTCCGCGTCGTGATCAACAACGGTCCCGACGGCTGCGAAAGCGTGCCCCATCTCCACGTCCACCTGCTGGCCCAACGCCAGATGCAGTGGCCTCCGGGCTGAGCTCCACGCCCTTACGTCGCCTCGTAGCGGCCGTCGGTGCGCTTGGCCAGGCGGCGCTGCAGTTCGAGCATCATCAGCGCGGTATTCACCTCGCTGATACCGAGCCCAGTCAGCCCGACCAGTTCGTCCGGGCCAAGTTGGGCGCCGCCGGCAAAACACGCCATTACCTTGGCCTCCGTCGGCGCCATCGGCGGACCTTCGTCCTCGACCGGCAACTCCGCCTGCGCGCCGATGCGCTGCGGCTTGAGTCCGTCGAGATAGGAAAACTCCGCGAGGATATCGTCCACGCAGGTCACCAGAGTCGCCCCGTCGCGAATGAGCTGGTGACAGCCCGCGCTCGTTGGCTGATCGATGCGGCCCGGCACCGCAAAAAGTTGCCGCCCCTGCTCGCCCGCAAATCGCGCCGTGATCATCGAGCCGCCCGCGACATCCGACTCGATCACCACCACGCCCTGCGACATGCCCGCGACGATGCGATTGCGCATGGCGAAGGACTGCCGGTCGGCCCTCCGGCCGAAGGGAAACTCACTCACCACCGCGCCGTTCGCCGCGGTCTGCCGGTAGAGATCGAGGTTCTCCGGCGGGTAGATGATGTCCATGCCAGTGCCGAGCACCCCCACCGTCGGACCACCGGCATCGAGCGCCCCTTGGTGCGCGTGTGAATCGATACCCCGCGCCAAACCACTCACGATACAAAAACCCGCCCGCGTGAGTTCACCGGCCAGTGCATGGGCAACCTTCTGACCATAAAGGGTGGTTTTGCGGCTGCCGACGATGGCGAAGCCGGGACGATCAAAGGTGTAGTCACCACGCTGATACAGCCCAATGGGCGGATCATAAATTTCGCGCAATGCCGCCGGATAGTGTTCGTCGACGCAGGTGACGAATTTCGCCCGCGCTTTGGCGATGCGAGCCTCCTCGCGAGCGAGATCAAAGACCTGTTCCCAGCCCACGATCGTCGCGCTCGTTTTGGGCCCCACGCCCTTCACCGCTTCGAGGGCTTTGGCCGGTGCCGCCAGCACCGCTACTGGATCCTCGCCAAACGCTGCCAACAAACGGCGCAGGTTTACCGGCCCGATGTTGGGCAGCGCATTGAGCACCAGGTAAGCCTGAGCCGCCGTGAGGTTCATGCCGCCGGATCCGTGCGCAGCACGGCGTTGAGGTGATCGATGATGGCGGTCGTGCGCACGACCACTTCGCCCTGCGATCGCGCGACTGCGCGCGCCGCCAGACCTTGCCAAGTGACAGCCTGCGCCGCAGCGCGGATGGGCTCCGTCGGTTCGCCGGCGAGGAGCCCGCCGATCAGGCCCGCGAGGATGTCGCCACTGCCACCGCGTGCGAGCACCGGCCCGCCGTCGATGCCGTGGTATATCACTCCGGCGTGCTTGATCGTCGTGATCGGCGCTTTGCGCACGACGTGAGTTTTGGACGGGTCGATGGCCTTCTCGATGCGGGCATACTCGCCCGCATGCGGCGTGAGCACCCGCGGTGCGGTCCCGAGAGCGATAAGGTTGCTTTGCAGGGCGTCGGCATCGAGCACCATCGGTGTCGTCGCCTGGCGAATAAGCTCGGCCACGAGCGCATGCGTTTCCGGTTCGCGACTGAGCCCGGGACCGATCACCAACGCTTGCGCGCGGGAAAGCTTTTCGCGGATGGCGAGACCACTCTCGATCGCAATGCCGCCGTCCGGGGTTTCCGCGCACCCCATCCACATGATTTCCGGCCACTGTGCGGCCATGGCCGCAGCGATCGATTCCGGCACACACGCCGTCACCAAACCCGCGCCGCTGTGCAGCGCAGCAATCGCACTCATCGCCACCGCGCCCGGATAACTGCGCGAGCCGCCGACGATGACGACATGGCCGAAGGTGCGTTTGTCGGAGTGGGCCGGACGCAGCTGGCGGAGCGGATTCAGCACCGCCGTCGTCAACACCCGCTGCTCACCCGGCGACGCGTCGGTGAAGAACCCCAGATCGAGGTAACGCAGCCGGCCCGCGTTGGCGCAGTTGAGCAACGGAGTTTTGAGAATGCCGGTGGCGTATGTGACATCGGCGCGGAAGGCGCCGTCTTCGTCCAAACCGCTCGGCAGGTCCACGGCGGCGCGCACGCGAGTCGTCAGCGCGGCCGACGCGGCCAGCCATGCCAAGGCCGGTTCGCGCAGCGGCGGGCGAAATTGAAAACCAAATACACCGTCGAGCACCGCCGCGTAAGCGCCCGCCAAACCGTCTCGCGTGACCGCCCGCACCCGCTCGCTGCCGCCGATCTCCTGCAGACGTCGCCACGCCGCCACCGCCAGCGGGCGCAGCGCGTTTTGCCCAAACACAAAACCCACCTCCACCTGCCACGTGTTGCCCGGTTGGCCGAGCAGTTCGGCCGCGGCGAGCAAAGCGTCGCCGCCGTTGTGACCTTTGCCGACGAGTAGCAGCAGCCGACCACCGTGTGTCGAAGCGCCGGCCACGGCCAGGTCCTCCAACAGCGCGTGCGCGACCGCGCGGCCTGCCTGCTGCAGGGCCGCCCATTCCTTGGCCTCATCCCCGCCGAAAAGCTCCCGCTCCCACGCCGCCGCGGCCGCGCAATCGAGAATGGGATGCGTGCCGGGCAAATACGTCATGCTCAGGAAGCGATGCGCGTTACCGACCGCTCGGTGGCGGCGGCAAGGTGTTGAACTCCGGCGCCTGCGGTTTGGCGGGCGGTGGCGGACGTTTGTCGGGGTTGGCCTCGAAGAACCGTTTGGCGCGTTGCTCGGCCGTTTCGGTGAAAAGGATGGGGCTGTGCTCCGGGCCGTAACCGTCGATGGGCAGCCGACTGAAACCGGGGATGGCGCGGAAGTAGTCGGCGTCGCGCAGACGAATCACTTCGAAGTGATCGCTGAAGCTCATGGTGGTGCCGTTCCACACCGCAAACTCGGTGCGGTCGTCCGTCCAGAAGGCCCAATCACGCAACCCGGCGAAGAGTTCCTGCACCATTTCCATGCTGGGTTTGTCGCCCACGGAGAGCGGGTTCTCCCGCGGCTTTTCGGGCGGAGAGTCCGCGGAGCTCGCGGTCGCGGCGAGCGTGGTCTCGGCCGGCGCGGGCGCGTCGTCGTGGTCACCACCACTTTGGAAGCCCCACATGGTCAGCAGGCCGGCGGCAAAACCGACCATGATCCAGGAGGGAACTTGGGAGGGTTTCTGAGTTTCGGTCGAGGGATCAGCGCTCATGCGGATGCGGGAGGAGTTTTAAGAATGGCGGCAACGGCCATGGCGGAGGTTTCGGTGTGGGACAGCGACACCAACACATGCGAGCCCCCGACCTGTTGCAACAACGCCTCGCCCTTGGCGTCGAGACGGATGCGCGGTTCGTGACGTTCGCCATGATAGACGGAAATCGACTGCCAGCCGAGCTCGGCACCGATGCCGGTGGTGAAGCACTTGGAGACGGCTTCCTTGGCGGCGAAGCGAGCAGCGTAGTGTTTTTGCGGGTGCTTCAGACTGTCGCAGTAGGCTCGCTCCTCGGCCGTGAACACGCGGTTGAGGAAACGCTCGCCCTGCCGCTCCAAGACGCCTCGGATGCGTTCCACCTCAATGAGGTCGCAGCCAAGGCCGAGAAGAATGCCGCCGGGTGGAAGGTCGATCATGGATAGGAAGCGACTAGCGAGTAGCGACTAGCGAGTAGAGTAAAAACGCCTACCGGCCTGATGCTCGCTACGCGCTACTCGATGCTCACGACTGCCCGGCGTTCAGCCGCTCGCGCATTTCGCGCACGGCTTCGTCGATGCCGGTGAAGAGCGCGCGGCTGATGATGCTGTGGCCGATGTTGCACTCGTGCAGGTGCGGGAGCGTGCGGATCTCGGCGACGTTCACGTAGTTGATGCCGTGGCCGGCGTTGACCGTGAGCCCGAGCGCATGGGCTTGTTCGGCGCCGCGCACGAGGCGGGACCACTCCGCCGCGCGGCGATCTTCGACATAGAAGGCGTTGGCCCATGCGCCGGTGTGTAGTTCGATGCAGGGCGCACCGAGCTCGGCGGCGAGGGCGATCTGCGGCTCATCGGGGTCGATGAACAGGCTCACGGTCACGCCGACCGCCGCCATTGCGTCGATGATGGTCTTCACCCGCTCGCGTTGCCCGACCACGTCGAGTCCGCCCTCGGTCGTGATCTCGGCGCGGTTTTCCGGCACGAGGCAGACGGAGTCCGGTTTCAGTTCGATCGCGATCTGCGTCATCTCCGGCGTGCACGCCATCTCGAGATTCAGGCGGGTGGCGATCGACTCGCGCACGCGGCGCGCATCGGCATCGATGATGTGCCGGCGGTCTTCGCGCAGATGAATGGTGATGCCATCAGCACCGGCGCGCTCGGCTTGCACGGCGAGGGCGACGGGATCCGGTTCGACGGCGGGTTCGGCGCCGGCCGGGACCGAGCGGTAGCGGGCTTGGCGGACGGTGGCGCAGTGATCGATGTTGAGACCCAGGAGAATCATTACGGAAATCGATAACGGTTTCCGGCCGGCGCGAAATCAGGAAAACGAATGCGCCCGCACTTCCGACGGTGCAGCTTCGCCGCTATCGGACGCGCAATTGTAACGGTGCCTCCCTTGAGCGCCTGCGCCAGAGCCAGTAAGCCTTCGAGTCCTGTTCCGTCCTCACCCTCGATTCGACTCATGACTGCCGACCGCCTTCTCCGCGCCGCTCTGTTCTTTGCCCTCACGACCACCGGTCTGCTGGCCCACGACGATGAAGCTCACCATTGGGATGAGCCTTTTGATTTCCCGGATCTGCCGGGCTACCTGACCCTTGTCAGCGACCTGCATCAGCACTCGGTGTTTTCAGACGGCGCGGTGTGGCCGACCATCCGCGTGCAGGAGAGCAAGCGCGATGGCATTGAGGTGATGGCCCTCACCGAACACTTGGAGTATCAGCCCCACGCCGCCGACATCCCCCACCCCGATCGCAATCGCAGTTTTCACCTCGCCCACGACCACGCCCAGGATGACTTGCTCGTGGTGACCGGTGCGGAAGTCACCCGCAGCATGCCCCCGGGGCACATCAACGCGATTTTCATCGAGGACGCGAATCGGTTGATCATGGACGACCCGATGGCCGTGGCGCAGGAAGCGACCCGCCAGGGCGGTTTCCTGTTCTGGAACCATCCCATGTGGCTGCCGCAAAAGCCCGATGGCGTCTCCGAACTCACGCCCCTGCATGAGCAAATGATCGCGGCCAAGGTCCTGCATGGCATCGAAGTGGTGAATCATGGCCGCTACTCCGAGGAGGCACTGCAGATCGCACTCGATCACGATCTTACCATCATGGGCACCTCGGACGTGCACGGTCTGATCGCGTGGGAATACGAAACCTACCCGCACCTGCATCGTCCGGTGACCCTGATTTTCGCCGAGGCGCAGACGGCGCCGGCCGTGCGCGAGGCTCTCTTCGATCACCGCACCGTGGTCTGGTATACGGATACTCTGATCGGACGTCAGCGCTGGGTGGAGCCATTGACCCGCGCCTGTCTCGACATCGCGCCGGTGGGTTATCCCAACGATCACCTCGCCCTCAAGGTCGTGGTCTCCAATAGCAGCAGCACGCCCTTCACCCTGCGCAACCGCTCGGCCTACGCGCTGCATCGGACGGCCGACATCTTCCGGGTGCCCGCACACGGTCAAATCACCTTGGAATTCAAAACCCGGGAGAAGCTCGAAGCCGTCGACCTGAGTTTTGAGGTGCTCAACGCCATCATCGCGCCGGCCACCCATCCCACCCTCACCTGGGAAAAGTTGACGGTCGGCACAGACGCGTCGGCCGCCGCAGAGCACTGAGCCGGGCTACTGTCCGCGCGCGGACTCCCGCTCACGCCTACGCTCGGTCCGACATTTTGCCCTTTCGATGCGCGCCGTTCGTGCATCCACTTCGCGCATGCCGCCTCCCGCCAAACGCGAGAACCTGCTCGTTAATCTGCTCTGCAACATCGCGATCCCGTCGCTCATTCTGGCCAAGGCCAGCACGCCGGAGCGACTGGGACCGGTGGTCGGGCTGATCGTCGCGCTGGCCTTCCCGGTGAGCTACGGCATCTGGGACTTTGCCAAGCGCAAGCAGGCCAACTTCATCTCCATCCTCGGTTTTGCCAGCGTGCTCCTGACGGGCGGACTGGGGCTCACCGAAGTCGACCGCTTCTGGTTCGCCGTCAAAGAGGCCGCGGTGCCCGCCCTCATTGGTTTGGCGGTATGGATCTCGATGTATACCTCGCGCCCGCTGGTGCGGCAGTTTCTCTTCAACGATCAGGTGCTCGACGTCGCCAAGATCGAGGAGCAGTTGCAGGAAAAGGGACGCGTGAAGACCTTCGATGCGTTACTCAAATCGTCGACCTACCTGCTGGTGCTGTCCTTCGCGCTGAGCGCCTGCCTCAACTTCGGGTTGGCGCGCTGGCTCCTGCAGAGCCCGACCGGCACGCCCGAATTTAATGCGGAACTGGGCAAGATGAATGCCCTCAGCTGGCCCGTCATCGTGCTGCCCACCATGGTCATCATGATCTTCGCGCTCTGGCGGCTGGTTTCCGGCATCACGCGGCTGACCGGTCTCAAGTTTGAGGAAATGATCCACGCCGAGCACGTGAAGAAGGACTAACAATCCACCGGCCGCGGGCCGTATTTCGAGGCAAAAACCGACATTGCCGGCCAAGGCTTTTTCGGCACTTTTGCGGGCGATTGCACGCATGAATACCCCGATGCCTATGTCCTCTGCCTACCCTGTCCCCAAACGGTCCCGCGGTTTTACGTTGGTCGAAATCATGATCGTGGTGGTGATCATTGGCCTCTTGGCGGCCATGGCCATTCCGGCTTTCTCGCGGGTGCGAGAGAACTCCCGCCACTCCACCCTCGCGAACGACATTCGCATCTTTGCCGCCGCCTTCGAAACCTACGCGCTGGAGCACGGGAGCTTCCCGGCCGACACCAACATCGGGGTGCTGCCTCCCGCGATGCTGAGCGGCAACAGCACCCTCGACGCGGATGCCTTTGCCGCCAAGACCCCCATCGGCGGGAATTACGATTGGGACTACAATGTGTTCGGCGTCGTCGCTGCAGTGTCGGTCGCGGATGCCACCATCACCACCGCTGAGCTCACCCGCTTCGATGCGAAGTTCGACGACGGCGATCTGACCACCGGCCAGTTCCGCGGCAACACCGGTCGCTACTCCTACGTGCTGCAGTTCTGAGGACTGCGGTTGCGGTCTCGCTCACGGCACAGGGCCGTCCGGCACCCTGCGACGGGCCCAGCAGTCCCGCCCTACCGGTAAAACAAAAACGCCCCGGATCACTCTGAGGCGTTTGGAACTTTAGCGATGCGGCGAGCGGCTTATTCGCCGAAGCCTGGCACGTCGCGCTTGGCCGGGCCCACGTAGATCTGACGCGGGCGGTTGATCTTGGCCTTCGGGTTGGAGGCCACCTCGTGCCACTGGGCGATCCAGCCCGGCATGCGGCCGATGGCGAACATGACGGTAAACATCTCGGCCGGAATCTTGAGGGCGTTCATGATGAGGCCGGAGTAGAAATCGACGTTCGGGTAGAGTTTGCGCGAGATGAAGTAATCGTCGCTGAGCGCGGCCTGCTCGAGGTTGCGGGCGATGTCCAAGAGCGGATCGTTGGTGATGCCGAGGCTCGCGAGGGCGGCGTCGAAACTACCTTTGATGATCTTGGCGCGCGGGTCGTAGTTCTTGTAGACGCGGTGACCAAAACCCATGAGGCGGGCTTTGCCGTTCTTGGCGTCTTCAAGGAACTTCGAGCCGTCGTCGCCCGCCTCGTGGATGGCGGTGAGCATCTGGATCACGGCCTGATTGGCACCACCGTGCAGCGGGCCCCAGAGGGCATTCACGCCGGCGGCGGCGGAGGCGAAAAGATTGGCGCCCGCGGAGGCGACCATGCGCACCGTCGAAGTGGAGCAGTTCTGCTCGTGCTCGGCGTGAAGCAGCAGGAAGAGATTGATGGCGCGAGCAACTTCCGGCGTGGCATTATACTCGTCGTAGGGCACCGAGAACATCAGGTGCAGGAAGTTCTCCGCGTAACCGAGGCTCTTCTTCGGGTAGTTGAGCGGGAGACCGCCACTGACGCGATAGGTGTGCGCAGCGATGGTGCGCACCTTCGAGAGCGCGATGGCCGCAGCTTCGTCGAAGTGTTCCAAGTCCCGCTGGTGATTGTTGGAAGCGATGTGCGGGTAGTAGGCGCCCAAGGCGTTGAGCGACGACGAGAGCACCGCCATCGGGTGGGCGTCGCGCGGGAAGTTCTGAATGAAACGCTCCATTCCGGCGCGCAGCGGCGCCTGCTCGGTCAACGCGGCCGAGAAACGGGCGCGTTCAGCAGTGGAAGGCAACTCGCCGTAGATGACGAGGTAGGCCACGTCGATGAAACGGCAATTTTCGGAAAGTTGTTCGATGGGGTAACCGCGGTAACGGAGGATGCCGGCCTCGCCGTCGATGTAAGTGATTTCACTTTGGCAAGAGCCCGTGTTGCCGAAGCCTTCATCGTAAGTGATGTAACCGGTCGTGGAGCGAAGCTTGCGGACATCGACCGCCTTCTCGTTCTCGGTGCCTTCGAGGACCGGGAGTTCGAGTTCTTGGTCGCCAATCTTTAGGGTAGCGGACTGTGCCATAAGGAGAGAAAGGGAATGGATATTAGAGGTATTGCAAAGCAAAGACCTACAGAAAGCGGAACCATTCCCACAACATTAGCGAGTGGGTCGCACAACTTTAGCCGAACGAATAGAGATCAGCGAAATTTCATTCGCTCAACCCGCCGCCACGCGCGCGAAGTTGCGGTAGATTTGCAATCCCTTCGCCTGACTTTTCTCCGGATGGAACTGCGTCGCGAAGCAACGTCCGCGCGCAATCGCCGCCGTGAACGGGCCCGCGTAATCGGCCTGTGCCAACACAAGCTGCGAGTCCGCCGGCACACAGTGATAGCTGTGCACAAAATAAAACGACTCCCCTTCCGTCGCGAGGTCGGCGGCCAACGGCGAATCGGCCTGCGTGAAGCGCACCGTATTCCAACCCATGTGCGGCACCTTAAACTCCGGCGGCAGGCGGAAGCGTTTCACTTCGCCGGGAAAGATGCCGAGCCCTTCAACACCGCCCTCTTCCGAACGTTCGAAGAGCGCCTGCATGCCGAGACACACACCAAGGAACGGACGATCCGCGGCAATCCACTCGCGCACCGAATCCGCCAGTCCCGTGGCGCGGAGCGAAGCCACACAATCGCGCAACGCACCGACGCCCGGCAGCACCAGACCGGTGGCCGAGATGGCTTCGAGTTCCGCCGGTGTGCGAATGACATGAGGCTGCGCACCAACCGCCTCCAAGGCTTTGGTGACGCTGCGCAGGTTGCAGATTCCGTTATCGACGACGGCGATCATCTCTTCGAGATGAAGTCGAAAGTCCCAAAGTCTAAAAGTCTAAAGGTCGGATTGGTGATTCCTGACTTTTAGACCTTCGGACATTTGGACCTTAAGACTCCTTATATAAGTCCCTTGGTTGAAGGCAGGCTGTCGGCGGCGCGCGGGTCGATCGATGTCGCGATGTCGAGCGCGCGGGCGAGGCCCTTGAAGATGGCTTCGGCGACGTGGTGCGGTTCCTCACCATAGAGGAGCGCGACGTGCAGGTTGGCGCCGAGGGCGTTGCTGAAGGCGCGGCAAAATTCCTTCACCAGGATGATGTTAAAATCGCGCACAAACATGGTCGGCGCATTGGCCTCGTAGACGAGGTGCGGACGGCCGCCGATATCGACCACCACGCGGGCGAGCGACTCGTCCATCGGCAGCAGGAAAAAGCCGTAACGTCGGATGCCCTTCTTGTCGCCGAGCGCCTGCTTCAGCGCGTCGCCGAGCACGAGCCCCACGTCTTCCACCGTGTGATGGTAATCCACATCGACGTCGCCGTCGCAACGGACGGTGAGGTCAAACAAACCATGCTTCGCGAAGAGCGTGAGCATGTGGTCGAAGAACGGCACGCCGGTGGCCACATCGGCCACGCCGGTGCCGTCGACCGCGAGCGTGAGCTCGATGTCGGTTTCGGCGGTTTTGCGCGAGACGGTTACGGTGCGTTGGTCAGCCATGCTTGGATTGCTTCGTCGACGGCGAGCATCTCGTCGTCGGTGCCGACGCTGATTCGCAGGAAGGATGCGGTCAAGGCGTGGCTGGGGAAGGCGCGCACGAGGATCTTGCGCGATTGGAAGAACTTAAAAAGGGACTCCGCGACGGCCGGTCCACTCTCACCCGCGGCGTTGCGTGGCTCCACGAAAAGGAAGTTGGTGGCGGACTGATAGATGAACCAATCGCGCTGCGCCCACTCCCCGGCCCAGTGGTCGCGGGTGCGTTTGATTTTGCCGATGATGGCGTCGTAGTAACTCGCATCGGAAAGCGCGGCGAGCGCGGCCACCTGCGAGAGGCGGTTGACGTTGTAGCTGTCGCGCACGCGATCGAGCAGGCCGATCGTCTCGGGATCCGCCAGCGCGTAACCGACGCGCATGCCGGCGAGGGCGTGGGCTTTGGAGAGCGTGCGCACGACGACCAGGTTGCGATACTCGGCGAGCAGCGGGACGGCGTTCTCTTCGGCAAACGGCGCGTAAGCTTCGTCCACCACGAGCACGCCCGGGAAGGTATTGAGCACGGCGCGGAGTTCGGCATTGGTGAAACCGACGCCGGTCGGCGCGTTCGGCGAGGTCAGGAAAAACGCGCGAGCCCCGGATTGCGCAATGCGATCAACCGGCAGGCGCATGGAGCGGTCGAACTCGATGACCTCGGTGCCACCGTCCTGGATCGCCACCAGCACCGGATAGAGCGAGTAACTCGGAAAGGTGAAACCGGTGCTCTGACGATCGTCACCAAAGACGCGCACGAGCAGATTGAGAATGTCGTCGGAGCCATTGCCCACGATGACTTGCTCCGGGGTCACGCCATGCACTTCCGCAATCTTTGCGCGGAGCGGCGCGCTGGTCGGACTCGGGTAGAGGCGCAGCCGCGCGCCGCCGTGAGTGAGCTCCTCTTGAATGGCCGCGACCACGCGCGGGCTCGGTTCGTAGGGGCACTCGTTGGTGTTGAGTTTAACCCAACCGGAATCTGTCGGCTGCAGGCCCGGCGTGTAGGCGTAGAGCGCGGGCACATGAGCGCGGGCAAGTTCGGAGGGCGTAGGCATGGTGAGTTCAGGTAGAGGACAACGACGCCGAGGAGGCTCGCTTACTCTACGCGCATCGTCGCACTGCGACCGTGAGCGTCGAGCTGCTCCATCTGGGCGAAGGCCGCGACGACCTCGGCGCCCTTGGCGATCGATTTTTGGTCGTAGCGGATGATGCTGGTGCGACGCAAGAAATCGGCGACCCGCAGACCGCTGAAGAACCGGCCGGCGCGGCCGGTCGGCAGCACGTGGCTGGGGCCGGCGGTAAAGTCGCCCAAGGCGGTCGCGGTGAGGTTGCCGATCATCATGGCTCCGGCAGTGGTGATGGTCCGCTCGAGTTTCTTGGCCGTGGCCGGTTTGACCAAGAGCTCCATGTGTTCCGGAGCCACGTAGTTGGCGACCTCCGCCATTTGCTCGGGCTTGGGGGCGATCAAGGTGAGGAATCCCTGATCGAGCACGCGCTCGGCCTTTTCGTTGCGACCGAGCGTCGGCAGCTGCTTTTGAACTTCGGCGTGAATGGCCTCCGCCACCGCGGCGGTCGAAGTGACGAGGTAAATCTTTTCGCGACCAGAGCCGTGCTCGGCCTGCGCCAGCAAGTCGGCGGCGGCGAAATCCACGCGAGCGGACTCGTCGGCAATGACCATGACCTCACTGGGCCCCGGCAGACTGTCGACCCCCACCGTGCCAAAGACCTGGCGTTTCGCTTCGCAGGTGTAGGCGTTGCCCGGACCATAAACCTTGTCGACCGCCGGGATCGTCTGGGTGCCGTAAGCCATCGCGCCGATGGCGTGCACGCCGCCGATACGGTAAACCTCGGTCACCCCGATGAGGTGGAGGGCCGCCAGCAGACCGTCGGCGATTTTGCCCTTGGCATTGGAGGGCGTGAACACGGCGATTTCAGGGCAGCCAGCGATTTTCGCGAGCGTGGCGGTCATGAGCACCGTCGAGACCAAGGGCACTTCCCCACCCGGCACGTAGAGCCCGACCCGGCGGATCGGATAGTGGCGTTCGCCGACCTCCGCGCCTTGGGCGTTGGTGCTGGTCCAGTTCTGCGGCAGGCCCTGCTTGTTGTAGGCGCGGATATTGGCGAGCGCGGCCTTCATCGCCTTCATTTGGGCGGCGGGCAGACGCTTGGCCGCGGCGGCGAGGGAGGCGGGACGCACCCGGAACTGGGCGGGCTTGAGCGAGGCACCATCAAAACGGTGCGCGTAGTCGGCGACGGCGGCGTCACCGCGCTCGCGCACATCGGCGAGGATGGCGGCCACGCTGTCTACGATCGCAGTCGGAACGATCGCCCCTGCACAGAAGGCGGCGAGTTCCGTCCGGGCGGACTTGGAAGCAAAGTTGATCTGGCGCACGATGAAGAGAAACCGCCCAGCGTTAGCGGGCGGAGTGCGTTCGAGCCAGCCGGAAACGAACCGGCAACTTAATTGGCCGTCGGCGCGACGGTCGGGACGCGGAAGAGCGAGGCCGGGAAGGTCTCGTTCACCGTCACCTTGTCGAAGACCACTTTGACTTGGGTCGAGCCACCGTCGGCGCGGGGCGAAACCGTGGTGACCGAGCCGGGGAAACGCACGCCCGCGACGCGGTTTTCGCCGTCCTCGGTGATGGTCGCGCCGCTGTCGGTTTCACTCACCACCAGCTTGCCGGTGGCGGGATCAAAATAGCGGTGGAAGACGATGCCGTAACCATGGTCGAAGGAGACGAGGTGCAGGCTGCGGTCGTTTTTGGTTACCAGACCGCCATCGATCACCTTGCCGCCCTGCTTCTCCAAGCCGGCGAAGAAGGACAGATTTTCCCAGGTGTTGGCGCGCAGACGACGGATCTGCGGCTGGTCGAGCAGCGACATTTGCCACTGGTTGACGTTCTCCGGGTTTTCGATGCGCTGCCACGCCTCGTAGATGTCGAGGGCGGTGGTTTCGTTCTTCTCCGGCGTCGTGATGGCGATGCGTTGGTAGAAGGGCTTGGCGAAAATGATGTCGATCTCGGCGGTGGTGGAACGGGTTTCACCGTCGGCGCTGGTGATGGTCGATTCCAGCTGGCCGTGATAATGCACCGACTTGATCGCATTGAGCGCGGCGTCGCCACCCAGGAACGAACGGGCCTTCGCGATGATCGCAGTGGGTTGAGCCAACACGGGAGCGGCGACCAAAGCGAGGAGGAGCAGAGAACGGGACAGGGATTTCATGATGCGCGAGCGATTAAACAAATGACGCAGAAGCAGGCGGAAACCATCGGGGATTCCCCCCACCAATGCAAGTTGCAGACGGGGCAAAACCGGCAAGCCACCGGAGGGCTGCCTCACTCCCACTCAATCGTGGCGGGCGGCTTCGAGCTGATGTCGAGCACCACACGCGAGACGTCACGAACCTCGTTGGTGATACGATTGGAAATGCGTTGCAGCAGATCATACGGGAGGCGGGTCCAGTCGGCGGTCATGGCGTCGATGGACTCCACCACGCGGACCGCAATCACCCAGGAATAGTTCCGCTCGTCACCGATGACGCCGACGGATTTGACCGGCAGGAAAACGCAGAACGACTGCCACACCTTCCAATACCATTCGGTGGTCTTCATTTCCTCCATGAGGATGGCGTCGGCTTCCTTGAGCACGTCGAGCTTGGCTTTGGTGATTTCGCCCAGCACGCGCACGCCGAGACCCGGGCCCGGGAAGGGCTGGCGCCAAACCACCTCGCGGGGCAGACCCAGCTCGGCGCCGACGGCGCGGACCTCGTCCTTGAAGAGTTCACGCAGCGGCTCGAGCAGCTTGAGCTTCATGCGCTCGGGCAGACCGCCGACATTGTGGTGGCTCTTGATCAAGGCCGCCGGGTTGTTGCCGATGGCGACCGACTCAATCACGTCCGGATAGAGCGTGCCCTGCGCGAGGAACTTGGCGTGGCCGATCGTTTTGAGCGACTTCTCGAAGACGTTGACGAAGGTATTGCCGATGATCTTGCGCTTCTGTTCGGGCTCTTCGACGCCCTTGAGGCGACGTAGGAAAAGCTTCGAAGCATCCACCACCCGCAGGTCGATGTGGAAGTGGTCGCCGTAGAGTTTCTCCACCGCCTCCCGCTCCCCTTTGCGCAGCAGACCATTGTCGACAAAAACGCAGGTAAGCTGCTTGCCGATGGCCTTGTGTATCAGCGCAGCCGCTACAGAGGAATCAACGCCGCCGGAGAGACCGAGAATGACGCGGGACTTGCCGACCGTCTTGCGGATTTCCTCCACGGCATGGTCGATGTAATCCTTGGTCGTCCAATCCTGGGCCGCGCCGCAGACATTGAGCAGGTAGTTCCGGATCACATCCACGCCACGCTCGGTGTGAAATACTTCGGGGTGAAATTGGATACCGTAGAAGTCGCGCTTGCGGTCCTCGATGACGGCGAAGGGCGAATTGTCCGTCGTGCCGATTGGCGCGAAACCCGGGGGCAGCTCGGTCACCTTGTCGCCATGGGAGTTCCACACACGGAGTTTGCGGGGCAGCTTGCGGAAGAGGCGGCCGGGCTTGGTGATGGAAAGGGTGCCATGGCCAAACTCGCGCTCTTTGCTCTTCGCGACCTTACCGCCGAGCATCTTGCCCATGAGCTGGAGGCCGTAACAGATGCCGAGCACGGGAACGCCGAGTTCAAACACCGCCTTGTCCGGCATCGGGGCGTCCTTCGCGAAAACACTGCTCGGACCACCGGAAAGGATCACGCCCACGACGCCATCTTTCTTCAATTCCTCCGCCGAGGTCGTGTAGTGGTAGATCTTCGAGTAAACCTCGCACTCGCGAATGCGACGCGCGATGACCTGCGTGTATTGGGAACCGAAATCGAGGACGGCGATCGTCTGAGCCATGGGGGAGCAAAAGCACCCGCAATGCCGGAATCAAGAGGCGATGCTTCTCCGCGACGTTTTCCTCTCGGACCCTTAATTATCGCGCCGGGTCTTAAAAACGCAGTCGGCCATTTAGGTGCCCACATCGCGGGCAATTGGCTTCATCCACCCTGCCCCGCGTGGTGTAAACATGCTCGCACCGCACGCAGTGGAAGATCGTCTTCCGTTTTTCCGCCTCAAATCGGGCGTGGTCCCGGCGATCATAATAGATCCATAGACCGAGAAAGAACGCCGCCAGTCCGAGACAGTAAATTACAGCGGCGGTGGTGAGATCGATCATGGCGCATCCAACGGTTTGGCATGCCCGTTGACGGGGACAAAGAAAAACGCCGACCGGGAAAACCGATCGGCGTTGAAAGTGGCGAGAGGCACGCAGGCCAATGGCCTTAGTCCTTCTTCTCTTCTTCAGTCGCGGGAGCCTCGGTGGCCTCGACTTCGGCAGCGGGGGCCTCTTCAGCGGCGGGAGCCGGAGCAGCTTCAGCCTTGGCCGGGGCGGCCTTCTTCTTCGGCTTCTTGTAACCCGGATCGTCGGCCTTCACGAATTCGATCAGAGCCATCTCAGCCGCGTCGCCGATACGGGCGCCGAGCTTGTAGATGCGGGTGTAACCACCCGGACGGTTGAGGAACTCGGAGACCTTGTCGTTGAAGAGCAGGTCAATGGCAGCCGTGTCGCGAACATCGCGCAGAGCGAGGCGCTTGAGGTGCAACTTGTCCTTGGCCTCGGTTTTGGCGTGAGCCTTCTTGGCCTTGGTGACGACCTTCTCAATGAAGGGACGGAGGGCCTTGGCCTTGGTCAGGGTGGTCTTGATGCGACCGTAGGTGATCAGGGACACGGACATGTTGGACAACATGGCCGCGCGGTGCTCGCGGGTGACGCCGAGGGACTGGCGATGAACTTTGTGACGCATTGTGGTGTGTGTTTTTGGTGTGTGGTGGTCTCCGATCGGCTACCGGGCTGCAGCGTTGGGCGGCACGGCGGCGCGAAGACCGGGAGGGGAGAAAATCCTAAATCCTAATGACTAAATCCTAAACAGAACTGCGACGGGATCGTTGCTACCTCTGTTAGGATTTTGAAATTTGGGATTTAGGATTTACCGGGCGTAAAACCGCCCGGTTTTTAGATTTCCTTCTTCGAGTCGAGGAGGCGCTCGTCGAACTTCATGCCGAGCGAAAGGCCGAGGGCCTCGAGCTTCTCTTTGATCTCGTTGAGCGACTTCTTACCGAAGTTGCGATACTTGAGCATCTCCTGCTCGGTCTTCATGGCGAGTTCGCCGACCGTGGTGATGTTCGCGTTGTTCAAGCAGTTGGCCGCACGAACGGAGAGTTCGATTTCGTTGACCGACATGTTGAGGAGCTTGCGGAGCTTGTTCTGCTCTTCGCTGACCTCGGACTGCTGGTTGTCGAACTCGTAGGTCTCCTCGGACACGCGATCGAAAACGTCGAGGTGGTGCTTGAGGATCGAGCCGGCTTGCTTGAGGGCGTCGTCCGGGGTGATGCGACCGTCGGTCCAGACCTCGAGGATGAGCTTGTCGTAGTCGGTGATCTGACCCACGCGGGTGTTCTCAACGGCATACTTGACGAGCTTCACCGGGGAGAAGAGCGAGTCGATCGGGATGACACCGATGGCTTGATCTTCCTTCTTGTTGAGCTCGCCCGGGCAATAGCCGCGACCGGTCTTCACCGTGATCTCGGCTTCGAAAGGCTGGGCCTTGTCGATGGTGCAGATGACCTGCTCCGGATTGACGATGGTGATGTTGGCGTCGGCTTGGATGTCGGCCGCGGTGACGGGGCCTTCGCGGTCAACCTTGATGCCGAGCACCACTTCGTCGCGGTTGGCGGTCGAAACGATGAGCACCTTCTTGAGGTTGAGCACGATATCGGTGACGTCCTCGACGATGCCGTCGACGCTCTGGAACTCGTGGTTCACGCCTTCGATCTTGATGGAGGCGATGGCAGCACCCTCGATGGAGGACAGCAGCACGCGACGCAGGGAGTTACCGATGGTGTGACCGTAACCGGCCTCGAAAGGCTCGGCGATGAACTTGCCGTAGGTGGCGGTGGAGCCTTCCTCCACCTTCGTGAGCTTGTTGGGGAGTTCGAACTTACCGAGGCGTTTTGGCATGGTGATTAAGAGATTAAGTCAAAAGGTTAAGTTTAAGGAGGAGGACGTTGAGGTCTTCAACGTCAACTTCCCTCTTAAACTCGGCAATTAGCGCCAATCAGAAGCGAGAGTAGAACTCAACGATCAGCTGCTCGTTGATGTCCTGGGTCATCTCTTCGCGGGTGGGCAGACGGTTCACGACGCCGGTGTAGGTCTCTTGGTTGAGCGTGAGCCAACCGGGGACGTTGCGGGCGCGGGTCTCTTCGAGATTGCGGGTCGCGATCTGACGGGAGGTCGGGGTGTCCTTGATCATCACCTCGTCGCCAGCGACGACGGTGTAGGAGGAGATGTCGACCTTCTTGCCGTTCACGCGGACGTGACCGTGGTTGACCAGCTGACGAGCAGCGGCGCGGGTCTTGGCGAAGCCGAGGGAGTAAACCGTGCTGTCGAGACGGGTCTCGAGGAGCTGGAGGAAGCGCTCACCGGTAACGCCCTTTTCGTTCTTGGCCTTCTCAAAGGTGCGGCGGAACTGACGCTCGAGGAGGCCGTAGACGTAACGCAGCTTCTGCTTCTCATCGAGGCCGATGGCGTATTCCGACTTCTTGCGGCGCAGACGGGGGCCGTGCTGGCCGGGCGGATACGAGCGCTTCTCGTAAGCCTTGGTGGCGCCAAACAGCGGCTGGCCGAAGCGGCGGCTGAGGCGAGTGGTGGGTCCGATGTAACGAGCCATGGGAGGTGATCCTTGTTTTTAAATAAGTTGGATTGCGCGGGCTCGCATTAGACGCGGCGACGCTTGCGGGGGCGGCAGCCGTTGTGCGGGACCGGGGTGACATCGATGATCGAAGTCACCTCGAGGCCGATGGCCTGGATGGCGCGGACGGCGGAGTCACGACCGAGGCCGGGACCAGACACCTTGATCACGACGTCCTTGAGGCCGTGGGCCATGGCGGCGCGGGCGGCATCTTGAGCGACGATCTGGGCGGCGTAGGCGGTGGACTTGCGGGAACCGCGGAAGTTGCACTTGCCGGCGCTGGACCAGGAGATGACGGCGCCCTTCGGATCGGTGATCGAAACGATGGTGTTGTTGAACGAGGCGAGGACGGAAACGATACCCGAAGAAATGTTCTTCGAGCCTTTGGCCTTGCGGATCTTCACCGCGCCGAGCTCCTCCTTCAGGAGGTCTTCAGCGGTGGGCTGCTTGGGCACGCCACCAACCAACTCGACCTTCTTCTCGGCCGGGGCATCGGTGGCCTCAACCGGAGCGGCACCCTCGGGGGCGGCGGCGGCAGGCTTGGTTTCGTTCTCAGGAGTGGGCTTCTCTTCGGCCATGACGGGAAAGGGAATGGGTTATTTCTTGGTGACACCAACGGTGCGACGCGGGCCCTTGCGGGTGCGGCTGTTGGTCTTGGTGCGTTGACCGCGAACCGGGAGGCTGCGGCGGTGACGGAGACCACGGTAGCAACCGATGGCCTGGAGGCGCTTCAGGTTGCCGGTGATTTCACGGCGGAGGTCACCTTCGACCACCCATTTGTGTTCGGTGATGACGTTGAGGATCTGATTGAGCTGTTCCTCATTCAGGTCGTTCGCACGCATGTCCGGATCGAGTCCGGTTTCCTGCACGATCTGATCGGCCCGCTGCGGACCGATGCCATAAATGTAGCGAAGCGCGTAGTTGAGCTTTTTCTTCGCCGGGATGTCGACGCCAAGGAGACGAGGCATAGTGGAAGGTGTTGGGTGTTTAAGGGAAGGTTAGTTGGTAAAAACGGGAAGGGATCACGCGGTCAGTGCGTGAACCGTGGGAGACGAATCAAGGCGCGGAATCGTGAGGACCTCGGGGCCTTGTTCGGTGGTGAGCACGGTGTGTTCGAAATGCGCGGAGTCGGAGTTATCGACGGTCGTGATCGTCCAGCCATCGCGCAGGGTTTTCGTCCGCCAATTGCCGACGTTGACCATCGGTTCGATAGCCAGAGTCATGCCCGGACGGATAATCTCTCCCTTACCACGGCGGCCGAAGTTGGGGATCTGCGGTTCCTCGTGCATCGAGGCCCCTACCCCATGGCCGACCATGTCGCGCACCACACTGAAACCATTACGTTCCACGTGGGTTTGCACTGCATGCGAAATGTCGCCGATGCGGTTGCCGACCGTAGCTTGGGCGATACCCAAGCGGAGGGCTTCTTCGGTGACCCGCAGCAGTTTTTGCTTAGCGGATGAGATGGTGCCGACCGGCACGGTGATGGCGTTGTCGCCGATGTATCCATCGACTTCCAACACTACGTCGAGGGCGATGATGTCGCCGTCGGAGAGGACCCGTTTCATGCTACCGATGCCGTGAACCACCTCCTCGTTAACGGAGAGGCAGGTGTAGGCGGGGAATCGGCGGGAGCCGATTTGGTAGCCGTAACAGGCGCTGCGGGCACCGAGCTTTTGCATTAGCTCGCGGCCAATTTGATCCAAGTCGTAGGTAGTGATCCCAGGCGCGACGTGCTCTCTAAGCGTATAGAGCACGGTCGCGGCAATCGCACTGGCTTCGCGCATCTTCGTGATGGCTGCAGAGTTCTTAATCGGAATGGCCATCAGACGGCGAGGAGTTGGTCGGCCACGAAAACGTCGTAACCTTGAGTGCGATAATGATCGACGACGACGGAGTCAGCCGCATCACCGACAGCGCAGGCGCTGAGGGACATGCCGCGAGACTCGAACCATTCGTCGAATACTTTTGCTTGGAGCAACGTAGCCGGGAAGTCCGTAAGGACGAAGCCCGCATCGGGTTTGCGCGCCCAAAACCAACGACGCATGACGCCGAAGATAACTTGGTCTGGAATCGGAAGACCCTTTTCCAGTGCACGCTCGGCGGCTTGGCCGGCGGGCGTGCGGCGCGAAATCTCCTGTCGTATCATTTCAACAGAAGAGACGTGCTCAAAATTCAAAGAACGGGATCGTTCAGCCAAGGCTGACGAGATGGATCCAAGGATCAGAACCTTGGCCTTGGCGGGCATACCGCCAAGCGAAAGGGGGCAGAACGTGGAGACCGCCGTGGCCAAAGTAAAGGGTTATTTTTACCCGCCAAACTGGCGCCACAGCCAGATGGCCAAACCGAAGGCGAGCATGCCACCCATGAAGGCAGTGAGCTTGTAAACCGCGTCGGCGCTGGCGGCATCGCCCAGCGCCCCCTGACGGGTTTGCGAAGCGGAGCGAGCGCGCACGCGACCCTTCTTGAGGAAGCCATCATAATGACGCTGCAGCAGGAAGGTCTCAATCTGGCGCATGGTGTCGAGCACCACACCCACCGTGATCAGCATACCGGTGCCACCGAAGAAGATCGCGATACGTTGCGGGACATTAAGCTCGAAGAGCAGAACGTCCGGCAGGACGGCGATGATCGTCAGGAAGATCGCGCCAGCCAAAGTGAGGCGGGTCATGATGAAGTCCAAGAATTTGGCTGTCGGTTCACCGGGACGGACGCCCGGGATGTAACCGCCATACTTCTTGAGATCATCGGCGATCTGGATCGGTTTAAACATCACCGACACCCAGAAGTAGCTGAAGAACAGGATCAGGAATCCAAAGCCGACGTAGTAGACCCAGTGGCCGCGCAAAAGGTTATTGGCGAATTCGACCAAGAAGTCCCAACCGATCGCGGCGCCGAGCTGCGACATGATCTGTTGCGGGAACATCAGAATCGCACTGGCAAAAATCACCGGCATGACACCCGAGTAGTTCACCTTGAGCGGCATAAAGGAGCTTTGGCCACCCATGACCTTATTGCCGACCACACGCTTGGCGTATTGCACCGGGATCTTCCGTTGGCCCTGCACCACCATGATGATGCCCATCGTAACGGCGATAAAGAGACCGAACATCACGAGTCCCTGCGGCAGGCCGAGCGTTTGCACTCCCACCGGAGCGAAGAAGAGCTGCCACGTCGCCTGAGCGGCCCCGGGGATATCCGCCAAAATACCGATGGTGATGAGGAGGGAGACACCGTTGCCGATGCCGCGCTGCGTGATCTGCTCACCGAGCCACATGAGGAGCATCGTGCCGGCCGTCATGATGACCACAGACGTGATGAGGAACCACGCCTTGCTCACGATGACGATGTCACCGTAGGCCGCGACATCATAGCCGCTGAAAAGGCGAGCTGGATTCTCTAGCGCCAGAATAAGCAGCGTGCCCTGCACCAAACAGATCAACACCGTCGCATAACGCGTGTATTGCGTGAGCTTCTGACGGCCCACGTCCCCTTCCTGCTGCAGGCGGCTCAAGGCCGGCACCACGGCCGTCATGAGCTGGAAAATGATCGATGCGCTGATGTAGGGCATGATGCCCAACGCGCCGATCGCGCCCTGCACCAGAGCTCCACCCGTGAACATGTTGTAGAGCCCAACGAGGGCACCGGAACCAGCAGCCGTCTGGTCGGCGAAGAACGCCTTCAGCGGTGCGGGGTCCAAGCCCGGCAGCGGCACGACCGCCGCCACGCGGGCGACGAACAGCAACGACAGCGTATAGAAGATCCGTTGACGGAGCTCAGGAATCTTCAGCGAGTTCGTAAAGGCAGAGAGCACGGGGGTTCAGTAATTGCGGATTGTAAAAAACTGGACGCGGAAAAGCCGGTTTGCAGGCCAAGGTGTTTTACTCCCCTGCCCCACAAGCCGACTTCCGCATAAGATGAAATCAGGCTACGATGGCTTCGCCGCCAGCGGCCTCGATTTTGGCTTTGGCCGAAGCGGAGAACTTGCTGGCCGTGACCTTGAGGGCACGGGAGAGCTCACCGTCGCCGAGCACTTTCACGAAGGTCTCACCGGCGCGGATAATACCGGCCTTGGCAAGCACCTCTGCGTTGACCTCGGTCACGCTCTCGTCGAGACGAGCGAGATCACCGACATTCAGAACGGCCGGCTCAGTGCGGAAGTTCGCCTGGTTGAAGCCGCGGTGCGGCAGACGACGATAAAGGGGCATCTGGCCACCTTCAAAGCCGATCCGGATACCGCCGCCGGAACGAGCCGTTTGGCCCTTACCGCCGCGACCGGAGGTCTTACCGTGGCCGCCGCCTTCGCCGCAGCCGACACGCTTCCTGCGGTGCACGGCACCAGCAACATTCTTGAGTTCGTGGAGTTTCATTTTGGTTTCCTCAATGGACGCCCCGATTCCGCAACGGCGGCATCGGGACTCGGATAAAGTTACGGACGATAAGCGGAGATCAGGCCTCGCTGGTAGCGACCGGAGCGCGGAGAGCCTTGATGGTCTCGCGGTTGCGGAGCTGCTTGAGCGCGTCGAACGTGGCGTTGACGACAGCCTGATGATTGTTGGAGCCGAGCGACTTGGTGAGCACGTTGTGCACACCGGCAGCTTCAAGGACAGCGCGCACACCGCCACCGGCGATGAGACCCGTGCCGGGAGTGGCCGGACGGATGAGCACCTTGCCACCATCGGAGACGCCAAAGGCCTCGTGCGGGATGGTGTCGTTCTTGATTTGAACCTTGGTCATGCGCTTGCGGGCACCTTCATTACCCTTGCGGATAGCCTCGGGGACCTCGTTGGCCTTGCCGAGCGAAACGCCGACCTGGCCCTTGCCGTCGCCGACCACGACGAGGGCGGAGAAGCTGAAACGGCGACCACCTTTGACGACCTTGGCGCAACGGTTGATGAAAACGACCTTTTCGAAGAGCTCCGGCCCCTCGTCTTGGGTCGGGGCATTATCGCGGCCGCCACGACGACCGTCGCGACGATTGCCGCCCGGGCCACGGCCACCGGGGCCACGGCCGCCCGGACCACGATTGTGACCGGCGGGGGAGTTGGAGGAAGGATTGGCGGAGGGATTGCTCATGGCCTTTTCGTTCTTAGAATTTGAGTCCGCCTTCACGGGCGGCGTCGGCGAACACCTTCACCTTACCGTGGTAGAGGGCACCATTGCGGTCGAAGACCACATCGGTGATACCAGCGGCGGTAGCCTTGGCGGCGAACGCCTTGCCGAGCGCCTCGGCACCAGCGAGATTCGCGGCGAGGTTCTGCTTGCGCAGCTCCGCGTCGAGGCTGGAGAGGAAGGCAAGCGTCGCGCCGGCCTCGTCGTCGATGGCTTGGGCGTAGATGTGCTTGGAGGTGAATTTGACGGAGAGGCGCGGACGGGCGGCGGTGCCGGAGACCTTCTTGCGAATGCGCCATTTGCGCTTCTGGAGAAGCTTGGCTTTTTGAATCGTTTTCATGGGTGCAGTTACCTTTCTGGGCCTTAGGCGACGGTCTTACCTTCCTTGCGGCGGACGCGCTCACCAACGTATTTGACGCCCTTGCCCTTGTAGGGCTCGGCCGGGTAGTAGGAGCGGATGTTGGCGGCGACCTCGCCGACCAGCTGCTTGTCGACGCCCTCGACCTTGACCTTGGTCTGATCGGTGACGGTCACCGTGATGCCATCCGGCACCGGGTAGAGAATCGGGTGGGAGTAGCCCAGTGCGAGATCGAGGGTGTTGCCCTTGAGAACGGCTTTGAAACCAACGCCGGAGATCTCGAGATCCTTGACGAATCCCTCGGTCACGCCTTGCACCATGCCCGCGATGATGGAGCGAGCGGTGCCATACATGGCGTTGGCGAAGCGGGTCTTGTCGGCCGGAGAGACGCGAATCTCACCCTCCTCAAAAACGAACTTGGCGGCGTTGTTGAACGTCTTCTCGAGCTTACCCTTGGGGCCCTCGACGGACATGGTTTGGCCAGAGATGGTCACTTTGACTTTCTCCGGAACGGGAACGGGTTGTTTGCCGATGCGGCTCATGTGAATGGGCTCCTATTACCAGATGTTGCAGAGGAGCTCGCCACCCGCCTTGTTGCGGCGGCAGTCCTGGTCCTTCATGAGACCCTTGGAGGTGGAGAGAATGCTAATTCCGAGGCCATTGAGAACGCGCGGAATGTCGGTATAGCGGTAGTAGAGGCGGCGGCCCGGAGTGGAGACGCGCTTGAGGCCGGTAAGAGCCGGGGTGCCGGCGACGTATTTCATGGCAACGACGAGGGTCTTGTGGCCCTTGGCATCGGTGCTCTCGGTCACGTCATTCACGTAACCTTCGCTTTTGAGAATACCAGCGAGGCTGGCTTTGAGCTTGGAGTGCGGAACAACGCACTTGTCCAGCTGAGCGGCGCTGGCATTACGCAAGCGCGTCAGGAGGTCTGCAATAGGATCGGTCATTTGGGTGGATGTTTGTAGGTCTCGGTCGCCGGGTCATATCCGGGCCCCGCAGGGTGCGGGACGAACCCCCGGTCGACTGAAAAAGTTAAACGCTTTTACCAGGAGGATTTGATGACACCCGGGATCTTGCCAGCGAGGGCGAGCTCGCGGAATTGGATGCGGGAGACACCAAACTTGCGGATGTAGGCGCGCGGGCGACCGCTGAGGGAACAGCGATTTTTCACGCGGACCTGCGACGAATTGCGCGGGAGCTTCTGCAGCTTCTTTTGCGCAGCGAAGAAGTCCTCGTCGGAAGTTTCCGGATTGAGGAGCGCGGCCTTCAACTCAGCGCGCTTTGCGGCGTATTTGTCGGCAAGCTTCTGGCGCTTGATGTTGCGGTAGATGGCGGAGGTCTTCGGCATGGCGAAAAAGGCTTAGGCGGCTTGCGCGGTTTCGGCGGCGCGACGGAAAGGCATACCGAGGAGCTTGAGCAGCTCGCGGCCTTCATCGTCAGTGGAAGCGGTGGTCACGATGGTGATATCGAAGCCAATGGTGCGCTTGACGTTCTCAACGGAGATTTCCGGGAAAATGGAGAAGTCGGCGATACCGAGATTGTAGTTACCCTTGCCATCGAGGCGGGTCGGCACACCGCGAAAGTCGCGGATGGTCGGCAGAGCGATGGCGATGAGACGATAAAGGAAGTCCCACATGGCGTCGCCGCGGAGGGTGACATGGGCGCCGACCACTTGGCCTTGGCGCAGCTTAAAGTTGGCGACCGACTTGCGGGCCTTGGAAGCAACCGGCTTTTGACCGGCGATGAGGCCGAGATCACGAAGCACGTCGCCGACTTGGTTCTTGTCCAGATCGGTGCCGAAGCCGGAGTTGATGGAAACCTTCACCAGACCGGGGATCTGATGCGGGTTGGTGTAACCGCGGCTCTTGGTCAGCTCGGGAACAACCGTTTCTTTGTAGTGCGCCTTGAGGGCGGGAATATTGGACTGGCTCATTTTAATTGTCGCTGGATTACCGACCCAGCGGCGGCAATTGAGATGATTGCGGGAAAAAGAGGACGAGTAACGCAGTCGCCGCGTCGACTTGGCAAGTGATATCTTACCGAGGCAACGCGGTTGCGGATTCAGCTTTAGGCAGAGGCTGCGGCGCGCTTCTTGGAAGCATCGTAGCGGCTCTTGAGCATAAGGTTGGAGACGTGAACCGAACCTTCGCGCTCAACAATGGCGCCGTTGGGGTTCTCTTCGGACTTGCGCACGTGGCGCTTGATCATGGCGACGCCTTCGACGCGGGCGCGTTGTTTGGCGGCCAAGAGTTCGAGAACCTTACCGGACTTGCCCTTGTGGGCGCCGGCGATGACGACGACTTCTTCGCCGCGTTTGATATGGAACTTCTGCATTTTAGAGGACCTCCGGAGCGAGCGAGATGATCTTCATGAAGTTCTTCGCACGCAGTTCACGGGCGACGGGGCCGAAGATGCGGGTGCCCTTCGGGTTGCCGTCCTGATTGATGATGACGATGGCGTTGGAGTCAAAACGAAGGTAGCTGCCGTCGGCGCGACGGATCGGCGCCTTGGTGCGAACGACGACGGCCTTGGTGACCTCGCCCTTCTTGACCGAAGCATCGGTGGAGCTGTCCTTGATGTTGACGGTGATGATGTCACCAACGGTGGCAACGTTACGGCCGGCTCCCTTTTTGGAGATCATGTGGGCCTTACGCGCGCCAGTGTTGTCGGCGATGGTGAGAACGGAACGGAGTTGAATCATGGTATACCTCCTGGGAGTGGATGGGCTGGGTCTTAGGCCTCGGAGTCAGCGGCCGCTTCGGCCTTGACCTCTTCAGCAGCACGAGCGGCGGCAACCTCAACGTCAGCCGAGAGGGTGACGATGCGGAGGATGCGGAAGCGCTTCAGGCGGCTCAGCGGGCGGGTTTCCATGATCTCGACCTTGTCGCCAACGTGAGTCTCGTTCTTCTCGTCGTGCACGTGGACGACGGACTTACGGTTAATGACCTTTTTGTAGCGCGGGTGCGGGATCTTGTAGGGGATGGTGACCTTGACGGACTTGTCGCCGGAGCGGCTGGTGACGACGCCGATGAGGGTCTTGCGGGCATTGCGGGTCTCGGTGGACATGGCGGTTGCTTATATTGGGCTGCCCTCAGGCGGCGGCGGTTTGCTTCTCGTTAAGGATGGTCTCCAGGCGAGCGATCTCCTTGCGGAGGCTGCGGAGCTGATGCGGCTTCTCGACGAGGCCGGCGTTCTTCTTGAGGCGAAGATCGAGCAGGGCCTCACGGGTTTCGCGGAGCTTGGTCTCGATCTCGGTCGGCGCGAGTTCGCGGATGTCTTTGGCTTTCATTGACGGATGTCGGATCGAGGAGGTTTAGATGGAGGAATCGCGAACGATGAAGCGGCAGTGGAACGGCAGCTTGGCATCGGCGAGGCGGCAGGCCTCTTTGGCGATCGATTGAGGAACGCCGGCGAGCTCGAAGAGCACGGCGCCGGGTTTGATCATGGCGACGTAGTGGTCGACCGAGCCTTTACCGGAACCCATGCGGACTTCCGCCGGCTTGGAGGTGACGGGCTTGTGCGGGAACACGCGGATCCAGATCTTACCCTTACGCTTGAGGTGACGATTCATGGTCACACGAGCGGCTTCGATCTGACGGCCGGTGAGCTGGCCACGGGTGAGGGACTGCAGGCCGAATTCGCCGAACGCGATGGTGTTGCCACCCTTGGCGTTACCGGCATTCGAGCCTTTCATTACCTTGCGGTATTTGGTGCGGGAAGGTGCGAGAGCCATTGTGGTTATCTCCTATTATTGAAGGTTCGCGACCGCGCCTTAGGCAGGCTGGTTGCTGTCGGCTTCCGGCTTACAGATCCAGCACTTGACGCCGATCTTGCCGTAAACGGTGTTCGCCTCGGCGAAACCGTAGTCGATGTTTTCGCGCAGCGTGTGCAACGGGACGCGGCCCTTGCGCTGCCACTCGCGGCGAGCGATATCGGAACCGCCGAGACGGCCCGAGCACTGGATACGAATACCTTCGGCGCCGAGAGCCATGGCGATCTCGACGGTGCGCTTCATGGCGCGACGGAAGGCGATACGGCGCTCGAGCTGGAGAGCAACATTCTCAGCGACGAGCTGCGCTTCGATCTCGGGCTTCTTGACCTCTTGGATGTCGAGCAGGATCTCTTTGCCGGTGAGCTTGGAGAGCTCGTCTTTGATCTTCTCGATCTCCTGGCCCTTGCGACCGATCACGATGCCCGGACGGGCGGTGTAAATCTTGACGCGGACGCGGTTGGAGGCGCGCTCGATGAAGATGCGCGGCACGGAAGCCTGCTTGAGCTTCTCCATGAGTTTCTCACGGATGAGCTGATCCTCACGCAGGAGCGTGGGGAAGTCTTTCTTGTTCGCATACCAGCGCGACTGCCAGTTGCGGCGGACGGCGAGACGGAAACCGACGGGATTGGTTTTTTGGCCCATGGAAGTAGCTTTAGGAGTTGGTGCCGTCCGAGAGGACGATGCGGATGTGGGACATGCCCTTGCGACGGGGCTTGGCGGTGCCTCGGGCACCGGCCTTGAAGCGCTTAAGAACGGGACCTTGCTCAATGAGAGCACGGTGCACGATGAGCTCGTCGGCCGAGACGTTGTTATTGTTCTCGGCGTTGGCGATTGCGCTCTTGAGCGTCTTGGCGATGAGGCGGGCGGATTTGCGCGGGATGATCGAGAGGAGACCGAGCGCTTCCGGAGCCTTGCGGCCTTGGATGGTGCGGGCCACCTCGCGCATCTTCATCGGCGACATGCGCGCGTAGCGGGTGAGGGCTTGAACTTCCATGATTTTAGTGAGGATTCCCCGAACGATGGGGCGACAGCAGCGGGTCCGGCGAACCGGACCACCCTGCCCTTTTGTGGTTGATTGATTAAACGGGGGTTAAACGACGACGGGTTTAGTCCTTGCGGGTCATGCCACCGTGGGTGCGGAACGCACGGGTCGGGGCGAACTCACCCAGCTTGTGACCCACCATGTTCTCGGTGACGTAGACGGCGGTGAACTGCTTGCCGTTGTGCACGTTGAAGGTGAAGCCGACGAATTCCGGCGTGATGGTCGAGCGACGGGACCAGGTTTGAATGGGTTTCTTGGCACCACCGGCTGTATTGGCCTTCTCGATTTTCTCGATCAGGTGGTAGTCGACGAAGAAGCCTTTTTTGATGGAACGGGCCATGGGAAATCAGGTGCTGACTGCTTATTTCTTACCGCGCGGCTTCTTGCCGTTGTGGCGGACGAGGATGAGGCGGTTGGAGGCCTTGGAGCGCTTCCGGGTCGGGAAGCCCTTGGCCAACTGACCCCAGGGGGACACGAGGTGCTGGCCACCGCCACCACCCTTGGACTTACCGTTACCACCACCGTTGGGGTGATCGACCGGGTTCATCACCATACCGCGAACGCGGGGGCGACGGCCGAGCCAACGGTTGCGACCGGCTTTGCCGAGCGACTGGCGGTTGTGGTCACCGTTGCCGACTTCACCGATGGTGGCGCGGCACTTGGCATTCACGAGGCGGATCTCGCCGGAAGGCAGCTTGATCTGCGCGAAGCCTTCTTCCGTGATCGAGACGAGCTCGACCGCCGTGCCGGCACCACGAGCCATCTGCGCACCACGACCGGGCAGCAGCTCAACGCAGTGCACGCGGGTGGAGGGAGGCATCAGGGAGAGCGGATAGTTGTTACCGACATTGAAGTCGTTGATCGTTGCGGTCGTGCCGGCGACGATCTTGGTGCCAACATCGAGACCGTCCGGAGCGATGATGTAACGCTTCTCACCGTCCTCATATTGCACGAGGGCGATGTGGGCGGAGCGATTCGGATCGTATTCGATCGCGATCACTTCGCAGGGTTGGTCGAGACGGTCGAGACGCTTGAAGTCGATACGACGGTAGAGCTGCTTGTGGCCACCACCACGACGACGCGAGGTGATGCGGCCATAAACGTTGCGGCCACCAGTCTTGGGCTTCGGTTCGGTGAGAGCCTTTTCCGGACGCTTCTTGGTCAGCCCCTTGGAGGAGGTGATCGCAGTGAAACGCTGGGAAGCGGTGGTCGGGCGATGGGATTGAATAGCCATGGGATGATATCTCCAGGTTGAGGGATCGCGCTTAAACGAGCTCGATCTTGTCGCCGGCCTTTAGCGTAACGATGGCCTTCTTGAAGTCGGATTTCTTACCCGGACGGCCGGTGCGGCCGCGGGTGGTCTTGCCGAGGTAGTTCTGCACGTTGACGCGCTTGACGGTGACCTTGAAGGTCGACTCGACAGCGGCAGCGATTGCGGCTTTGGAAGCGTTGGGGAACACCTCGAAGGTATATTGACCCAACTCAGCGGATTGCGCGTTGGACTTCTCGGTGAGACGAACGGTTTTGAGAATCTTGTCGGCTTGCATCAGTTTTCACCTCCGTTGACACGAGCGAGGATCGCTTCGAGAGCTTTGGAGCTGACGACGATCTTGGCGTAACCGGCCAGATCGAAGGCGTTAAGTTTGGCGGCCTCCTGGAAGGAGACGCGCTCGATGTTGCGAGCGGCAAGGACGGTGGTGTCGGCGAACGGAGCGTCGACGAGCAGCACCTTACCCTCGGGGGCGATACGACCGATGATCTCGTTGACGACCTTGGTCTTGGCCGGGGCGACGGAGAACTCCTCGATCACGGCGATTTCGCCGGAGACCGCGCGATCAAACAGCGCACGGGAGAAAGCGAGCGCCTTCACCTTGGAGTTGATCTTCTTGGAGTAGTCACGGGGCTTCGGGCCGTGAGCGCGGCCACCGCCAACCCAGATCGGGGAGCGGGTGGAACCGTGGCGAGCGCGGCCGGTGCCCTTTTGGCGCCAGGGCTTCTTACCACCACCGGAGACATCGCCGCGGGTTTTGGTCGAGCGGGTGCCTTGGCGGTTGTTGGCGTTGATCGCGACGATCGCTTCCTTGACGGCCTGGAGACCCTTGTCGCCTTCGAAGGTGGGAAGGCTGAACTCTTCTTCACGGCTGTTGGTGCCGTCGGGAGAAAATACAGTGAGTTTCATGGTTGCGTGCTCTCCTTATCAGGCGGCGGCCTGCTTTTGACCTTTGATGGCCGAACGCACGACGACGGTGTCGCCATTGGCGCCGGGGATGCAGCCGCGGACGAGAAGCAGGTTCTTCTCGGCGTCGACTTGGACGATGCGCAGGTTCTGCACGGTGCGGCGCTTGTTACCCATGTGACCGGGCATCTTCTGATTCTTGAAGACGCGACCAGGGGTCTGGCGCTGACCCACCGAACCGATGCGGCGGTGGAACATGGAACCGTGCGAGGCGGGGCCACCGGCGACGCGGAAGCGCTTCACAACGCCAGCGAAACCTTTGCCCTTGGAGACGCCGATCACGTCGACCAGCTGGCCGGAGATGAAGGCTTCCACGGTGACGGTGTCACCGGCCTTGGCTTCAGGAGCGTCAGCAAGACGCACCTCATCAAGGATGCGGGGGGCTTGCTCGAGGCCCGCTTTCTTGGCGTGGTTGAGCTCGGCCTTCGAAGAATTTTTAATCTTCTTGGCGGAATAGCCGAGCTGGACGGCGTTGTAGCCGTCGGATTCGACAGTCTTGACCTGGACCACAGGGCAGGGTCCGGCTTCGACCACGGTGACCGGCACGAGGACATTGTTGTCATCGTAGACCTGAGTCATGCCGATCTTTTTACCGATAATGGTGTTGATCATGGGCTAAGTGGTAGGTGGAGGGTTTCCGTTTGGTTTAGACCTACATTAGCGATTCCGGAGGTTAGGCCCTCCGGAGATGCCGCTAAACTGTTGGTGAAACTGTTATTACTGGGTGATGCGCAGTTTGGGTTGCGGATCAGACGTTGATGGTGATGTCCACGCCTGAGGGGAGGTTGAGCTTCTTGAGCTCGTCGACCGTTTGGGCGGTGGGTTCGATGATGTCGATGAGGCGCTTGTGGGTGCGGGTCTCAAACTGCTCCATGGATTTTTTGTCCACGTGCGGGGAGCGGTTGACGCTGAGCTTCTCGATACGAGTCGGCAGCGGGATGGGACCGGAAACCCGGGCGCCGGAGCGCTTGGCGGTCTCGACGATCTCGAGGGCGGACTGGTCGATCACACGATAGTCGAAGCCCTGGAGCTTGATGCGAATGCGTTGGCCTTTCATGGCGGTATAAAGAACGGAGTTTAGGTGCGGGCCGGAGCGCGGCTGGAAGTCTCGACAATCTTGGCGAGAACCTGCTGCGGAACCTGCTCGAAGTGGGAGGGCGTGATGGTCGCGCTGGCGCGGCCCTTGGAGAGGGAGCGAATGTCCGTGACGTAACCGAAGAGCATTTCGAGCGGAACTTCGGTATCGACGATAGCGGCACCACCCTTGCTCTGCATGCCGTTGACGCGGCCACGACGACGGTTGATGTCGCCGATGAGATCACCTTGGAATTCTTCCGGGGTGGTCACTTCGACCTTCATGATCGGCTCGAGGACGATCGGGCTGGCCGCCTTCATCGCTTCCTTGAAGGCGAAGATACCCGCCATCTTGAACGCGATTTCGGAGGAGTCGACCGGGTGGAAGGAACCATCGATGATGGCCATCTTGACGTCCACAACCGGGTAACCGGCGACGACACCGTTGTTGCAGGCCTCCATGAGGCCGTCGGTGGTGGGCTTGATGAACTCCTTCGGGATGACACCACCAACAATCTTGTTGATGACCTCGATACCCTTACCCTTCTCGTTCGGTTCCATGGTGATGACGGCGTGACCGTATTGGCCCTTACCGCCCGACTGACGGACGAACTTACCTTCGCCGTTGGCGGAGCTGAGAATGGTTTCGCGGTAAGCGATCTGCGGCTTGCCGGTGGTCGCCTCGACTTTGAATTCACGACGCATGCGGTCGATGATGATGTCGAGGTGGAGCTCACCCATGCCGGCGAGAATGGTCTGACCGGTCTCTTCGTCAGTCTTGACAGAGAGGGTCGGATCCTCGGCGACGAGGCGCTGGAGGGCGGTGCCCATCTTCTCCTGGTCGGCCTTGGAGTTCGGCTCGATCGACATGGCGATAACCGGTTCCGGGAAGGACGGCGGCTCGAGGCGGATGTCAAAGTCGGCGTCGCAGAGGGTGTCACCGGTGATGATGTCCTTCACGCCGACGACGGCGCAAATGTCACCAGAGTAGGCGACGTCGATCTCGTCACGATCCATGGCGCGCATGAGCACGAGACGGGAGACGCGCTCGGAGCGACGGGTGCGCGGATTGTAGACCGCGGTGCCCTTTTTGAGCTGACCGGTGTAAACACGGTAGAACACGAGCTTACCCACGAACGGGTCGGTCCACAGCTTGAAGACGAGACCGGCGAGTTTGCCCGCGTCGTCGACTTCGGCAGTGACAGTCTCACCATCGCTGTCCTGGCCCTTGATGGGAGGAAGGTCGATCGGGGACGGCAGGTAGTTGACCACGGCGTCGAGGAGACGCTGCACACCCTTGTTCTTGAAGGCTGAACCAGGCATCACGCCGGTGAACTCGAGGGAGATGGTAGCCTTACGGACTGCGAACATAATCTCCTCAACGGAGATTTCTTCACCTTCAAGATACTTTTCAGCGAGGGTGTCGTCGAAGTCGCACAGCGCTTCAATCAGCTTCTCGCGATACTCAGCAGCCTGAGCTTGGTAGTCTTCCGGAATCTCGGTGGTGATCGGCTTGAGGCCGAGTGCGTCCTCTTCGGTGCCGAAGATGTAAGCCACGTTCTGAACCAGATCGATCAGACCAGAAAAGTTTTCCTCGGCTCCGATCGGAATGCAGAGCGGGTGGGCATTGGCGCCCAGCTTTTCGCGCATCTCGGCGACGGCCGTGAAGAAGTCAGCCCCGACGCGGTCCATCTTGTTGATGAACGCAAGGCGCGGAACGCCATACTTATTGGCTTGGCGCCACACGGTCTCAGACTGCGGTTGCACACCGGCCACGGCGCAGAACACGGCGACGGCACCGTCGAGCACACGCATGGAGCGCTCCACCTCGGCGGTGAAGTCCACGTGCCCGGGAGTATCAATGATGTTGATACGCTGCTTGATGCCAGACCACGGGCCACAGGAAGCGTCCCAAGCGCAGGAAATGGCGGCTGCGGTGATGGTGATGCCGCGCTCCTTTTCCTGGGCCATCCAGTCGGTCACAGTGTCACCTTCGTGCACCTCACCGATCTTATGAACGGCACCCGAGTAGAACAGGATGCGCTCGGTCGTGGTGGTCTTGCCAGCATCGATGTGAGCGGCAATACCGATATTGCGGGTCCACTCGAGCGGGAAGGGACGCTCTTTGGCGTTAACCTTGTTCGCTTTGGACCGTTCAGTGACGACCTTAATGACGGGATTTTCGTCGGACATGGATATTCCTTACCAGCGGAGGTGGGCGAAAGCGCGATTGGCTTGGGCCATCTTGTGAGTGTCTTCCTTCTTCTTCACGACGCCACCGGTGTTGTTGTAGGCGTCGATGATCTCATTCGCGAGAGCGTCACGCATGGTCGTGCCCTTACGGGAGTGAGCAGCGTTGACGATCCAGCGAAGAGCGAGGCTCTCTTGGCGCTCGTAAGAGATCTCGACCGGGACCTGATAGGTGGCACCACCGACACGACGGCTCTTCACTTCGAGACGCGGACGAGCGTTCTCAAGCGCGCCGATGAGCAGATCAACCGGATCACCCTTTTCGAGCTTCTCGGACACCTTTTCAAAGGCGCCGTAGACGATGCGCTCGGCGAGGTTCTTCTTACCATCAAGCATCACCACGTTAACGAGGTGAGCGACGAGGGGGCTGTTGTAGCGAACGTCCGGACGGACCTTGCGCTTGGTAGCTCTGTGGCGGCGTGACATGGTCTTAGTAGTTAAATTTTATTTCTTATCCTTCGGGCGTTTCACGCCATACTTGGAGCGGCTGCGACGACGCTTCTCCACGCCAGTGGCGTCGAGGGCACCACGCACGATGTGGTAACGGACACCCGGGAGATCCTTCACACGACCACCACGGACGAGCACGATGCTGTGCTCTTGGAGGTTGTGGCCTTCGTCCGGGATGTAGGAGATAACCTCGTTGCCATTGGTGAGGCGAACCTTGGCCACCTTACGGATAGCGGAGTTCGGCTTCTTCGGGGTGCGGGTCATGACCTGCACGCAGACGCCACGGCGAAAAGGGTTGGCGTCGAGGGCAGGCGACTTGGACTTCGCCACGATTTGGCGGCGTCCTTTGCGCACAAGCTGGTTGATGGTCGGCATGACTGAAACGAGGGTGTGAAGTTGAGAAAAGAGGCGAAACGTGAAGAGCGCCCAAAAGCTGATCAAGAACTTTTTGGCGAAAAAGAGATAGGTCACGCGCCAGACCGCGAAGAGCAGCTGGATCGTGATCAAAAAAAGCGCACCAGTCAGAAGGGACCGATCGCCGTTTTGAGAGGAAAAGGGGCGAGATAGCAGACACGACTTTCTTGAAAGACAAGCTCCGAAATCACTCAACGGCGCGCGACATTCGTTTTTATCGGCTCCCGGAGCAATTTTCCTCCCTGCCCTACTTTCAGCGACCCGCCTCCGCGGTATGCCCGCCGTCATTTCGTTAGATCGTCCAGAAATACCTCGACCCGGTTCGCAAACGCCTCCGGCCGGTCGGCAAAGACGTGATGCCCCGCCCCTTCGATCACGGTAAATTTAGCCCGTGGGATAAGCTGCGCATAACGCGCACTCGATTGTGGCAGAATCATATCCGCGCTCCCGTGGAGGACCAGACATGGAGCCGATATGCGCCCTAACGCCTTCGTATAGTCGTGCCGCTGACCGAGCCCGATGTAGAGGGCCTGGGCCAGCCATCCCCCCGTCCACTCCTGCTGATGTCGCGGCAACGGGGGCTGCCCGAGACTGGCGAGATAGTAGTTTGCGAAGGTGATGTTCAACTGGCGCATCTCGGTTTCGCTCCGACCAAGATGAGCAGGGAAATCGAGATAGTTCTCCATATAGCTTTTGAATTCCGCGGTCGTCTGCGCGGGCAGGCGCGCAGCCACGCGTTCAAATAGATCTCCCTCCTCGCTCGGGAAAACCAGAACGTCCGCCGGCGCCACCAGCACCAGCGCCTCTACGTAAGGGGGAAACTCAGCCGCATACATCGCCGCAAGAAATCCACCAAAGGAATGACCGATCAGCACCACTGGCTCATCTCCCTCCCCCACCAGTTCCCGTCGAACACGTTCCAGATCCGCTAGCTGAGTAGCGATACCCAAGGTCTTATCCAGATAGGCGATTTGCTCGAAGGGATTGTCTCCAACGGGTCGCTCAACCGGGTGCGAGGAGCGGCCGCAACCACGCTGATCGTAAAAGGCGAATTGATAACGATTCCCCAGTGAAACAAGTGCCGGCCACGGCTCGGCAAAGGGATGCCCCGGTCCCCCATGGAGGACAATAACCGGCTTCCCGGAGCCAATGATCTGGTGAAATATCTCAACCCCATCACCAGTGATCCAGCGCCTGGGGCCCTCGGGGTCGGATTTCGCAAAGGACTCTATATTTCGCTCCGCCAGCCTTCCCGGGATATAAAGCGGCTGCGCAATGAACCACTGCCACCCCCACACCAATCCTCCCAGCACCAAAAGCCCGGCAAGCCCGAGACCAAGACTGCGACATAGCCAAAAATTCCGAATAAGCATGTGGCGAATTCTACCAATCGCCGACCGTCGCGTGCTTGATCGGTTTTGCTGAAGCGACTGGACCTCGCAACCGCCCGCACCACGGGAACTCGGCGCACCGCGCCTCAGGCCGTGAGCTCCACGCCCTTGGATCGGGGCAAAAAAATCGCCCGGCCGGGAAGGCCGGGCGAATAAAGACCGCGGAGCTAGGCTCGACACGATCTTTTTGGCGGGAGGGACTGAGAGAGTCACGAGCCCGCGGGGCGTTGACAAGAGTATATTTGGAGAAATCCAAAAAAAACGTCCGGCCCCAACGCGGGACCGGACGTTATGAAAGAAACGATCGGACAGCAGTTTAGCTGGCTTCGGTCGAAACCGGCTCGTCGGCGATCTCTTCGGCGCCGAACGGCAGGCTGATCTTGAGCTTCTTGTAAGAAGGCAGACCCGTGCCGGCCGGGATGAGGTGACCCATGATCACGTTCTCCTTGAAGCCTTTCAGGTTGTCGATCTTGCCGAGGGTGGACGCATCGGTCAGCACGCGGGTCGTCTCCTGGAAGGAGGCGGCGGAGATGAACGATTCGGTCTCCAAGGACGCCTTGGTGATACCCAACAGGATCGGCTCGGCCTCAGCCGGCTTACCACCGGCCTCTTCGATCCGACGGTTGTCGGCGAGGAAGGTCGCGCGGTCAACCTGCTCACTCCAGAAGTATTCGCTGTCACCCGGATCGGTGATGCGCACCTTGCGGAGCATCTGGCGAATGATGATCTCGATGTGCTTGTCGTTGATGGTCACACCCTGAAGGCGATAGACCTCCTGGACCTGCGCGATGAGGAAGTCATACAGCGCGGAGGGACCGAGAATTTCGAGGATCTCGTGCGGGTCGGCCGAACCTTCGGTGAGGTGCTGGCCCTTGTAGACCACGTCACCAGGCTGCACGATGATGTGCTTGCCCGGAGCGATGAGATGCTCCTCTTCCTGCTCGGTTTCCTCGTTGCGAACGACGAGCTTGCGCTTGCCGCGGAGCGTGCCTTCGAAGGACACCACACCGTCGACACGGGCCATCTCGGCCGCGTCCTTGGGACGACGAGCTTCGAAGAGTTCAGCCACACGGGGAAGACCACCGGTAATGTCCTTGGTCTTGGACGCCTGACGCGGGGTCTTAGCGAGCAAGGAACCCGGGGCGATGATGTCGCCTTCGTTGACCGAGATCTGGGCGCCCACCGGAATGGTGTAAGCGGCGAGCGGCTTGTTGGCTTCGTCGCGGACTTCGATCTGCGGATTGAGGTCTTCCTTATGCTCGATGACCACGGTCGCAATGCGGCCTGAAGCCTCGTCGAGTTCGCGCTTCACCGTGACGCCGGGGATCATGTCTTTGAAGACGAGCGTGCCACCCTTTTCGGAGAGCACCGGCACGTTGTAAGGATCCCACTGGGCGAGGAGGTCACCCTTGTTGATCTGTTCACCATCCCCCACCGGGAGATAGGAACCGACAACGATATTGTAGGATTCAACTTCGCGCTCCTCAGCATCAACGATCTGGATCGTGCCTGTCTTGTTGAGCACGATGGAAGCACCGTCTGCCGTCGGCACGAGGCGCAGACCGCGATACTTCACGGTGCCACCCACGCGAACGCGGATTTCCGGGTTCTTGAAGCCACCGGACGCCACACCACCGATGTGGAAGGTGCGCATGGTGAGCTGCGTGCCGGGTTCACCGATCGACTGGGCCGCGATGATACCGACGGAGTCACCGGTCTTGGCGACCTTGTTGGTGGCCGGGTTGATGCCGTAGGACTTTCCATCGATGCCGTGGCGGCTGGTCGAGGTGAGCGGAGACATGACCTTCACGCGCTCAACACCGCTGTCCACGATCACGTCGGCCATTTCCTCGGAGATGAGTTCGCCGGACTTGACCAGGATTTCCTCGGGGCTGAGCGGGTTGTAAACGTCGTCACTGGAGCAGCGACCAACGATACGTTCCTTGAGGCCGACAATCTCATCGTCACCCTCGTAGATGGCCTTCTTCCAGATGCCGTCGCGGGAACCGCAATCGGGCTCGGCAATGACCACATCCATGGCCACGTCGCAGAGCTTACGGGTGAGGTAACCGGCGTCAGCGGTCTTGAGGGCCGTATCCGCGAGACCCTTACGGGCACCGTGGGTGGAAATGAAGTATTCGAGAACGGTCAGACCTTCGCGGAAGGAAGACAGAATCGGGCGCTCAATAATTTCGCCGGACGGCTTGGCCATGAGTCCGCGGGTGCCGCACAGCTGGCGAACCTGCTGTTTGTTACCACGGGCACCGGAGTCCATCATGATGTAAACCGGATTCACTTCCTCGCGACCGTCGTTGCCTTGGAGAATGCCGAACACCTCCTTGGCGATCTTGTCGGTGGCGTTGGTCCAAATGTCGACGACCTTGTTGTAGCGCTCGCCGTCGGTGATGATACCCTTCGAGAACTGAGCCTCGACTTCGGCGATCTTCTTCCGGGAGTCCTTCACGATGTCCTTCTTCGCCTCGGGGATGATCATGTCATCGATACCGATGGAGATGCCGGCTTGGAAGGCGGTCTGGAAACCGAGCTCCTTGAGCTTGTCGAGGGACACGACGGTCTCGGCCTCATTGGTCACCTTGTAGGTGTTGAGGATGATGTCACCCAGTTTGCCCTTCGGCACCGGGAAGTTCACGAAACCGAGTTCCTTCGGCCAGATCTGGTTGAAGATCACGCGGCCCACGGTGGTGCGGAGAATCTTCTTCTCCGAATTGCCGTAAACAGTGCCATCAACCCCGCGATCCGGATTGGGTAGATCGACCCAATCGTGCACGTTCAGTGCACCATCGGCCTTGGCGAAAAGCACTTCATTGAGGTCGGCCATGAGCGGCACACGGGCACCCTTTTCCGGCTTCTTGCGCGGTTCGAGGGTGAGATAGTAGGCGCCCAGAACGATGTCTTGCGACGGCGTGAGAATCGGCTTGCCGGAGGACGGCGAGAAGATGTTGGAGGTCGCCATCATGAGGAGTTTGCACTCCATGATGGCTTCAAGGGACAGCGGCACGTGCACGGCCATCTGGTCACCGTCGAAGTCGGCGTTGTAAGCCGTGCAGACGAGCGGGTGAACGCGGATAGCTTCGCCCTCGATGAGGACGGGCTCGAAGGCCTGAATGGACAGACGGTGCAGGGTCGGCGCACGGTTGAGCAGCACCGGGTGGCCCTTGGTCACTTCCTCGAGGATGTCCCACACTTCCGGGGACTTCTTCTCGATCATCTTGCGGGCACCGCGGACGGTGTGCACGAAGCCGAGTTCCTTGAGGCGGCGGATGATGAACGGCTCGAAGAGCACGAGCGCCATCTTCTTGGGCAGACCGCATTGGTTGAGCTTGAGCTCCGGTCCGATCACGATGACCGAGCGGCCGGAGTAATCGACGCGCTTACCGAGCAAGTTCTGGCGGAAGCGGCCCTGCTTGCCCTTGAGCATGTCGGAGAGCGACTTCAGGGAACGGTTGCCGGCACCAGTGACGGGGCGGCCGTGACGACCGTTGTCGAACAGAGCGTCCACCGACTCCTGCAGCATGCGCTTTTCGTTATGGATAATAACGTCCGGCGTCTTGAGCTGCATGAGGTTCTTCAACCGGTTGTTACGGTTGATCACGCGGCGGTAGAGATCGTTGAGGTCGGAGGTCGCGAAGCGGCCACCTTCGAGCGGCACCAGCGGACGCAGGTCCGGCGGGATCACCGGCAGCACCTCAAGCACCATCCACTCCGGACGGGAGTTGGAGGCAATGAAGCCTTGGATGACCTTAAGACGCTTGGAGAGCTTCTTCTTGATCTGCTTGGAACGGGTCGCGCGCATCTGCTCCTGGAGCTCGATGACGGTCGCGTCCATGTCCATGACTTGGAGGCAATCGCGAATGGCTTCGGCGCCCATCTTGGCCACGAAGGAATCGTCGCCGTATTCGTCGAGGGCCTGACGGAACTCGACGTCGGTGAGGAGCTGCTTGGGCTCGAGGGGAGTCTTGCCCGGGTCGACCACCATGTAGTTCTCGTAGTAGATCACGCGCTCGAGGGAGCGGGCAGTCATGTCGAGCAAGAGGCCGAGGCGGCTCGGCATGCTCTTGAGGAACCAGATGTGGGTGACCGGCACGGCCAACTCGATGTGACCCATGCGCTCGCGACGGACGCGGGCAATGGTGACCTCGACGCCGCAGCGATCGCAGACGACGTCCTTATACTTGATGCGCTTGTATTTGCCGCAGGCGCACTCGTAGTCACGCACGGGACCGAAGATCTTCTGGCAGAAGAGGCCTCCCGGCTCGGGCTTAAACGTGCGGTAGTTGATCGTCTCGGGGTTTTTGACCTCCCCTTTCGACCAGCTGCGGATGGTCTCCGGCGCGGCGACGGTGATGGAAACGCAATCGAACGGGTTCTCATCCACGCCCAGAGCAGAGCGAGCTTCCTCGCGGGCTCCGGCGGCGACTTCGTTGGGTTGAATGCTCATGTGTTCGTGTTCCCTGACAGGTTATTAGAAGTTGCTGGCGCGAGTTTGAATCGACGCGGCGGAGGGCGGTTGCACCGGCGTGAGATTGCCGAGCGCATCCTTCTTGTTGAGTTTGATGTCCAGACCGAGGGACTGGATTTCCTTGATCAAAACGTTGAAGGATTCCGGCGTGCCGGCCTGCAGCGTGTTGTCGCCCTTGACGAGCGACTCGTAGATCTTGGTGCGGCCCTGCACGTCGTCAGATTTGACGGTGAGGAGTTCCTGCAGCGTGTGCGCGGCGCCATAGGCTTCCAGCGCCCACACCTCCATTTCGCCGAAGCGCTGGCCACCGTATTGGGCCTTGCCGCCCAAGGGCTGCTGCGTGACGAGGGAGTAAGGACCGACCGCACGAGCGTGAATCTTGTGCGAGACCAAGTGATTCAGCTTCATCATGTAGATGTAGCCGACCACGACCTGCTGATCGATCTTCTCACCGGTGCGACCGTCGTAGAGGGTCGACTTGCCGGAGTTCGGCAAACCGGCATCTTTGAGGTAGTTACGCACCTGCTTCTCGGGAATACCGTCGAAGACCGGGGTGGCGACCTTGATGCCGAGCTTGGAGCAGGCCCAACCGAGGTGGGTCTCCAAAACCTGCCCCACGTTCATGCGCGACGGCACGCCCAGCGGGTTGAGGCAGATCTGAATCGGGGTGCCGTCCGGGAGGTAAGGCATGTCTTCCTCGGGCACGATCTTGGCGACCACACCCTTGTTACCGTGACGACCGGCCATCTTGTCACCGACCTTCAGCTTCTGCTTGGTGGCGACGTAGACCTTGACCTGCTTGATGGCACCGTTGCCGGCATCTTCGCCGGACTCCACGCCCTCAACCTTGCGCTCACGATCCGCGTCGAGCTCATCGAACTTCGACTGGAAGGAACCGATGATCTCCATGATCTTGATGCGAACCGGAGACGGATCGATCTCAACGTGCTTGGAGACCGCGGCGAGCTTGCGCAGGAGGGTCTTGGTGATCTTGCGGTTGGCCGGGATGATGATCTCACCCGTGTCGCCGTTGATGACGTCGAGCGGGATCTTCTCACCGAGGAGGATGTTGGAGAGGGACTCGGTCAGCGCCTCGCGGAGCTTGTCCATCTCGGTCTTGTAGGACTCCTGGATCTGCTTGATCTGGCGGCGACGATCGGAGGGCGAGAGCTTCTCCTTCTCGAAGTCGACGCGACTGGAGACCTTGACATCCATCACGATACCGGTGGCGCCGGAGGGAACGACGAGTGAGGTGTCCTTCACGTCGGCGGCCTTTTCACCGAAGATGGCGCGGAGGAGTTTCTCTTCCGGCGCGAGTTCGGTTTCGGACTTCGGCGTGATCTTACCGACGAGGATATCGCCCGGCTTCACCTCGGCACCGACGCGAATGACGCCATTGTGATCGAGGTTCTTGAGGGCTTCCTCACCTACGTTCGGGATGTCACGGGTGATTTCTTCCGGACCGAGCTTGGTGTCACGCGCGGTGACCTCGAATTCCTGAATGTGGATGGAGGTGAAGATGTCTTCCTTGAGCACCTTCTCGGAAATGAGGATGGCGTCCTCGAAGTTGTAACCATTCCACGGCATGAACGCGACGAGCACGTTGCGACCGAGAGCCATCTCGCCCTTTTGGGTGGAGGGGCCGTCGGCGATAATGTCACCGACCTTCACCTTCTGACCCTTGTCGACGACCGGCTTCTGGTTGAAGCAGGTGCCGGCGTTGGAACGCATGAACTTGCGCAGCTCGTAAACGTGTACGCCATTCTTCGAATCGCTCTTCGGGTTCTTATCGAAGTTGCGCGGGAGTTCGCCGTCGCGGCTGACCACTACGCGCTTGGCGTCGACGGAGGCGATGACGCCCTCCTCTTCGGCCACTGCAACGATCTTGGAGTCGCGGGCGACGCGCTCTTCGATACCGGTGCCCACATATGGGGACTCGGCCTGGAGGAGCGGCACACCTTGGCGCTGCATGTTGGCGCCCATGAGCGCACGGTTAGCATCGTCATGCTCGAGGAACGGAATCATCCCGGCCGCGATCGAAATGACCTGCTTCGGCGAAACGTCCATGTAGTGGACCTCTTCCGGGTCGAGTTCGAGGAACTCCCCGTCCTGACGAACGGTGACCTTGCCGATGAAGTGATTCTTGTCGTCGATCTCAGCGTTGGCCTGGGCAATGATCTTTCCCTCTTCCTGGTCGGCAGTGAGGTAGTCGATTTGATCGGTGACACTGCCATCTTTCACCAAACGATACGGCGTTTCGATAAAGCCGAACTCGTTGACGCGAGCGTAGGTGGACAGGGAATTGATGAGACCGATGTTCGGACCTTCCGGGGTCTCAATCGGGCAGATACGACCGTAGTGCGAAGGATGCACGTCGCGCACTTCAAAGCCGGCACGTTCACGGTTAAGACCACCCGGGCCTAGCGCGGAGAGACGACGCTTGTGCGTGACCTCGGCGAGCGGGTTGATCTGGTCCATGAACTGGGACAGCTGCGAACGGGCAAAGAAGTCACGAATAACCGTGGTGAGCGCCTTCGGGTTGATCAGCTTCTGCGGCGTGATCGAATCGACGCTCTGATCATACATGGTCATGCGCTCGCGCACCAGACGTTCGGTGCGGGCCAGACCCACGCGGCACTGGTTGGCGAGCAACTCACCCACGGTGCGGACACGACGGGAACCGAGGTGGTCGATATCATCGACGACGCCCTCACCCTTCTTGAGACGCACGAGATACTTGGTGGCGGCGGTAACGTCGCCTGACTCCAACGTGCGTTGCTCGAGATCAACTTCGAGACCGAGCTTTTGGTTGACCTTGTAACGACCCACGCGACCGAGGTCGTAGCGCTTCGGATCAAAGAAGAGACGCTTGAGCAGGGCTTTGGCGTTGGCGGTCGTCGGCGGTTCGCCCGGACGCAGGCGCTTGTAAATTTCCTTGAGGGCTTCCTCCTCGTTGCGAGTCGGATCCTTCTTGAGAGCGCGAATGATGGCACCCTCGTCGGCCGAAGTATCGATGACACGGATGGCCGCGATATCGTGCTTCTCGAACGTGCGGACAATCTGCTTGGTCAGCGGCTCAAAGGCACGGGCGAGCACCACACCCTGCTGGGCGTCGATGGCATCTTCCACCAGCACGAGATTGGAAACATTTTCCATCTCGAGGGCCTGGTTCACCGTGAGTTCCTGGATCTCGTAGAACAGGTTCAGGATATCCACGTCGCTGGAGTATCCCACCGCCCGCAGCAGCGTGGTGATGAGAAACTTGCGCCGACGACGGCGACGGTCGAGGTAAACGTAGAGGAGGTCGTTGTTATCGAACTGGACTTCCAACCAAGTGCCGCGGTCGGGAATGATGCGGAAGGAGTGCAACGGCTTGCCGTTGGCGTGCGGCGTCACCTCGAAGGCGATACCCGGCGAACGGTGCAGCTGGGAGACGACGACGCGCTCGGCACCGTTGATGATGAACGAGCCGCGCTCGGTCACCATCGGGATTTCACCCATGTAAATTTCTTCGTCTTTGATGAAGTCCTCTTCGCGCAGACGGAGCTTCACGTAGAGCGGCACCGAATAGGTGATACCTTCACGGAGGCACTCGATCTCGGAATTTTTGGCGTCGCCGATCGTGTAGGAAACGTATTCGAGGGTCAGACGACCGTCATACGACTCAATCGGGAAAACCTCGCGGAACACCGCTTCCAGGCCTTGGTTCAGGCGCTGCTTGTCCGGGGTGCCCTTTTGCAGGAATTCAAGATACGAACTGATCTGGAGTTCGATCAGATTCGGCGGCTGAAGCACTTCGCGGAGCTTACCGAAGTTGATGCGATCGGCTTGATTTTTGCGGACGGCCATGGGTGTTCCCGGTTGTATTAGTGGAATGGAGAATGTGGTGGTGGCGGCTTTACGTAAGCCCCACCTCAAGCCTCAACGACCGCGCAGCGGTTGCGGTCCGATTGAAGCGAAACTGGCGTAAAAAGAACGGAACGAGAAAAGGCAAAGGACAGGCCGCGTCCAAACACGGCCTGTCCCGAAGTAAACGGACGATTTTCGTCGGAATGAGACAAGCGGCAGGTGCCTTACTTGAGCTCGACCTTGGCGCCAGCGGCCTCGAGCTTCTTCTTGATCTCTTCGGCTTCTTCCTTCGAAGCGCCTTCCTTGACGGGCTTCGGGGCGCCTTCGACGAGGTCCTTGGCTTCCTTGAGGCCGAGGCCGGTGATGCCGCGGACTTCCTTGATGACGTTGATCTTCTTGTCGCCAGCGGCGGCCAGAATCACGTCGAACTCGGTCTTCTCCTCGGCGGGAGCAGCGGCAGCGGCGGCAGCCGGGGCGGCGGCAACGGCTACGGGAGCAGCGGCGGAAACGCCCCACTTCTCCTCGAGGTCCTTGACGAGGCCGGCGATTTCGAGAACGGACTGGCCGGAAAGCCACTCGATGACTTGGTCTTTGGTGATGTCGCTCATGATATGAATCTCCTGCTCCTGAATAGCGGCCTCAAACCGGAGGCGCGTTTAAGAGACGTATCTCCTATTCCGGTGCTGTTGATTTTTGGGCTTTCATCAGGCGCACCTGGCTAGAGGCCCGTGCGCTGTTGAAAAGGGTTGGATTAAAAGATTTGGAGGATGGAACTTACTCTTCGCCGCCCTCTTCGCGAACCTTGGCCTGAAGCACGTTGGCCAGATTTTGCGCAGGAGCATTGAGGAGGCGGACAAACATGGTGCCGGGCTGATTGAGCAGACCAAGCAGCTGTGCGCGGAGGGCGTCGAGGGACGGAAGTTCGGCGAGCGCCTTAACATCGTCGGCGGTGATGACCTTGTCGCCGAGGATGGCCGACTTAACCTCAACCTTCTTCTTATCCTTGAAGAAGGCCGTGACGGTCTTAGCCGCCCCCGGGGAGTTTTTACCGCCCACAATGATGGCAGTCGGGCCACTCAAAACATCGTCGACTTCGGGCAGACCGAGGGACTTGGCGGCGACGCGGAACGAGCTGTTCTTGACCACGTGGAACTCGGCGCCGTCGGCGGAGAGTTTTTCACGCAGCTCAGCAGTCTCCTCGACCGTGATGCCACTGTAGTCAGCGAGGATGACCCAGTCGGACTTCTTGAGGTGCGTCTCGACCTCGTCGATAAGGTATTTTTTAGCGAGTCTCATTTCCGGGTCCTCAGAATTGGTTGTATTCGGTGCTGGCGATACGAACGCCCGGGCTCATGGAAGCCGAAATGGAGACGTTCTTGATGTAGAGACCCTTCACCGCGGAGGGGCGGGCCTTGCCAATGGCTTCAATCACGGCCTTGGCGTTCTCAACGATCTGCTCGTTGGTGAAAGAACGCTTGCCGATGCCGACGCCAATGTTGGCGGTCTTGTCCATTTTGAACTCAACGCGACCGGCCTTCACGGCCTTAATGGCGCCTTCGATGTCGTCGGTCACCGTGCCGCTCTTCGGGTTGGGCATGAGGCCCTTCGGACCGAGGACACGGGCGATCGTGCGCACGGACTTCATCGCTTCCGGCGTGGCGATAGCGACGTCGAATTCAAGCCAGCCTTCCTTGATCTTGTTCATCACGTCGTCGAGACCGGCGTGGTCGGCGCCAGCAGCGAGAGCGGCGTCGGCATCGGCGGTGAAAACGAGCACGCGGACCGTCTTGCCGGAACCGTGCGGCAACGGCGTGGTGCCGCGCACCATTTGATCGCCTTGGGTCGGATCGACAGTGAGGCGGAAGGAAAGCTCGACGGTTTCGTCGAACTTGGCCTTGGGGAAATTCGTCAACACCTTGACGGCGTCAACGAGGGCATACTCCTGCTTCAGATCGGTGCTGGAAGCGGCGGAGCGGTATCGTTTGCTGTGTTTTTCCATTTAGGACTCCTTGCGGTGCAGACGTCCGGGAAATCGGACTCCCGCGATGAGTGGGTTGTGGGTGAAAAGGATGAGGATCAGTCGATGACCTCGATGCCCATGCTGCGGGCCGTGCCAGCGATGACCAAAATACCGGCTTCAACGTTGGTGGCGTTGAGGTCCTTCTTCTTGAGCTCGTAGATCTCCTCGAGCTGCTTGCGGGTAACCTTGCCGACCTTGTCGAGGTTAGGCTTGGCCGAACCGGAAGCGATGTTGGCGGCCTTCTTGAGCAGCACCGCGGCGGGAGGGGACTTGAGGATGAACGTGAAGGACTTGTCGGTATAGACGGTGATAACCACCGGCAGGATCATACCGTTCTGATCCTTGGTCTTGGCGTTAAACTCCTTACAGAACGCCATAATGTTGACGCCTTGGGCACCGAGAGCGGGACCGACAGGAGGAGAGGGATTGGCGGCACCAGCGGGGAGCTGGAGACGGATGTAACCTTGAATCTTCTTAGCCATGGAGGTGAATGAATTGGCGGGTGTTGAGTGACGTTGGTGGGACTTGCTGAACGTCGGCGGTGAGAAAGAGGCGTCGCGTTACTCGGTAATGCGTTCCACCTGCCAGTATTCGAGCTCGACCGGCGTAAACCGGCCGAAAATGGAAACGGAGATCTTGAGCTTGCCGCGCTCCGGATCGATCTCGTCGATGCGCCCAGTCAGGTTGGCAAAGGCGCCGTCGGTGATCTTGACGTTTTCGCCCACCTCATAAGCCACCTTCGGCACTTCTTTGCCGCTGGCGGCCTCGATACGGGCACGAATTTCATCCACCTCGGATTGACGCAGGGCCGCAGGGCTTTCCCCGCCGACAAAACCGATCACGCCCGTGGTCTCCTTCACAAAATACCAAGGCTTGTTGATCAGCTTCTTATCCTCGCCGTAGAGGCGCATGTTGATGAAGACATAGCCCGGGTAGAGCTTACGGGTCTTCGTGCTCTTCTTGCCGTTCTTGACCTCGGAAACAACCTCGGTCGGGAGCAGCACTTCGAAGATGTAGTCGTCGAGTTCTTCCGCCTTTTTGAACTTCTCAATGTAAGTCTTCACCTTGCCCTCCTGACCGGAGAGAGTGTGAAGCGCGAACCATTGCGCGCTGGCGGGGGCGGTGCTGGTGGACTCGGACATGAGGGATTAGCTCACCCAGGAGGTGAGCAGGTCGACGACTTGATACAGCGCGAAATCGCTGATGCTGGTGAAAACACCGAGGATAACCGCGGCAACGATCACGACGATGGTGGAGTCGCGAAGTTCGGTGCGAGTCGGCCAGGAAGCTTTTTGAAGCTCACCAATCATTTCACCGACGAAGATACGGGTGCTGCGGAACGGGTTTTTCATCAGACTTAAAAGTGGCAGGCGCGGAGGGACTCGAACCCCCAACCGACGGTTTTGGAGACCGCTACTCTACCAATTGAGCTACACGCCTTTAGGAAAGTAATTCTCAGACGACGCAGCCGAGGCCCCTATGCGAGGCCTCGGCGGTCGGTAAAACGACTGAAAGCGATTATTCAGTGATCTCGACGATACGACCGGCACCGATGGTGCGACCGCCTTCGCGGATGGCGAAGCGCTGGGTCTTCTCCATGGCGATCGGGCAGATCAGCTCGATGTCGACGGAGACATTGTCACCCGGCATGACCATCTCGACACCCTCGGGGAGGGTGATGACGCCAGTGACGTCGGTCGTGCGGAAGTAGAACTGCGGACGGTAGCCGTTGAAGAACGGGGTGTGACGGCCGCCTTCATCCTTGCCCAGCACGTAGATCTCGGCCTTGGCCTTCTTGTGCGGGGTGATGGACTTCATGGCCGCGATGACCTGACCGCGCTCGATGGAGTCCTTATCGACACCACGGAGGAGGAGGCCGACGTTGTCACCAGCCTGGCCGCTGTCGAGCAGCTTGCGGAACATTTCGATACCGGTCACGACGGTGGTGGCAGTGTCCTTAATACCAACGATTTCAACCTGCTCGTTGAGCTTGATGATACCGCGCTCGATACGACCGGTGGCAACGGTGCCGCGACCCGTGATCGAGAAGACGTCTTCAACAGACATGAGGAAGGGCTTGTCGGTCTCGCGAGCCGGCTCCGGGATCTCAGCGTCGATGGCATCCATCAGATTACCGATGGCCTCAGCACCACCCGGCTTGCCCTCGAGGGCGGCGGTGGCAGAACCACGGACGATCTGGGCATTGTCGCCGTCGAACTGATACTTCGAGAGAAGCTCACGGATTTCCATCTCGACGAGCTCGAGGAGCTCCTCGTCGTCGATGAGGTCGACCTTGTTCAGCCAAACCACGATCTTCGGCACGCCAACCTGGCGGGCGAGGAGGATGTGCTCGCGAGTCTGCGGCATCGGGCCGTCAGCAGCGGAAACCACGAGGATGGCGCCGTCCATCTGGGCAGCACCCGTGATCATGTTCTTCACGAAGTCGGCGTGGCCGGGGCAGTCGACGTGAGCGTAGTGACGATTGGCGGTCTCATACTCCACGTGGGCGACGGAGATGGTCACGATCTTGGACGCGTCACGCACGGTGCCGCCCTTCGCGATGTCCGCGTAGGACTTGAATTCCGCCAACCCCTTGTCGGCCTGAACCTTCAGGATAGCCGTGGTGGTGGTGGTTTTGCCGTGGTCGACGTGGCCGATGGTGCCGACGTTGACGTGCGGTTTGGTGCGCTCGAATGTGCCTTTAGCCATTTGGGTTGGAGACGATTGTTATTCTAGATGTGAGGAGAATGTTCTAACGACGATTGTTTCATGGAGCCCAGAACCAGAGTCGAACTGGCGACCTCACCCTTACCAAGGGTGTGCTCTACCAACTGAGCTATCTGGGCGACACGAGACTTCGTCAAAAGACGAGAAAAGAGTGCCGAACGTGGAGAGCCGGAAAATCACCGTCAACTGCAATTTTAAACATTTCTCTAAGTCTCATGGACCTAGCGAAATGCGGTAGATTCCGGCGGCCAAACGCCCCTCAAACTGACTTACACGCAGCAACTTCGAGAGGGCGGAAAGATTAACAGGTTGCTGGTCCAACAACGGCGCTCCTCCTCCACTGGCCGCCAGCTCCACCGCGCCACGACTGGTGACCATCCCCGCCTCATTCACCAAAACCAACAGGTCCAGTGGAGCGATCCCATCCTGCACGCCCTCGGACTGCACCGGAATAATCTCCTCCCACATCACCTTCCCGTCCAAAACCCGCCGCACCTCAAGAATCGCCTGGCGTCCCGCCAACGGGTCGACCGCGAACGCCTCCCGCGGCAATTCAGCGAGGACAACGCGTGGAGCGAGATTCTCCAAAACCTGAAGTGGTTCCGCATCCAGATGGACGACATCCGGCACCGCCAACTGATTACCACTCTCCGGAAACACAAGTTTGGACCCGATCACGTCGAACGCGATGCCGGGCGAACGCTCTGCGGTCATATCCATTTCCACCCGCCCACTGTTATAAGGGGTCGGCAAGAACAACGGCGTCGGATCGTTGAGCGACAACTCCAGTGCGGAGGCACTTTCATCCGCCCCAAGTTGCTCCGCCCACGGCGTCAGGTTGACCTCAGTCTCGTTCCGACGCGTGGACCTCTCTGTCGACTCCAGCTCAGGTCCTCGCCAATTGATCAGATTAAGCGCCCCGAGCAGGCCCCCTCCGGCGAGCAGCGCCGCCCACACCCACGGAAACGTTTTGCCGTCACCCCGCATGATTCGCGCTTAGGGATTGGGCTGCACCTGCAGCACGTCACGCGGGTTCTCCAACGCCAGCTGCACCCCGGAAAAACCAGCCGCCCGGGCCATATCAGACAGCCGCACCAAATCCTGCGCTGCCACTCGGGCGTCTGCCCGCACCAGCAAACGCGATTCCTGCTCGCCGCCCCGGGCAACTTGAGTCGGCAGCCAGAGGCTCAATTCGCCGTAGGTCATCCGTCCATCCGCCGTGAACACCATATCCGCCCCCAGCACACTGATCACAGCGGTAGAACTCGCTCCGGTCACCGCCGGATTCTCCGCTACGGGCAAGGCGAAGTTACCGCTTCCCAGCTCCATACTCGGGGAAATCACAAAACGGGACCCAAACAACGCGAAGAACAGCCCCAACAAGACGAGGTTGGCATAAAACACCGTATCCATACTCCGTGGCGGCGGACGCAACTTGGACGCCAGATCCAATGGGCGGGTGATCACGACGATTCGCCTTCCTCCTTCAAGGGGTCCGATTCCGCCGCCGGCTGCCGCCGCTCAACCACCCCGGCCTCTCGACCCTGGTCCGCCAACACTCCGCGCCGATAGTCGACCAAAAGGTAGCGCATGATCTCATTTCCCGCCCACTCTACATCACGCACGATCGCCCGCACTCGACCGCTGAGAAAATGGTAACCCAAATGAGCCGGGATCGCCAAAGTCAGACTACCGATCGTCACCAGCAGAGCCTGCCACATCCCGTCCGCCAGCGCCCGCGCGGTCGCATACTCCGCTCCGCCGCTCATAAACGCATAAAAGGTGGTCGCCATGCCCAGCGCCGTGCCCAGCAGCCCCACCAACGGCGCGATCTGCGCGATCGCCGCGATCGAGCCCAAGCGACGCTCCAAGGCCGGGATCTCGACGATGCCAGCCTCCTGCACCGCAAACCGCATCTTCGCTTCATCATCATGCACGTGCAACAGCGCCGATTTCACCACCGCTGCGACCGGCCCGGGGGTTTCCTCACATACCGTCAAGGCCTCCATCACCCGTCTCTTCTCGAGAATGTTCTTAATGCCGTCGACAAAGGCCGTGGAACGGATCTGGCCACGATGCAGATAGAGCGTGCGCTCAGCGAATAACACCACCGCTGCTACGGCCATGACCAGCAATACCAACATCATTGGTCCGCCCTGTGCCAAGAGACTGAATTCGAAATCACCCATGAGTCGTCGCTGTTAGAGAGTCTCGGCCCCGTGCCGTCAACCGCCCGACGGTCCGCTACCGACCGCCTCCCCCTCAGATTCCGGCACCGCAACTACCCCGCCCAACCGCTCCAACTGTCGCCGCGCCCAGAAGCCTTGGGGCAGCCCCGCCGCGATGATCAGTTCATAGGCCTTGCGCGCTTCCGCCACCCGCTCCTGCGACTCCAGCACCTGACCGAGCTGTGCCAACAGCCGCACCAACCAGTAACGCCCCTTCACGCCGAGTTCCTCCCCCGGCTCCCGACCAGCTTCGCTGGGTTCGACCAAAAACTGATTTACTACCTGCCACCACGTCTCCGCCGCCCGGTCCAAGGCACCGTTTTGCTGCAGGACTCCACCCGCCTTAAACCCCGCTTCCACCCGCAACGGCACCGCCGCCGTCGGCAAGTCCCGCAACCGCTCGTAAATCGCACCGGCACTCTCACGCAGCGCTGGCTCCGACAAACCTGCCTGCGCGCTCAGCGTATCGGCCAGGGCCAATTGCGCCGACCATACATCGGCGTGATTCGGGAACTGATTGATAATCAGCTCATATACCTGCCGCGCTGGCTCCCATTGATTGAGCTTCCGCAACAGGTCCCCCTGTTTGAAGCGCGCGTAAAACACCAGATCGTCATCCGGATAACGCGTCACGAGCTCCTCGATCTTCGTGATCGCCTCCTCCAAAAAGCTATCTTCACGCCGCCCCTCGGCAACCAACGCCGACTGATACAGCGCAAACGGCGCATAACGATGCTGCGGATGCTTCTCCACCAGCTCCGTAAGCAAACGCTGCGCCGCCACCAGCTGGCCACGACTCGCCTGCACATTGGCCTCTTCGATGAAGGAATAGACCGCTGCGAGCGTGTTCGGTGCTTCACTGCGGAGCGCCTGCAGCATCGCGAGAGCCTCGTCATGCCGATCGAGCCCAAAATACGCCTCCGCCTCCAAAAGCCGCAGCGAGGACTCGATTTCGTGCCGAAGCTCCTCCGCCACCCCAGCCACTCGTGCCCGCAATGCCGGCGCCAGGTCCAGGGCCCTCTGCCACTCGCCCGCTTCCAACGCCAACCGCACCTGCAACCACGCCAATCGCACCGCCAACGCTTCCGGCAACGCGCCGACCGCCACCGCGTCCCCTCGCATCAATTCGTTCACCCGGCGATAGGCCTCCACCACCCGCCCGTTCGCCTGCAACGCCCGAGCCAGTTTCCACTCCGCCTGCCAACGATTCTGCACGTCGAATCGCACATCCTCCTTCAGTAAATCGATGCGCTCCCCCGCTTCTGTGAGCTGCTGGTCAAGAATGCGCGCCAGGACTTCCTGGAAAATCATATCCCCTGGCGCCACTCCGGCCGGCAACTCATCCAGCGCCGCCGCGTAGGCGTCGGCCGCACTGCGATAGTCACGGGCCCGGAAAAAGGCCTCAGCCTGCAACACCGCCAATTGCGCGCGCACTTCACCATCCCCCAACGGTAACTCCCGCCGCGCCTGAGCCGCATAGCCCGCCGCCGCCCGATAGCGCCGTTCCTCCCACGCCGCCGTCACCAGCACGCCGAGGGCACTGGGCCGTAGATCCGAGGCCGGATAACGCTCCAACAGCATCAACGCATCCCGCGTTGCCTCCTCCGCCGTCCCTGCCAACTGCGCCCTGAAGAGCAACAAATCCTGCTCGATCGGGTGCGTCTGACCCGATTCCGCCGCCCGATTCAACAACTCGCCCAGAGTCGACCGCAGCGCCGCTTGCTCCGCCTCGCTCCGCGCGCCGACCGCCAACAGGCGCAAGGCAATGCGTTGCTTCTGTCGATCCACGCCTTCGCGCACCACCTGCTCAAGACGCAGTCGCCCGCGCTCATCCTCCGGCCCCGCGATCAACCCGAACAACAGGCGAAAATCATCCTGCTGCACGCGCTCCGCCGCCGGCAACGCCAGCAGCTGATTTTGCAGAAAATCAATCGCCTCCGGCTCCCTTCCCAACGCCGCCAGCACCGCCGCATAGCGCTTGGCCATATCGTAGCCGATCTGCTCGCCCGCATATTCTTCCATGCCGCGGCGAAGGTTCACCAACTGACCTTCCGTCGGCTCCGCCACCCGCCACGACGAACGCAAATCCGCCAACTCAAACCGCGCCCGCTGCAAGCCCGAAGTCGCCACCTGAATTGCCGCCCGATAAGCCTGCCGCGCCGCCTGCGTTTCGCCGGCCGCGTCCGCCACCGCCCCCACCGCGTAATGAAACCAAGCCCGCTCCCTCGGCGGCAACCGATCCGGGGTGAATCCACCCAACACGTCCTCCGCCGCATCCGTCTGCCCGCGCACCAACTCGATCAAAGCCCGCCGCAAACGCACCCGCGGCGTGTTCACATCACTCACTCCCGATAAAGCCGCCGCCGCGCCCGCCACATCATCCGCTTCGAGCAAAGCCAACGTCCACTCCAACCGCAGCTCATCCTGCCGCGCCGTTGCTCCCCCCTCCGCCACCAATTGCTCCAAAATCCCCGCCGCGACATGCGGAAAACCCATTTGCATGGCCCGCCGCGCCGCCGCTTCGCGCGTCAGCGACGTCGCCACATCCTCGCGCGGCCCCGCCCCCGCCATCAGCGGCACCTGCCCCACGCCATCCACCGCCAGAGCCGACTGCTCCTGGGCACACACACCCGTAACAGCCGCCATCCACAGCAGCATTCCCAGGGGCCAGAAATTCACGCGACACACTCGCATTCCGGGCAAAGTGCGAAGCCGCTCCATCTGACGCAAGTCCGCGGCGCGCTCCGTGTTTGCACCAACCCGCCCCATGCGTCCTCTTGGAAGCCCTCCGCATGACCGTCGCCCAACGCCAACAGTCCGTCGTCGAAGCCTACGCCCTGATCGAAAACAAACAGGAACGCCTCGGCGCAATCGTCGACACCGCCCGCACGCTCCCGCCCTTTTCCGAGAGCGAACGCATCGCCGAGCATCTCGTGCCCGGCTGCACCTCCCGCGTTTGGCTGCGCGCCGAGCTCCGCGACGACACCTGCCACTTCACCACCGATTGCGACTCCCCCATGGTCAAAGGGCTCGTTCACCTCATCTGCGAGTGCTGCGAGGGCCTGCCCCCCGCCGAGGTTGCCCGCGCCGAGATCAGCGTCATCGAAGCCCTCGGCCTCTGGCGCGACCTCTCCGGCACCCGCCAAAACGGCCTGCGCGCCGTCGCCCAACGCATCCGCCAACACGCCGTCGCCTTCGCCGCCGCGTAGTTCGCCAGCCCGCCCAGCCCCTGCCCCTCCCGTGCTGTTCGACGCTCACAACCACCTCCACTTCGCCGAACTCACCCCACACTTCGACGCCATCCTCGACGACCTGCAGGCCATCGGCCTCGCCGGCGCCGTCGTCAACGGCACCCACCCCGACGACGACTGGGCCGACGTCAACGCGCTCGCCGATCGTTACGACTGGGTCCTGCCCAGCTACGGCATTCACCCCTGGGACGTCGGCCAACGCCCCTCCGACTGGCAGGACAAATTCACCCGCCAACTCTCCGCGTCACCACGCTCGCCCGTCGGCGAGATCGGCATCGATCGTTGGATGACCGACTCCGCGCGCCCCGATCACCCCCTCCTGCAGGACGTCGTGCGCGCCCCCTATGCGGAGCAGGTGGAGGTCTTTACCTGGCAACTCCGCTGGGCCGCCGCCCACGACCGGCCCGCCACCATCCACTGCCTCCAAGCCTGGGGTCCGCTCCTCGAGATCCTGCGCTCCTCTCCGCTCCCCGCCCGCGGCTTCCTGCTCCACGCCTACGGAGGCTCTGCCGACATGGTGCCTGCTTTCGCCGAGCTCGGGGCCTACTTTTCTTACAACACCTCCTTCATCGATCCGCGTCGCGCCAAGACTCACGCCGCCTTCCGATCCGTGCCACGCGACCGCCTCCTCGTCGAAACCGACGCCCCGGCGACCCCGCCGCCGGAGCCGCCCTACCTCCTGCCCTCGCCCACCGCCGGCAGCCGGCCACTCAACCACCCCGCCAATCTTGTCGCCGCCTACGCCCATCTGGCCCAACTCCGCGACCACCCCCTGCCCGACCTGACTGCGCAGATTTCAGCAAATTACCACCGCCTATTTCTTGCACTCTAGGCCCGATTCGGAGGCGCCACCAAAAAACGCGGATCATCCGCCAAGCGTCGCGTGACTGTGACTCATTCGGACCTTGGCGACCGCCATATCCGACCTCCATATTAACGCTCCCCTGACGTCCGATCGTCACTGGGGCGCTGTGCCGATTTTGGCCTCAGTCCGTTCTTTTAGGTCAGATTTCCCTCCAATTGCCAGGGTGACACTCACACCGCGCATCCCGGCCCTTTTTCCATTACTACTATGGTCGCATCAAAACCCAAATACCCCGGCATCCGCATCACCACCAACGGAAACCAGCTGGTCTCGTCCTACACCGAGGCGCGCATCACTGACGCGGGTATCTTTTATCCGATCACGCCGTCCACCGAGATGGGCGAAATGTATGAGTTCGCGCGGGCCAAGGGTCAGCTCAACGTCTGGGGTCGCCCCACCCTCGCCATCGAGTGCGAAGGCGAGCACGCCGCTCAGGGTGGCGCCATCGCGACCAGCGTCACCGGCAAACGCGTCGTCAACTTCACCTCCGGCCAGGGCATCGTCTACGGCATCGAGCAATACTACCACGCGCCGGGCAAGCTCTCCACCATGGTCCTCGAGGTCGCCGCGCGCGCCCTCACCAAGCACGCCCTCAACGTGCATTGCGGCCATGACGACATCTACGCCGCTCTCGATACCGGCTGGATCATGCTGTTCGCCAAAGACGCCCAGCAGGCCGCCGACCAAGCCATCATTCTCCGTCGCGTCACCGAGCAGGCCCTCACCCCGGGCATGAACATCCAGGACGGCTTCCTGACCTCCCACCTCGAGCGCACCTTCCTCAAGCACGAGTCCGAGCTCCTCCGCGAATACCTCGGCTCGCCGGACGACATCATCGAGTGCCCGACCGAGGCCCAGAAGACCCTCTTCGGCCCGACCCGTCGCCGCATCCCCAAGGTCATCGACCTCACCAATCCCGCCCTGATCGGCCCCGTCCAGAATCAGGAGCACTACATGAACGGTGTGGTCGCCCGCCGAAACAACTTCGTTGAGCCCATCCTCGGCATGCTCGAGGACGCCTACCACGACTGGGCCGCCCTCACCGGCCGCAACTATGGTCTCGTCTCCGAATACAAGAACGACGACGCCGAAGTCACCTTCGTCACCCTCGGCTCCGCCGCCGAGAACATCGAGGCCGCCGTCGATCACCTGCGCGCCACCCGCGGCGCCAAGGTCGGCTCCGTGCACGTCAACGTGCTGCGCCCCTTCCCGCAGGCCGCCGTCGTCAACGCCCTCAAGGGCAAGAAGTCGGTCATCATTCTCGAGCGCACCGACGAGCCGCTCGCCGGCGACAACCCCCTCGCTCGCGAGGTTCGCGCCGCCCTCACCAAAGCCTACATCCATCCGGGCTTCCCGCACCGCAAGGGTCTGCCGGTCATCGAGCAGCACGAAGTGCCGCGTAACTTCTCCGGTTGCTACGGCATGGGCTCCCGCGACTTCCGTCCCGAGCACGTCATCGGCGCCTACGAATTTGTCGCCGAGGGCCGCGCCCGCCAGGACGGTCACACCGCCGCGCAGGGTTACACGTTCTTCAACCTCGGCGTCGACCATCCCTATTCCGTCTGCGCCGACGAGACGCCTTCCCTCCTCCCCGACAAGGCCGTCGCTGTCCGCCTCCACTCCATCGGTGGCTGGGGCATGATCACCACCGGCAAGAACCTCGCAGAGATCATCGGTGACCTCGGCACCCACGTCGCCGAGCGCGACAACGTGACCGACGCCAACGGCAACCCTCAGGAGGTCATCCACGTTTCGGCCAACCCGAAATACGGCTCCGAAAAGAAGGGTTCGCCCACCTCCTACTTCCTCACCGCCGCGCCCGAACGCGTGCGCGTCAACTGCGACCTCAAGCACGTCAACGTCGTGCTCTGCTGCGACCCCAAGGCCTTCACCCACATCAACCCGCTCGAGGGTCTGGTCGAGGGTGGCGCCTTCATCTGGGAGTCATCTGAGACGCCGGAAAAAGCCTGGACCCGTATCCCGGCCAAATACCGCCAGGAGATCATCGAAAAGCAGATCAAGGTCTACATCCTCCCCGGCTTCGACATCGCCAAGGCCGCCACCAACCGCCCTGACCTGCAGCTTCGCATGCAGGGCAACTCCTTCCTCGGTGCCTTCTTCAAGGTATCCCCGTTGCTCGAGCAATTCGGCATCTCCGAGGAACTGTTCCGCGACCTCGTCCGCGCCCAATACCAGAAGAAATTCGGCAAGTTCGGCGAGGCCGTCATCGAGTCCAACATGACCGTCATGACCGCCGGCGGTGAACGCATCCAACTCGTGCCCTACGGCCCGATCGATGCCCCCGACACCTCTTCCATGCGCGGTGAGCTCCTCCTGCCGACGAACTCCGACTGCGGTGGCCGCTGCGGCTGCACCCCGTCCGAGGAACAGGCCGAGGGTCTGCCCATGTATAAGACCGAGACCTTCGACGCGGAATTCCGCGCCGGCCTCGGCTACAACCAGCCCGCCTCCCCTCTCGCCGCCGTCGGCGTGATGGCCGCCGGCTCCGGTGCCACCGCCTCCAAATACGGCGCCCGCCGCGAGACCCCCAAATACTTCGCCGAGAACTGCACGCAGTGCATGGAGTGTATCACCTCCTGCCCCGACACCGCCCTGCCCAACACCGCGCAGGACCTGCAGACCATCCTCAACACCGCGGTCGACAACTACGTCACCGATGCCGAGCAACGCGCCGCCATCCACGCCGCCATCCCCGACATCGACGGCGCCATCCGCGAGCAGATGCTCGCCAACGCCAAGGCCAAGGAAGGTGAAACCGTCCGCGAGCTGGTGATGAACATCGTGCGATCTACGCCGTCCATCTCCGCCGACGCCGCCCTCGAACTCGACGGCATCCTCAACATCCTGCCGCTCTCCTACCTCAAGGTCCCCGCCGTGTTCCTCTCCAAGGAACGCAAGGAAAAGGGCGCCGGTGGCATCTTCTCGATCTTCGTCTCCGACCTCTGCAAAGGCTGCGGCCTCTGCGTCGAAGAGTGCGGCGATCACGACGCCCTGCGCATGATCGAGGACACCGAGGAATACAACGCCGAGCTCCTCTCGGCCACCGAGTTCCTCCGCCTCCTCCCCGACACCGACCAAAAATACCTCGGTCTCTACAACGACGCGGCCCCGGAACAATCCCGCCCCGCCGCCCTGCGGAACCACATGATGGTCAACCGCAACTACGATGCCCTCGTCTCCGGCGACGGCGCCTGCGCCGGCTGCGGTGAAAAACCCGTCCTCCACTCGCTCGCCTCGGTGACCGAGGCCTACATGCGCCCGATCTTCCACGCCAAGGCCGACCGCCTCACCGAGAAGTTCGGCAAGCTGAAGCGCGAAGGCACCACCGCCCTCGAGAAGCTCAAGGCCGAGAACCCGACCTCCTACGCCACCTGGAAACGCATGGTCGCCCATATCGTCATGGGCCTCGGCGGTGACACCGATAAGGACACCGACGCTCGCCTCGCCGCCCGCGGTGAGATCTCCGACCAGGAGGCCGTCAACGCCATCTGCGCCGTGATCAAGCAGGAGGCCTTCAACCACAAGATTATGCAGACCATCGACGGCCGCCTCTCCAACGGCATGTCCGTCATGGCCATGGGTGCCCACACCGGCTGCAACACCGTCTACGGTTCCACGCCGCCCAACAACCCGCACCCCTACCCGTGGCTCAACTCCCTCTTCCAGGATGGTGCCACCATCACCTGGATGATGGGCGAGACCTTCATCACCGACAACGCTCGCCGTTCCGTCATTCCGGAGCGTCTCATCGATCACCTCTTCGCCGGCGACGAGCTCGATCAGGCCTCCTACTTCAACTACACCCACTTCACCGACGCCCTGATGACCGACCAGGAAATCAAGGAGCTGCCCAAGGTGTGGTGCGTGGGTGGCGACGGTGGCATGGGCGACATCGGCTTCCAAAACGTCTCCAAGGTGATTCTCCAGAATCGCCCCAACGTGAAGCTGCTCATGCTCGACACTCAGGTGTATTCCAACACCGGTGGTCAAAACTCCGACCACTCGCCCATGACCGGTGGTTTCGACATGAATCAGGCCGGTGCCGCCTCCCAAGGTAAGCTCAGCGAGATGAAGAACATCGCCGAGTGTTTCCTCAACGGCCACGGCTCGCCCTTCCTCGCCCAGGTCTCCATGGCCGACTCCGCCAAGCTCTACCAGTCGATGATCTCGGCCCTCGAGTATCGCGGTGTCGCCTTCTTCCAGGCCTACACCACCTGCCAACCGGAACACGGCGTCGCCGACAACATGGCCACCAAGCAGGCCGAACGCGCCCGCGAGTCCCGCTGCTTGCCCGAGTTCGTCTTCGACCCGCGTCTCGGCGAGTCCTACGCCGAAGCCCTCTCGCTCAAGGGTAACAAGAACCCCGACCGCGACTGGACCACGCTGACCTACTCCGACACCGACGAGAAATACGCCTACACCATCGCCCATTGGGCCTGCACCGAGGCGCGTTTCCGCCAGCACATCAAGAAGGCCAGCGCCGACGAGGTGGAGCACATGGAACACCTCGAGGACGTCCTCCTCCGCGTGACCCAGCAGGATGTCGTCTACCGACGCTACAACGACCCGGCCTCCCGCGCCTACATCCCCGACTTCGGCGTCTACCTCAAGCTCGACGCCGGCAACGGGAAGCACGTCTTCATGAAGATGACCCGCCAGATGGTCCTCTTCTGCGTGGAGCGTCGCAAAGCCTGGCGCATGCTCCAGTCCCACGCCGGCATCGTGAACAAGGACTACCTCGCTCAGAAGGAGCTCCTCGCCAAGGTCGACAAAGGCGAGATCAGCATCGAGGACCTGAAGGCCAAGGGCCGCGCCCTGCTGGAAGTAGAGGCCTGATTTACTGGGGACTATCACTCATTCCCAACCCTCTCGAGGCACCGCCACCGGCGGTGCCTTTTTTGTATTGCGCTATATAACAATACTTTAGCGCCTACGTATTCCTCGCTCCCCGCCGTATGCAACCAAGTAGCGCGCTCAATCCGGTTCAGAACTGTGCCGATCATGAGGCCAGCGCTCCAGATGTCATTACCCTCACCACGTCCGCGATTTAAGCCTCTCGGCCGCCAGCTCCTGCTGTTGGTCACGATACCTCTGTGCTGTGCCCTCATCTTTGGCGCCGTATTTGCCTGGGAACGTTATCAAAAACTCCTGGCCTTTGAACACTTCGCCGAGGTGATGGCACTCGCCGACGCCATGGCTGAGTTTAATGAGGCCAATAACGCCGAGCTGGCTCTCACTTGGGCCTACAGCGGCACCGCCGTGGCCGAGAATGGCCAAACCGTAGTCGACCAAGCCAAGGCCGACCATCGCCGCACCGCAGAACAGGTCGATACTCTCTACGCCGAAGTCCAGGCCATCCACGAAGCCCTCGACAACCGCTACCGCGACCCGGCGCTGCACCCGATCATCGAAGACATCGCAGGCTACTATCAAAACCTGTCGACCCACCGTCAGCACCTCGGCGAAGAGACCAACTACTTCCGTCTGATCGCCCCCTACGTGGAGCTGCGCACCGGCATTCAGCGCGTCTTTCCCGCTCTGCTGAATGAAACGGATGACAAAGACCTCATCCAGCTCCTCAACGCTTACAACCTCTACACCGACTACCACGCCAGCGTCGTCCAATACGTCGGCACGCTCATTTGGGCGCACCAAGTCGCCGAACTCCCTCCCGGCGGCTACGCCGGGTATGAGGCCAACATCCTGGCCAGTGAGTTGCTGCTGAAACAATTCCGGCTCCTCGCCCCGTCACCCGTGCTCGCCGAGCTCGATACGATCCTGAACCGGCCCGACAACCGATGGGTCGAACAGCAAATCAAGTCCTTCCAGCACGCCGAGCGCATGCAGTGGTTCGACTTCCCCTCCGACGCCGCCGTGACCGAACACTTCAAAAGCCGCGCGGAAGGACGCTCCGTCGAACTCGGCACGATTTTGCACCGGCTACGACAGGAAATCGCCGAGCACACCCAGGAGCACATCGCCTTGCTACGGCGTGAAAGCCTCACCGCCGGCGCCACCACCCTGTTCGCCGCGCTCATCACCATCGTGATCAGCTTCCGCCTCGCCCACCGCTTGCGCAGCACCCTCAAGGCCATCACCCGCGGCATCACCGAAAGCGCCCATCACGTCTTCACCACCGCCCGCGACGTGCAACGCTCCAGCGAAAACTTCTCCCGCAGCGCGGCCGACCAAGCCGCCCTCGTCGAAGAGACCAACACCCGTCTCGAACAGATTTTGGAGGTCACGACGTCCACCGCCGAGAACGCTCGCTCTGCCACGACCTCGATGCGCTCCACCAACGACGTCATTGATTCCAGCAAAGCGACCGTCGACCAGCTCAACGTCGCCATGGACGAGATATCCACCAGCAGCGAGCGCTCGCAGCAGATCATGGAAGCCATCTCCGAAATTGCCTTCCAAACCAACCTGCTCGCTCTCAACGCCGCCGTCGAAGCCGCCCGCGCTGGCGAGGCCGGAGCCGGCTTTGCGGTCGTCGCCGACGAAGTGCGCAACCTCGCCCACCGCTCCTCCTCCGCCTCCGCCGATTCCAGCCAGCTCATCGAAAACTCCCGCCGCAACATCCACACCGGGCACGAGTTTGTCGCCGGCACCAATCAGGCCTTCGAAAACGTCGCCCGTCACGCCCAGGAGGTCATGCGCTTCGTCGCGGCCATCGACAGCGACACCATTCGCCAGGCGCAGGCCCTCGAGCACATCGAAGCCGCCGCCCGTCAAGTCGACGATACCACGCGTAACAACGCCCAATACGCGACCGAATGCGCCGAGGCTGCCACCGCCCTCAACCGACAGGCCCACACCCTCGAGCGTTACGTGCAGGACTTGTCTCAACTCGTCTATGGCACGAGCCACCACCCGTCGCCAGCGGGCTCCTCCCCTGACGTTGCCCCCACGGTCAAGTCGTCTCGCCCCCGCCCCCCCAGCCGTCCCGCCATGCCCGTAAAGTCTCCTGCCGTCGCCGACGTGACCCTATTTTAAGGCAGTCTGCCCGGCCACTCACCCCATCGTGCCCAGCCCCTCGACCAAACTCCGCACCGGTGCCCTCAGTCGTCGTCTCCTCGCGATTGTGGCCCTGCCCGCGCTCTGTGCCCTGGGCTTCAGCGGGTTGCAAGTTTGGCAACACCTGCGGGCCATCCATGAGTTTCGCACGTTCCGCGACGCCGTGACCATCGCGGAGCTGTTCTCTCAGGTAAACGAACAACACGAGATCGCGGTCGAGTCGCTCTGGGCGTTTACCCCGGAAGCCGTCGAAAACAACGGCGCCATTGTCGTTGCCGCCACCCAGCAACGCTACGAACAGGCCATGGAGGCGATGGCTGCCAGCTACGAAAATACCAAACTGCAACTCACCCAAATCGATACCGAGGCCTTCGGCACCACGTTCAATCAGGCCCTCAACGACATCGCCGCGAGCTACGCCGCGATGGAGGCGAGCCACGCTGATCTGCAGGGCACTTTCCAATACAACGACCTGACCGCTACCCCCGTCCGTTTCCGCGCCGCCCTATCGAGTGTCTTCCCCGCCATGCTCCACGAAACGAGTGACCGGGACCTCAACCTCCGCCTCGCCGCCTACAACATCTACAGCGAATACTACGCCGCCGTCGTGCGTTACTGCGGCACCATCATCTGGGCGCATCAGATCGAGGACATGCCGCCGGGCGGCTACGTCAGCTACGAACGCGACGTCGCCATCGCTGAAGTCCTGCGCCGTCACTTCCTTCTGGTAGCGTCCCCTTCCATCGCCGACCAGCTGCGTGAAATCCTGGCCACCCCCAACTCCCAATGGATCGAAGCTCAAGTTGCACTCGCCCTGCACGACGCCAAAGCGGTCTGGCACGACTTCCCCTTCGATCGCGACTACGCCCAACACGAGTTGAAGGAACGGATCGATGAACGAAAGGTTCAGCTCCACGAATTGCTGCAAGTCATGCGCGACGACCTGCGCACCTACACCACCACGCGCATCGCCTCTCTCGAACGCGAGCGCAACTTGGCCCTGGGCGTCACCCTCGCCGCGCTTTTCCTCAGTCTCGTTATCAGCCTGCGCTTCGCCCGCGGCCTCCGCACCGTTCTTGGCCAGATCACTCAGGGCATCACCGAAGGCACCCAGTCCGTGATCCGCTACGCCCAGGCCGTGCACCAATCGAGTGAGCAGTTCTCCCGCAGCGCCGTCGATCAAGCCGCGCTCGTCGACGAAACCAATCGCCGCCTCGAACAGATCCTCGACGTCACCACTTCCACCGCCGAAAACGCCCGCTCCGCCACCGCGTCCATGCGCTCGACCCACACCGTCATCGACGAATCGGGCCAGACCGTTGGCCACCTCACCGAGTCCATGCGGCATATCGCCGCCAACTCCGACCGCACCCAGGAGATCATGGAATCGATCACCGAGATCGCCTTCCAAACCAATCTGCTCGCCCTCAATGCCGCCGTCGAAGCCGCCCGCGCCGGTGAAGCCGGCGCCGGTTTTGCCGTCGTTGCCGAAGAGGTGCGCTCCCTCGCCCGCCGCTCCTCCGACGCCTCGGCCAACTCCAGCCAGCTCATCGAAGCTTCCCAAGCCGACGTCACCGAAGGCACCCGCCAGGTCGATCACACCCAACAGGCTTTTCAACGCATCGCAGCCCACGCCGCCGAGGTGATGAAGTTTGTCGCCGCCATCGACCACGACACCATTCGCCAGGCGCAGGCCCTCGAACACATCGAAGCCGCCGCTCGCCAAGTCGACGCCACCACCCGCACCAACGCCTCCAACGCCGAGGAATGCTCCGCCGCCGCCGACGCCCTCAATCAGCAAGCCTTGCTGCTCAACCGTCACGTCAGGGCTCTCGTCGCCCTCGTCGAAGGCCGTGCCGCACCGTCCCGCGAGACGCCGCCCGCTCGCGCCACCAACAAATCACGGGCGCAGGCTTCGGGCACCTCCCCTCACCGCTCCACCTCCAAGCCCGCGACCTCCGCCGCAACACCGGCCGACGTCACCCTCTTCTAAGAAGGCGTTCTACCGCCGAGGCCTTGCCGCCTCCCGCGCACCGTCGCGAACATCGCGACAGGATAGCGTTGTCGAAATCCCATCGGACCGCACGAATAGCCGGCGCCGCCGCCGTCCTTTTGCCGTCCGATGCCCGCGCTTGAGTTCACCCTTCACTTCTCCTCCGACGAGGTCCTTCGCTACTACCGCGGGCAATCCCGCCAGGTGATCGCCTACCTCGACGATGGCCGCTCGGTGCAGTTCCCCGCCTCCGCCTTGCAAAAGGTCGTGACCGAAAACGGCGTGCACGGCCGCTTTCGCCTGCTCTTCGACGAACACCACAAATTTGTGGGCCTGCAACGCCTCCCCGCGTCATTCTCCGCCTGACTCGCTCCGCCCTTCGCCTACGACTCCCAGCTTATGAAGCTCCGCGCGCCCAACGCCTTCGTTCTCATCGTCGCCATCATGGTCACCATGATGATCGCCACTTGGATCATCCCCGGCGGTCACTACGCCCGCGAAGTCCGGGAGTTTGAAGGTTACGGCAGCAAAGAGATCGTGCTGCCCGATCAGTTTGAGGTCGTCGACTCCGTGCCGCAGACGCCTTTCGACCTGCTGCTCGCGCCCATGAAGGGCGCCGAGGAGGCCGCCGAGACGCTCGCCTTCGTGCTGCTCATCGGCGGCGCCTTTGGGGTCCTCATGCAGACCGGCGCACTCATGGCCGGACTCAAATGGCTCACCCTGCGCGCTCAGGGCGCCGGGCGCTTCATCGTCATTCCGGTGCTCATGTTCGCCTTCAGTTTCGCCGGCGTGCTCTTCGGTATGGCCGAGGAGTGTCTCGTTTTCGTGCTGCTCACCGTGCCGCTCGCCATCTCCTTGGGCTTCGACGCCACCACCGGCGTGGCCATCCCCTTCATCGGCTCCCAGGCCGGTTTCGCCACCGCCTTCGTCAACCCCTTCTCCTTTGGCATCGCCAAGCAGATCGCCGAGCAACCCACCGATGTCGGCTACGGCTACCGCGTGTTCTGCTGGCTGCTCATCACCAGCGTCTGCATCGCCATCGTCATGCTGCATGCCCGCCGGGTCGCCCGCGACCCCAGCAAGAGTCTCACACCTGAGTCCGATGCCAACTGGCGCCAGCGTCTCGCCGCCGAATCCGGCGACAAGCCCGACTCCGCCGCGGTCATCTCTACCTCTCAGGTCGTCACGCTCGCCGCCTTCGGGCTCATGATGATCGTGCTCGGTTACGGCTCCATCCAGCTCGGTTGGTATGTCATGGAAATCGCCGGCCTCTTCCTCGCCATGGCACTGTTCTGCGGCCTCACCGCCCGCATGTCGTTCAACCAGATTGCCGACTCCTTCATGACCGGCGCTCAGCAACTCTGCTCCACGGCCGTGTTGGTCGCCTTCTCCCGCGCCATCGTCGTGCTCGCCGAGGACGCCAACATCATCGACACCATCCTGCACAGCGTCGCCTCGCGCATCGATCATCTCGGTCCCGACCTCGGCGTGTTTGTGATGTATAGTTTCCAGAGCTGCCTCAACTTTCTGATTCCCAGCGGCAGCGGTCAGGCCGCGCTCACCATGCCGATCATGACGCCGCTCTCCGACCTGCTCGGCATCCACCGGGAGAGCGCCATCCTCGCGTTCCAGTTTGGCGACGGCTTCACCAACATGATCATCCCCACCAGCGTCATTCTGGTCGGTGTGCTTTCCAGCGCCGGCATCGGCTACGGCACCTGGTTCCGCTGGTGGGCCAAGTGGCAACTCCTCCTCTTCGTCCTCGGCGCCCTCCTCCTCGCCGCCGCGCCGTGGAACTGAATTTCCGCCAGTAAAATCTCGTCCTGCTGCCGCTCAATACGACCAGCGGTAGCCGAGTCGTGCTGAGCGGCCTGCCCCCACCCGACCGGCCCGCACGAGCAGGTCTTCGTCCAACGCGTTCTGCACCCGCAGCGAGAGATCGTGCCGTTGTTTACCGTCTCCGGTGCGCCATTGGTAACCCAATCCCAGCGCCAGGGTCACGTAACCCGGGTAATCCAACTCGGCGTATCGAGTATCTTCATACCGCTGCACATACGACCCCATGTAAACGAGTGAGGTCGACGCGTTCCATCCCGCCAACGCCCCGTCCTGCCAAGCCAGCCGCCCCGACAGCGCTCCCGTCCAACGCGGCACCCGCGCGATCGCGCGCCCTTCCTCCTGCGGCAGATCCGGCGAACGCTCCGTGATCGAGTCCGTAAACGCCACCTTGCCCTGCACCTGCCAAACACCGGCCGGCTTCAACCGCACATCCAGCGTCGCCCCCTGAAAACGTTCCCGCCCCGCCGCGATCAACTCCGGCTGGGTCTGATCCGCATCCGCGATCGGATCGCGGTAGAGCGGGTTGCGCCGCGAGATGTTGCGGTTGACGAACGAAAACCCGTGCAGCGTGAAACTCAGCCGCCGGTCCCAGCCCATGCCTTTCAACCCGGCCTCCACCCCGCCCGTGGTTTCGTTGCCCTGAATGTCTCCCGTGCGCCGGTCCACCCGCGTCGAAGGTTCAAACGCCGTGCTGGTATTCGCATAAACCAGCAACCGTCCCGGCACCGCGATGACGTTGCCCCCCACGTGATAGGTCAGCTCGTGCGTCGTCGCCGACACCGCCGGCTGCGGCGCATTGGGCGCCTCGTCCGTGAGTTCGAGATCCACGCGATCGTGGCGCAGGCCCGCCGTGAGCACGACCCGACCACTGCCGATCGCCGCGCGCTCGCTAATCGCGTTGCCCCAATACCGCGTGACTTCCTCGCGGTCGTTGATGATGCGCCGATAACTCGCGGCACTCAGCGCCGGCCGAAACCAATCCGGCGCCGCCGGATCAAACCGCCGCACGCTCAAGGGCAACGCCGAGAGCTCCTCCGCGTCGAGGCCTCGCTGCAGACGCGAACTGTCGGCGCTGACCAACTCGGACGACACGAGCAGTTTGTGACTCACGTCGCCGACATCAAAACGCCAGGTCAGGTCACCATCCACCGCTAGCGCTCGCAGCGGCTGCGCAATATGCTGCGGCTGGCGCGTGCCGGCGAAGCGCCCCTGATCGAGCAGATAATCGCCCCGCGTAAACCGATCCTCCTCGAGCTCGCGCACCAAACCTTGCACCGACGCGCGCGTGCTCAGCGCCTTCGAGGTCTGGCCTTCGTATTGAAAACTGAAATTCGCCGTATGGCGCGACACCCCGGCGTTCGGTCCATACGTATGAAAATCCGCCATTGGCAGATAGGGGCCGAGCACCAGGCCGTTCGCCGATTCACGATAGCCGGGGACACCCGGCGACGGGTTGCCGTCGTAAGCCGCATAGTCGATCTGCCACAGGGTGCTGTGCGCCCGCGAGTGGCGCAGAGTCAGCGCGCCGCTCAACGTGAGATTATCGCGGTAGGCGAAGGCCTCCGACCCTTCCCGTCGCTCGTAGCTGAGCGCCACGCGTTGAAACACCTTCGTTTTGCCCCACTTCGCGACCGGTCCGCCCTTCTCCACCCGCACCCGCCAGATGTCGTCCGTGCTAGCGCTGGCATCCCAGCGCGTCATCGCCCGCCCCGGCGGCCGCGCCGTCATGTAGTTTTGGATGCCGCCCGGAGCCGCCCGACCCGTGACCGAGGTCAACGCGCCTTGAATCGTCTCCCGCCGCTTCACTTCCAACACCTCCGGAATGCCCGTCTGCACAAACGCGTTGCGCAGGCGCGGCGTCGGAAACCCGCGCAGGTTGAGCCGATCGGATCCGGTGGCCAAATCCGCCGCACTCGTCACCGCGATCTGCCCGAGCTCCGCCTCCACGTCGCTGCCCAGTTCGTCCTCCTCGTCGGCATCAAAGATCAGGTCATTGGAAAACGGCGGATCGCGTCGCTCCGCGTCCAGGTAGCCCATGCCGGTTTCGTCGAACGCGTCCTCCAACTCATCCGTGCGCACCTCAAATGCGTCCAGCGTCTGCACCGGTTCGCCCTCCTCGGGCGTAAGCGAAGCAGGCACTTGGGCAAATCCGGACTGCCAGACTGTGAAGGCACAGATCCAGATCGTCCAGCGGGGTAGCATGGGGCCGAGCATCACGCCGTTGACGCCTATTCCAAGCTTCAGGTTTCTCCGTCACCCGCAATTTGCGCTGCTATTTGACTGCTTCCGGGATCGACCCGACCGACCGTTTCGACGATCAATATCACTCATGCAAGCACTGGTCCTGGAACGTCAAAACGAACTCTCCCTCCGCGATATCGACATCGTTGAAGAACTCGGTCCGCACGATGTGCGCATCGACGTCAAAACGGTCGGCGTTTGCGGCAGCGACGTCCACTACTACACCCACGGTCGCATCGGCCCCTTCGTGGTTGATGCCCCCATGGTGCTCGGTCACGAGGCCGCCGGCGTGATCGCCGAGGTCGGCTCGGCCGTCACGCACCTCGCCGTCGGCGACCGGGTGTGCATGGAGCCGGGCATTCCCAATCCCCGCGGCCGCGCCACCCAACTCGGGCTCTACAACCTCGACCCCGACGTGCGCTTCTGGGCGACCCCACCCATCCACGGCGTGCTGCGCCCCTCCGTCGTCCACCCGGCCCAGTTCACCTTCAAAGTGCCGGATAACGTAAGCCTCGGCGAAGCCGCCCTTGTTGAACCTCTCGCCGTCGGCATGCACGCCGCCACCAAAGCCAAGGTAAAACCCGGTGACGTCGCCGTCGTGCTGGGCGCCGGCACCATCGGCATCGTCACCGCCCTCAGCGCTCTCGCCGCCGGTTGCAGCCGCGTCTTCATCACCGACGTCGCCCAACCCAAACTCGACCTCGCCGCCACCCTCGGCGCCATCACTCCGGTCAACATCGCCACAGAGAATCTGGCCGACGTCATCAACGCCGCCACGGCCGGTTGGGGCGCCGACATCGTGCTCGAAGCCAGCGGCAACGCCAAAGCCGCCGCCTCCGTCTTCGACGTGCTCTGCCCGGGTGGTTGCGTGGTTTACATCGGCATGCCCGGCGGTCCCATCGCCTACGATGTCGTCGCCGCGCAAATCAAGGAAGCGCGCGTCGAACACGTCTTCCGCTACGCCCATGTCTACCCGCGCTGTCTCGCGCTCATGGGCAGCGGCCAACTCAACGTGAAACCCCTCATCACCGAGACCTACGCCTTCGCCGACAGCATCGCCGCCTTCGACTACGCCAAGGCCCCCAAGCCCACCTCAGTGAAGGTGCAAATCGAGCTGTAACAGGTTTTCTGTTACAAAAAGCAACAGAGGGGAACAGCACCGTCAGCCAGTTGGTTTTTAACCACGGATGACCACGGATAGCTTCGCCTACCGGCTACGCACCGAAGTGCGTGGGCTCGGGGAGCGGCTCTATTCCTCCCTGTTTCCTTTTGTAAGATTTTTCAGGTAGCGACTCCACCAGCCGACGCACTGCTCTTGGAAGAAGCCGCGAGACCCATGGCGCGTTCACAACTGTTTTCGGCTCAATAGCTAACTTTGTTACTGCGATCGTCGCCTCCAAGCAATTCGATCCGGCCACTGGCCCCCAATTCTAAGTCGCTACCCCGCCATGAATATTGCCAAAGCCGTCGAGATTTGCAGCACGAGCCTGATCCTCAAGCGCATCGCGAGCGCCTATGTCATCGACTACCGAAATCTGACCGATGACGAACTAAAGGCAGCTCTGATTAAAACAGCCCCCCAATACTATTACCCTGCCAATCTATCCGTTGCCATCAACGACGTCTTCCATACCGGCGATCGGCAGCATCGCATTTTGGGTCGGGTCATCCTCAAAGAAATCCTCCTCAATCAGGATGGATTCATCTCCTGCGAAAAGGAGACATTCGAGTCGGTCGTAGCTTACGAACAGACGATCATTGATGCCGCGAACGAGAGTCTCCTCCAAAACGCCGCCGCCAGAAGCGATCATCTCGACTTGTTCAAATTCGTTGTCGAAACCGCGTGGCTCCAAAACGCCGACATCTCCGTCGACGAATTCAACCTCATCGAAAAACTTCGTGTGCGGATGAAACTGACGGAAAGGGAACACCGCGTGGTGGAAGCTTCGCTCAACCGCTTTCCCAAACCAAACAACGAACTCCACACTCGCACTGAAGTCGAAGAAACTCGCCGCCTCCTTCAGAGCAAAGGACTCCTTTTCTCGATTCGAAACGAGGACGGGACGGACTTCGATGTCGTCCCTGACGAGATCGCCGGTCAGCTCCGCCAGATCTTCGGAATTCGTCTAAAGCGCCACGGGTATGACGAACTGCTCAACTACAAAGCGGTGCGCTCCAAGAGCTATCTCACCACCGTGCTTCAGAAGTCCGAAATTGATCTGAACAAGGGGCTCTCACTACCGAATCTGCAACACCTCGTCCAAGCTCACATTCGCCCCGAAGTTCTGCTCGGCGGTCTGACTCCCAGAGACGGACTTGAGCTTGAAACGCTCAAAAAATGGTGCGCAGAGCTCTCGTTGATGGTGTCCGGTTCGAAGGCAGAGATCATCGAGCGAATCATTGAATTCTACGATGGACTACTGGTGCGCACAGAGACGGAGGGCGACCCGCGAGCAATCTGGTATGAGCATTTCGAAAAACTAGCCGCTAGGGACCTCCATTTTCTCCGCAGCCAGCAACTCATCGAAAAAGACATCGAGTGCGAATCACACTTCGAGGATGCAACCGACTTCTTGTTTCAGAAGAGGCTGCTCCACAAGCCACTGAAGCTAATCGGATCGGCCCATGCTGACGGTGTGCTTTCTTTTCGGGACAAGGTCATCGTTTGGGACAACAAATCGAAAGAAAGTCCGGTCCATCTGAAAGACCACCTTCGTCAGTTTGAAACCTACATCCGTAATTCTGAAAGACCCGTCGCTGGCTTTTGGGTGATCGGCCCAGACTTCACGACTGAATCCCAATCCCTCGCGATGCAGTTTACCGTCGACTGTGGTGCGACCATCACGCTGGTGAAAGCCTGCGACCTCAAACACATCGCTGAGGCATGGGCCAAGCGGAACGAGAAGAAATCGGAAGAACCTTTCCCCCTCGGCTACCTTATACAACCGGGTTTGATGAACCCTGCGTTGATTGTGATAAACTAACCAGCAAGGGCACGGGATGGTTCGTAACCTGGAAACCCAGCCTGGCGTCACTTCCCCAGTCACCTCACCACTTCCTGCTCAGCGGTGAGCTGCCCCTAGGGGGGAACCAGTGCAGGCTGAAGGCTTCGCGCTCTTCGTTTCCTTCTGTAAGAAAATCAGCTGCCTCCCGGCCTCTGTTAACCTCCGTTTCCTCCTGTAAATTTTCCAACCAAGTGGCCGGTGTCACTCCGCCAGCCACCGCACCGCTTCCTGCGCGGCGGTGAGGCCCATCGCCCCCGTCACCCAGACCGCCGTGCCGAAGCCACTGGCGCAGTCGAGCTTCAGGTTGCTCCCTGGCTCGGCTTCCGTGCTGCAGGTGCCGTCCGCCCAAGGGTAAACCGGCTTCTCTGCCGACCACACACAACGCACGCCGTAGCGATTGCCTTCCCCGCGCGCGAAGCCGTGGTCTTTGCGCAGTTTGCGCCGCACCATCTTCAGCAGCTCGTCGCCGCCCGCTTCGCCCAAGTCACCCACGCGCAGCTGCGCGGCGTCACGTTTGCCGCCTGCCCCGCCCACGGTCACACACCGCTTGCCCAGACGGACGCAGGCCGCGATGAGATCGGCTTTGTTGGTCGTGCCGTCGATGGCATCGACCACGATGTCGAATTCCGGCGCCAACAGACGGTCGGCGTTGCTGGCCGTGATGTATTCACTCACCGGTGACACGACGCAGCTCGGATTGATCAACCGCACACGCTCCGCCAACGCCTCCACTTTCGGACGGCCGAGATTGCCGTCCAGCGCCGGGAGCTGGCGGTTGGTGTTGGTGATGCACAGGTCGTCGAGGTCGATGAGCGTGAGGTGTCCCACGCCGCTGCGCGCCAGGCCTTCCACCGTCCACGAGCCGACGCCTCCCACGCCAATCACCACGACATGCGCAGCCTGCAAACGCTCAAGCGCCGCCGCCCCAAAGAGACGGCCCACGCCGCCGAAACGATCCGCGTAATCCGAGTTCATTGATTTCGTTGGGTTGTAGCCGGCCTCGGTGAGGCCGGACCGGGGTCAGCGCCCCCGGCTACAGTTGGCCGGGTTTTCATTCGACGTCGCGACGGGCGGTGCTGAGCGCCGAGAGGCTATCACTGAAATCCGCGCCACTCGGTTGCTGATACACTTCGAGATCAAACACCTTCGCGACCGCAAAGAGGTGATCAAAAATGTCGGCCTGAATGCCTTCGTAAACCGCCCACGCCGTGTTGTTGGCGAAGCAATAGATCTCCAACGGCAGGCCGTGCGGCGTCGGCTGGAGCTGACGCACCAGCAGCGTTTTGCCCGTGTCCACACTCGGATGCGTTTTGAGGTAGTTGAGGCAATACGCGCGGAACGTGCCGATGTTCGTCAGACGCCGACCATTGCCGAGCACGTTGGCTTCGTCGCCAAGCTTCTCGTTGTCGGCCGCAATCTCCTGCCGCTTGCGGTCGAGGTGCTCCCGCACGTGGCCGATCTTCGACCAGCGTTCCAATTGCTCCGGGTTGGCGAAGCCGATCGAGCTGATGTCGAAGAAAATCGAGCGCTTGATGCGGCGGCCACCGGAGTCCGACATGCCGCGCCAGTTGCGGAAGGAGTCCGAGATGAGACTGTAGGCCGGGATCGTCGTGATCGTCTTGTCCCAGTTCTGCACCTTCACCGTGGTGAGCGCGACGTCGATCACATCACCGTCCGCCCCGGCCTTCGGCATCTCGATCCAGTCCCCCACGCGCACCATGTCGTTGGCCGAAATCTGGATCCCCGCCACGAAGCCGAGGATGGCATCTTTGAAGACCAACAACAGCACCGCCGTGACCGCGCCCAGGCCGGAGAAAAGCAACACCGGCGATTTATTGAGCACGACGGCCAGGATGAAGATCACGCCCACCACCACGGCGGTGAGTTTGATCGCCTGCACAAACCCTTTAACCGGCACGCCTTTGCGCGCTTTGCGTTTCTCGATTGCGATCTGGATGCCATTCAGCAGCGCAAACAACACCCCCAGCCAAATGCAGATCAGGTAGATCGTCACGATGCCGTGCACCACCGCCGATAGCAGCGGCTCGTTGCCCAACACACTCGGACCAAAGGTATTGATCACAATCGCCGGCGCGAGGTGCGAGAGGCGCGTGAAGACCCCCGTCTCCTGCAATTGATCGTCCCAGGTGAAACGCGTGCGCTTCACCACCACGTGCACGACGTTCAGGATGACGCGCTTGGCGAGCACGTTGATCAGCACCGCCAGCAGCGCGAGCAACGTGAAACCGACCGCGGTCGTGATGACCTCACTCCAATAGTCGGAGAACTTGTGGGCCTCCAAAAAGGTCTGCAGGGATTCGAGAAGTGGGTTCATGAATCGGCCAGCGAAGGCCAGCCCACCCGCCTCGTCAATCCACCGCCGTCGCTTTGGGTGTCGGCACCGCTTCGCGCGCCACCGTCACATCGGCCGCCACTTCATCGCGAATCAGCGCCCAGTGAAACAGGTTGTCGTCGTTGGCCGTGAAGACGTTGTGGTTGTAGTGCGTCAGCCGCATGTCGCGGTAAAGCGGTCGCGTGATGTCGATCACCTCATCCCACGCCACGAGCGCTCGACCGAGTTCCCGCACCGCTTCCTCCTGCCGCGCGCTTTCACCGGTGCGCCGGTAAGTCGCCAGCGCCACCGCTCCCCGCAGCTTCGCCGCCAGATGCCGCCCGAGCCACGCCCAGGTTTGGATGTCTGCCACTTCGAAACGCAGAGACGCGTTGGCGCTCGTGTCGATCCACTCCACCAAACGCAACGCCTCCGCACAGTCGCGTTCCAGCATGTCGGCCAGAATCGGCGGCGTGATCCGTCCCGCCCCAAATCCACCGCCCGCCAACGTCGTCTCCACGTAGTCGCGCACGGACACATACTCCGACGCCATCGTGCCCTGGTTGATCAACGCATCCACGCCGATGTAGCGCGTGTAGTCGCCCTGCAAGGCCAGGAATCCCTCGCTGTAGAGCGTAAAGTCCCAACGCGATTCGTAGAGCGATGCGAGTCGGAGCTGCGTCGACGACGCCAGCGACATCGCCGCCAGCAGATTGCGCCCCGCCACCCCATATCGCCGCTCATACTCCGCCGCAAACACCGCATCCGGCGTCTCTGGGTTGTAGAGCAGCCGCCCCCAAAGTTTGTAGAACAGCCACTGCCGCTCGAACGCCCAGGTCCAGTCGACCGGCTCGTCCACCGCCGTGAAATAATCCAGCGCCGGGATGTAGCACTCCGAGCCCACAAAATAGCCACCCGCATACGCCGCCTGTCCGTTCAGCGCGATGTGTTGCCGAATGAACTCCGGCACGCCCCAACGCAGCGCAAAGAAGTCCTCGTTGCGCGCCTGCCACGTGACCCGGTAGTTGCTCGGCACCGGATCGAAGTAGGTGTCGCCGAGCTTGCCGCCGTGCACCTTCTCGAGCTTCGGCGTCGAATGGGCGTGCGACCAGTTGAACTTCATCTCCACCCAAATCGGTCCCTCAAACGTATCGCCCAATCGTTCCATCGCCTCGCGCGTCACGACTTCGACGTTCTTCGAGGTGCTGCCACCCGAATCGAGGTTGGCGGAAAACGGCACGCGGTGGATTAACTTCACCGGCCGCTCCGCCGTCACCTCCTGCATGCCCGCGATGATCACGTCGTCCATCCACTGCTGCCGCTCCAGCGGCGTCATGCCCGCCATGCCTTCGCCGTGCGAAAGCCCAATCCCGTCGAGATCCGGATACTCCGTCAGCACCTGTTTCACACTCTCGCGCAGGTAACGTCGCACCAACTCCGCCCGCTCACCTTCAACGTAGTAGTAGGGATAAAAATTGTCCTCCGCCAACCCGTGCGCCTCCGCCAATTCCCGACTCACAAAAATGCTCCAATGCACGATGTAGGTGTCGAGTCCGCGGTCCTTCGCCATCGCGAAAATCTGTCGGTAAAGCCCCTGCCATTCCGCAAACTCCGCCTCCGTCCAGGGACTCGCCTCCGGAAAACTCCGCGGCCGCACCATGAAGGTGTAGGGGTGCATGTTCCACAGGCTGATGGCGTTAAAACGGTTATCCACCATCATGTCCAAAAACGCCGCCCAATACGCCGGGTCCTTCGCCGTCTCGATGTGCTGATCGAGTGCCGAGCTCGGCCGGTAGGTCTCCCATGGCAGGTTAAACTTGATGCCTCGAAACGCCTGATCGGGTTTCTCCGCCTGAGCCGCGACGTCGCCCAACGCCGTGCCGTTCTGCAAAGCCTCCACCAACGCCAACGCGCCATACACCATACCGAGTCCGTCGCCGCCATAGATCGTGATGACCTTGTCCTCTGGCAGGATCTCAAACGCTTCCTTGCGCAAGCGGGTCGGATGCGTCGCGAGGCTGATGAGAAAATCATACTCGCCCGACTCCGCGACCACCTCGTGCCCCGCCGCCGCCAGCGCCGCCGTCAACCGCGCCACCGCGTAGGCACTCGTGCGTTGTGTATCATCCGGGACAATACGCACCACGTCGGCCCGCAACACCGGCGCGAGCACGAGGACAACCAACAGAGCAAAAGCAGGGAAACGACGATTCAGCATAGCGGGGAAAACGGGGTTGCGACCACCCCACCAAAAACCCGCGTCCGCCGCCATCCCCAACGCGCTGAACGTCAGCCACCCACCGGCAACCCGATCGCCGCCAGCGCCGCCAACGCGCTCGCCAAACGCGCCTCCCCCTCGCCCCGCACGACCGCCACCCGCGCATCGACGTCGTTGTAGGCCGCCCGCAACCGCCCCGCCGCCGCGCACCACTCCGCCGGATCCGCAAAACAGCGCTGCGGATCCGCCTCCCACACGAGGTCCGTATCGCACCACAGAAACAACGCATACGCCTGCCGCCGCCGCACCGCCTCCTCCCGCACCCACGGCGCAATCTCACCGTCATACAACGCGTCCGCCCAAAACACATTGGTCGTCAGATCCGTGTCACAAAACACCACCCGCCGCGCCTGCGCCGCCGCCACTTCTTCATTGGCCATCTGACCGCGTGCGATCGTAGCCAAATCCCACGGCGTAATGTGCCCGCCCCGTGCTTCCCAGAACGCCCGCACCGCTTCCTCCGCCCACGGTTCGCCGAAGTGCGCCGCCAACGCCGCCGCCAGCGCCGACTTGCCGGTCGACTCCGCCCCGATGACCGCCACGCGCAAGACCGCGTCGTCGCTCATGCGCTCGCTTCCTCCGTTTTCATCGCCCGCCACCAACTCAACCAGCCGGTGATGCCCATGATCAAAAAGACCAGGTAAAGAAAGGAGGTATAGGTCAGCCCCGCTGCCCAATAGGTCGCCACCGCCACCGCATTCACCGCGACCCAGCCCGCCCAGTTTTCCAACCGCTTGCGCACCTGCAGCACCTGCGCCGCCATGCTGAACGATGCGATGAACGTATCGCGATAGGGCATGGCCGCATCGGTGTGGCCACTCTGCCACCAGCCCCAGCCCAGCATCACCACCACCGCGCCGACCAGCCATGCCAACCGCGCCGACCAGCCCAGCGTCGTGATCGGCAGCTCCGGCGCGTTGCCCTTGTGCTTCACCCAATGCCACCAGCCATACGCGAGGCAGACGAAGAAAAACCCCTGCAGCTTGGCGTCCGCATAAAACGTCGCCTGCCAAAACAGCACGCCCTGCACCGTCACCGCCACCAGCCCCACCGGAAACGCCCACAAGCTGCGCCGAATCATGAGCGCCACCCCGGCGATCCCCAGCACCAGATTCATCTGATCCAACGGGCTACCCGAGCGCAACCCGGTCAAAATCTCACTCATCCACGACGGCATTCCGTCACTCTTCCCCCATTTCCCGGGGTTTGAACAGCGTCTTATTGGCCTCAGCCACAATCGCTTGCACCAACCGCCACCTCGTCCGCTTCACTACCCCCATTAATTTCCCTGCAAACCTTTATCATTTTATCGAATAGGAGTATGCTTTCGGCATAGCTTTCGCTGCCTTTCCGCCCTGCACCGCCCCCGGCTTTCGCCCTCTATTTCGCCACCCGATGGCACCTTCTGCATCCGCAAACCGCACCTAGTGTCGATGCGCCCCCGTCCCACCCCCTCTCTGCTTCGCTCGAGCCTACCCTTGCTGGGAATGCTCGTCAGCGCAGCGATGGCGCCCGCCCAAACCGACCGCACGTGGACAGGATCCAACGCCTCCCAAGATGATTGGAACCGCCGCCAAAACTGGTCTTCCAACAACGAACCAAACGGCTCCACCGAACGCGCCCGCTTCAACACCGACGGCCTGCTCACCAGCATCGAGGTCACGGCCGCCGACACCACCGGCGGCATCATCTTCACCAGCAACCTCTCCGATTCGATCACCTTCTACGGTTCCGGCGACCTCACCCTGCTCAACACCTACGGGCTCAACACCGCCTCCGAGGGCACCCAGACCTTCTCCGTGCCGCTCTCCATCAGCAGCACCCAAACCTGGTCCAACACCTCCACCTCCGGCTCCCTCATCCTCTCCGGCGGCATCAACCTCAACTCCGCCTCGCTCATCTTCCTGTCCAGCAACGCCGGAGCCGACATCACCGCCGATAGCGTCATCTCCGGCACCGGCGGCCTCACCCAAAGCGGCTCGGGCACCCTCAATCTCTCCGGCATCAACACCTACGCCGGCTCCACCAGCGTCTCCGCCGGCACGCTCTCCATCTCCTCCGCCAACGCCCTCGGCACCACCGGCTCCGGCACCACCGTCAGCTCCGGCGCCACCCTCGCCCTTGCCGGCTCCGGCACCACCTTCGCCGCCGAATCCCTGACCCTCAATGGCACCGGTGCCTCCGGCGCGGGCGCCCTCGCCAATACCAGCGGCAACAACACCTACACCGGCAACATCAGCCTCGCTTCGGCCTCCACCGTCACCGTCGCCTCCGGCACCACCCTCACCACCACCGGCACCCTCTCCGGCACCGGCAACCTCACCAAATCCGGCGCCGGTATCCTCGATCTCTCCAGCGGCAGCAACTCCTTCTCCGGCTCCACCACCGTCAGTGCCGGCACGCTCCGAGCCAGCGCCGCCGGCGCCCTCGGCAGCACCAGCGGCGTCACCGTCAACTCCGGCGGCACCCTCGCCCTCGCCACCTCCTCCGGCACCTACACCCCGTCCCTCACCCTCAACGGCACCGGCACCGCCAGCTCCGGCGCCCTCGCCAACACCACGGGCGCCAACACCTGGTCAGGCAACATCACCCTCGCCTCCAGCTCCTCGATCGACGTCGCCGCCGGCTCCTCCCTCGACCTCAGCGGCACCGTCTCCGGCAGCGCCGGCCTGACCAAATCCAGCACCGGCACCCTTACCCTCTCCGGCTCCAACTCCTACTCCGGGGCCACCACCATCAGCGCCGGCACCCTCATCGCCACCACCGACACCGCCCTCGGCACCTCCGCCGCTGGCACCACCGTCGCCAGCGGCGCGACCCTCCAGCTCGAGAACAACATCAGCATCACCGGCGAGGCTCTCACCAACAACGGCCAACTCACCAACGCCTCGGGCACCAATTCCTTCTCCGGCACCATCTCCGGCTCCGGCGATGTCCTCCTCAGCGGCGGCCAACTCACCCTCTCCGGCACCAACACTTTTTCCGGCGACGTCACCGTCAACTCCGGCTCCGTCCTCGTCGCCACCTCCGATGACGCCCTCGGCTCCGGCGGCGGCACCACCACCATCCAATCCGGCGGCACCCTCCAACTCACCGGCGGCATCGATGTCGACACCGAGACCGGCATCACCCTCGCCGGCACCGGCACCTCCGGCCAGGGCGCCGTCCTTAGCTCCTCCGGCGACAACATCCTCGACTCCGTCTTCTCCCTTGCCGGTGACACCACCATCTCCGCCACCGCCGACTCCCTCACCGTCGGCACCCAAGGCACCTCCCCCCTCTTTGAACTCAACGGCTACGACGTCACCTTCAACACCGACGGCGGCGACATCAACTTCGAGGCCGACTTCACCGACGCCGGCGACGTCTACAAAACCGGCTCCGGCACCCTCTCCCTCAATCACTCCGAAGCCTACCCCGTCCCGGTGCTCTCCGCCGATACCGACTTCTACCTCCAGGACGGCACCACCATCCTCAACACCTACAACAACGAAGACGTCGGCATTCTCGGCGACGTCGTGGTGGGTGACGGCATTGGTGCCGCCGGCTCCGCCGTCTTCCAGCAGGGTCACACCGAAAGCGGCAACGGTTACCTCTTCAATAACCTCATCTCCGACTCCTCCAATATCACCATCAACTCCGACGGTTACTGGGACCTCCAAGGCTACAAGGAGATCGTCAACGACGTCACCATGAACGGCGGCACCATCGAAGCCACCAATGGTTCCGGCACCGGCGACCGCCTCGACATCATCGGCACCCTCACGGCCACCGGCGGCACCACCGCCACCATCGAGGGCCGGCTCGGCATGAACAACGACACCGCCAAATCCATCGTCGTCGACTCCGGTGCCACCCTCGACATCAACGCCGTGCTCTCCAACGGCGGCTTCGACAAAACCGGCGACGGCACCCTCGTCCTCTCCGGCGCCAACTCCTTCACCGGCACCGCCAAGATCTCCGACGGCATCGTGCGCGTCGACAACGACTCCGGCCTCGGCGCTGTCGCCGGCGGCACCCAGGTCCTCTCCGGCGGTCAGCTCCAACTCGACGGCGTCACCATCGGTGCCGAGTCCCTCCAGATCGCCGGCTCCGGTCACAACAACGACGGCACCGGGGCCCTCCGCGCCCTCGCCGGCACCACCAACACCTGGGGCGGCAACGTGCTCATGACCGCCAACGCCCGCATCGTCACCGCCACCGGCGCCGACCTCACCATCGATGGCAACATCACCGGCTCCGGCACCACCCTCGACGTCGAGTCCATCGGCGACACCACCTTCAACGGTAACAACACTTTCAATACGCTCAACAAAACCGGCGCCGGCACCCTCACCGTCACCGGCAACAACACCTACGCCAACAACAACATCGACAGCGGCACCTACGCCCTCGGCGCGTCCAACATCCTCTCCGACACCATGGATGTGAACCTCGGCGCCTCCGGCACCTTCAACGTCGGCTCCTACACCGACGTCATCGACGACCTCAACGGCAGCGGCACGCTCACCATCGCCTCCGGCGGCGACCTCACCATCGATCAGATCGGCAACAGCGGCGCCTTCACCGGCACCCTCAATATCGACGGCATCCTCACCCTCAACGGCGGCACCATCGGCGCAGCCGACGGCTCGGCCTCCACCGGCACCATGGAGCTCACCGCCGGTAACACCCTCAACATCGTCGATGACTTCAACTTTGGTGGCACTCTCCTCCTCGCCGACAATACCACGCTCAACCTCGTCAACGACGGCACCACCTTCGACCTCGGCACCCTCCGCGTCACCGGCGACAGCGTGATCGATTTCTCCGGCAGCGACGTCGGCACCTTCAACATCGGCACCCTCGAGATCGACCTCGGCGGCACCATCTACGCCACCAGTTGGAACAGCTTCTACGACCTCTGGACCGCCACCAACTTCAACGGAGCCACGCTCGACGCGCGCAACAGCACCACCGCCCAAATCACCTTCGAAGGCTTCACCGCCTCCGACACCATCTGGCTCACCTACGACTACGGCGCCAACGAGATCACCGTCCCCGAGCCCAGCACCTATGGCTTCCTGCTCATGAGCGCTCTCGGCGGCCTCTACGCCCTCCGTCGCAGAAAGCAGTCGAAGTCCAAAGTTGAAGCTTAAGGTAGGGTCGGCTTCAGCCGACCCAGTAGGGCCGCCACTCGCGGCGTGCCGCCCCCTTAACCTTAAACTTGCCCCTTAACCTCCGTAGCGCGGCTGCGCCGCGCTACGACGCCGCCACAAACGCTTCCATCGCCTCGCGCGTGATCACATGCCGGGCACTGCAGCGCGGACACCGGATCTCGATCGCCGGATCCTCGCCAAACAACGCCTCGCCCTGCGACTGAAACGGCACCGCCAGAACCTGCATCATGCGCTTTTGATTGCAGCCACAATGCCAGCGCTGAATCCGCCGCTCCATCAGATTGGTCGTCTCCGTTTCGTGGATACGCCCGACGTCCTCCGCCGTGAGCGCCTCAAACCACGGCATGTCGCAATCCGGGTGTTCACTCACCAGCGCAAACGTCTCCTCGGCCAACTGAAAATACCGCGCCCCGCGTTGTTCGCTCTGACCGTAAAACGCCTCCACCGCCACCAGCGGATCGTCGCCCGCAAACGTCACCGAGCTGCGCCGCTTCGGCTGCTTGCCCCGAATCACGTCGGCATAAAACAAATTGTCCGGCAGCTCCTTCACGTTCTCGTCAAAGACCCGCCCGGTCACCGCCCCCGTCTCGTTGTCTCCGGTCAGGAACAGGTTCACCAAGGGCTGCTGGAAATTGATCGTCCACGCCGTCATCTCATTCCACGGCCGCGAAGCGCAGTGCAGGACGAACCCCGCCAAGGCCCGCTTGAACATCGCGTCATGCTCCGGCGCCGGCTTGATGCCATGATCATTGAGGTGGAGGTAGTAGTCGACGAACAGCGGACCAAAGTCCGCCTGCGCCACCAACGCGTTGCGTTCGCGCACAAAAAACGTCCGGACCTCGAGGCCGGAATCCGCGTCATTCACCGGAGTGGATGCATCACTGCTCATGCGCGCCACCATTCACCCAACCCGCCCCCTGTCCACTCCCGATCGCACTTTCCCCTCACCACCTGTAGGGCCGGCGCTTGCGCCGCGCCGCCCTCCGACCTCCCGCCGCCCACCCGCTTTAAGCGTGCGCCCGCCGCCCCCACCTGCCCTCATCGCCCCATGTCCGCCAACTTCGAGGAACTCGATTACCAGCCCACCCCACTCGGCCCCGTCAGCCTGCGCCGCCAGGTGCTCAAGATGTTCGACAACCGCGAGATCCACGAGGTGAAGCTCGGCAACGACTACCTCATGTCCTCCCTCTTCACCAAGGTGGAGGAAGAGCTCGCCCACCTCAGCCTTGCCGAGGTCAAAGCCCCACAGGCCGATGTCGTCGTCGGCGGACTCGGTCTCGGCTACACCGCGTGGTCTGCCCTGCAACACGACCACGTCGCCTCGCTCATCGTCGTCGATTACCTCGCCCCGGTCATCGACTGGCACCAGCGCGGCCTCGCCCCCCTCGGCCCCAAACTCACCGGCGATCCACGCTGCCGCTTCGTCCACGGCGACTTCTTCGCCCTCTCCGCGGCCGACGGCGGCGGTTATGACCCCGCACAACCCGACCGCCGTTTCCACGCGATTCTGCTCGATATTGATCACTCGCCCGATCACCTCCTGCACGAGCGCCACGCCGCCTTCTACAGCGAAGCCGGGCTGCGCGATTTTGCCCGCCTGCTCCATCCCGGCGGCATCTTTGGCCTCTGGTCCGACGATCCACCCGAAGCCCAGTTCCTCGCCAACCTCCGCGCCGTCTTCGCCACCGTCGAAAGCTACGTCGTCGCCTTCCCCAATCCCTTTCTGCACCGCGACTCGCACAGCACGGTCTACGTCTGCCAGCTGCCATCCTGACCCCGCGACAGCGGACTGCGTAATCCTACGCAGCGGCGACCCGGCATCCCCCCGATTCCTTCCAACGCAACGAGTTCGCTATACTCGTCGCCATGGAAACCGCGCACGCCCAAGTCCTCGCCCGACGTCAGGCCATCTACCAGACCCTCGTGCAGAAAGAATCTGCCGAAGTTCAGACTGCCCAAAAAGTCGCCGCCACCGAAGCCACCAAACTTCCGGTCCAGCAAGCCAATCCCTCCCTCCCCGACCACCTCGGCGGCACCGTCAACGTGCGCGTCTGAACCTACGAATGCCCGGCAGCGGATCCATTCCGCTGCACCCGTTGCACAATTTTCACACTTAATTGTGAGAATATCGGCAACTCGTGCCGCTCTTAGGTGTTATATATGCATAGTAAGAAGAACACCATGGCAGCCGCTCAATTCATCTCCCTGATCCAACTCCGCGCCCGGCGCATCGCCGCTTGGCTGCGCGGCCAGTTCCAATTCACCTGGCTCGAAAGCCTCGATTCCGACTACCGCGAATGGAAGCCCGAGGGCCCGATTTACGAACGCCTGATTCGCTGAAACATGCGAGCCACCGCTCACCCCTAACAACCGCCACGGCCCACCCGCCTGGCGGTTTTTTATCGTCCGTTTTCCGGCGCCACGACTAGCTCGGCGGGTGCCCCTCCGCCTTCCGCCCGCGCTCTCCGTCCCCGCTCCTGCCGCCCGCCAGTTTGCCCTGCTCGCCACCGGGCTCACCCGTCCGCATCCCGACGTTGCCACCGCGCTCGTCCACCACGGTTTCATCCAGATCGACCCCATCAACGTCTGCGGACGCATGCACGAACACATCGCCCGCCCGCGCATCGCCGCTTACCGCGAGGGCGACCTGCACCTCCACCTCCACGGTCTCGCCGACTCCGCCCCGCACGGCGCTCCCACCCTGCCCGCCGAGTCCCGCACCGCCTTCGAACACTTTCACCCCGGCCGTATCGTGCTCTCGGCCTTCGACGTCGAAGCCTGGCCCTACCTGCAAACCCTCATGGCCCGGCGCTCCCGCATGCCCGGCTCCTGGGGCGGCAAACTCACCGCCGCCGAACGCCGCCTCGCCACCGACGTGCTCGCCGAAATCACCACTCGCGGCGCCCTCGCTTCCGAACACTTCGAACACGACGCCCGCGGCCACAACGGCTGGAACTCCACCCGCGTCGTCAAAGTCGTCCTCGACAAACTCTTCGCCCACGGCCGCCTGCTCATCGCCCGCCGCCTCAACGGCCGCCGGGTCTACGATCTGCCTGAGCGCATCCTGCCCGCCGCCGTCCTCGCTCAACCCCGCCCCTCGCCCCGCGCCACTCAGCGCTGGATCGCCCGTCTCAAGCTCCGCCAACACCGCCTCGTCACCCTCTCACGCGCCGAACTCCCCCTCGTCGCCGACGAAATCCAACCGCTCGCCGTCCCCGACTGTCCCCCGCTCTACATCCTGCGCACCGACCGCCCCCTGCTCGAAGCCGCCCTCTCCAACAACGCGCCGCCCCCGCCCGAGCCCCGCCTGCTCGCCCCGCTGGATCCGCTCATTCTCGACCGCAAGGTCACCCAAAAACTTTGGGACTTCGATTACACTTGGGAAGTCTACACCCCCGCCGCCAAACGCCAACGCGGCTACTACGCCCTGCCCCTCCTCGCGGGAGATCGTTTCATCGGCCACGCCGACCTCAAAGCTGACCGCCCCACCAACCGCCTCAAAGTCATCGGTCGCCAATGCGCCCGCGGCCACCGCCTCGCCCCCGCCGTAGCCCAAGTAGCCACCTTCCTCGGCCTCAAACCGTAACCCGTTCGCCCCCACCCCGTCGGCCGCGAGCTAGCTCGCGCTAAGTTGCCCCACCGCGCCAACACGCGGACGACACCTCCGCCCAAATGTAGCAGCGGCCGTCTCGGCCGCTCCTCCATGCCCCTCCGCCCCCCGCATCAACTGTCACGTATTACGTGACACTCTGCCCACCAAGCGTAGCCCAAAACGCCACCACGCTTGCTCCCGTAGCCGCCTTCACCGACGCGCCCGCCCCAAATAAAGCGTTCGCACCCGCAATGTAGGCTGCGAGCGAGCGCGCGCTACGTTGCCCCTCCGCGCCGCAAAGACCAACACACCCGCGGACGACACCTCCGCCCAAATGTAGCAGCGGCCGTCTCGGCCGCTCCTCCCTGCCCCTCCGCATCCTCCCCCGCACCAAGAGTCACGTATTACGTGACACTTGTCCCACTCAGAGTAACGGAAAACGCTGCCCCGCTCGCGTCCCCCACGGTTCCTCGCGCCATCCTGACCTCCGTGCCTTCTGTGCCTCCTCTGTGACCTCTGTGTCCCAAATCCCCCTGCCTCCCGGCCCTTGCCCCTCCGCCACCTGGCTCCCGGTCGCCCGCCCCTCAGCCGCTCTCCGCCGCTCCGCCTTCAAAACAGCCCCAACTGCGCCCCGGGCAACTCGTCCTCCCCCGGCTCAGCTTCGCCCGGCCACACCGCCGGGGCCGGCACGGCCGCCGGACACCGCGCATGCAACATCGCCTGAAATCGCCGCGCCAACGGCGGCGCATGCAGATCGTCCGCGTGGTGGATGAACACATACGGCTCGCGCCCTTCCTCCACCCAGCGCGCCACCACGTCCACCCACTCCGCCAGCCACGCGTCGTTCTTCACCACCTGCGGATCGCCCACCCAGCGCACAAACGGTCGCCGCCCCGTCGCCGTGAAACGCACCGGCACCCGCGGCTTCTTACTCAACGCCTCCTGCGCCGCGTCGTCCTCTCGATCCACCGCCGCCGCAAACAAAGGTCGCGTGTCAAAATTCACCCGGTCGACCCCCAACTCGCACAGCATCGCGTCCAACGCCGTCTCGTCTTTCCCGTTCGTAAAAAACGCCCGGTTCCGCACCTCCACCGCGTAACTGAACCCGCTCGGCAACCCCGCCAAATAGTCGCGCAACAGCTCCAGCCGCTCCGGCCCAAAATTCTGGTGCAGCTGTAGAAAAAACGGCCCGCACCGCTCCGCCACCGGCTCCAGTCGCGCAAAAAACGCCGCTGTGTCCCCCGCGCAGTTGAGCAGCGCCCGGTCGTGCGAAATCACCCGCGGAAACTTAAAGGCAAACCGCCACCAATCCGGCGCCTCCTCCGCCCACCGCGCCACCGTCTTCTCGCTCGGCAACCCGTAAAACGTCGCGTTGCCCTCCGCCGTCGCAAACACGCTCGCATACTGCCCCAGAAACTCCTCCCGGCGCGCCTCCCGCGTGAAGAACGTCCCCCGCCACGGCGCATGCGCCCACACCGGACACCCGATCCGCACACGCGTCGACACCGCACCTGCTGCACCAGCCTCACTCATCCCCCTCACCGAACCCCGCATTCCGCCTCAGCACAATCTTCCGCACCTTTTACTTCATACATCTTACTTCTTACTTCTCACTTCCCCCGTGCCTGAGCTCCTGGACACCCTTCGCACCACCTTCGGATACGATCACTTTCGCCCTCTCCAGCGCGAAATCATCGAGTCGCACCTGGCGGGCCGCGACGTCTTTGCCCTCCTCCCCACCGGCGGCGGCAAGTCCATGTGTTTTCAACTCCCCGCCCTCGTGCGCCCCGACCGCGGACTCACCGTCGTCGTCTCTCCGCTCATCGCCCTCATGAAGGATCAGGTCGATCAACTCTCGGCCGCCGGCGTGCCCGCCACCTACCTCAACTCCACCCTTTCCGCCACCGAGGCCCGCTCCCGCCTCGCCGGTCTGCACCGCGGTCAATTCCGCCTCCTCTATGTCGCCCCCGAGCGCCTCATGCTCGACAACTGGCAACAAAATCTCACCGGCTGGAAGGTCGCCGCCCTCGCCATCGACGAGGCCCACTGCGTCTCCGAGTGGGGCCACGATTTCCGCCCCGAGTTTCGCCAGATCGCCCAGCTCCGCGACCTGCTCCCCGAGGTCCCCGTCATGGCCCTCACCGCCACCGCCACCGAACGCGTGCGCGACGACATCATCAACCACCTGCGCCTCCGCGACCCGGCCGTCTACGTCGCCTCCTTCAATCGCCCCAACCTCAACTACAAGGTCCTGCCCAAGGACGGCCCCACCCGGCAGATCATCGACTTCATCAAAACGCGCCCCGAGGAGAGCGGCATCGTCTACTGCGCCACCCGCGCCACCGCCGAACGCACCGCCGAAGCCCTCGCCGGTCGCGGTTACTCCGCCCGCCCCTATCACGCCGGCCTCTCCAACGACGAGCGCTCCGCCAATCAGGAATCCTTCCTGCGCGACGACACCCGCATCATCTGCGCCACCATCGCCTTTGGTATGGGCATCAACAAACCCAACGTCCGCTGGGTCATCCACTACGACCTCCCGAAAAACATCGAAGGCTACTACCAGGAAACCGGCCGCGCCGGCCGCGACGGTCTGCCCGGCGATTGCCTCCTGCTTTTCTCCGCCGGCGACGCCGCCAAACAGACGCACTTCATCGACGAGATGACCGACGAGCATGAGCGCAACGTCGCCCGCGCTCAGCTCCGCCAGATGCTCCACTACGCCGAGAGCGCCGGCTGCCGCCGCGTCGACCTGCTCGGCTACTTCGGCGAAGCCTTCACCATCGACGGCTGCGGCGCCTGCGACAACTGCCTCGAACCGCGCGAAACCTACGACGGCACCATCCTCGCCCAAAAATTCCTCTCCTGCGTCTACCGCATCCGCCAGGCCTCCCAATTCGGTTGCGGCGCCAACCACGTCATCGAGGTCCTCACCGGCGCCGACACTGAAAAGATCCGCCGCTGGGGCCACGACCGCATCACCACCTACGGCATCGGCACCGAACGCTCCCGCCCGCAATGGGCCGCCGTTTTCCGCGAACTCCTGCGCCTCGGCTACCTCATGCAGACCGACGGCAAATTCCCCACCGTCGAACTCACGCAGGAGGGCGTCGACGTCCTGCGTTCCCGCGAGACCATCATGCTCACCAAACCCCTCATCGTGCCCAAGGCCCAGAAAGTCCGCCGCCGCCGCGAGGGTGAGATCGCCTGCGACGAAATCCTCTTCGACGCCCTGCGCAAGCTGCGCAAAACCCTCGCCGACGAACGTGGCGTGCCCGCCTACGTCATCTTCGGCGACGCCACCCTGCGCCAGATGGCGCGCGAGTATCCAGAATCTCCCGACGCCATGCACGACATCTTTGGCATGGGCGCCAAGAAGCACGCCGAGTTCGCCGCCACCTTCGCCGACGCCATCCGCGCCTACCTCCGCGACCACGGCCGCCAAACCTTCAACGACTAGCCCATTCCGGCACCTCGTGACCTTCCCCGCCTATCTGCCCGTCGGTCCTTGGTCGCTTCACCCTCACGCGGTGTTTGAACCGCTCGCCTACTTCGTGGGCGCACGTCTCTACTTTTATCGTCGTCGGCGCGATGCCACCGCGCCACGTCTCCCGCTTGAGGCCACTCTTTGGCTCTTCATTGGCTGCATCTTCGGCGCCTGGGCTGGCTCCAAGGTCCTCGCATGGGTCGAGTCCCCCTCCCACTATTTCCCACTCGCCGCGGATCCGCGTTTGCTACTCGGAGGCAAGACGATCGCCGGCGGCATTCTCGGTGGCTGGCTGGGTATCGAGATCGCCAAACGGGCGCTGCACATCACGCACTCCACCGGCGATGCCTTTGTCTGGCCACTGGCCGTCGGCACGGCTCTCGGTCGCATCGGTTGTTTTCTGTCCGGCCTGGAAGATCACACCTACGGCATCGCCACGGACCTGCCATGGGCCGTCGATTTTGGCGACGGCTTGTCCCGCCATCCCACGCAACTCTACGAATCCACCGTCGTGCTGCTCCTGGCCGCCGGACTCACCGCTCTCTCCCATCGTGCCCGTCATCCCTGGACCTCCGGCATGAGCTTTCGCCTCTACGTGGGCGGTTATCTCTTTTGGCGACTGGGTGTCGAATTCCTCAAACCGCGGGAGACGTGGTTCTTGAACCTGAGCGCCATTCAACTCGCCAGCATCGTCGGTATGATCATCGTGCTGGTGAGTCTGCGCCGCCTGGCCCGCGCGCCGACCTGAGCCACTCCCTCGCGCATGGACCGCCCCTACCTTTTCGCCGAACTCACCAACAGCCTCTGCTCCCATTGCCTCGGCAAAGTGGAAGCCAAAATCATCTTCGAAGGCGACAGGGTGATGATGCACAAACACTGCCCGGAACACGGCGCCGAGCGCGTGCTCATCTCGACCGACGTCGAATACTACCGGCGTTGCCGCACTACCCTCAAACCCGGGCAGATGCCCGACGTGTTCAACACGCCAACTCGCTGGGGTTGTCCCTACGACTGCGGCCTCTGCCCCGACCACGAACAACACTCCTGCCTGTCGCTCGTGGAGGTCACCGATGCCTGTAACCTCCAATGCCCGATCTGCTATGCCGAATCTTCACCACATCGGGTCACGCATCGTTCGCTCGAGCACATCGAACGCATGCTCGACGCCGTGGTGCGCAACGAAGCCGAGCCCGACATCGTGCAGATCAGCGGCGGTGAACCCACCGTCCACCCCGAGTTCTTCGCCATTCTCGACGCCGCCAAACGCCGCCCGATCAAGCACCTCATGCTGAACACCAACGGTGTGCGCATCGCCCGCGAACCCGACTTCGCCGCTCGCCTCGCCGACTACCAACCCGGCTTCGAAATCTACCTCCAGTTTGACTCACTGCGACCCGACCCCATCAAAGCCCTGCGCGGCGCCGACCTGCTCGACGTGCGCCGACGCGCCCTCGACCGACTCAACGAACTCAATCTCTCCACCACACTGGTCGTCACCCTCAAGCGCGGCCTCAACGACGACGAAATGGGCGACATCGTCGACTTCGCGCTCCAGCAACCCTGCGTTCGCGGCGTCACCTTCCAGCCGATCCAAGATGCCGGGCGCACCGAGGGATTTGATCCCGCCACCGATCGCCTGACCCTCGGCGGCGTGCGCCAGCAGTTCCTGCAACAGACTTCCGTCTTCGCCCCCGATGACATCATTCCGGTCCCCTGTCATCCCGACTGCCTCGCGATGGGTTACGCGCTCAAACTCGGCGACCAAGTCACGCCGCTCACCTCCCTCATTCCGCCAGAGCTGCTCCTGAAAAGCGAAGGTTCGACCATCGTCTTTGAACAGCACCCACAATTGCGCGAAGAGGTGTTTAATCTGTTTTCCACCTCGCACTCGCCCGAGTCTTCGGCCGCCGCCCTGCGCCAACTACTCTGCTGCCTGCCGCTGGTCGACGCACCGCCGACGCTGAGCTACAACAACATCTTTCGGGTGCTCTTCATCCAGTTTCTCGACGCCCACAACTTCGATGTCCGCAGCGTCAAAAAAAGCTGCATTCACATCGTGCATCCCGATGGACGTATCATTCCTTTCGATACCTACAACCTCTTCTACCGCGACGACCGTTCCCACCAACTGGAAGCACTGCGACGCCGTCAATCCACCTCGGTTAAATCCTAAGTCGCAGATCCCCCCGAGGTAGCCGACCGCAACTCACCCCGGACGACAAACTCCCCCCATGGACACGCCTCCTGACCTTTCCGAAAAAGCCAAGCTTCAGCTCAATTCCGAGGTCGAGAAACTCAAACCTCGCGGCCTCGGCTGCGGCTCCATCATCGCCGGAGTCGCGATCGGTGGAGTTACCTGCGTTTTTTTCCTCGTGCTACTCGGAAAACACCTGGGTCTCGGGGCATTGATCCTCTCGCTGGCCATCGGGATCGCCTTAAGCGTGCCGCCCCGCACGCGTTATATCGGAATCGGTTTCATTCTAGCCAACGGTTTGGCCCTGCTCGGTCTGGGTGTTTGCTTCAATATTCTGAAAGACCTCTGAGGGCAGCTAATTCCCCAAGGCCCCCCGACTCCGTCACGCCTGCATTCTGGAACTCGCCGTTCACCCGAACAGCAGGTTCAGCAGCACGACGGAGAGCAGCACCCATACGACGATGCTGGCGAGCTTGGCGGCACCGGCCACCGCCACCGCGCGTTGCCACGAACTCGCGTGCGTGAACTTCATCAGGACCACCAGCAGGCCCAAATACGACAGGCCGTGGTCGACATAAAACACGTCGGTGACGCCCCACATTTTTTGCGCCGTAAAACGCACCACCACCTTGATCGCCACCGCCACGAAGGCCGGGAAAAACATCTGCCCCCAATCCCCGTGGATATCGCTCCACGCAAAGGCCAGTTTCAGGATCACCACCATCACGACGAGGCCCACCACGATCTCCACTCCGAGATAAAGTGCTTCCTGCCCCGGCGAGAGTTCCCAATCCGATTCATCTTCAGCCCCAAGCTCGCCGTTCAGAAACGCTTCCGTTTCCGACTCAAACTCTTCGCGCAGTTTCGCCATCTCGGCTTCAGACGCCTCTCGCTCGCGTTCGAGCTCCGCCTCCAACGCCGCCTCTTCCGCCGCCTGCGCCTCCGCCGCTGCCTCAGCCTCGCTTTGTTCCGAGAGCGCCACCGAGCGACGCTTGGCCCCATTCACGCCATCCACCGGCAAGTGCTGGATCGCACTCACTTTGCCTTCGCTGAAAACCACACGACCGTCCGCGTCATACATCCAGATGTCGCGCCCGCCGGCCGACATGGTGGAGCGCGGTCGTCCCAATTCCTCCAACACCTCCTCCGGCGTCATGCCATACTGCAACGCCTGACCGTGCGCCACGCCCACCAGCCACACAGCGAGGCAGACTCCGCAAAAGATCCAGCGCTTCATCGCGACGCCCTCCGCAGCTTACCTGAAGTTAACCTTCGCTTCCGGAGCCGGGTGATACACCGCGGTGTGCCCCGGAATCTTTTCGTCTCCGATGAGATACCATGACTTCACCGTGATCTCCTCGGCCGAAATGGTCGTCTCCGCCTCCACCGCGGTCACGCCCCCGGCCTTCTCCGGATTCGCCACCGTCTCATAGCTGTAGAGCACGTCCCCCCGCGGCTCCAGATGCCCGCTGGTCATGAAACCTTCGGTCGTGAAGTAGTGAAACACGATCTTCTGCGCGTCGTCATCCCACCGCATCAAGGTCTCGCCGCCATAGTCGCCGTCATTGATGGAGTGAAACGACCGCACCGCCGTGCCATTGAGCGCCCGCTCATACCGCACCACATCCACCATCGGCTGCTCCGCGGTCGACTGCTTGATCTCCCCACTGAAGGTCTTGCCCAGAATCGGCGCAAACAACGCCAACTTCTCGTGCAACGGTCGCGCCTCCTCGGCCCCCGCCAGCAACACGCTCCAGCCCAACAACATTACGATACCCAAACGTTTCATTGGCGGCTTGCTTACTGCCAATCATCGGCATCCGCCAACAACTTCCTCGGGCCCTTCACCACTTTTCGCCAACTCATCCGGCCACACGCTGCCGAAGGGCACGGGCCAGGCCATCGCCTCCTCAAGCGTGGTCCGCCCCGTGAGGTGCCGCCACGCCCGCAACACGCCGGCGTGCGCCACCACCGCCACGACTCCATCCCCGCCGCGCGCCTCCGCCCAGATGTCCTCCCGCACCGCCGCCACTCGCGCCGACATCTCCGCGCCACTCTCGCCGCCCGGCGGTCGCCCATTCCACGGATCCACCGCCCACGCATCGCTGCGCGCGTCATGAAACGTTTCCCAACGCCGCCCTTCCCACTCGCCAAAATTCAGCTCCCACAGCCGCTCGTCCACCCGCAGTGGTCCGCCCAAGGACTCCGCCAGCCGCACGCAACGCGTCGCCGGACTCGTCCACACCAACCGCGGTCTGTCCGGCAACCCCGCCCGCACCGCCGCCGCTTCCTCGGCAAAGGTCTCCGCCACCGGCACATTCGTCCGCCCGTAACACACGCCTGGTTCCACCGCCACGCGCGTATGACGCACCCACCAAACGCTCACGCCGCACCTCCCAACGCCACCAGCGCGATCCATCCCGCCAACTCACTCAACTGCTGCGCCGCGCCTAAACAGTCGCCGGTGTAACCACCGATCCTCCGCTGTATCCACAAAGCAAACACGGCCGTTACCGCCGCCATCGTCAGCGCCACTGGTATCACCGCCCCCGCCGGCAACAGCGCCAGCGCCGCCCCGCCAGTCACGATCACCCAGATCAAACGGCCTCCGCGCAACTGCGTCGCCAGCGGCTTCGCTTTGCCTTCCTCGGCCACGTAACACTGCACCGCCATCAACAGCCCCGACGCCACCCGACTCACCACATGCAGACTCACCAAGGCCAGCGGCACCTGCGCAACCGACACCGCCGCCACCGCCTGCCATTTGAGCCCGAGCATCAGCATGATCCCGATCGCGCCAAACGCGCCCACCCGCGAATCCTTCATGATCTCCAGCACCCGTTCCTTGGTGTAGCCGCCACCAAACCCGTCGCACACATCGGCGAAGCCATCCTCGTGAAACGCACCGGTCACCAACACCGACGCCGCCAGACTCAAACCACTCGCCAACAACGGCGGCAGCCCCACCACCTCCGCCGCCAGCCACCACACCGCGGCGGCCACGCCGCCCACCACCACCCCGACCCACGGAAACCACGCCGCCGAGCGCTGCAGGTGCCCGTTCTCCCAGTGGCGCAACGAGGGCAGCGGCAGGCGGGTGAAGAACATCACCGCTGTCCACGCCGCCGCTGCTTCTCGTCGCCACCAGTTCATCACGTCAGGGAGCCGTCGGCACCGTCACGCCGGCCGATTCAAAGGTCGCCATCTGCGCCAGGAAGTTGACCGAGGCCTCCAACAACGGCCATGCCAACGCCGCGCCCGTGCCTTCGCCCAAGCGCAGGCCGAGGTCCAACAACGGCTTGCCGCCCAACTCCGCCACGAGCTGCGCATGCGCCTGCTCGGCCGAGCCATGGGCAAAGACCGTGTAGTCGAGCACCCGCGGATTCAGTCGCGCCGCCACCAGCAGCGCCGCTGTGATGATGAAGCCATCATTCACGATCAGCATCCGCCGCTCGGCCGCCGCCAACATGCCGCCCACGATGACCGCGATCTCCAGGCCGCCCACCGCCGCCAGCACGTCGAGCGGTTCGGGCTTCGCCCACACGTCGGCATGGCGCTCCACCACGGCTTCCAGGATGGATATCTTGTGCGCCAACCCCGCGTCGTCGTGCCCGGCGCCCCGTCCGGTGCACGCCGCGATCGGCGTCCCGGTCAACGCACTCATCAGCAGCGACGCGCTCGCAGTATTGCCGATGCCCATCTCGCCAAAAATCACCGCGTTCTTTCCCTCCGCCGCGATCTGCGCGACGAGGCTTTCGCCGCCCGACAAAGCCGCGTCCACCTCGTCCATCGTCATCGCTCGCTCAAGGCGTGCATTGCGCGTCCCCGCCCGAATGCTCAGCGGCACCAGATCCGGGTGCGCCGGCAAGGGCGCCGCCACACCCGCATCGACGACCTTCAACGGCAGGCCCATCTGTCGGGCAAACACATTGATCCCGGCGCCGCCCGCGAGGAAGTTGAGCACCATCTGCACTGTCACCGCCTGCGGACACGGGCTCACGCCGTCCTCCGCAAACCCGTGATCACCCGCGACCACAAACGCCGCGCCGGCCAGCTTCGGTTCAACCGTGGCCTGCATCAGCCCGAGCTGCAGCGCCAGCGCCTCCAAGCGGCCCAGCGACCCGATCGGCTTGGTCCGACCATCAATGCTCGCCCGCAACACGGGTTCGAGCTCTTTCGCCAACGGGGGGATTTCCGGAGTGTTCCAGTTCATGAGAGTGTCCTGCCCTTCAACGGCACCGCGCAGCCGCTCACCATGAGCCACGCTTCCGTGGCCGCCGCCGCCGCCCGTTGCCCCATCCAGCCCGCCAGATCGCGAAACCGGCGCACCGCCGGATTCTCCGGCACCGGCGCCCAGCCGATTTCGTTGCCCACGATCACCATCGGCCACGGGGCCGCCCGCGCCGCCGCCAACAGCGCACTCCACTCCGCCAAAATCTCCTCGTCTCCACGCTCAAACCGATCGCCCAGCCACAGGGTCGCACAATCCAGCACCACCCCCGACGGCCCCGGATCCAACGCCGCCAGCTCCGCCACCACATCCCGCGGCGCCTCCAGCGTGCGCCAGCTCGCCGGCCGCTCCGCCCGATGCCGCGCCAAGCGCGCCGCCATTTCGTCGTCGTCACCAGAATCCCGATACGTCGCCACAAACACGACGTCGTCCCCCCAGCCTTTCGCCAGCTCTACCGCCCGCGAACTTTTGCCGCTGCGCACCGGCCCGGTGAGGTAAATCAGGTCACTCATGCCGCATCCTTTCGCAACGCTCCGCGCGCCTCCAGCCATTCCTCCACCCAGTCGGCCCTTTCCGGCACGGAGCCCAACGGCACTTCATGCAAGGTAAACCCGGCCTCCGCATACACCTCCCGCAACCGGGCATCCAAGGCCACCGCATCGGCCCAACTCTGCGGCCGACTCGGCTCCTGTTGAAAGATGTCCGGCCACAACGGAGCGATGAGCGCATCCGCCGCATAACCCATCAACGCGGACTCCACCGTGACCTCAATCTGCGCGTGCCGCAGATACGCCCACAGGTCCATTTCCGCCCGATCAAAGAGAGTGCTCCGCAACGTCGTTGCCGCCGCGCGATTCCGCCCCATCCGTTCCGCGCAGGCGAGCGCCCACGTCGCCGGGTGATCCCACGGAGTGAGCCCCTCCCCCGCGATGACTTGGCGCGACACTTCCTCCCGCACGTCCCACCCCCGCGTCGCGAGCTCGGCGATCAGCGCACTTTTCCCCGTCCCCGGGGCTCCCGTCAGAATCACCTGCATATCCACATCCTCAGGCCTCCGGCCATTAACAGCATGGTGAAGCAAACGGCCTGATTCAGCCGCGCCCACCCATGAATTTCGTGGCGACCAATCGGGCGCGCCTCGTCTCCGATCCAGGGCTTCTCCACCCACTCACCGTCATAACGCGTCGGGCCTCCGCAGCGCAGTCGGAAGATGCCCGCCATCGCCGCCTCCGGATAACCGGCGTTCACGCTCTCATGCGCCCGGCCGTCGCGCCACACGATACGCGCCGCGCCCCAGCGTCCGCTCAGCAAAACCATCAACCCCGCGGTGAGCCGCGCCGGCACAAAGTTGGCGACGTCATCCAAACGCGCCGCCCACTTGCCGAAAAACTCATAGCGCGCATCGCGATGCCCGATCATCGAATCGAGCGTGTTCACCATCTTGTAGGCCATCATGCCCGGCACTCCCGCGATGCCCCAAAAGAACAGCGGCGCGACCACGCCATCACTCAGGTTCTCCGCCATCGTTTCGGCCACCGCCGTGCGCACCTGCTGCGCGTCGAGATCCGCCGTGTCGCGCCCCACGATCCACGCCAGTCGCGCCCGCCCCGCCGCCAGACTCTCGTCCAACGCGACGAACACCGCCCGCCCTTCGGCGATCAGGGTGCGGTTGGCCAAACCAAAAAACACGCCGGTCGCCCCCACCGCCCATAACCAGCCCGCGCCGGCCCACGCCGCCACCTGCTCCAGCCCGGCCCACAACGCCGCCGTGCCCGCCACCAGAACCGTGGCCATCACCGCGCCGCGCACGAAACGCGCGCGGGCGTCGCCCCGATTCAACCAACGCTCCCCAACACGGATCGCCCGGCCGTATCCAACAATCGGATGCGGCAGCCAGCGCGGATCGCCCAACAGGAGATCCAGCGCATAACCGGTGCCCAGCGCGGCCCAAGCGATCGTCACAACATCCATCGCCACACGGCCTCCACCAAGGTTTGATCATCGTCTTCGCCGCGCGCCGCCACCCGCGCCCAATGTGCGTCCAGTCCGTCGAAGTTGCCCGCGTCACGAATCAGGATGCCGTGCTCGCGCACCAGGTCGGCCTTCAGCCGCGCCGCCGGCGCCTTGTTGTTACGCCACAGGAAATAATGCGTGCCACTCGGCCGCACGGTGATGCCCCGCACCTGCGCCAATACCCCCGCCAAGGTCCGCGCCTCCCGCCGCCGCTGCGCCATCTCGTCTGCCGACGGGCCTGACCGCCCCAACAGAAAACGCCCCGCCGCCAGCGCCAATCGGTTCACCGCCCACGGCACCGCGCGTTCCCGCAATCGCTCCACCAAAACCGGCGCGCCCACCACATAACCCAACCGCAAACCTGGCAGCGCGTGCAGTTTGGTCATCGAACGCACCAACAACAGATTGGGTCGGACCACCGCGTCCGCCGCACTCACCGCAGGCTCAGCGGCAAAGTCGGCGTAGGCCTGATCCACGACAAACAGACCATCCGGCGCCGCATCCACTCGCGCCAACACCTCGTCCCGCGGCGTCACCGTCCCGGTCGGATTGTTGGGATTGCACCACCACACCAAGGCCCCGGGAGTGGCGTCCGGCGCGTCACCGTCACCGGCATCCATCACGACCTGCCCGTGCCGCCGCGCGGCTTCGGCGTATTCCGCAAAGGTCGGCCGACCGATGGCGGCCGGACGCTCGCGCCAAATCAACGCGATGCGGTCGATCGCATCCGCCGCGCCATTGCACACCCACACCGCCTCGGCCGGCACCGCCAGTTGCGCCGCCAACTCCGCGGTGAAGGTTTCCGCCATTGCTTCCGGATAATGATCGATCCGCGTCAGCTCCGCGGCGAGATGCGCCTGCAAGGCCGTTTGCGTCGCGACCGCCGGCGTCGGCCATACGTTGGAACTGAAGTCCAAACGCACCGGGTGCGCCTGCCGATAGGCATCATCTCCGTGGGCGTGATGCACCTCCGCTCAGATCCCCAGGTAGCGTCGCACCGGCGCCAGATTTACGTGCTCCACCAAGTGATCCGCCATTGCGCGGTAGATCGCCTGCCTTCGCTCACTCCAAGTCTGCGGGTGCGCCGCATACGTTTCGCCAAAGCCCGCCTCCGCCGCCACATGCTGCCGCAATTCCGGCGCCTCAAACCATCCGTGCAGGTAGGTGCCCCATACCCGGCCGTGACGACAACCTTCGTCGACCGTCACCCCGTCGCGCACCACCCGTTGTAAGGCTTCGCCGCCACGTCGCGTGGTGCGTCCCATGTGAATCTCGTAGGCCGTCCACGTCCGCTCGCCCCACGTCGCCGTCACCGGCGCCACCACTTTTTCGGCCACAAATTCCGTCTCCACCGGCAACAGCCCCAGCCCCGCCACTTCGCCGGCGTCACCGGCCAATCCGGTTGGGTCACGCAACGTTTCGCCCAAAGCCTGATAACCGCCACACACGCCAATCACCAGCGCCCCGCGCGCCGCCGCGCCGCGGATCGCGTCCGCCAAGCCGGTTTCGTGCAACCATCGCACGTCGGCGATGGTGTTCTTCGAGCCCGGCACCACCACGACCTTGGCCCGCGCGATCAACGCCGGATCTTTCGTCCAGACCGTGCGCACGCCCCGATCGTCCCACCACGGCTGACAATCGGTCAGATTGGCCGCGTGCGGCCAACGTATCCACGCCACCATGTCACCGCTGCCGCGGTCGGCATCCTCCTCGCGCAGGCCGTCCTCCTCCTCCGGTTGCAGGTCCGGCCGGAACGGTAACGTGCCGAGCACGTCAAAACCCGGCGCATGCGGCGCCAGCCAATCCTGCGGATTCGGAAACAGCCCGATGTCGCCGCGAAACCGATTCACAATCGCGCCCAGCGACCGCGCCCGGTCGGCTTCCGGCAACAGCGCCCAGGTGCCCGCCAACTGCGCGTAGATGCCGCCCCGATCGATGTCGCCCACCAGGATCCACTTGCCGTCGAGGTGCCGCACCGGCCGCAGGTTCACCAGGTCGCGCTCCATCAGGTTGAGTTCCACCGGACTGCCCGCGCCCTCCATCACCAGCACGTCGCAACGGTCGCGCCAGCTTTCGAGCACGTCGCGCACGACGCCCCACAGTCGGTCGAACTCGCGATAGTAATCCTTGCCCGCCTGATGCGTGATCGCGCGGCCGTTGAGCACGAGCTGCGAGCCCATCGGACCGGTGGGTTTGAGCAGGATCGGATTCATCGCGATGTCGGCCGCCAGTCCGCAGGCCTCCGCCTGCACCGCCTGCGCTCGTGCCATCTCGGTGCCATCGGGCATGGCCCACGCGTTGTTGGACATGTTCTGCGCCTTGAACGGCGCCACCCGCACGCCCTCGCGATGCAGCCACGCGCAAAACGCCGCCGTCACCCACGACTTCCCCGCCCCCGACGACGTGCCTAAAATTCCGAGCGCCTTCACAAGTTGGTTTTTTTAACCACGAATGGACACGAATGGCTTCGGCTACCGCCTACGCACTGAAAACATAGTAAGGACTCCTCTGTCTCCGCCGAACGGTAGTGAGGCTCATTCGTGTCCATTCGTGGTTTAATAAGTTCCTTAAAACTCGATGCCGCGTTGGGCTTTTACGCCTTGGGCGAAGGGATGTTTGATTTCCTTCATCTCGGTGACGAGATCGGCCAGCTCCACCACCTCGGGCGCTGCGTCGCGGCCGGTGATGATGACATGAAGATCCGGACGTTTCGTGCGCAGTTTTTCCAGCACGCGCTCGAGCGGCAGGTAGTCGTAGCGCAGCACCACGTTGAGCTCGTCCATCATGACGAGGTTCACTTCGGGATCATCCATGGCGGCCGTCGCCAACGCCCAACCCTGCTCGCACAGCGCGATGTCACCGTCGCGGTCCTGCGTGTCCCAGGTGAAACCGCCGCCCGTGGCGTGCCACGTGAGGTTGTCGCTCTTGAGCAGCTTGGCCACCGCATCGGGCGAGCTCTTGATGAACTGCACCACGACCGCCTTGCCGCCGTGGGCGAGCGTGCGCACCACCACGCCAAAGCCGGCGGTGGTTTTGCCCTTCCCGTTGCCGGTGTTCACGATGATGAGCCCCTTCTTCTCCTTCGCCGCGCGCATCTTCGCCCGCATGCTTTCCTGCATGTCCTGCATGGCTTCTTTGTGTTCGGTGGGATCGGTAATCTTGCGGTTTTCGTTATCGTTCATGGCAGTTCCAAAATCATTCCGGGCGCGGTGCGTAGTTTAACGCCGAATACATGCTCCAGGTGTCCCGCACTGAGCACCTCCGCCGGCGGTCCCTTCGCCCGCAACTGACCGCGGTCCAGCATCACCACCTGATCCAGGCAGTGCGCCACGCGCAAGTCGTGCAGCGACAACAGGACCGCTGCGCCTTGGTCCGCCAGCTCACGGGCCAGCACCAACACCTCGAGCGCATGCCGCACATCGAGCGCGGCCAGCGGTTCATCCCAAAAATGCAGCCGCGGTCGCACCGCCAGAGCCCGCGCCAACATCACGCGATGACGTTCGCCGCCGGACAGCCGATCCACTGGCCGATCCGCCAGCTCCATGAGGTCGAGGCGTTGCAGCGCTTCCTCCACGCCGTTGCCGTCGTCGCCATGCGCAAAGCGACCCTGCGCGACCACCGAACGCACGGTGAAACCAAAGGAAAAATGCGCCTCCTGCGGCACCCACGCCGCCATCCGGCCCCGTTCCATCACGGCCAGTTCATCCAGCTTCCGCTCCTGCCAGCACACCTGTCCTGAGGCCGGCAACAACCCCGCCGCGGCCGACAGCAACGTCGACTTCCCGCTGCCATTGGGCCCCACCAAGCCGACCAATTGCCCGGCCTCCACACTCAGGTCCAAAGGCTGCAACCGCCCCGCAACACCAACGTCTTTCAGCTCCAGCGCCTTCATGACTGCCTCCTTAACATCCAGAGGAAGAACGGGCCGCCGACCAGGGCGGTGACGATGCCGAGGCGCAGGCCGCCGGCCGCGCGGCCCATCAGGTCACACAGGAGCACAAAGCCGGCGCCGCCGATCAGCGCGAGCGGGAGGAGTCGTTTGTGCTCTGGTCCAAAGATGAGGCGGAAGAGATGCGGCACCACCAAGCCTACGAAACCCACCGTGCCCGCGACCGCCGTCGCCAGCGCGGTCATGACCGTCGCCAGCGCCAGCATGCGCCGGCGCACCGACTTCACATCCACGCCGAGACTTTGCGCTTCGGTTGCACCGAGGCTCAACAGGTCCATCGCCCGGCCCATCGGCCAGGCCAGTCCGGCACAACCCACTACCGCCGCCGCCATCCAGACGTGCTCCCAGGTGCGATCCTCCAGGCCACCCAAGAGCCAAAAAATGATCTGCGCGTTGCGTTCGTAGGTGAGCGTGAAATTCGACAACACGTAACTGGTCACCGCACCCAACAACGCGTTCAACGCCACACCAGCGAGGAGCAGGCGCTCCGTGCTCGCACCACGTTTGGCGAGTCCGATCACCGCCACCGTCGCGCCCAGCGCACCGATCACCGCCGCGATGGGCAGCACCCAGAACGAGAGCACAGTCCACCCCGCCCCGATCGCCACCACGGCACCGGCCGAGCCGCCCGCACTCACGCCGAGGAGTCCCGGACTCGCGAGGCTGTTGCGAAAGTAAGCCTGCATGATCACGCCGCTCGCCGCCAGCGCGGCGCCGATCTCGATCGCCACCAACGTGCGCGGCAAACGGATGTTCCACAGGATGATCGCCACGACCTCATCGGTCTTCGTGAAACCCGCCCAAAGTTTGGCGGGCGATAGCGCCATGTCGCCCACGCTGAGCGACAACAAAGTCAGGACGGCCAGTGCAAAACTGCACAGGCTCAGGGCGTGACGTTGCGGCCAAGGCAGTGCCCGCTCACCCGTCACTAAACACCTCCGGGTGCAACTCTCGCGCGAGTGCTTCGTAAGCTTTGATGCGATGATGCGACACGCTGCTCAGCATGTAGGGCGCGATCAGGGCGACACGCTTTTCGCGGATGGAGGCCATGAACGCATAAGGCGGCAACTTCGCGTAAGGCGCGAGGGCGTCGTCCACGGAATCCGCCGCGAGCACCACTTTCTCAATCGGCCAGGTAAGCATGCTCTCCACCGGCGGTGGCGCGTGGCCTTCGAGTCCGCCGAGCGTCGTCGCCAAATTCTCCGCGCCCGCATGGTCGCATAAATCCTGGAAGGTCGTGCCGGCTCCGCCGATCACACCGTAGGTCGAGGGTGCGATCACCTTCACCGGTTCCACGTTGGCCAAACGCGCCTCCAGCGCTGCCACGCGCGCTTCGCCGTCGGCGATGATGCGTTCGGCTTTCGCTTCGGCCTCCGGACCGATGGCCGCCGCGATCATGCGGAGATTGTGGTAGGCGTCGGTCAGCGTGCCGTAGTGCTCGATCTTGATAACCTTCACGCCGGCGCGCTCGATTTGCTCCAGCAATTCGACGCGGCTGTAGTCGGCGCCGATCACGAGCGTCGGACGATATTTGAGAATCGTTTCGGCGTCGCCGCGTTCGATTTTCGGGTAGGCCTTGGCCTCCTCCGCCACGGCCGAATACACCGGCTCGTAGGCGAGGTGGCTCAGGGCCGCAATCTGCTCGGGCTCGGCGAGCGCGAGCACGATTTCATCGGTGCCCACCGTCTGCGAGACGATGCGCACGGCTTCGGCCCGGGCCACGCCCAGGCCACCGGCAAACAAACCCACTCCCCCCGCCAGGAGGCGGAAGCCCAGGTGCAACAGTCGGAACATTTCCATGATTCTGGTGGGGAAAGTGCGGTCCGTTTGCCGGAGGCGGGAGAGCGTTAGAAGGACCAATCGATGCCGCCAAAGACACCCAGCGGCAACGCGGGATAACCGCTGATCGGCTCATAGGCCTTGTCGAAGGCATTCTCGATCCGTGCCTTCACGCGCAGACCGTTGCCGAGGTCGTAGGAACCGAAGAAGCGGAAGACCGTCCAGCCCGGCACCGCGACCGGCGCGCTGGAGCTGCCGTCGAAGCCACCGTCGACGCCTTCAAAACCGGCACCCACGATCAGCTCGTCGGTCGGGCGGAAAATCACCTGACCGGAGAAGCGGTGCTCGGGGCGACGCAGCAGCGGCACATCGAGCTCGTCGTTATCCGCATTGAGCTGCGTGTAGGCGAAACGCAGGGACACGCGCTCGGTGGCGTTGATCAACAACGCCGCTTCCACGCCGTCGCTGCTGGCGATGCCGGTGTTGAGCATGCCGGGAACGGTGAAGTCGTAGACCAACAGGTTTTCGAAATCGTTGGTGAAGTAGGTCAGGCTCGCGACCGCGACACCGTTACCGAACTCTTGGTCGATGCCGAAGTCCCAGCCTTCGGATTCTTCCGGCAGGATGTCCGGGTTGGCGTTATACCACGGGCCACCCTGCACGTAGATCGGACGCGGCGCGGCGAAGCCGGTGCCGTAGTTGACGCGCAGCTTGGTGCCGGTGGCGAAGACCTGCGAGGCTCCGGCCTTCCAGGTGGTGGCGTCACCGAACTGGTCGTAGTCGTCGTAACGCACACCACCGAAGAGCGTGGTGCCCTCGGCCGGCGTGTAGTTGACGAGTGCATACGCGGCGTTGGAGTCGTTCGCGAAACGGTCGTTGTCCGTCGGGCTTACGGTGGCGATGTCCTCGGTCTCGACGGTGATGCCTCCCACCACGGACACGCTCGAGGCGGGATCCCAGTTGGTCTGCCAATCGATCACGTTGCGCGTGTCGCGGCTGTAATAGTCGGTGTCCCAGGCGTTGCCCACCGGCGGCGGCACCGGGGTGTAAACATACTCCTGCTGCACCCAGCCGTAGGTCAGGCGGGAGCTCAGCTGGTCGGACGGTTGCCACAGCGCGTAGACCGTGGAGAGGTTCTCGCGGGAATCGACTTCACCCACGTAGGTGGAACCAACGCTGCCCGGCGAGCCGGTGTCGACGTCCTGACCGCGCAGGGTCCAGCCGACCGTCAGGCGGTCGTTCAACTGGGTCTCCAGACGCGCGGTGTAGGAGAACTGGTCGTAGGTGTTGTAGGCACGGTCGTTGTCGCTCGACACGCCAGAGAGCGAAGCGGCGTAATTGAGGCCGCTGGTCGCGCCCCGCCATTCGACGGAGCCGCGGTAGGTGTTGAACGAACCGGCTTCGAGGCTCACTTGGCCGCGGTTGTCACCGCCGCCCCGCGCCGACTCGAGCACGATCACGCCGCCCATCGCGCTGGCGCCGTAGAGGGTGCCTTGCGGACCGCGCAGGACTTCGGCGCGATCGAGACCGCAAATGCCCGCGGCGCCGAGGTAGTTGTTGTAGCTGGCGTCGCTGGTGTTCATGCGCACGCCGTCCACCATGAAGAGGGTGTGATCGGCGCCACCGCCGCGGATGAAGACGGAGGTCGGTCCGCCCGGCGCGCCGGTTTGCATGACGCTCAGACCGGGCACCTCACTGAGGGCGCTGGCCAGGCTGTCGACCTGCGCCGCGGCGAGGTCCGGCAGATCCATCACCGTGACGGAGGACGTCACGGCGGCGGCATCGGTGGGCGTGCGGTTGGCGGACACCACGAGCGTATCGAGCTCGGTGACCAAACTGGATTGGGCCAACGCGGCGACCGCGCTGGAAAGGAAAATACCCGTGAGAGAGGAACGGGCAGACAGGAGGTTCATGGGAACGTGTAACTGACTCTTGTTTCAGGTAAGAGCAGTGGCACGGCCACCCACCCCGATCTCGATCGGTGATGGATTTCGCTGAGCTGCTCTCACGCTTCATTTTTGCGATGAAGATTTCACGTCGGTTGCGCGCAAAAGATTCGCAGCCGACGCGTGAGCACCTCGAGACACCGTGTTCGGACTTCTCACGTCCCAGCTCGCTTCGCTCGCAAGTAAAAGAAGCCAAGTAACAAGTAGCAGGATAGAGACTTCATCCTGGCACTTCATTTCTTGGACCTTGGAACCTGCGCGCATCGCGCGAGCCTGCCTCCACTCCGCCTTCACCGCCGGCATTCGCCGAACGATTGGCTTTGCTCCAGACTCGCGGAGTGCGACCTGGATGGAGCTTTGGACTGGTGAGTTACCGCAGCGCAACTGTAGCCGAGTTTCACGGCTTTCCCTGCGCCTCGTGGCCTATGCGAAAGAACGGACGAGCACTCTCCGCTCCATCCCGCCCCCAAAGCAATGCTCAAGCTTGCGCAACTTTTGCTGCGGCCTGTCGGGATATTGGCCGACCCATTCGACATATCATCGCATTTTGATGTAATGATATGTTTCTTGCGTCCGATACTGATATTTCATTCAACCGACCTTCATGCCGACCGCCGACCACGATTCTGATTCCACCTCCGCCCTCCGTGCGCTTTTCGCCGAACGCATCGCCGTGCTCGATGGCGCCATGGGTTCGGTCGTCCAGGGCTACGGCCTCAGTGAGGATGATTTTCGCGGAGAACGCTTTGCCGACCACCCGCAGGACCTGAAGGGCAACAACGACCTGCTCTGCCTCACCCGGCCCGACATCGTGGAGGAGATCCACGCCCGCTACTTCGCCGCCGGGGCCGACATCGTGGAAACCAATACCTTCAGCGCCACCACCATCGGCCAGGCCGACTACGCGCTCGAGTCCGCCGTCACCGACATCAACACCGCCGCCGTCGCCTGTGCCCGCCGTGCCGCCACCGCCGCCGAAGCCGCCACGCCCGGCCGCCGCTGTTTTGTCGCCGGCGCCATGGGTCCGCTCAACCGCACCCTTTCGATGTCGCCCGACGTCAACCGCCCCGACTACCGCGCCGTGACTTGGGATCAGGTCGTCACCGCCTACACCGAACAGGTGCGTGCGCTCGTGGCCGCCGGCGTCGACGCCATTCTCGTCGAGACCATCTTCGACACCCTCAACGCCAAGGCCGCGCTCTTCGCCCTCGAGACCGTGTTTGAGGAAACCGGCACCCGCCTGCCGGTCATGATCAGCGTCACCATCACCGACGCCTCCGGCCGCACCCTCTCCGGCCAAACCATCGCCGCCTTCTATCACTCCATCCGCCACGCCCGCCCCTTCAGCGTCGGCATCAACTGCGCACTCGGCGCCAAGGAAATGCGCCCCTACCTCGAAGAGCTCGCCGGCCTCGCCGAGTGCGCCGTCACGTGCTACCCCAACGCCGGCCTGCCCAACGCCTTCGGCGGTTACGACGAGACGCCCGAACACATGGCCCACGACCTCGGAGGTTTCGCCAACGCCGGCCTCGTCAACCTCGTCGGCGGCTGCTGCGGCTCCACCCCCGACCACATCGCGGCCATCGCCAAGGCAGTCAAAACCCTGCCCGCCCGCGCCATCCCGCAACGCTCCAACGCCCTCCGCCTCTCCGGCCTCGAACCCCTCGTCGTGGCTTAAGCCACCCTGCCTACTCGCTACCCGCTACTCACTACTCGCTACTACTCAGTGAACGCTGCCTCCTCTTTCCTCGTCGTCGGTGAACGCACCAACATCACCGGCTCCCCCCGCTTCGCCAAACTGCTCAAGGCCGGCGATTGGGATGGCTGTCTCGCCATCGCCGCCCAACAGGTCGAAAACGGCGCCAATATCATCGACATCAATGTCGACGAGGCGCTCATCGACGGCGATGCGACCATGGTCAAGTTCCTCAACTTGATCGCCGCCGAGCCCGACATCGCCCGCGTGCCCATCATGCTCGATTCCTCGAAATGGAGCGTGCTCGAAGCCGGCCTCCAATGCCTCCAAGGCAAGGGCATCGTGAACTCCATCTCGCTCAAGGACGGCGAAGAGACCTTCCTGCAGCGCGCCCGCCTGCTCATGCGCTACGGCGCCGCCGCCGTCGTCATGGCCTTCGACGAGGACGGTCAGGCCGCCTCCCGCGATGACAAAGTGCGCATCTGCACCCGCGCCTACCAACTCCTCACCGGCATCGGCTTCCCGCCCGAGGACATCATTTTCGACCCCAACATCCTCACCGTCGCCACCGGCATCGAGGAGCACAACAACTACGCCCAGGACTTCTTTCAGGCCACCCGCATCATCAAGGAAACCCTGCCCCACGCCAAGGTCTCCGGCGGCGTCTCCAACGTGTCGTTTTCGTTCCGCGGCAACAACCCGGTCCGCGAAGCGATGCACACGGCCTTCCTGTATCACGCCATCCGCGAAGGCATGGACATGGCCATCGTCAACGCCGGCATGCTCGGCGTATACGACGAGATCGAGCCCACGCTGCGCGACCTCGTCGACGACGTGCTCCTCAACCGTAGCGACGACGCGACCGAGCGCCTCATCGAACACGCCGAAGCCCTCAAAGCCAGCGGCGCCAACAAGACTTCATCTTCAACTTCCAACCTAAACTCCGACGCGTGGCGCAAGCTCTCCGTCGAGGAGAGATTAAGCCACGCGTTGGTCAAAGGCATCGATACCTTCATCGAAGCCGACACCGAAGCCTGTCGCACCGACCCGCGATTCCCGCGCCCACTCGACATCATCGAGGGGCCGTTGATGGACGGCATGAAGGTCGTCGGCGACCTCTTCGGCGCCGGTAAGATGTTCCTGCCGCAGGTGGTCAAATCCGCCCGCGTGATGAAGAAAGCCGTCGCCTACCTCACCCCCTTCATGGAGGAGGAAAAAGCCCGCACCCTCGCCGCCGGTGGCACCGCCCGAACGCAGGGCAAATTTTTGATCGCGACCGTTAAGGGCGATGTCCACGACATCGGCAAAAACATCGTCGGCGTGGTGCTCGCGTGTAACAACTACGAGGTCGTCGACATGGGCGTGATGGTGCCCTGCGACAAGATCCTCGCCAAAGCCAAGGAGATCGGCGCCGACGTCATCGGCCTCTCCGGTCTCATCACCCCGTCGCTCGATGAGATGGTGCACGTCGCCCAGGAGATGAAGCGCACCGGCCTCGACGTCCCGTTGCTCGTCGGCGGCGCCACCACCAGCCTCGCCCACACCGCGGTCAAGATCGCGCCCGAATACGACCACGGCGTCGTGCACGTCCTCGACGCCTCGCGCGTCGTCAACGTCGTCAGCGCCCTGCTCAGCGACACGCAAAAGCCGGTCTTCCTCGCCGAAAACACGACCAAGCAGGACAAACAGCGCGCCGACTTCGCCGCCCGCCAAAACCGCAAACCCCTGCTCCCCTACGCCACCGCCCGGACACGCGCGCAGACCTTCGATTGGGACGACGTCGACATCCCCACGCCGGCGTTCCTCGGCACGAAAACCTTCGGGAGCGATCAGCGGTCAGCGATCAGCTCTCAGCTGCCCCAAGCACCAAAAGCTGACAGCCGACCGCTGAACACTGAGAGCTTCGACGGCGAAGCCATCCGCCTCGAGGACATCATCCCCTACATCGACTGGCGGCCGTTCTTCTCCACGTGGGAACTGCATGGTCGCTTCCCCGACATCCTCACCGACGAGGTCGTCGGCACCGAAGCCACCAAACTCTATGCCGACGCCCGCGCCATGCTTGATCGCATCGTGGCCGAGCAACGTTTCCGCCCGCGCGCTATCATGGGTTTCTACCTCGCCAACGCCGTGGGCGATTCCGTGGAAATCTACCGCGACGACTCGCGTAACGAGGTTCTGGATACTTTCCACTTCCTCCGCCAGCAACAGCCCAAGCCCGACGGCCAGTCCAATCACTGCCTCGCCGACTTCATCGCGCCGCGCCACAGCGGTCGGCTCGACTACCTCGGTGGTTTCGCGGTCACCGCCGGTCCGGAAGTCGAAGCCTGGTCGGCCGAATTCAAAGCCGCCGGCGACGACTACAACGCCATCATGGTGCAGGCCCTCGGCGACCGCATCGCCGAAGCCATGGCCGAGCTCTGCCACAAAAAGGCCCGCGACTTCGCCGGCTTCGGCCAAAGCGAGACACTGACGATGGACGAAGTCATCCGGGAAAAGTATCGCAGCATCCGCCCCGCGCCGGGTTATCCGGCCTGCCCCGATCACACTCAGAAGCGTCAGCTTTGGCAGCTCATGGACGTCGAGGCCGCGACCGGCATCGCGCTCACCGAAAGCTGCGCCATGACGCCGGGCAGCAGCGTGAGCGGCTTCTACTTCGCGCATCCAGATTCCAAATACTTCGCCATCGGCCGCCTCGGCAAAGACCAGGTCACCGACTACGCCGACCGCAGCGGCCGACCGCTCGCCGAAGTCGAGAAGTGGCTCGGACCGTATCTGGATTATTGAACGAAAACGCCCTCCCCGCATTGCGCTTCACGTAACGCTCGCCCTCACTGCGCCGCATGGACCTCGTCTTGCCCATCTACGTCGCGTTGTGCGCGGGCGTCGGCTTCTTCGGCCGCGACCGTAAACTGGGCTTCTGGGGCTACGTCTTGGTATCGCTGCTCTTCAGCCCCCTAATCGGCGCCATCGTCGTCGCCGCCTCCGCCCCCCGCGCCCCCAGCAGCTGACGCGGCGGCAAGGACTGATTCGAGATTCTAGTCACCGATTGCGCCAAACGTTGTGGCCGTGACTTGGCCAACGCCGAAAATGGGCTCGGCCCCTACTTCGACTACGACAGTGGGCGACCGTAGGAAAGCCGGCGAAACACCCACTCGATCGGCCCACGCTCGAACCGCTTGAGCCAGATCCAACTGAATACCGTGAACGCCAGGTAGACGGCGATCGCCAAGCCGATCTGTTGAGGCTTGTTCAGCTGCGCATACCACCCGAGCCCCGGGTGACAAAAGATCAGCGCGTAGACTCCCGCGCCGCCCATATATCCGGTCAGCGACAACCGCCCGTTATTGGCGAGCGCCCGGGACACCACGTGATTCGGCCCCAACTTTCGACTCAATGCCGCCAACAGGAACACGTAGGCAAAAATCGTCGCCAGCGTGAACACCGCATGCAGGACCGAAAGCACCAGCGAATCGGTGATCAGAAACTCGGGCCTCCCCTGCTGCCAGGCAAGCAGACCGAATCCCACGGAATAGAGCAACGCGAACCCAAACAGTTTCCTATACTTCTCCAGCTCGCTCATGAATGTGCGATGCCAGCCGTTGCTCCCGGCGAGGTATCCCACCAGAATCATCGCAAACGACATCCCGAGGTGAAATCCATTGTCGGCGTAGATCGTGCCATACTCGATCCAGCGCAACTTGGCCGCTGCCCAGAAAGGGCCCTGCGAATAGATCTGGCGCAGCTGGTCACCGGAATAGTCCTGCACAAACCAGCCGAACAGCTCGATCCAGCGCGGACGACCCACTACCTCGTAGAGCGACCCCCAGACAAAAAACGCCAAGCCCGCCAGGGTCAGCAGCAGACCACGGGGCCAACGCGAGATCAGATAGACCACGGTGCCAAACACCGCGTAGACGAGCAGGATTTCGGTCCAGAAAAAGAAGGTCGTATTAATCACCCCCAACAGGGCGAGCATTGCCATCCGACGCAGGAAGTAACCGGTGAAGGGCACCCCGCGGCTGGCAAAATTCTGTTGCTGGATCGCAATCCCGATACCGAAGAGCAGTGAGAAAATGGCGATGAACCGCCGGTTGATGATGAGCGGCATCCAAAAGCCCAGCACCTCATCCCACGAACTCGAAGGGGAATGCACTTCGTTCCCAAACGCCAAAGATCCGCCGTAGCTGTCGATGATGGAAACGAGGATCCCCAGCAGCACAAAGCCACGCACAAAGTCGAGGGTGGTGGTCCGATCCCGGACCGGATGCACCGAGCCGTTGGTAATGGATGAATTGGTCATGCGCACCCAGCGTGCATTGTTGTCCGCTTGTCGGGGAAGCGGGGTCGGGTCTCATATCGCCATGTGAGACTCCGTTTCGCCGGCCTACGCCCCCGTGGCCCCACTCGCCGCAGGAGAAATCGCGGCGGTATCCACAAACTCTCGCGGGGTTTGACCGCAGTGTTTTTTGAAGGTGCGGTGAAAGGAAGCCTTGGACGCAAATCCCACTTCCTGGGCCAAGCCGAAGAGAGACATGCGCCGTGCTCCCGGTTCCTGTGCGAGTTGTTTGAACGCATCCACCCGCAACTGGTTGACCAATTCGCTAAAGTTGCCGTGACCGCCTTCCAGCACCGCTTCGGTCAACGCCCGCTGGGCGAGTCCCAGCTCAGCCGCCGCTTGCGCCAGAGTTAGTTTCTGTTTTCGAAACAGACCGGTATCACGCAGCCGACCAATCACCGCAGTGGCCTCGGGACGGGTCATGGGTTCCTTCGGCCTCGCGAGGGGACTCGCCAGCAACCGCATGAACTTTGCCCGCATCTGCAGGATGAAGGAAAACCCTGCACCGTAGATACTCACAATGGCCGCACCATGCACGAGGTAAGAGACTGCGTAGCCCAGCGGATTCCATTTGCCGATAAACTTCACCAGCACCCAGCTCACCCAAAACGTTATCAAGGTGGGCAACAGACGCCGCAGCCAAACCCGCAGGACGTGATCCTCTGATTTGGACGCCAACTGCCGGCCCACCTTGACCAGCACGATGGTGTAGAAAAAGAAATGGAGACTGAAGATAAGGTCGTAGGTCCGAAAGAACTCCCGCACCGCTTCCGGGCTCTGAATGAGCACAAATCCACCGTAAATCCCCTCGCCCGGCACCAAGTAATACGCCGCAAATTCCATCAGCACCGCCGGCGTAAAATGCCACAACTCCGACCAACGAAACCGCTCTGCTGGAGCCATCAGATGGCGCAGGTGCAGGTAGATCGCGGGCAGGTAAGCCAAAGGAAAAGTGAACGGGATCGGCAACTCCCCGGCGCCCGGCGGATAGAAGATGCCTTCAACCGCTTTCTCGCCGCAACCGAGGGACATCAGGACAAAAAACAGCGCCAGATAACCGAATGAAACATGGCGAGGTCGTTGGGCCGCTACGATTCCCCCCAACACCAGTCCCTGGCCGGCAGTCACCAATAACACATAAAGGAGAATCAAGGTCGGCAGATCCATAGGCTCGTGAATTCAGCAAAAGAACTCCGCCATGCTGGGTCCACCGTCGAAATTCGCCTCCGCCCCCCGCGCCCCCAGCAGCTGACGCGGCCCCCTTCACTATAGACCTTGCCCCGGTATTACTTTTGATGCTTTTTCTTACTCATGAAGCTCACCAGTAAGGGTCAGGTCACCATCCCGCAACGACTGCGGAAGCGCTACGCTTTGACCCCAGATACTGAGGTGGTTTTTGAGGAGACCCCGGAAGGCGTCTTGATCAGACCCGCCAATATCGAGCGCCTGCAGAAGCTGCGCGTTGCGCTGCGGCGTTCCAAGGGATCGGCCGCCATCCAGCGTTCGGCTGAGTTACTGGACCTGACCCGGGGCGAGGACTGATCGGTGATTCTGGTCGATACCAACGTCCTCATCGACGTGCTGGCCGACGACCCGGATTGGGCCGAGTGGTCAGAGGCCCAATTGATAGCGGCCATCAAGCAAGAGGAACTCGCCATCAATCCGATCATCTACGCGGAGCTAGCCGTCGCCTATCGCACCGCCGCCGGACTGGAAAAGGCTCTAAAACACTGGCCCTTGACCCGCTTGGAGCTGCCATATGATGCGGGATTTCTAGCCGCCCATGCCTTTCGGGTCTATCGCCAGCGGGGCGGAACGAAACATCGCCCATTGCCCGATTTCTACATCGGCGCTCATGCCCAAACGTCCGGTCTTCGTCTGCTGACGCGCGACGGCAGCCGCTATGCCAGCTATTTCCCGCGCGTCCCGCTGATTACCCCCTGACGCGCCGAGCACACAAATCGTTCCCGATACATTGCGTCGCGTCCCCGGCCCGCTCAACTGAGAGCAGCTTGCCGCTCGTCCCTTCCCGCCCACGCCGCCACGGTCCCATCTGCCCATCCCCATGAACCGACGCACCTTTGTTTCCCATCTCGCCGTTGCCGGCGCCGCCACCGCCGCCTCCTCCCGTCTCTACGGCGAATCCTCCGTCAAACGTCCCACCCTCGGCATCATCGGCTGCGGCTGGTATGGCGGCGTGAACTACAACGTCTTCACCCGCTGCGGAGACTTCCTCGTCACCGGCCTGGCCGACGTGAACACCAAGAATCTGCAGAAAACCCTCACGCAGGTGGCCGAGCATCAAAAGGAGGTGCCGCAAACCTATGCCGACTACCGGCAGATGTTGGCCGAGAACGCACCCGACATCGTCATCATTGCCACGCCCGATCATTGGCACGCCCTGCCGACGATCGACGCCATCAAAGCCGGTTGTGATGTCTTCCTCGATAAACCCATCGGCGTCGACGTGATCGAGGGCGAGGCCATGGTCGCCGCCGCCCGCAAATATGATCGGGTCGTGCAGATCAACACCCAGCGGCGCAGCAACCCGTTGTATCAGGAAGCTCGTGACGCCTACATGCGCAGCGGTCGTCTCGGGCAGATCGCGCTCGTCGAGGCCTACAGTTACTTGAGCATCGAGGGCTACTCCACCGGACCTCGTCCGGTCGTGCCGGTGCCCGACCACCTCGACTACGAAGCCTACGCCGGGCCGGCCGAAAAGCAGCCCTACCGGGAGATCATTGAGAACCGTGGTTGGCGCTCCTTCATGGCCTACGGCAACGGCGTCATCGGTAACGTGGGGGTGCACACGCTCGACAAGGTGCGTTTCCTGCTCGATCTGCGCTGGCCGGACTACGTGCAGTCCACCGGAGGCATCTACGTCAACAAGGACTCGTTCTCCGACGTCTACGATACGCAGCACAGCACCTTCCATTACCCGGATCTCGACGTGAGTTGGGAACACCGCCTGTGGGGCGGCTCCCCGATTCCGCAGCGCCATTGGAGCGACCAGTGGGGAGCCCGCTTCCTCGGCGAACACGGCACGCTCAACCTGACCATGTATGACTACACCTTCACCCCGGCCGACGGCGGACCGGTCGAAGGGCGTCACATGATGTCGAAGAGCGGTGACCTCGAGAACATCGACTTCGGCAACGCCGGCGTCTTCCAAGTCGCCGAGGACAACCACGTAAAGGACTTCCTCGCCGCGCGCGAAACCCGCAGCCGGCCGATCGCCGACATCGAGGAAGGTCACATCTCGAGTTCCATGTGTGAGCTCGCCAACCTGTCCGTCGCCCTCGGCCGCCCCATCGCCTACGACCCGACGACGCGCACCGTCCCCGGCGACCCCGAGGCCACCGCCCGCCTCGCCCGCCCCTACCGCCCCCCCTACGTCCACCCGGATCCGGAGAACGTGTGAGGCGCGGCGTCCCAATCCCGTTGTAGGACTCGACCTCGTGTCGAGCCGCCGCGAAAAGGCAACGCACCGGCCTCACACGAGGCAACGCACCGGCCTCACACGAGGTGAGGCCCTTGTTGCTACACTTCGGAGTTCATTGCAGATGATCCGCTTCGCCGGCGTAGGCGACGCCGTCGATCAGGGTGCCGACGCAGTGCGTGGTGTATTCGAAGGGGTCGCCGTTGAAGAGCGCGAGGTCCGCGTCCTTGCCGACTTCGATCGTGCCCACGCGGTCGGCCAGACCGAGGATCTCCGCCGGCGCGCGCGTGATGCTCGCCATGGCTTCGTCCCAGCTCAGCCCGCGCGCCACCAGCAACCCGGCTTCAAACAATACCGTGCGCGTTTTGGGCGCATACGCTTCGTAGCCACTTTGGATCGCAAACGGAATGCCCGCGGCCTGCAGCTTCGCCGCCGTCTCCATGCTCAGGTTCTCCAACTCACCCGCCGCCCGCGCCATCGTGGGATGCAGGATTACCGGGAAACCGGACGCCTTGATTTGATCGAGCACCAGATGCGCCTCGGCGCAGCCATCGAGGATGATCTCGAGGTCAAACTCTGCCGCGACGCGCAACGCGCCGAGAATGTCGACCGCTCGTTGCGCGGTGATCAGCAGCGGCTGCTCACCAGACAGTGCACGGCCCAAAGCCTCGAGATGCAGATCGCGGCCGGGGCGTTTGGACTCGTCCTCGAGCGCGCGCTTGGTCGCGTATTCCTGCGCTTTGATCAGATCGGCGCGCAGCATGGCGATCGCCTTGGGGCGGGTGCCCGGCGCTTTGCCTTTGGCCGCATCACTGGCGATCGCATCCATGCCCAACGACACCGTCACCATGCGCTGCGGCAGGATCACGTCCTCGTCGGCGGTGCGACCGTGGAGCTTCACCACCATGGTTGAACCGGACACCAGGGTGCCCGGACCGTGCCCGGTGTTGATCGTGGTCACACCCAGTCCGCGCGAAAACGCGACAAACTCCTCCTTGGCGTTGTAGGCATCGATCGCGCGCAGGTCCGCCTGCAGCGGCGCACTTTCATCGAGCATGTCCTGATCGTGCGGTTGGTTGAGAATACCCGACAGGCCCACCACCGAATGCGCGTCGACGAGTCCCGGCACCACCACCGCCACCTCGAGCGTGCGGATGCCAGCCGGCAGGGTCATGGCCGCAGCCGGGCCGACTTGGACGATTTTGCCGTCCTCGACGAGCACGATGGCGTTCTCAATCGGTTCGCCGGCCATGGTGTGCAGGGTGTCGGCGTGCACCGCGATGGTCTCCGCCGAGGTCGTCAGCGCGCCGCCCGCCACGGCCGCCAGTAACAGAATTTTTGATACAATGGTCTTCATGGCGTGTTCCTCAGTGCGTGTGTTCAAAGTCGATCTGGCTGGAGTAGCAGCACAGGTAGGGAGCGACCGGCGAGCTCGCGCCGAATCCGCCCACGGCAAACAAATGATCCTCCGGATCACTGCGATCGAAGACGCGTTGGCCTTCGACGAAGGTTTGTTCGACCACCGTGTAAACGCTCAGCGGGTCGCCGGAGAGCACGAGGAAATCGGCGTCTTTGCCGGCCTCGAGCGAACCGACGCGATCATCGAGCCCGAGGATCTTGGCGTTGTTGATGGTGAGGCCGCGCAGGGCGCCCTCGGGGGTCATGCCGCCGCGCACGGCCAACGCGCCGGTGCGCAGGAAAAGGCGTGAATCGGTGATGTAGTCGTCGGTATGAAAGCCGACCATCACGCCCGCCTTTTCGAGCGCCGCGCCGGTGCGCCAGGCGAAGTCGGCTGCCTCCAGTTTTCCGCCCGGACTGTCGAGCACGATGAGCGAACACGGCACACCGGCGGCAGCAATTTGGTCGGCCACCTTCCAGCCCTCGCTAACGTGATGCAGCACGACATTGAAGCCGAACTCCTGCTTCAGGCGCAGCACCGTGATGATGTCATCGTGGCGATGGGTGTGGTGTTGCACCACCCGCTCGCCGTCGAGGACTTCGACGAGGATCTCCATACCGAGATCACGCGCCGGTTTTTTCTCCGGGTCGTCACCGGCGGCGGCGAGTTTGTCGCGATACTCCTGCGCGGCGATGTAGGCCTCGCGCACGAGCGCGGCGGACTTGGCGCGGGAACCGGGGAACTTGGCCAGTTTGTCCTGGCGGATCGAGTTGGTGCCATTGGCCATCTTCAGGCCACCGGCGGTGCGGCCGTTCGGCAGCGTAATGAGCATCTCGTCGACCGTGCCCACGTCACGCAGCTTGGCGTAAATGGTTTGGCCGCTGATGAGGTGGCCGGAGCCCGGCATGAGATTGGCCGTGGTGATCCCGCCGGCTTGCGCGCGCTGCACCGTGGCGTCGCGGGCGTCGATGCCGTCGAGGGCCCGCATGCTGGGTTGGATGGCATCGGAGTTGTCGGCGGAAAAGCCCGGCCAACCGCCGATGTGGGAATGCGAATCGACCAACCCCGGCATAATGACCTTGCCGCCGACATCAATGGTCTGTGCATCGGCCGGAATCTCGACCGAACCCTCCGCGCCGACCGCGAGAATTTTACCGTCTTGAATGACCAGGACGCCCGTCTCAATGGGGTCCCCCGTGATGGGCAGAATCCGGGCCCCCGTATAGGCCACCGGCGATTCCTGCGCAAAGAGCGTCGCCACCGAACAAACCAGTGCGACGAATGTAACAGGTTTGAGCATGCGGGCAGAAAACCGGTCTGGGCACAGAGCGCAACGCACCACTGCCCGCGGGACGGTTTTTTGGAGACCAAAGCCACGAGGCATTCGGTCGCGCTGCCGGTAAATTTCGGCGTGCGCTCGGTGGACCGTGTTGCACATGCTGCGGTGAAGCTGGCCGCTTAGATCGTTTCTTAATGCCCCTAAAACCCCTCGCCCGCATCAGCACCGCCATCGCCATGGCCTGGGTGCTGACCACCGCATCGTTTAGCTCCGCCCAAGGTATCTCCGCACTGTGGAATCACTACTCGGGTGACCGCCACCACGCTGGCTACGTCGATGGACCGGGCGACCTCGCTCGCTTCTCCTCTCCTCAAGCCCTGGATGTCGACGCCGCGGGCAACATCTATGTCGCCGACCGCGGCAATAGCGTGATACGCAAAATCACCCCGCAAGGCGTCGTCTCCACCATCGCCGGTAAAGCCGGCGAAGGTGGCCTGACCGATGGCCCGGCCGACGTCGCCCGTTTCAGCAATCTGATCGCGCTGGCGGTCGCTCACGACGGCTCGATCTACCTGATCGATAACTTGTGGCTGCGACGCATCTCCCCCAACGGCGTCGTATCCACCATCGGAGGCACCACCAGCGGCGGCCAATCCCTGATTTCCCTTGGAGACTCCGCCCCCGCCCGCTCCACGTTCATGTTCAGCTCCACCGGTGTCGCCGTGGACCAAGACCTGAATGTCTTCGTCTCGGCGAATGGCAACATTCTGAAAGTCACGCCCGATGGCATCGCCACGGTCTGGGTGAACAACTCGTCTCCCGGAGTCGAGCACAACCCGACTCTGGTCAACGACCTGCAGGTCGGCGCCGACGGCTACCTATATTTCGGCATACCGTTTTCCGGGGTGGTCTATCGTATCTCTCCAACCGGGGAAGGAGAGCAGATTGGTCCTCCGCAATATTCCCTCCCGATTTTCCAGACCAATTTTCAAGGCATCGCCGTGCACGACAACGGTGAGGTGTGGCTGAGCCAGATGACGTCCCGCATCATCAGCACCGTGACCGATGACCACAACCTGCAGATCGTCAATGAGCCCGACCCCCGCTTGGGATATCCGGGGCTTTTTCTGCGCGCCAACGACATCGCCCCCGCCCCCAATGGCGGCGTCTACCTGGCCGACCCGCTCACTCACTCCATCCAGCACCTGACCAAGGACGGGACCTCGACGGTGATCGCTGGCCTCGGCATCCAACCCGTCGCTGATGGGCCCAGGGAGGATGCCGGCTTTTTCGAAGCCAGTTCGTTGAGCGCCATCTACAACGACACCCTTTATGTATCCGACTTGGCCCGCATCCGTGCGATCGACCTTCGCACCGGCGACGTCGCGACCGTATTGGATCGCGCGGATACCCCCTACCCCGACGCGTTCTTCAATCGCATCGATGCCGATCAGGCCGGAAACCTCTACTTCTGCAATTTCCCGGAAAATTGTATCAGCAAACTCACTACTGACGGCCAATGGAGCATATGGGCCGGATCGCCCGACGAGGCTGCAATCCGGGACGGCACCGCCGCCGAAGCACGTTTTCGTGGTCCTTCCCATTTTGCCGTTAGTCCCGCCGGCACGGGCTACGTGATCGACTACAACGGCGGCTACGTGGTGCGCGCCATCGCCCCGGACGGATCCGTGAGCTCCTTGGCCGGGTCGCACACCGAAGGCGGCGGATACTCCGATGGCACGGGGAGCGACGCGCGTTTCGTGCTACCCCGATCGCTCGGCGTCGCCCCGGACGGCTCGATCTGGGTGGGAGATCATTTATGGATACGACGCGTCGCGACCGACGGCACCGTCACGACCATTGCCGGCGGCAACACCTACTATCCTCCACCCGACGGCATCGGTGCCGAAGCTGGCTTCAATTCAGTGCAGGACATCGCGTTCCTCCCCAACGGCGTGGCAATCGTATCGGAGTTTAATCCCCATCGCCTGCGGGAAGTGCGCCCGGACGGCACCGTCACGTCTCTCGACATCACCGGCACCTTTGCACCAGCGCCATATGGGACCGCAATTGCGAGTCTTGCGATTTCCCCGACCGGCGAGATCTACGGCGCGGATCCCTATAACCACCGCATCATGGTCGGATTTGCGACGCCCGACGCCGGACGTCTGGCCAATCTCTCCGTGCTCAAGCGCGTGGGCGATGGCGGCTCCACGCTCACGGCCGGCTTCGTCGCCGAGGGCGATGCGGCCAAACCCGTGCTGGTGCGTGCGGTCGGTCCGCAGCTCGCCGCCCACGGCGTCACCAGCGGCTTCATGCCCGACCCGCTGCTGGAGCTCTACGACCGCAACGGCCAACTCGTTGAAACGGCCGACAACTGGTCGGACGCCGACAACCTTGCCGGCACTGCCCAACGCCTCGGTGCCTTTCCCCTCACCGCCGGTTCCACTGATGCCGCCACGACGCGCGCCATCCCCGGCGGTCCGCTCACCGCCACCATCTCGGCCGCCGACGGCGTCGCCGGGCAGGTGCTCGTCGAGGTCTACGATGCCGATCTCGATGGCGTTTCCCGCCTCACCAACGTGTCCACCCTCACAACCGTATCGCCCGGCGATGGGCGTTTGGTGGCGGGCTTTGTCATCACCGGCACCGGCCAAAAAACCGTGCTCATCCGCGGCGTCGGCCCCTCGCTCACCGGCGTCGGCGTGCCGGGGGGCGCCGTGCTGGACGATCCACGCCTGCGGCTCTTCCGCGGCAGCACGCTCATTAATCAAAACGATGATTGGGCCGGCGCCCCGTTGATCGAAGCGGCCGGGACCGCAGTGGGCGCATTCCCCCTGCTCGGGTCCGACACGACCGACGCAGCGCTGCTGGTGCAACTCGAGGCCGGCAACTACTCGGTGCACCTGGAGTCGGCGAGAGGCGATGCTGGTCTGGCGATCATCGAGGTCTACGAGGTGAAGTGAGCGTCCTGGCCGCCCTCGCCCCCAAATTTTCCCAGCTTCAGCACGGGGCCTGCTTAGCTGCGGGCACGCATGAAACTCATCAAAGCCGTCATCAAGCCGTTCAAAGTCGAAGCCGTGCGGGAAGCGTTGGAGGCGACGGACGCGCAGGGCATGACGGTGAGCGATGTGCGCGGCATGGGACGACAAATGGGGCACTTCGAGATCTACCGCGGCAGCGAATACGTGGTCGGCTTCCTGCCCAAATCCATGTGCGAAATCGTGCTGCCGGGGGATGATATGGAATCGATCATTCGGCTGATCTGCGACTGCGCTTCCACCGGCCGCATTGGCGATGGCAAGGTGTTCGTCATCCCGGTCGAGCAAGCCGTCCGCATCCGCACGGGCGAAACTAGCCACGACGCGTTGTAGCGGACCCGCCACACCGGCCCCACGCCCGCCGATGGCACCAAATCCGGCTGAACCGGTCCATGGACGCGGTATGCCCGCTTCCTCCCCTCGCGCCAGCCCCGCTCCCACTGCTGCAGCCGCCCCGCGTTGGCGGCGGCTGGGTCGCGCCCTCGGTCGAAGCGCCGTCCGTGGGAGCACCAGCTCGTTGATGCTCGGCATGACATTGGCCCTCTACGGGCTGCTCACCCACTACGTCGAAGCCGCCCGGGACCGCCTGCCCTTTCGGGTCGCCGGCTGGTTCGATGTGAAGGCTCAGCTCGGCAACGTCTTCTATGCCGCGGCGCACAACACGGCGGAGTTTTTCCCCAACCTGCTGCACGGCCGTTGGGGCGACGCCGTCACCAATCTCACTAACATGGCCGGCATCCGCTCCACGGTTTACACTCAGGTGCTGCACGCCGGCGCCACCAACCGCGCCGAAGCCTACGTGCTATGGGCGCCGGCGCTGCTGCTCGGGCTGCTGCTGGTCGGCCTGTGGTGGAGGGCCCGGTGCCAACGGGCGCTGTTGCCCTACGTGGCGCGGATCGGCGTGGCGTCCGCCGCCGGCACCAGCCTGCTCCTCAACGTCGTGGCTTATTACCAAGGTGTCACCGGCGGGGTGGCGGGCTTCATCGGCTACCTCGGCTCCGGGGTGGCCCAGACAATCGATCTTGTCGTGCGGGTCGGCACCGGCGTGGTGAAAGAGATCGCCTGGCATCTCTTCTTCCTGCTCACCGACGGTAAGGAAAAGACCATCGGCTGGCTGACCGACAGCCGTCCGGCCGAAGACCTCAGTCACTACCTTGCCCACTTTCCGGATCACCAGATCAACGCCGCGCTGCACACCGCCGTGTATCAAGCCCTCGTCGCCTGCGGCCTCCTGCTGCTGGCGCACGCGCGGCAGGAGCGCAAAGCCCGACACGCCGAGCTGAAGCCGACACCATCAACGCGGCGGAAACAGAAACGTGCCTCGCTTCGAACCTCGCGACGCCGCAAGGCACACACCGGCCCTCGCCTCAGAAGATCGCGCCCCGCCAAGCAGGCCTGATCCGCGCATTGCGGTGGCGACCCCAGCAGGCCACAAACACCGGCGCATGAAGATCGTCGTTTTGACCGGAGCCGGCATCAGTGCTCCCAGCGGAGTGCGGACGTTTCGCGACGCCGGAGGTTTGTGGGAAAATCATCGGATGGAGGACATCGCCACGCCTGAGGCCTGGCACCGCGATCCGGATCTGGTGCTGCGATTCTACAACGACCGCCGGGCCCAGCTCGCCCAGGTGGAGCCGAACGCCGCCCACCGCACCTTGGCCGCTTGGGACCGAGACCACGACGTCACCGTGATCACCCAAAACGTCGATAATCTGCACGAGCGGGCCGGCTCGCACCACATTGTCCATCTTCACGGTGAGCTCACCAAAGCCCGTAGCACCCGCTATCCGGCGGACGTGATCGACATCGGCTACGCACCGATCGCGCGGGGCGATGTTTGCTCGCGCGGGGCGCAGTTGCGGCCATACATTGTGTGGTTTGGGGAGGCGGTGCCGGCCCTCGAGGAAGCGGCCGCGATCATGGAAACTGCGGAGCTGGTGGTGGTCATCGGCACCTCGCTGCAAGTCTATCCAGCGGCCAGCCTTACCCAATTTGCGCCCCCGGCGGCGGCCTGTTATTTGGTCGATCCGCGGCCCCAAAATGTGCCTCTCGGCTACGAGGTGGTGACAGAATCTGCGGAGCGGGGTGTGCCGCATCTGGCCGACCTTTTGGGACTCCCTCAGAGCGAATAACACGGCGGAACGTGCGCCAAATCTCTCAACAAGTGCGCAGGGTTAAGGCTTCACGCCACGAAGCGGAGCGGATTGTTTCGACGTCCTTTTCAGATCTCGTCCCAAGCAACGCATGAAACTGATCAAAGCCATCATCAAACCCTTCAAATTGGAAGAGGTCCGCCAGGCTCTCCACGAAATGGACGTGCAAGGCATGACCGTCTACGAAACCAAGGGCTTCGGTCGCCAGAAGGGGCACACTGAAGTCTACCGCGGCAGCGAATACGTGATCGATTTCCTGCCCAAGACCACGGTGGAGCTGGTCGTTCCCGACGAGTTGGTCGCCAAGGCGTTGGAAGTCATCACACGCCACGCCCGGACCGGCAAGATCGGTGACGGCAAGGTCTTCATCATGGACGTCGAAAGCGCCGTGCGCATCCGCACCGGCGAAGTGGGCGACGACGCCGTCTAAATTCTCAGCGTCGACGCTTCCTACCCCTCTTTACACCCAGCAAAGAAAACCGAAGGCGCTCCGGCAACGGAGCGCCTTTTTGGTTGGGTTATAGCCAGGGTCATTGACCCCGGACCGGGCTCAACGAGCCCAGCTACAGCTGGCGGACCAAGGTGACGCCGCTTTGCCTGACTTCTAGTCGGTCAACCTACGCCGCTGAAGGCGTTGGCGGTAGACCAATCCCAGGCAACCAAGGCCCAAAACAAGGGCAGTGTGGGCAGGCTCGGGCACGGGCGTCAGTGCCGCGGCATTTATGGAGAAACCCAAATCCTCCAGGATGCCCACTTCCAGCGCACTTAAGTTTCGTGGCCCCGCTCCATAGCCGGTCATCGGGGTCATGAGCAGTTCCCCAAAGACGGTCTCATCCAGGTGGCCCATATCCGCCGACAGCAGCACCGGCCCTCCGTAGGCGTTCACCGCATTCGGGCCCTCAAAATAGAACTCACCGGAAACCAAATCCATGTCCGCATAGGTGCCATCGGCATGGATTACGAAGTCGCTGCCGTTGGTGATGAACGACGTGAACAGCGGAAAGCTATCCGCGCTGCCCGGAGTGGCGTCCAAATCGATGGCGGAGGCGAAGCCCAGGATATGCAGCGCCTCATGCATCACCGTCGTTTTGAAATCGAAACGGGAGGCCCCCACGTCGTCGTCGAAATCCCAAGGTTGGTTGGGATTTATTCGAAGCATCCCGTCAAAAGAGGCGACACGAGGATCGACGCCAGTGAAGACGTGTTCCGCCGCACGGACATTATGGAATCCGTCCTGCGGCGGGAAGTAGCACGTCCCCACCGCCAAAACCCCCGCCTCAAACTCAGCGGGCTCCGCATAAATGTCCAAGGTCGCGGTATGATTAAACCAAGTTCCGACCGTGGAGAACGCATCCTCGATCGAGGACATGATGGGTGCATACATCGGATCGGCCAAAACGTAGTCCGGATAGCAGACATTAAAACTAACCACCCCTCGCCCGGTGGGACACGTCAACGCGAACAGCGGCAGGAGGAGCCACCGGAGAGCGTCCGCAAGCCGGGAGAGCGATTGGACGCGATCTTTCCGCGAGTAGATCCCATAAGACAGATGCGACATACAGGCATATCCAAATTAGTGCTGTTCATACCCGCAAATCTGGAGTCGCCCCTAGCCCGAAGAAGGGACGCGTTGTCGCGAAAGTTCCGCCGAAAGGGGTCACACTTCGGCACATGTAGGGGACCGACGCGCTACGCCCCCTGAAGAACTCCCTACGAAAAAGGCGCTCCATTGCGGGAGCGCCTTTTCGGAATTGAAGCCGGTCACCGGGCTCAACGAGCCCGGCTACTACAGCGAGAAGTTTTACACCGAGCTCTTGGGGGTGAGCGACTGGCGGAAACTGGCCGCGAGGTAATCGCGGTTCATACGGGCGATGAAGTCCGGGCTGATCATCTTCGGGCAGGCGGCGGAGCACTCGTATTGGTTGGTGCAGTTGCCGAAGCCGAGTTCGTCCATCTTGGCCACCATCGCGAGCACGCGTTTGTCGCGCTCGGGTTGGCCCTGCGGGAGGAGCGAGAACTGCGAGACCTTGGCGCCCACGAAGAGCATGGCCGAGGCGTTCTTACAGGCCGCCACACAGGCGCCGCAACCGATGCACGCGGCGGCGTCCATGGCGAGGTCGGCGTTTTCCTTCGGGATCGGCGTGGCGTTGGCGTCACAGGCGGCGCCGGTGCGCACGCTGATGAAGCCGCCAGCCTGCTGGATGGCGTCGAAGGCGGCACGGTCGGTGATGAGGTCCTTCTGCACCGGGAAGGGTTTGGCGCGGTAGGGTTCAACGACGATGACGTCGCCGTCCTTGAAGCTGCGCACGTAGGTCTGGCAGGAGGCGATGCCTTCGTGCGGACCGTGCGGCTTGCCGTCGATGACGAGCGAACAGGTGCCGCAGATGCCCTCGCGGCAATCATGAGCGAAGGCGATGGGCTCCTCCCCCTTGCGCTCGAGGTCGTCGTTCACGACGTCGAGCATTTCGAGGAAGGACATGTTCGGGTTGAGGTCGGTCGCCTTGTAATCGACGAACTTGCCCTCGGAGTTGGGCCCGGATTGCCGCCACACGCGGAGGGTGACGGAGATATTCTGGGTGGAAGATTTATCGGCTACCATGGTGGTATTTCGAATTGGAGGGTTCCGTTGATTACTTGTAGCTACGGACGCTCATCTTGACCGTCTCGTAGTTGAGATCTTCGACGTTGCGCTTGGGCGTGTTGCCCTCGCCCTGGTATTCCCAGGCCGCGACGTGCGCAAACTTCTCGTCGTCGCGCAGACATTCGCCGTCCGGGTATTGGTATTCCTCGCGGAAGTGACCGCCGCAGCTCTCCTCGCGGGTGAGCGCGTCGCGGCACATGAGCTCGCCGAGTTCGAGGAAGTCGGCCAGGCGGCCGGCCTTTTCGAGGGACTGATTGAGCGTGTCCTCGGTGCCGGTGACCTTGACGTTCTGCCAGAATTCCTCGCGCAACTCGGGGATGAGTTTGAGGGCTTCGGCGAGGCCTTCCTTGGTGCGCGCCATGCCGCAGTGATCCCACATGATCTTGCCGAGGCGCTTGTGGAAGTGAGCGACGGTCTCCTTACCGTTGATGGAGAGGAGGCGTTTGGTCATGTCGTCGACCGACTTGGCGGCGTCGTGGAACTCCTTCTCGTCGCCCTTCGGACCCGAGCCGGGCTTCTGGGTGGCGAGGTAGTTGGCGACCGTGTAGGGGGCGACGAAGTAACCGTCGGCCAGACCCTGCATGAGAGCCGAGGCGCCGAGGCGGTTGGCGCCGTGGTCGGAGAAGTTGGCTTCACCCAGGACGAAGAGGCCAGGGATGTTGGACATGAGGTTATAGTCCACCCAGAGGCCGCCCATGGTGTAGTGCACCGCGGGGAAGATGCGCATCGGCGTCTCGTAGGCCGACTCGTCGGTGATCTCTTTGTAGATGTCGAAGAGGTTACCGTAGCGGGCGCGCACGGTGTCGGCGCCGAGGCGGTTGATGGCGTCACCAAAGTCCAAATACACACCGAGCTTAGTCGGACCAACGCCGCGACCTTCGTCGCACATGCGCTTGGCGGCGCGGGAGGACACGTCGCGCGGCGCGAGGTTGCCGAAGGACGGGTAGATGCGCTCGAGGTAGTAGTCGCGGTCCTGCTCGGGGATCGTGTTGGGATCCTTGCCGCAGTCCTCGGCCTTCTTCGGCACCCAGATGCGACCGTCGTTGCGCAGCGACTCGGACATGAGCGTGAGCTTGGACTGGTAGTCGCCGGAGACCGGAATGCAGGTCGGGTGAATCTGCGTGAAGCAGGGGTTGGCGAAGCAGGCGCCCTTCTTGTAGGCGCGCCAGGCGGCGGTGCCGTTGGAGTTGCGGGCGTAGGTCGAGAGGTTGAAGACGTTGCCGTAACCGCCGGTGGCGAGCACCACAGCGTCACCGGCGTGACGGGTGATGGCACCGGTGATGAGGTTGCGGACGATGATGCCCTTGGCCTGACCGTCGACGAGGACGATATCGAGCACCTCGGCGTTGTTGTGCATCTTCACGCCGCCGGCACCGATCATTTTGGAGAGCGCGGAGTAGGCACCGAGGAGGAGCTGTTGGCCGGTCTGGCCGCGAGCGTAGAAGGTGCGGGAAACCTGCGCGCCACCGAAGGAGCGATTGGCGAGGAGGCCGCCGTATTCGCGGGCGAAGGGCACGCCCTGCGCGACGCATTGGTCGATGATGTTGAGGGAGACCTCGGCGAGGCGATGCACGTTGGCTTCGCGGGAGCGGTAGTCGCCCCCCTTCACCGTGTCGTAGAAGAGGCGGTAGATGCTGTCGCCGTCGTTCTGGTAGTTCTTGGCGGCGTTGATACCACCCTGGGCGGCGATGGAGTGAGCGCGACGGGGGCTGTCGTGGAAGACGAAGCACTCCACTTGGTAGCCGAGTTCGGCCATGGTCGCGGCGGCGGAGCCACCGGCGAGACCGGCACCGACCACAAGCACCTTGTATTTCCGCTTGTTGGCCGGATTGACCAACTTTTGGTTGGCCTTGTAGTTATTCCACTTGTCGGCCAGCGGGCCGGGAGGGATGGCAGAGTTGAGTTGGGCCATGTCGGGAAGAGCTTAGTGGGTTGAGGGAGCAGCGGTGGCGGCGGCGTCCTCGAGAGAGGCGCCCTCGACCAGGACTTGGTGCGCGAGGGTGTCTTCGGCGGGCTTGGCGATGCCGGCCAGAATCGTGCCGGGGATCAGCAGGTTGCCGAGGAAGTAGACGATGCAGTAGATCGCCACGATGCGGCGCAGACAGCCGTTCCAAGAGTTGTTGCGGAGGCCGAAGGTCTGGAAGACCGAATCGATGCCATGCCACATGTGCATCGCGAGCAGACCGACCGCGACGATGTAGAAGAGCGAGACCAGCGGGTTGGCGAACCCGAGGAAGATCATCGAGTAGACGTCGTGCACCACATCGCCGGCATCGGCCAGCGGCATACCGAACTCACGCACGTCGTGCTGCATGGTCCAGTGCGGCAGACTCGACTTGAAGGTGTCAGCTCCGGCCAGACCCACCGTGAAGTGGAGGATGTGGTAGATGAGGAAGGCCAACACGACCACGCCGGTCATGCGCATGTAGCGAGAGGCGACCGAAGCCCGCAACCAGCGGTGCACGCCGTATTTTTCGGGCCCGCGGGCGGATTTGCTTTCCAAGGTGAGCGCCACCGCGGCCCAGATGTGGATACCCACACAGGCCAGTAGAAAGAGTCGAACGCCCCATAAGGCAGGTCCGAGGCCCTGAAGGAAATGCGCATAGCCGTTGATATGGTCGGGCTTCAGAAAGATCTGGAGGTTGCCCACCAAGTGGCCGGTTACAAAACCGACCAAGACCAAACCAGTTACGGCCATCAGGATTTTACGCCCGATGGAGGACGTGAACAAGTTGCGGAACAGGTTCATCGAGAGAGAGAAGAGGGTCCATGTGCCGGCCGGGCAGAGAGCCCGGGCCGTGAGGAGGCGAACCCTGAGGGGCGAAGTGCGGCTTGTAAACGCCTCAACCCCCTGAGGCACGGCCTATTAGGTAACCTGTAAGGCCCAAAAAGATTAGCAGCGCTAAACTCTAAACAAAATTTGAGGAGCGAATTACTAATATCAAGAAGCCAGAAAATTAGCTGCCAAAAGGTCTCAAGTAAGCCTCCCCCCGGCCGATCTTGCGAAGAGGGGTGCGGCCGCGCCCCGACCATGAAAGTCGCTTCAACTGTCTCCATCGCATTAGGACTCCTCGCCATCGGCGCCGGAGTGCACCTGCGTGCGCAGGTTGCGGTCACCTCGATCAACTACGGCGACAGCACCAACTACTGGAACAGCTACCAAGGCGGCATCAGTTTCCGCAATGAGAGCTACACGGTCGATTCGGTGGGCACGGCCGCCGGCGACTACCAGTTCAATGGCCCGCTCGCGCAGGACGTCTACATCCGCCGCAATCAGTCGTGGTGGACCGGGCCCAACAACACGACTTTGTTCTACCAGGTCGATTCCTACGATCGCGTCTGGGGCTCAGCTCCCTCCACGGCCAGCGAGGTGTTTACGGATGGCAACCTCTTCACCGGTCTGCGTGACCCCTTCGCCAATACCGGCAGCTCCAGCTCCAGCCAGAACACCAACATCGAGCGCATCGATTTTTACTTTGGCGACTACGTGGTGCAGGAGGGCGCGGGCATCGTGCTTTTCGACCTCGAGAACTTCGGCAACCAAGGCGATGCCTTCCGTATCGCCGCCTTCGACGGTTGGGACTCCAGTGCGGCGGCCCCGGACTCCTTTGCCAACACCGGCCTGCTCATCGGCGCCGATTCCTTCGGTGAAGCCCTGCTCTCCCCCACCGACAACGGCAGCCTCGAGTTTGCCCGCGCCACCTATGACGACGGCGACGACCTGACCGGTTACGCCAATAATTTCACCCAGCTCGGCTCCGACCTCAACCTCGTCGGCATCCTGATTCGCTTCACCGATTTGGGCATGCAGGTTGGGGACACCATTCAGGGGTTTTCGTTGATGGCCGCGGATGTGAACGCCGGCTCCGCCAACGATCTGGTTAATTGGAACAACAGTTCGGTCTACCGCACCGACACCGACCGCAACCTCTACGGCAACGTCGACTTCATGGGCTTCGGGGCGCAGATGGCTAATCCGATCCCGGAACCGTCGACCTACGGCGCGGTGCTCATGCTGACACTTCTAGGCGTCTACGGTCGGCGGCGTTGGCTGCTACCCCGCGCCCGAGCGCTCAAGCGAGCGGCTTGAGCAGGGCAAACTTACCACTCGCCGCTGGCGGGATGTGGCGACGGCGAAACGGCACCACGCGAGCGCCATCACCGAGAACTTGGGCGATCGCGGCCGTCACGCTATCGGGCGCGGTATGATCCGCCACGTAGTGAAAGTCCCAACGGTCCGCCTTGGCCTGCACCAGCGAGTAGTGCCAGCACTTGAAGTCCTCCGGCAGGACCTGATCGATATCCGTCGGCGAAACCAGCGAACCATCGGCCCGGAAATGCAGCCCGCCCTCGCGACCGAGCAGACGGTAACCTTGCGGAAAACGCTGCACGATATCGCCGGTGTGGTAACGCAGCAGCGGCATGGCTTCGCGGCCTCGAGTGGTGACGATGATCTGAAACACTTCGTCGAGCCCCCGGTAGGGCACCAACTCCACGAAGGCGTTGGCGTCGATCACCTGGGAGTTGTCGGCAAAAGCGTCCCCCACGAAAAGATAGCCCGCTTCGGTCGAACCATAGAGGTCGACCTGCGGCGCAGGGAACACTTCGGCAATGCGGCGACTGTGCTGCAGACTCGCTTTACCATA